>JANRKQ010000059.1:0-60208 GCA_033763395.1 Myxococcaceae bacterium
GTCGACCGCTGCGAAGCGACGCGTTCGGTCCCTCCAGTGCTGGTTCGATCTGTGCGATCGCTCCCACGAACACGCCGGTCTGCTCGAGTTCGATCTGAAGGTGACGGCAAGCGTGAGCGACGACGAGTCGCCGTTGGCACGTCGTACACCGCATTCGACCTGTCGACCGGGATGCCGCACTCACCGCCTCGGTCGGTCGCCGCACCACCACGAGCCCTCTGCTATGCCGCGGGCATGAACTCCGTGCCCGCGAAGCGCCCGAAGGACTCGTTGACCGAGATGACGCAGATCCTCCTGCCGGGCGACGCGAACGCGCTCGGCGCTGCTTTCGGTGGCAGCGTGATGGGGTGGATCGACATCTGCGCCGCGGTCTGCGCGCAGCGCCACGCCCGCCAGACGGTGGTGACGGCCTCGATGGACGACCTGCACTTCCACGCGCCGATCAAGGTGGGCATGGCCGTGACGCTCCGCGCGCGCGTCATCGCGGCGTTCACCACCTCGATGGAGATCGGCGTCACGGTGCACAGCGAGCACCCGGTGACAGGAGAGCGGCAGCTCACCACCAGCGCGCTGCTCACCTTCGTGGCGCTCGACAAGGACGGGAAGAAGCTCCCGGTGCCGCCGCTGGTGTTCGACACCGAGGCGGAGAAGACGGCGGCGGCTGACGCGAGCGAGCGGCGGTCCGAACGCCTGAGCCGCAAAGATCGTGGTGCGCGCTGGTTGTCGCTCGTGCGGAGCTGACGCGCGCGCGGGCGCCTCAGCGTCTCAGGACGAGGGTGTGGCCGTCGTCACCGAGCTCCGAGACATCCGTCACCACGAGCGCCTGGTAGCCCTCGGCTTCGACGGTGACGGGCTGACCCGAGAAGGGCTGGCGTTGGGCGAAGACGACGTTCGCGAGCACGTTGGTGCGCAGCTGAGCGATGACGGCGTCACCCTGTCGGAAGGTGAGCGAGACGTCGTGCAGGTAGTTGCCGTCGGGGTCGAGCACCTTGAGCCAGTAGCCGTCGGTCGGCATCAGCTCGAGCTCGAGCACGGCGTTCGGCCTGGTCGTGGCGTTCGAGACGACGGCCGGGGCGAACCCATCGGCGACGGCGACGAGGCGCGCAGACGACAGGGCACTGGTGGCCAACGCCTGACCGGCGCGGTTCGTCAGCCCGCGGAACACCGTCGTCGTGGGGCACTCGTTCGACGCGGGGCACGACATGGGCTCGGCGGTGATGGTGACGTCGAGGCAGCCGAGCGGGCCGCCCGTTCGACCGTCGAGGACGACGAGGTCGCCCTTCCCTTCGGGCCCACACGAGGCGGACCCCTTGCGCACTTCGGGAGCGTCGGGGCGCCCGGCCTCGTCGAGCCGGGCATCGCCGCCGCCGACCGCGTCCTTCGCGGTGACACAGCCGGCGATGATCACCAGGAGTCCAGCGAGCCCCCTCCGCACGACTGGCTCAGGCCGAGAACGACGAACCACACCCGCACGACGACTTCGCGTTCGGGTTCTCGAACTTGAAGCCGGCCGCCGTGTCGGTCTTCACCCAGTCCATGTGGGTGCCCGCGAGGTACTTCGCCGACATCTTGTCGGTGCAGATCTGCACGCCGTCCTGGGTCCAGACGAGGTCGCCTTCCTTCGACTCCTTGACGAGGTTCAGGTCGTACCCGAGGCCGCTGCAGCCCGCCGGCACGACGCGCACCGCGAGGAAGTGGCCGTCGAGCGACTGCGTCGCGATGACCTCTTTGACCTGCTTGACCGCGGACTCGGTGAGCACCAGCACAGCGGGCTCGGTCGAGGCGGAGGGCGACGAAGAAGACTGGGAGACGACAGGGGCAGCGAGCGTAGTATCCATGAGTGACGGTTCTATAACGACGGGGGTTTGCGAGGCAAAGCCGAGGGGGTCACCGAACGGTCAGAAGCCGACCAGCTTCGAGACGATCTCTTTCATGATCTCGCTGGTGCCGCCGCCGATGGTGATGAGCCGGATGTCGCGGAACGCGCGGGCGATGTGGGTCTCTTCGATGTACCCCATGCCGCCGTAGAACTGCTGGCAGTCGTAGGCCACCTTCTGCGCGAGGTCGCCGGCGAAGAGCTTGGCCATCGAGATCTCCTTCACCGGGTTCTCCTTCGCCTCGAAGAGCTCGACGGCGTGGTAGCCGAGGCGGCGCGACGCCTCGATGGCGGTGAGGTGCTCGACGAACTTGTGCCGCCACACCTGGTACTTGATGAGCGGCTTGCCGAACGCGGAGCGCTCGTTGCCGTAGCGGATCGCATCGTTCACCATCAGGTCCATGCCCGCGTTCGCGATGAGCGCCGCGGTGAGCCGCTCGCCCTGGAAGTTGGTCATGATGTGGTAGAAGCCTTCGTTCTCTTCGCCGAGCACGTAGCGCGCGGGAATGCGGCAGTCCTCGAAGAAGAGAATCGCCGTGTCGGAGGAGAGGTTGCCGATCTTCTCGAGCTTCTTCGAGACCGAGAAGCCCTTCACGTCGGTGGGGAACGTGAGCAGCGAGATGCCGCCGTAGCCAGCGTCACCGGTGCGGACCGCGAGCGTGATGAAGTCGGCGCGGGTGCCGTTGGTGATCCACATCTTGGAGCCGTTGATGACGTAGTCGTCTCCGACGCGGCGGGCGGTCGTCTTGAGGTTGGCGACGTCGCTGCCGACGCCCGGCTCGGACACGCCGAGGGCGGCGATCTTCTCGCCCTTGAGCGCGGGTTCGAGGAACAGCCGCTTCTGCTCGTCGGTGCCGATCTCGTTGATGATCGGCGTCGCCATCTGGCCCTGGACGAGGAGCGCCATGTTCACGCCGGCGTTGCGGCTGTGCACGAGCTCTTCGCAGAAGGCCGTGACGTACCAGTAGTCGAGGCCCGAGCCGCCGTACTTCGCGTCGTGGTTGATGCCGAGGAAGCCGAGCTCGCCGGCCTGCTTGAAGACCTCTCTGGGGAAGATGCCGGCGTGATCCCACTCGAGCGCGTGCGGCGCGAGCTCGCGCTCGACCCACTGGCGAACGGACTTGCGGAAGGCTTCGTGCTCGGGCGTGAAGTGGTTGGGCATGGCGGCTCCTGGAGAATGGCGCGTCGAAGTCGGCGCGCGGGGTCGAAGATTGACTCGGGAATCAATACCAGCCCGGGGTGCGAACGCAACCGCCGCGGCGTGGGCATCGCGCATGCAGAAGCCGGGACCATGCGTCGAGCGACTGCCATTTTCCTGCCATGGGCGCTGGGCCTCTCTGCGACGGCGCAGGCAGAGCGCGTGGCGAGACCGTGCCGGATCGCGCCGACTGACGGCGCGACCATTCCTGCGAACGCTTCGACCTTCGTGGGCAACGACACCCTGTTTCGACTCGAGTCGGACCTTCCGCTCGAGCCGCTGGATTCCAACCCGCACGGCTCGCTCTTCGCCGCGGGCCCGCTCGCCGTCGGTGAAGAGATCACGCTCCGCTCCCGGGCTTGTGCGTCGCACGACCAGGCCACCATCACGTCCATGTTTCGGGTGGGCCCACCGAGCGAGCGCCCGACTTCCATCGGGCAGCTGACGCTGGGGACACCAGTGCGGGGCAACCAGGGAGGCTTCGAGACGCCCATGCAGCTTCAGTTCTCAGCTGAGCTCATCCCGTGGCTTCCGCTGACCCGAGTCTCAGTCATCGAGGAGCACGGCTGGTACTGGGTCTCGCGGAGGGACACCGGCTGGGGCCTGCTGCGCAACGAGCCGACTCTTGATCTCGGGCCTGTCGCGACGAGCTGCAGCGCGCCGCTGAAGGTCATCGCCGAAGTGGCCGGGCAGCCGTCACTCGAGCTCGAAGCCGCCTGCCGCGGGTGCGGCGCGGCCCCGGGCGGCGCTCTCACGGCAGCGCTCGCAGCGTGGCTCCTTGGACGACGTCGACGGGCCAACCTTTGAGATTCCCTCGGGTTGCGCGTTGACTCTTCGGGACCCGGTCCTTACAAGTCGCGCCGCTTCTGCACCCTGGAAGGAGTCACCCCCGCATGGCGATGATCGAGGTCGAGCGCCTCACCAAGAAGTACCGCGACCGGACGGCCATCGACGGGCTCTCGTTCACGATTCGCGAGGGCGCCATCGTCGGCTTCCTCGGCCCCAACGGCGCGGGCAAGTCGACGACGATGAAGATCCTGACCGGCTTCATGCCGGCGACCGAGGGCAAGGCGCGCGTCGCCGGCTTCGACGTCTTCGAGCAGCCGCTCGAGGCGAAGCGGCAGATCGGGTACCTGCCCGAGACACCTCCGCTGTACCCCGAGCTCACGGTGCGCGGCTTCCTCAAGTTCGTGGCCGAGCTCAAGGCCGTGCCCCGCGCGCAGGTGGCGAAGGAGATCGAGCGGTGCGCCGCGGCCACCGGCGTCACCAGCGAGCTCGATCGGCTCAACGGCACGCTCTCGAAGGGCTACCGCCAGCGTGTCGGCATCTCGCAGGCGCTCATAGGCAACCCGAAGCTGCTCATCCTCGACGAGCCCACCGAGGGCCTCGACCCGCGGCAGCGCAACGAGGTGCTCCAGCTCATCAAGGGCCTGTCGGGCAAGCACACCGTCGTGCTGTCGACGCACATCCTCGCCGAGGTGAAGGCCATCTGTGAGCAGGTGCTCATCATCCACCGCGGGAAGATCGTCGCCGACAACACCATGGCGGCCATCACCGGAGGCAAAGAGAACGGCCTCGAAGAGAAGTTCATTCAGCTGACTGCGAACTGACCCATGCGCACCATCATCGCCATCGCGAAGAAGGAGCTGACGGTCTTCCTCACCACCCCCTGGGCGTGGATCGTCTTCACCTTCTTCAGCTTCGTCGCCTCGACGTTCTTCATGAGCTCGCTCACCGACTTCCGCCGCGCGCACGCAGACGTCGCGCAATTGTCAGGCGGGTGGAGCCAGGTCGAGCCCGAGTTCCAGTTCCTGCGCAACCTCACCGACGGCGTCGTCATGCCGACCTTCTCAGCGATGCTGATGGTGATGATGTTCCTGGTGCCGGTGCTGTCGGCGCGGCTCTTCGCCGACGAGCGGCGTCAGAAGACGTTCGAGCTGCTGATGACGTCTCCGGTGTCGACGACGCAGATCGTGTTGGGCAAGTACCTGGGTGGGCTGCTGCTGGTGTCGCTCACCGTGGCGCTGATGCTGATCTACCCGGGCGTGCTCACGGTGTTCGGCTCGTCGTTCTCAGCCGTCACCTCGGAGAAGACCACCACGCTCGAATGGCCCACCGTGCTGCTGGGCTTCCTCGGCCTGCTCGTGTGGGGCGCCGCGATTCTGGCCATCGGCACCTTCATCTCGTCGCTGACCGAGTCGGTGATCGTCGCCATCATCGTGACGTTCTGCGTGTCGCTGCTGCTGCTGATCGTCCGCATCCTCGCGCCGAGCGCCGGAGAGCCCCTGCGCAGCATCCTCGAGTACGCGTCGTTCGAGGCGCAGCTGCGCAACTTCATGCGGGGCGTCTTCGACTTGCGGCCGCTCGTGTTCTTCTCGAGCCTCATCGCGGCGTTCCTGGTGGCGACGCACCGCTCGGTCGAGTCGAGGCGGTGGGTATGAAGCGCTTTTCGGCCGCCATCGGCGCGACGGGGCTGCTCCTCGTCTTCACCTCGCCGCTCACCCTGGGCGTGATGCAGTCGTCCCAGGTCGCCTTCTGGGTGAAGCTGGTCCTCGGGCTCTCGCTCGTGGTGCTCTGGGCCGTGCTCAACGGCGAGAAGATCGCCACCTGGGCGCGCACCGTCTTCTTCTTCTCGTCGTCGGCGCTCATCGGCCTGGCGTTCGTGGCGATCCTGGTCGGCGCGAACTTCATTCTCGCGAAGCGGAACCAGACCTGGGATCTCACGAGCAAGAAGCTCAACTCGTTGTCGCAGCAGACTCGCGACACGCTGGCCAGCCTCAAGGCGCCCATCAAGGTCTACGTCTTCGCCACCGAGGGCGTGCCTGACACGCTCGACGATCTCTTCCGCAAGTACGCTGCCGAGACGCCGAACTTCTCGTGGGAGCGCGTCAACCCGCGCAAGGAGTTCGAGCTGGTGGCGAAGTACAAGATCCGCGAGCAGGACTTCGCCGCAGTGCTGGTGAAGAACCTCGGCCAGCCCGACGAGTCGTCGGGGCGCGCGAGCCTGCCGAACCTGGCCGACCCGGGCAAAGGGGAGCAGGAGTTGACGAACGCCCTCATCCGCCTGGTGAAGGTCGGCGAGCAGCGGGTGTACGTCGTCGAAGGCCACGGCGAGCTGCCGCTCGAGGCCCAGAAGGTGCCGGGCGAGAGCGGCCCTTCGCCGAACCTCGAGCGCGTGCGCACCTCGCTCACGGCCGACGGCTACGACGTCGCGCCGCTCAACCTCGTCGAGAAGAACGGCGTCCCGAAGGACGCGGCGGCCGTCATCATCGCCGGCGCGCGGTCGCCCTTCACCGAAGGGGAAAAGCGGCTCATCGAGCAGTACCTCGAAGACGGCGGGCGGCTGCTCTACTTCGCGGCGCCCGAGGCCGAGCCGGGGCTCGACGCGGTGCTGGCGAAGTATGGCGTGCAGGTCGACAACGGCCTCGTCGCCGACCCGCGCCTCGAGCCGAGCCAGCCGTACTTCATCGTCACGCCGTTCTTCGGCGATCACGAGATGGTGGCTCCGCTGAAGGCGACGAAGATGAACGTGATCATGGAGGCCGCGCGCTCCCTCACCGTGCTGCGCGAGGGCACCCTGCCCGAGGTGAAGGCCACCGCCGCGGTGCTCACCACGCCCGAGGCCTGGCTCGAGACGAAGCTCGAGCAGACGCCCACCCTCGATCCCGGCGAGAAGGCCGGCCAGCTCGCGGTGGTCACCGTCTCGACCCGCGACGTCTCGGCGCCGAACGCCCGGTCGCCCCAGACGCGGGTGGTGGTGTTCGGCAGCTTCCTGCTCTTGTGGAAGCTCTTCGCCCTCGAGCCCAACCGCAACCTCGTGCTCAACGCGCTGGGCTGGGCGAGCAACCAGCCGGCGAAGCTCACCATTCGCGCGCCTGATCGCGACATCTCCTCGCTCGAGGTCGACGGCGCCATGATGAGCAACATCGGACTCGTCGTGATGGACGTCATCCCCACCCTGCTCATCGCCGTGGGCCTCACCATCTGGCTCGCGCGGCGGTCGCGGTGATCTGACATGAGCCAGATCCAGAAGACGCTGCTGTCGCTGGTGGTGCTGGTGGCCGGGGCCGCGGGCGTCGGCTTCTACGCCTACCAGGGGGTGCACCAGGCCGATCAGAAGAAGGCGGCCCAGAAGGATCTCGAGGAGCGGCTGTTCGCGCCCGATCGCGTCGAGCGCTCCGTCGACGGTGGCGCCCGCGCCGACTTCGTTCGCCTCGTCGTCACCGCGCAGGGAGAGACGACGGTGCTCGAGCGCGAGCCCGGCGGCCCGTGGCGCATCACCGCGCCGATTCAGGCGAAGGTCGACGCGCTCGTCGTCGATGGCGTGGTGAGCCAGCTCCAGACGGCCCGCTTCAAGGCCAGCCTCGAGGGCGAGGCGACCGACGCCGAGCTCGAGAAGTATGGGCTGGCGAAGCCTCGTTTCTCGGTCGAGGCCGAGGCGTTGGTGGACGGGCAGAAGAAGACCGCGAAGCTCGAGGGCGGCGTCGAGAACCCCTTCGACGGGAGCATCTTCATGCGCCGCGACGGGAGCCGGAAGATCCAGGTGGCCGAGGGCGGGGTGCGCTGGTCGCTCGCGAAGACGACGTTCGATCTCCGCGAGAAGGCGATCTTCACCTTCGACGAGGCGACGACGACCCGGTTCTCGCTGAAGAGCGCCGCCAACGACTGGAGCTTCGAGAAGCGCGACGACACGCTCTGGCACTTCACCCGGCCAGAAGACGCGCTCGCCGATACGGTGTCGGTGACCGGCCTGTTCGGGGCGCTGCGGGGCGAGCGGGCCACGGCGTTCGTCTCGGACGTCTCACCGGCCTCCCGCACGGCGCTCGGCTTCGACACACCGCTGTCGCGCGTCGTCGTCGAGTCGGGCGGCAAGTCGGTCACCTTCACGCTCGCGGCGCCTCAGGGCGACGCCGGCGAGGGGCTGTACGCGATGCGGGAGGATGGCGACGAGCGGCTCATCGCCCAGGTCGCGGCGACGGCCCGCAACACCATGGATCGCAACATCGCCGAGCTGCGAGACCGATCGGTGATCCCCTTCGCGAGGCAGAAGGTCACGAAGCTCGTCTTCAAGGGGCGCGAGCGGACCGTCGCCGTCGAGCGCGAGCCGGGCAGCCAGAGCATCGAAGGCTGGAAGGTGACCGCTCCGAAGCCGGGCCCGGCCAGGGCCTACAAGGTCGCGAACGCCCTGTGGATGCTGTCGGCCGTGAAGGCTGGAGAGGTCATCAGCGAGAAGCCCGACGCCTCGTCGTTCGAGCGCTTCGGCCTCGACGACAAGGCCGCGCGCATCGTCACCCTCTCTGGGGAGAAGGGCGTTCTGGCCGAGCTGCGAATCGGCCGCGCGGTCGACGGCAAGCAGGGCTTTTCGTACGCAGTCGGGACCCGCAGGGTGATCGTCGAGATCGATGCGTCGCGGCTCAACGAACTCCCCTGGGACGTCGAAGAGCTGCTCGACGTGCCCGGAGATGCCGGCCCCCCGAAGTAGGCCGTTGGCCCGGTTCAAGACTCCGCCGACGCGTTGGGTGAGGACCGGCTCGAGCCGAAGTCGCTCGTCACCCTGCCGCGCTTCGGCCACACCGGGGGAACCGAGGCGAAGAGCGACCTCTGCCCAGCGAAGGAGGCCTGCAGCCCGGCCCGTGCGCCTCGTGCAGGCCTCGGCCGCGGCGGGAGTCGGAGCCAGACCCCCTGGCGACGCCTTAGCCCAGCAACCGGCGAGGCCCTGTTGAAGTGCTCGTTGCCGAGCGGCCCCACCGCGGGCTTTGCGTCGCCGCGCAGGTCGAAACCCCTTCAGCGTGCCGGGGTTGAAGCGCGTCCCGCCTCGAGGCGGGACAACGGCTGTAGATGGAGCCGGCCAACTGCGCGGAGCCGGCCCGCGGTCCCCTCGCGCTGTCGTCCAGAACGAGGTGCGCGGCGTCGACAGCCTGACCTCCCCTCAGCGGGGGATCTTCGCCTGAATGGCCTTGAGCGCGGCCGTTCCCTGCTCCTTCGACGTCCACCCGTTGGCCACGATGGACGCGTTGATCTTCTCGATGCGCTCGGTGTTCGTCGGGTGGGTCGAGAGGAACGTGAGGAACTGCGGCAGCTCGCCCTGCGCGCGCAGCTTCTCGAAGAACGTCGCCAGCCCCTTCGGATCGTACCCGGCCGCGTTGGCGTACTTGCCGCCGTACTGATCGGCCTCGAGCTCCATGTCGCGGCCGTAGGCCATGATCGAGCCCCTGCCGACGAGGCCCGCGGCGAGCAGCGCGATGTCACTCGGGTCCTTGCCCAGCGCCATGGCGGCCACCGTCTCGAGGCCCTTCGCCGCGACGAGCTGACGGGCCGTGTGCCGCGCGACGACGTGCGCCAGCTCGTGGCCCAGCACGCCCACCACCTCGGACTCGGTGTCGGCGGTCAGCAGCAGGCCCGTGTAGATGTAGATCCGGCCCCCGGGCGTCACGAAGGCGTTCACCGTCTTCGGGTCGTCGATGACGAAGTACTGCCACTTCACGCCCGGCCGGTCTTTGTCCGCGAAGGGCGTGAGCTTCTGCACCAACCCGCCCACGTAGAAGCCCACGTCGGGGTTCTCGAGGAACTTCGTGTTCTCCTTCTTCAGCTCCTCGTGCACCTGGAAGCCGAGCTCGGTCTCCTGCTGATCCGACACCAGCGTGGCCGCGACGACCTGCTCGGTCTGCGACCGCTGCATCATGGAACACGACGAAAGAACGGCGACCGCGACGAGCATGGACTTCTGCATGAAACCTCCCAGGTGGAGCGAGGTGCGATAGCGCAGCTCACACAGCCCTCGCACATGATTTCAGTCTCATGGGAACGACGGAAGTCACTGAAACACCTCGTGATTCACCCGCCTTTCGGTTTCTTCGGGCGGCTGTGTCCAACCAGGCGACGGTCCGGACGAACCGGGCCACACTCGAGGAGAGGACACACATGAAGCGCGTGATGATGGCAGCAGCAGCAGTGGTGGGGCTCACGCTGACGGGGTGCGGCGTCGACGCCGGAGAGCCGTTTCGCAAGGGGTTCCCCAGGGCCGACACGGTGAAGCTGAACCTGCCCGAGAACGCCCGGGCGCTCACCGGTGACGGGCAGCGCCGCGACGGCCTCGAGGGCCAGACGGCCGAGTTCTACAAGGTGACGCGCGGCGTGACGGTGCTCGTCAACGGCGCGGGCGGCGCGGTGCTCAACCTCGTCGAGGAGATCGCCAAGTACCCGCCCACCAGCGTGAACCAGAACGTCGCCGTGTGGGGTCCGCACACCGAGGCGCTCTCACCCAACACCTACCGCTTCACCGTCACCCGCGTGGCGGACAACCAGTTCGAGTACCTGCTCGAGGGCAAGGGCAAGACCGAGGCCGACTCGGCGTTCCGCACCGTGCTGGCCGGCTCGCACGTCACCACCGGCGACAAGCTCGGCTCTGGCACCTTCCTGCTCGACTGGGATCAGGCGAAGACGCTGCCCGAGCACGGCAAGGAGGTCGGCAAGGCGAGCTACGTCTACTCGAAGCAGACGGCCGCGGCCGACGTGGCGATCGACGCGCGCTTCGAGAAGGTGATGGACGACGAGACGCAGATGCTGACCGACGCCAACTACAAGTACCGCGAGACGCCGAACATGGGCGGCTCCTTCGAGTTCCGGCAGAACAAGAACTTCATCACCCCGGGCGCGGCCATCGAGACGCTGACGGTCAAGTCGCGCTGGGTGCAGGCCGGCGCCGGTCGCAGCGACGTGCGCATCTCGGGCGGTGACGTGGTGGGCGGTACGGCCACCGTCTCGGAGTGCTGGGACAACGGCTTCGCCTCGCGTTACCTCGACGCGTCGTTCCTCACCGCGCAGACCGGCAACTACGGCCAGGCGAGCGCGTGCGGTCCGTTCACCACAGCGGAGTACGCGCCGTAACATCGTGCCCATGGTCCGCCCGGCGTTCGAGGTCATCGACGGAGGCAGGAGCGCCGGGCGGGCGTGGCTGAAGCAGCTGTATTCGACGTACGGCGGCGCCGTGTTCCAGCGGTGCCGCTTTCTCTTGAAGGATCCGACGGCCGCCGAGGATGCCATGCAGGACGTGTTCGCGAAGGCGATGGTGAACGAGGCCTCGTTTCGCGGTGAGGCGAGCCCGCTGACGTGGCTGCTCACCATCGCCACCAACCACTGCCTCAACGTGCTGCGCGAGAAGCGCGCGGCCTGGCACGACCAGTACGGCGCGATGGAGCAGGTGAAGGGCGAGGCCCACGGCGGCCCCGGGAGCCTCGAGGCACGCGACTTCGTGCGCCGCTCACTGTCGAAGTTCGACGTCGAGACCCAGGCCGCGGTGATCCACTACTGGGTCGACGATCTGACGCTGGAAGAGGTGGCGAGGCTCCTCGGGCGCTCGGTGCCGACGATCCGCAAACGCCTGAACGCCTTCACCGAGGCGACGGGCCAGGCGCTCCGCGCCGACGATGGAGACGCCTCATGAGCGCGGCAGAAGTGAAGCACCCGGGCTCGTTGACGCTGCGGCGGCTGCGCGCGGGGGAAGCGCTCGACGGTGGGGTGCAGGCGCACGTGGCGGGCTGCTCCGTGTGTCAGGCCACGCTGGCGGCGCTCGCCGAGGAGCAGGGGCAGTTCGAGCGCGAGATCTCGTTCGATCGGTTCGCGGCGGGCGTGGAGCGGGCGGCGCGGCAGGCGCAGCGGCCGGCGCCGACGCGACGATGGGCGGCTCCGGTGCTCGCCCTGGCCGCGGGCCTGACGGTGGTGGCGGGTGTGCAGCTCGTCCTGGCGCGCGTCGAGCCCGAGCTCGCGGGGGGCAACCGGACCAAGGGCGGCGCCAGCGTCGAGGTGCGGGTGGCTGGGGGTGGAGCGCAGCGCACGGCGTCGGCTGAGCCCTCGGTTCCAGAGGCGCTGGCGCCGGGCGAGCGCGTGCGGCTCGGGCTGGTCGCCTCGGAGTGGAAGTACGGCCTCGTGGTGAGCATCGACGACGCGGGCGAGATCACGCCCATCTACGTCGACAACGGGCACAGCTTGTCGTTGCCGGGCGGCGCCGAGACGACGTGGCTGCCCGACAGCCTCGAGTTCACCGGCCGCGGGCTCGAGCGCGTCGTGGTGGTGCTCTCGGCCTCTCCGCTGTCGATCGATCAGGTGTCCGCGCCGCTTCGGCTCGCCTGGCAGGACGCGCGGGGCGATCTGACGAAGCTGGGCACCCTCCCCTTGCCTGGAGAGCAGTTCCACCGGACGTTCCTCAAGCCGTGAGCCGACCGCTGCCAGCGAAGCGCCGAAGGGCCGGGCTGTTGCTGCTCGGCGGGCTGCTCGCGTCGTCGGTGTGGGCCCAGCCCGCGCCCCCGGGAGGGCCGACGCGACGCTTCGCGCTCCTCGTGGGCAACAACCAGGGCGGAGACGGCACCCGCCCCCTGCTCTACGCCACCGACGACGCGCGGCGCATGCACGAGGTGCTGGTGCGGCTCGGCGGCACCTCGTCGCAGGACGCCATGCTGCTCCTCGACGAGGGAGCCGACGACGTGCTCACCGCGCTGGGTGAGCTCGAGCGCCGCGCCCGTGACGCGCGCGCCCGCGGCGAGCGCACGAGTCTGTTCTTCTACTACTCCGGCCACGCGAAGGACGGCGCGCTGCGGCTGGGTGCGACCAAGCTCCCGCTCGAGTCGGTGAAGGCGCGGCTGGCGCAGGGCCCGACGGACATGCGGGTCGCCGTGTTCGACGCGTGTCGCTCCGGCGCGCTCACGCGGACCAAAGGCGTGCGCAAGGCGCCAGCCTTCGAGGTCGAGACCGACGCCACGCGCGCCGCAAAGGGCCTCGTCATTCTCACCTCGAGCGCGTCGGACGAGGACTCGCAGGAGTCCGATCAGATCGGCGCGAGCTACTTCTCGTACCACCTCGCCAGCGGGCTGCTCGGCAGCGCCGATCAGAGCGGCGACGGTCGGGTGAGCCTCTCGGAGGCCTACGCCTATGCCTACGAGCGCACGGTCGCCTCGACCGCTGACAGCGCCGCCGGCCCGCAGCACCCGACGTTCAGCTTCGATCTCGCGGGCAATGGCGATCTCGTGCTGACCGACGTGGTGCAGCGCCGCGAAGGCCTGCGCTTCCCGCCCGAGGCGCCGGTGGGCACGTACTTCCTCATCGACCGGCGCGGCGTGGTGGTGGCCGAGCTGGTGAAGGCCGACGGAGAGCGGATGATCGCGCTGTCTCCCGGCACCTACACGGTGAAGCGCCGGCTGCCCGATCGGCTCCGCGTGGGCGAGGTGCGCATCACCGAGGGCCAGGTGACGACGCTCGACGAAGGGGCGCTCAAGAACGCGCGCTTCGCGGACGATCCCGTCAAGGGCACGGGCCTGTCGACGGTCTACTCGCGGCACTGGAGCGTCTCGGCGACCGGCCAGTACCAGGCCATCTTCGACTCGCCGACGACGGCGGGCGGGCTGTTCCCCTCGGCGCCGATGGTGGGTGGCGAGGGCACGGTGCACAACTTCTTCGGGCGTGGCTTCGCGTGGAGCTTCGACGCGCAGTACGGCTGGGCCACCGGCGGCGTGGCCACACCACGGCTGGGGACGGCGATCACGTACCGGTACAGCCTGGTGAACGTCGGCACGTCGCTCCTGTACGAGTGGAATCAAGAGGGCACGTGGGTGCCGTTCCTCGGCGCGCGGCTGGGCCTGTCGCTCATGAACCGCGAGTTCGACGATCCTTCGTTCCCGCGGCAGGGCTTCACCACCATGAGCCCCGGCGTGCTGTTCGGCCTCAAGGTGCGCATGTCACGGAGCTTCGGCCTCGTCGGTCGCGGCCGCGTCCACTACCTCCTCTACAACGTCGACGAGACGCGCAGCCTCGGGTACGCCGAGTTCGGGCTGCTGCTCTCCTACGAATTCCGGGACTGACCATGCGCCTCCTCCTCTGCCCTGCCCTGCTCGCCCTCACCGCCTGTGGCGGAAACTGGTCGAACGCCGATCTCGAGTTCGCCGCCGCGCTGCCCTCGAAGCGGGAGCTCGCCTCACAGCTGCCGACGAGCGGCGCCACCAGCCAGCCGCTGTCCCGGCGAGATGGGCTCAACGCTGGCGACCCGTCACAGGCCTACGCCGACACGAAGAAGGCCGTGACGGACTTCAACGGGCTCCTCGACTTCTTCCTGGGCGTGCTCGACACCGTGCGCGCGCAGCCGCCGACGAGCCGCACCGCCGACTCGCGCACCTGGGGCCCCTTCAGCGCCGCCGACGTGCCGGGGTTGCAGTTCCGGGTGACGATCACGCTGACGAGCACCGACCCGCGCGAGACCTATGGGTGGAACGTGCAGGCGCGGAAGAACGGCGAGCCCGACTTCTTCGATCTCGTGCGTGGCAGCTTCCAGGCTTCGGCCGAGACCGTTCGCCGAGGCATGGGCATGATCGTGGTGCCAGTGAAGGGCGTGAAGACGAAGCTGACGCTCGACGCCCAGCTCCAGCAGCTCGACGAGATCATCATCGGCTACCAGACGGCGACCTTCCCGCAGGCCACGCAGATGGCCTTCACCTTCACGCCGGGCAACACGAGCGGCCTGTCGCAGGCGGGCTACGGCTCGGAGCGCCGCGAAGACGGCTCTGGCGCGATGGTGTTCGCCTTGTCGACGACCGACACGAACATTCGCAAGTCAACGGTGCGCAGCCGCTGGCTGAAAGACGGCGCCGGCGCCTCGCAGCTCACCGTCGACGAGGGCACCTATCGCGGCGCGACGCGGGTCGAGTGCTGGAACGCCCAGTTCAAGGTGACGTGGTTCAAGGAGAACTGGCCGGGCGGCAAGGAGTCCGGCCGGGAGGCCGACTGTCCTCCGGTGAACTGAGGCGCGAGGTGTCGTCGTCGTGCGATTCGATGGCGCGCGGGCGACGGGTGATGGGCTTTGTCAGCGCCCGCCCACGTCACGGAGCGTCAGCTCGATCTGCTGCTGAAACGAAGCGTGGCCGTCTTCACGCGCCAGGCGATCGGCCCGCGCCAGCTCGGCCGTCGTGAAGGCCTCGAGAATACGCGGCACGAGGAAGCGCAGCGGCAACAGCGGCTGGGCCTGCGCGATGGCCGTGATTCGGGTGATGCACTCGACTTGAAACGTGACGTCGTCGACCTTCGGCGTGCCCATGCGCCGTGCAGTTCATCGGAGGGAGCCGTCTCCCCGCAACCTCAGTCTTCGGTGGCCTTCACGCCCTGGGCCGCGAGGCGGGCCAGACTGTCCTTCATCGCCTGGACCTGCTCGGGCGGGTGACCGACCCACCCGACGAGCTCGCCGACGATGCGCAGCGCATGCCGCGAGCGAAAGGAGCGGGTCGGGTTCCCCGGGAACTTCTGGTTCGTCAGGTTCGGGTCGTCTTCGAAAGGTCCGGTGGGCTCGACGACGTAGACGTGCCCCTCGCCCTCGCCGATGGCCAGCTCGGCTCCCCACGTGGCCGGGTCGAGCGTACCCGTCAGGTAGACCCAGCCGGCCGGCGTTCGCTCGCCGTAGTTCGACGCGCGCCCCGGCTCGATGAGGGCGCCAATCGGAAGCGTCGCCTTCGTGCCGTGGAGGAACCGCTCGGCCCCCGTGTCGTCGACGTACGGCTGGAACGGAACCGGCTTCGAGAGCGGCATTCCGCCGTCCTACTCCACGCACGCGCGCGGTGGAGCGACGGGTGTCGACGAAACCCGGGCGCGTGGGCAGCGAACTTCAGGCGCTCGAGCACGTTCAGGCGTGGAGGCCGTTGCCATCGAGGCCCACCTGCGCCGCGCTCAGCCGTTGACGCAGCGGCGCTGCTTCCGCCTCGGTGAGCGTCCTCGCGCCGACGCCCTGGGCGAGGCGACGGGTCTGGTTGGCGAGGCGTTGCTCGAGGAACGCGAACGTGGGCTGAGGGCGGGCGATCTTCATGGCGAGGCCCCATGACGGTTCCCGTGGATTCGGGACGATGCCTGCCTCCAGAGCAAACGCGGCGCCCACCACGATGGAACACGTGTTCACACGAGTTGGCAGCGCCAGGCCACTGCACGTCATTTCGGTGTGTTGCGCGCGTTGAGCTGATCCAGCGGCCTCGCGCTTCTCACCCGACATGCGCCTGTCCCCGAGTCTGCTGCTGGTGCTGACGGCCTGCACTGGCGTCGTGTTCGACGGGCCGGCGTCGGTGGACACGCCAGCGACGGACGTCGATCTGCCGGGTGAAGACTGCACGACTGCCCCGGGCGTGGCGCCGCTGAGGCGGCTGCCCCAACGGCAGTATCGCCAGACCGTCGTCGACGTGTTGACCGAGAGCGGCCTGGGCAGCCTGCTGCCGTCCATCACGCCGGCGCTCGACGCGGTACCGCCCGACAGCCCCCTCACGTACCTCAGCCACGACGCGCGCCTCTCGGCCGAGCACGTCAGCGCCTGGTTCGCGGTTGCGACGGGCGTTGGTGATGGCCTCGAGCAGTCCGCGACGGCGCGCGCGGCGCTGGTCGGCCCGTGTGGCAACGAGGCGCGCTTCACCGAAGCCTGCCGGAGCCGCCTCTTCGAGGGGTTTGGCCGGCGGGTGCTTCGGCGACCGCTCACCAATGACGAGCGGGCCGAGTTGACGGCGGTGGCCGACGCTGCGCGCAGCGGGCCCGAGGCGCTGCGCGCCATGGTGGTGGTGCTGATGTTGTCGCCCGCGTTCCTCAACCAGGTCGAGGTCGACGGCGCGCCCCGTGGGCCGGGAGGGCCCCTCGAGCTGACGAGCTTCGAGCTGGCCTCACGCCTGGCCTCCACCTACTGGCGCTCGACGCCCGACGACGCGCTCCTCGACGCGGCCGCCAATGGAACCCTCGCGACCGAGGCGGGCTTTCGTGCACAGCTCGATCGCGTCTTCGCCGACCCGCGCACGCGCCGCGGCCTGTGGGCCTTCTGGCAGGAATGGCTCAAGCTCGAGGCCTTCCCCGGCTTCTCGACCGATCGCCCCGGCTTCCGCGCGCTCACCCGGGGGCTCAACTTCTCCGGAGATCCCTGGGCCGACATGACCGACGAGATCCGCCGGTTGACCGAGCGGCACACCTTCGAGACGCCCACCTCGATGGACGCGCTGTTGACGACGACCGACTCGGTGACGCCGTCTCCCGTGCTGGCGGGCCTCTATGGCGTCCCTCCGTGGAATGGCCAGGGCGCGCCGCCGACGCTGTCGAACCGGCAGGGCCTGCTCCAGCGGGCCGCCCTGCTCGCCTCGAACCAGGAGCAGACCAACCCCTTCCACCGCGGCGCGGTGATGCGTCGCGCGCTGCTCTGCGACGTCCTGCCCCAGCCCGACCCGGTGGCGCTGCCGCCCGGAGCGCTCGATCCGCCGCCAGTGTCGGCCACGTCGACGACGCGTCAGCGCTACGAAGCGAAGATCGCCGGCAACACGCTGTGCACCGGCTGCCACCAGAGCTTTTCGGATCTCGGGTACGTGCAGGAGGCCTTCGACGCGCTGGGGCGCTTCCGGACGACCGAGCGCGTCTTCGACGAACAGACCGGGGCGCTGCTGGCCGAGCTGCCGCTGAACGTCGAGGGCCTGCCGCGCGTGCGCTTCGAAGACGACCGGCCCGTGCGCGACGCCGCCGAGCTGAACGAGCGCATCGTCGAGAGCGGGCGCGTGCACGCGTGCCTGGTGCGCAACTTCACCGCGACCAGCCTGCGACGGAGCGCGAGGACTGGCGCCGACCGCTGCGCGGAAGCACGGGTGGCCAGACGCCTGCGTGACGGCGGCACGCTGGCCGAGGCCTTCAAGGCCATCGCGCTCGAGCCGTCCTTCCGTCTGCGCACCGTGGAGGCCCCATGAACGCCCTGAGCCGTCGTCTCGTCCTCCGGGGAGCGTCCGGCGCACGGTCCGTGACCTCCCCGGCCGTTGCACGCTCCTCGTTCTGCCTGCGTACCGCGGAGGCCCGATGAGCGCCTTGAGCCGTCGTCTCGTCCTTCGGGGAGCCTCTGGCGCCGCCCTCGCCCTGCCCGCTCTCGCCTCGCTGGTCCCCCGCACCGTGCGCGCCCAGGCCACGGGCCCGAGAGCCTTCATCGTCATCAAGAGCTTCAGCACCCAGCTCGTGCGCGAGTGGTACCCGGCCTTCACCGGCAACGGGTACGTGCTGAAGAACGCGCGCTACCAGGGCAGCAAGGCCGACGGCACGACGCTGCTCACCCAACCGCTGGTGAGCGGCCAGCCCTACACCTGGGCGCCGCTGCGGGACTTCCGCACGCCCACGGGCATCTCGGGCATCCTCGGGCCCTCGCTCGTTCCGTACCTCGACAAGCTGACCCTCATCCGCGGGCTCGATTTCCTGCCGATGGTGAACCACAACTACGGCGCGCTGCTGGGCAACTTCAGCTCGTGCACGCCGGCGACACCGTGCACGGCGGACGCGCTGGCCGACGTGCCCACCATCGATCAGGTGCTCGCGTACTCGTCGAAGTTCTACCCGACGGCGCCGGCGCTCCGGGCGCTCCACGTGTCGCAGGGCGTGACGAACGCGATGTCGTACTCGGACTTCGGCGTCGCCAATGGGCCGGTGCAGCAGCTCCAGGCGCGCACCAACCCACGTGATGCCTTCAACGACGCCTTCGGCAGCTTCATGCCCCAGGGGCCGGCAGGGCCGTCACGCGACGCGCTGCTGATCGATCGGGTGCGGCAGCAGTACGTGCGGCTCAAGGCGAATCCGCGGCTGTCGGCAGACGATCGGGTGCTGCTCGATCGCTACGTGACGCTGATCACCGAGCTCGAGGCCCGCCTGTCGACGACGCAGCAGCTCGCCTGCACGCCGCCGGCGATGCCCAACTCGCTGGCGAACAACCAGGGCACCAACCCCACGGACATCGCGACGAAGTGGCAGCTCTTCCTCGACGTGGTGGCGGCGGCGGTGATGTGTGGGCAGACGCGGCTGGCCACCATCGCGGTGCACAAGGCGCTCGGCCCGGGCCCCGATGCGTCCAACCCCGCGCTCTTCGGGCACTACCACTCGGAGGACGCCAGCGGCGGCACCTGGCACGGGCTCGCGCACGACTGGGGCAACGCCAACGCGCGGCGCATGCTGCGGGGGATCAACGCGTGGATCGCCTCGGAGATCGTCGCTGGCCTCTGCCGCCGCCTCGACGTGCCTTCGGGCAATGGCCGCACGTTCCTCGACGAGTCGCTCATCTATTGGGGCAACGAGCTGGGCTTCAACCACATCGCGTACAGCGTGCCGTGCCTGCTGGCGGGCTCGGCGGCCGGAGCGATTCGGCCGGGCCGGTACCTCGACTACATCGACTGGAACGGCCGGGCCTATTTCAGCCAGGAAGATGGGAACGTGATCCGCGGTGTTCCGCACAACCGGTTTCTGGTGAGCGTGCTGCAGGCGTTCGGCTTGAGCCCGGCGGACTACGAGCGCGGCGGCGCCCGGGGGTACGGCTCGACGAGCACCTCGGGCAAGGACGGGAACCTGTGGCCCGTCGACTACGACGCGAGCAGCTTCGGCAGTCCGCTCCCGGGGTTGTCGTAGTCGGCTCGTGCGTTGGGGCCCCATGGCTCCAGGACGTGGAGCACTGGATCCAGAGCCCTCGAGCGGGGTGAGCGCTTCGACCGTCGGGGCGGCTGCCGTGGGTCGAGTCCGCCCGCGGCACCGGCGCGCCAACGGCCCGCGCACGCGCCGGCTCGCGCGCGGCGACGCCGTCTCGCACGCGACGCCGGACCTCGAGTGCGTCACGGCATGATGGCCTCGAGGTGCTCGACCTTCAGGTTCACCACCTTCCCGCTCCGCTCGACGCGGCCCTGGGCCAGCACCAGCGCGGTGCCGGTGATCTCCTTGCGGTACTGCTCGAAGCGCCTGGGCTCGATGACGAGGTTGGCCAGGCCCGTCTCGTCCTCCACCGACATGAAGCAGAAGCCCTTCGCGGTGGGCGGGCGCTGACGGACGATGACGAGCCCGCCCAGGCGCACCGAGGCGCCGCTGCGCGCGTCTTGCAACTGCGCGGCGGTGACGGCTCCGGCCTTCTGGAGCGCTGGCCGCAACAGCCCCACCGGGTGTGACTCGAGCGACAGCCCGGCGGTGTCGAAGTCGGTGGCCACGCGCTCGGTGGCGCTCATCGCCGGGAACGCCGGAGCATCGGCCGCCATGGGGAGGCCGAAGAAGAGATCGCCCTCGTCGAACGAGCCCAGCGCCGAGAGCTCCCAGAGGGCGGCGCGGCGATCGGGCGTGAGCGAGGCGAGCGCGCCGGCGAGCACCAGGCGGGTGAGCTCGGCCTTCGGGGTGCGGGTGCGGCGCGCGAGCTCGGCGATGGAGCTGAAGGGGCCGCCCCGCTCACGCTCGGTGACGAGGCGCTGGGCGGTCTCTTCGCGCAGGCCCTTGACGAGGGCGAAGCCCAGGCGGAGCGCTGGCTGCTCGGGCATGCGGCCCTGGGCCGGCGCGCGTGACAGGCCGGCGGGCGTGCGGCCGTCGAGCTCGAGCAGGCACTTCCAGCCGGAGCGGTTGACGTCGAGGCCCCGCACCTCGACGCCGTGCCGGCGCGCGTCGTCGACGAGGGTGTGCGGCGCGTAGAAGCCCATCGGCTGCGCGTTGAGGAGCGCCGCGCAGAAGACCGACGGGTAGTACCGCTTGAGCCACGACGAGACGTAGGCGATCAGCGCGAAGGACGCTGAGTGGCTCTCGGGGAAGCCGTAGTGCGAGAAGCCCTTGAAGCTGTCGAAGCTCTTCTCGGCGAAGGCACGCTCGTAGCCGCGCGAGACGCAGCCCTCGATGTAGCGATCGCGGAACAGCGGCAACTTCTCGTGGGCCCGCTTGTGCGAGAGCGCGCGGCGCAGGGCGTCGGCATCTCCGGCCGAGAAGCCCGCCGCCACCATGGCGAGCCGCATCGCCTGCTCCTGGAAGAGCGGGATCCCCAGGGTGCGCTCGAGAATGCTGCGCACCTCGTCGGACGGGTACGTGACGGGCTCCTCGCCATTCCGCCGGCGCAGGTACGGGTGCACCATCTCGCCGACGATCGGCCCGGGGCGGATGATCGCGATCTCGATCACCAGATCGTAGAAGGTGCGGGGCTTGAGCCGGGGCAACATGTTCTGCTGCGCCCGGCTCTCGATCTGGAAGACGCCCACGGTGTCGGCGTCGCAGAGCATGTCGTAGACGAAGGGATCTTCGGCGGGCACCGTGGCCATGTCGTAGCGGCGGCCGGTGGTGGCCTCGATGAGCTCGAAGCTGCGCGCGACGCAGGTGAGCATGCCCAGGCCGAGCAGATCGACCTTCAAGATGTCGAGGGCCGACAGATCGTCCTTCTCCCACTGCACCACGGTGCGATCGGCCATGGCGCCGGGCTCGACGGGGGCGAGCGAGACGAGCGGGCCGTGGGTGATGACGAAGCCGCCGACGTGAATGGAGAGGTGCCGCGGCATGCCCGACAGCTGACGGGCGAGCGCGATGGTCTGCTGCACGGCGAGGTCCGACGCCGACAGCCCCGCCTGGTGGAGCTGGTAGGGGCCGACGTCGTCCGACAGATCCATCGCCTTCGAGAGGCGGTCGAGCTGATCGACCGACAGACCGAGCGTCTTGCCGACCTCTTTCACGGACAGCTTGCCGCGGAAGCAGATGTGCTCGCACACCATGGCGGCGCGGTGGCGGCCGTGCTTCTCGTAGACGTACTGGAGCACCTCTTCCCGCCGCTCGTGCTCGAAGTCGACGTCGATGTCGGGCGGCTCCTTGCGCTCCATCGATAGGAAGCGCTCGAAGAGCAGCCCCATGCGCACGGGGTCGACGGCGGTGATGCCGAGCACGTAGCAGACGGCCGAGTTGGCAGCGCTCCCCCGGCCCTGACAGAGAATGCCGCGGGCCCGCGCGAAGCGCACGATGTCCCACAGGGCGAGGAAGTAGCCCTCGTATTCGAGGGCGCCGATGAGGGCGCGCTCCTTCTCGACCTGCCGGCGGACGGCGTCGGGCACGCCCGAGGGGTAGCGCTGGCGCAGGCCCGCTTCGCAGAGGTGCGCGAGGTACTGGGCGCGATCCATGCCGGGCGGGAGCTCTTCTTCGCTGAAGGTGTAGCGGAGCTGATCGAGGGTGAAGTCGCAGCCATCAGCGAGCTCGAGGGTGCGCCCCACACACTCGGGATCGTCGTGGAAGAGCGCGAGCAGCTCGTCGGGGGACTTCAGGGTGCGCTCGGCGTTGGGGAAGACGTGGGTGCCGGCGGCGGCGAGGGTGGTGCCGAGGCGGATGCAGGTCATCACGTCCTGCAGGGGCTGGCGCTCGCGGGCGTGGGTGTGCACGTCGTTGTGGGCCAGCAGCGGCAGCTCGAGGGCGCGGGCCAGCGCTTCGGCGGCGAGGCGACGGGGCTCGTCGGCAGGCTCGAGGTGCCGCGAGGTGCCGACGTACGCGCGGCCGGGGAAGGCCTCGGCGAGCTGGGCGGCGAGGCGGACGTCGGTGGGGCGCGTCGGCTCGTCGAGCAGCACCAGCGCCAACCCTTCGGCACGCGGCAGCACCCGGTGCCAGGGAAGGCCTGCATGGCCCTTGGGGTGCGCCAGGCGGCTCTCTGACACGAGCTCGCACAGGTGGGCGTAGCCGGTCGCGTTCTGCACGTAGACGGCCACGGGGGGGCCTCCAGTGAGGGTGAGCCGGCTGGCGAGGAGGAGCTTGAGTTGCCGCTGCTTCGCCTCGAGGTGCGCCTTCACCAGCCCGTAGAGCCCGTCGTCGTCGGCGATGGCGAGCGCCGAGAGGCCGAGCGCCTGGGCGGCCTCGACGAGCTCCTCGGGGTGCGAGGCGCCGCGGAGGAAGGCGTAGTTCGAGCGGGCGAGGAGTTCGGCGTACATCGGGAGCTTGGGGGCTGGGAGGCTTGGGAGACGGGAGGCTTGGGAGACGGGAGGCTTTGGGAGACGGGGGGCTTGGGAGACGGGAGGCGACTTCGGAAACTGGGAGGCCTCGGTGGTTTGAAGCGGGTCGTCAGTCGAAGATCCCGTGGGCGTAGAACCGGCCGTCAGCCGCGTCTTTGAAGACCCAGAGCACCCCCACCCCCTCGAGCCGCACCCGGTAGTAGTCCCGCGCCACGGCGTCCGGCGACCACCACTGGCCGACCAGCCGCTCTGGACCTTCCATGGTTTCGACCCGCCGACGCCGGCCCTGCAACGTCACGAAGGTGATCGACCCTGCAGCTGTCACGTCGGCGTGGAGCGCCACCGGCTCACGGAACAACTTCGGCGGCCGCGCCTGGAGCGTCGCCTCGTGCAGCACCGGCACCGGCGTCACTTTGGCCTTCGCCGTTCGCCACTTCGCGCCCGTCGACAGGCCTGCGATCACATCCATCACCTCGGCCTCGTTCGGTCCCGGCGCTGCGCGGCCCCGAGGGCCTTCCCAGGGCCCCCGCGGTGCCTCGATCTCGGGCTCCGGTGGCGGCGGCGCCAGGGGCAACAGGGCCAGCGTGTCGTTCGTTCGCTGCCGCTCCGCCACCACCGCGTCCGACGCCTCCACTGGCGTGCGCCCGCCCAGCGTCCACCCGGCGTCGACCGCCCCCCAGAGCTCCGACGGCCGCCCCGCGTCGGGAGGCCGGAACGGCACCAGCCGCCACGCCGCCTCGGGCCGATGACGGGCCACCGGCTCCGCCGAGAAGAGCGCCGCCTCACCCAGCGCCGACTGCAGCTTCGAAAGCACCACCTCGAGCTGCGCATCACCCGCCGGGGCGTCACCCAGCAGGAGCTGACGGCCCGGCTCGGGGCACGCCTCTTCCACCACCACACGAACCCCCGCGATGGGGTGCTGCACTGACAGATCCGTCAGCCGGTGCCGAATCAGCTCGAGCAACAGCTTGCCGTGCGACGCCGGCCGCGCCAGCACCAGCGGCAACGCCTGGAGCCCCGCGCCGTCGAGCGTCAGCCCCACCGACAACCGCACCGCTGCGAGCTGCCGTCCCTGCAGCCGCGCACACACCCGATCGACCACCATCTTGATCGCGAAGAGCACCGGCTCGAGCTGCTCCGCCGGCCAGTCGAGCGCCACCGCCTCGTCGATCAGCTCGGGCAACACCTCGGGCGACAGCTGTGACTCGTCCTGCCCGCGGGCGAGCTGCCCCACCAGGTGGCCGTCGGTGCCGAAGCGCGCCGCCAACGAGCCCACCGGCAACGCCGCCAGCTCGCCCAGCGTCGACAGCCCCAGGGCCTTGAGCGGCCCCAGCACCGCCGGCACCACCCCTGCGCAGGCCAGCGCGTCGAGCGGCGTCACCGCGAAGGCGTCTCCTCCACCGGGCGGCAGCACCGCCGCCTCGCCGAAGCGCCCCACCGCCTGCGTGGTGAAGCGCTCGCTCCCCACCACCACCTTCGCCCGCAGGCCCGCCGCCGCGCACCGCGCCAGCACCGCCTCGCGCCACCCCGCTTCACCACCCGACAGGTTCGCCGCCGAGGCGTCGAGCCACAGCCCATCGGGCGCGTCGAGCTCGAACGCCGGCGCCACCGTCAGCAACGACTCCCCCAGGCTGCGCAGCGCCAGCCACTCGGCCTCGGCGTCGAACCGCCGCTTCTCGAGCCCCGGCACCGTCGCCGCTGCCGCTGCCCCCGTCTGCCCCAGCCGCGCCCCCAGCGCGCTCGCCGCCCGCGACACGAAGCGCACCCGCTCGGCCCCCTTCACGTCTTCGAGCAGCACCACGGGTTTGCCTGCGAAGGACGGCTGCTCGAGCACCAGCCGCTGGAGGGGGAAGCGTGGGAGGTGGAGGTAGGCGAGGCGCATGACGGGGGACCTGGGAATCCTGGGGGGCTTGGAGCACTGGGCGCGCGCGCTGAAAGCCACGCTGGCGCCGCACGAGAAGAAACGAGAGGGCGAGCCGCTTCAGCGGCGGAACAGCTCGGCCACCGGCACCGTGAGGCCCGGGAAGCTGCCCAGGCCGTCGAGGGCGCCCGCGTCGATGACGTCGCCGAGGCTGAAGAGCCGCGTGGGGCCGTTCGCCGAGAACGTCACCACCGTCTCGGTGCCCGGGTTCACCACCCACACCTGGAGCGCTCCAGCTCCCAGGTACTCGAACACCTTGCGCGTCAGCGCTTCGAAGGTCTGCGAGTCGCCCTTCACTTCGACCACCAGCTCGGGCGAACCATCGAGCCAGCCGTCGACGCCCGCACCGGTTGGACGACGCTCGCTTCGCACCATGCCGAGATCAGGCCCCCGCAACGTATCGGGCCCGAGCTTCGTCCCCGGGTCGCCGACCGAGACGCTCCAGCCGGGGTTCGCCCGCGCGTAGACCATCAAGAGGAACGCCAGGTTCGAGACCAGCTCACCGTGCTGCCATGTGTTTCGCGTCACCGCCGCCCACCGCCCCCCGACCACCTCGCCAGCGTGCGTGTCGGGATCGAGCGCCGCCGCTTCGGCCAACGTCATGCGCGGCTGCGCCTGATCCTCGTCACCCACCATGTTCACAGCATACCCACCGGCCCTCATCGGAACGACCTCACCTTCACCCGCGCTGGAGCCGCGTCAGCGCCCGTGCGCATCGCCTCGAGCGCCGCCAGCTTCGCCGCCGGCCGCCGCCGGTTCCCCGGAGGCGCGAACGAACGCACCGTAGACGGCGCCTCTGGCAACCCCAGCTGCCCTTCCCGCCCGGGCCGCGTCACCACGTAGAAGCCCCGCCCATCTCGCTGCTCGTTCTTCTTCGGCCGCTGCAGCGACGACACCGACGACACCGCCGGCACCGCCAGGCCCGGAACCAGCACCCGCTCACTGCGACGGCTGCGCGCCTGCGGCCCGAACGTCGCCCTGGGCACCACCAGCGCCCGGCCGGTGAGCTGCTGGGCCCGCGCGACTTCCACGTGCACCTGCGGCTCACCCGCCGGCGCTTCCCCCACCACTCGAAGATGCGCGGGCCGCCCACCCACCCGCGTCGCCATCACCAGCCGCACCAGGCCCTGCGCCGGCGCCGCGCTCGACGTCAGCACCACCAGCAGCGCCCCGCCCGCCCGCGCCGCGTCGAGCAGCTTCTTGGTGTCCGTCATCGTCAGCTGCACCCCCGTGTGCGTCACGTCGAGCACCACGCAGGTGAAGGCCCCGCTCCGCAGCAACTGCACCGTCGACCAGACGAGCTGCCCTGGCGCCGGCGGCCGGACGATCAGCAGCCGCTTCAGATCCACCCCCATCGGCACCGCCGCTGGCGGGTACAGCTCCCGCGGGCCGTCGACCCAGGCCGACAGCCGCTTCTCGCGGCTCGCCGAGGCCACCAGCGACAAGGCCACCGTCGTGCGCCCCGACGCCTCTTCGCCCGACAGCTCCACCGCGCCGCCCAGCTGAAACACCCCGAGCCCATCGAGCGCCTCGGCCCCCGTCGACAACCGCACCAGCAGCCGCCGCGGCGCCGCCTGCACCCGCTCGATCTGCGCGCGCAGCCGCTCCACCACCGACGCCCGGCGCAAGGCGTCTTCCCGGGCCTGCGATCGCTCCCAGGCCGGTATACCGGCCTCTGCTGCGTTGCTCGTCATGCGTGCCTCCATGGAGGGATCTCTCCCTGAACACGCATTCAGTATCAAGAGGGGCTGACATTCAGCCTCGTCACGAGTCAATTCAGGCGGTTGGAGAACACCTACATCCGGCGGCGGAAGCGCCACTCGACGAGCGGGGCCTTCTTCACCACCACGGCGTCGGGCGAGACCTCGACGTCGACCTCGAGGAAGTCCTGGCCGAGCGCCAGCGCCCGGAGCTTCGCGAGCAGCGGCAGCCGGCCTTTGGGCAACAAGAGCGCACCGGAGCGTTTCCCGGGGACGAGACTCCCGTGGAAGTGCAGATCGACGGTGAGCCGCTCGGCGCCACGATCGAGCACGAAGCGGGCGGGCGAGCAGTCGGGGTCGAAGTCTTCGAGCCGGAGCGCCGCGCCTTCGAAGGTGCCCTCGCCGACCCACGTCGCGGCCCGCAGCGGCTGCAGGTGGAGCCCCGGCACCACGCGCTGGCCCTGCATGGGCTCGCCGGTGCGCTCGAAGGTCCACCGGCCCGTCGAGAGCGGCTTCTTCCAGAAGCCCCCCTCACCCTCCACGCGCAGCTCCCGATCGCGGTTGTGGGTGCCGGTCTGCACGATGGTGATGCGGGCCGAGTGCGTCGCCTCGATGCGCGGCTGAGCGAACCAGGGCTCGGCCGGCAGCGTGCGAATGACCGAGGCGGCGCCCCGCCGACGCTCGCGCTTCCACGAGTACGGCAGCGCGGGATCGTCGCCGAGCGTGTCGAAGTCGGCGAGGCGGGTGAACGCGCGGCCCGAGCCGTCCATCACGAAGAGGGTCGAGGCGCTGGCCGACAGCGCGCTGGCCACGAAGGTGTTGCGCTCTGGCAGACAGATGGCGCGCCCGAAGCCCGGCGGCAGCCACGGGTCGGCGTAGGCCAGGCGCTTGCCCTCGTCGAAGAGCGCGTACACCGTCGTCACGCCCGCGGTGACGGGGTGCGGGTTGCCGTCGAGATCTTCGTAGGGGATCTTCCGGTGGCTCATCGCGAACGCCTGCGCGGACGCGTCGACGACGAGCGGCCCTTTGAGCCCCACCGGCCCCCAGGTGTCGGTCCAGTCGAGGGTCGAGAGCTTCGTGTAGTACGCGCGGCCCTCCGGGGTGACGGCGAGCAGGTTGTCACCGTCGGCGCTCACGCGGGCGATGCGCGTGGGCCGGGTGAAGGGCGTCGGGTCGATCGGGAGCAGCTCCTTGAGCGCCTCGAGCCGGCCGCGGGGCGCGGGCAGACCATCGGGCGGCAGCAGGCGCCACTCGGTGGTGCCGCGCTTTCGCCAGTGGAGCTTCCCCTCGTCGAGGGCGATGTCGTACGCGGCCGAGAAGGTGGCGGTGTCGGTCTTCACATCGACGCGGGCCGGCAGCCCCGCGAGGAGGAGCACCAGCGCGGCCGTCACGGCTTGCCCGGCACCTGGAGGCGCACCTGGTACAGCGCGGTGCCCGCGGTGATGAAGAGCGTGCGGCGATCGGCGCCTCCGAAGGACACGTTGGTGGTGTTCTGCGGCACTGGAATGCGGCCCAGATACCCACCGTCGGGCCGGTAGATCTTCACCGCGCCGCCACCGCCCGGAGCGCCACCCGTGGTGACGTACAGGTTGCCGTCGTCGTCCATGCCCAGGCCGTCGCCGCCGCCGCCGCCCTGCTGGGTGGTGGGCACCTGGGTGAAGGACACGAAGCCTCCGTCGGGAGAGAGCCGGTAGATGCGGAAGAAGTCGTCTTCGCTGTCGGCGACGTAGAGCGTCGACTCGTCGGGCGAGAGCACCACGCCGTTGGCGCGCCGCATGTCGGTGATGAGCACCTGGAGCGTTCCATCGGGCCGACGGCGGTAGACGCCCGTGAAGGGGACCTCGGCCGGCCGTCCCGCGAGGCCGTAGGGCGGATCGGAGAAGTAGATCGTCCCGTCAGCGGCGACGGCGATGTCGTTGGGCGAGTTGAAGCGCCCGCCATCGAAGCGCTCGACCAGGCTCTGAATGCCGCCATCAAAGGTCCGCGACACGCGCCGGTTGCCGTGCTCGCACGCGAGCAAGGTGCCGTCGGGGAGCCGCCCCAGGCCGTTGGCGCCGCCAGAGTTCTGCCGGAAGAGCGAGAAGCCCGTCGTGGGCGAGTAGCGGTAGATGCGGTTGGCGGGGATGTCGGTGAACAGCAGCGCACCTTCATCGGCGAGCCAGAGCGGCCCTTCGAGGAACTGAAAGCCGCCGTCGACGCGCTGAACGGTGGGGCCTCCGTCGGGAATCGGGTCGAGGCCCGACACGCCGCCTGCGCTTCCGCCGGCCGAGCCACCCGCGGTGCCACCAGCGGCCCCACCACCTCCAAAGCCGCCGGCCGTGCCACCTGCGTCACCTCCGGCTGTTCCGCCCGCTGCACCACCTGCGGAGCCACCCGCGCTTCCTCCGGCCGCGCCACCCGCCGTTCCGCCCGCAGCACCGCCGCTCGCGCCTCCAGCAGGGCCACCGCCCGGCGCCAGACCGCCGCCAGAGTTTCCAGCATCGGCCTCGACCGGCACGGGGCCACACGCCACGGCAAAGGCGACGGCCAGCAACAGGACTCGGTTCATGGCGTTCCCTCCCGAAGAGAGCGCGATGGTCGCGGGTCCGGGAGGCGCCGTAAAGCCCTGCCTCACTGAAACCAGTGGCTCACGGACGCCGGAGCGCCCGGCCGACACCATCGCCATCGACGCCCTTCTTGTCCGGGTGCAGGGCGTGCTCGACGCCGTGAGCCACCGCAATGTTGGCCGCGTCTTTCGCGATGTGGTGTGCCGTGTGAGCGACGTCTCTGAAGCTCTGCAGCACCAGCTTCTCGGTCCCGGTGTGGCCTGCTTTTCCAGCGAACATGGCTGCCACCAACGCTTCAGCCGTCGCGACCTGGGCAGCCCTCCATGCGGCGTCAATCCTCGTCGGCCGCAACGAAGGCCGTCACTCAGCCGGAGAGAAGACCCAGGGATAGTTGATCTCGACCTCTCGGCCGTCCCTCGGCGCGGGGAACGTCAGCTGCTCGATCTGCTCGATGAGGCAGTCCTTCACCGAGTCCGACGGCAGCGTCGCGCTCGCCACTCGCACGTCGCGCACGGCGCCCCGGCCCGTCACCGTCCACCGGAGCGTCACCTTGCCCGCCAGCCCCGGCCCCGCCCTGGCGAGCGCGCGCTCGTAGCACCGCCGAATCGCGTCGTTCTTCGCCTTCACCACCGCGGCGATCGCCTGCTTCGAGAGCGCGCTGTCGGGCTCGTCGTCGAGGGTGGCCGGGCGGGCGCCGAGCGAGAGGACGAGGCGGCGCTCGTTCGCGGCGGCCGCCAGCGCGAGAGACGTCACCTGCTCCGCCGTCCACGCGCGGTCGGCGGCGAGCAGGACGTCTCCCGTCGAGGGGCGTGAAGGCCCCGGCTTCCACACCGCATCGCCCACCACGAGCTCGCCGTTCTTCACCGAGCCCGTCTCACAGCGGCCCGGGCACGATTCTTCGACCAGGCCCACCTCGAGGCCGGTGAATGACGAGCGGACGAGCGGAGCGACGACGCCGAACTCGCCGCGCGCCGCCACCAGGGGCAGCTCCTTCTCGCCGACGAGCTCGAGCCCGTTCCCGCCAGCCCTCAGCGACTCGTCAGCGAAGCGCCAGAACCCCTCGGCCGAAGCGCCGGGGAACAGGCCGACGGCTACCGTGTCGTCGCTGCCGAGATCCTTCCGGTAGGCCAGGAGCGCCGTCAGCTCGTCTCCCAGCGCCTCGGACGACTGCGGCGATCGGTCCTCACACGAAACGACGCCCGTCTCGTCGAGGCAGCGCCGGGGGAAGTCACGGGCCGGGCCTCCGGGAATCGCCGACAGCCCCAGGCGCTGGCTGCCGACGGCTTCGGTGAGGCCGCGCGCCCGTGCGAGCGAGAACGCATAGGCCCCGTGGCCCGCGAGGCCTCCCAGGCCCAGGACGGGAATGAGGATCGCCACGCGCGGCGTCTCTTTGAGCGCCACCGCGCCGGCGGCCACGACGACGAGCAGCATGCCGAGCACCACCACGAGGCCCAGGTCGCCCCCGGACTCCTCGTTCGCCGCGGCCAGGAGCGTCGGTCGATCGCTCACCGACACCGAGGCGAGCGCCCGGAAGAGCCCGAGGATCGAATTGATGCGGGACAATGACGCGATCGACGCCGCCGCCAGCAGCACGAAGATCACCCCGCTCAGCCCGACGACCCGGCGGCCCGAGCCCGTCTGCGCCACCACGCCGAAGACACACCCGAGCGCGAGCGAGGCGAGCAGCGCTGCCGCACAGGCGAACCCGAAGGAGGCGGTGTTGAGCGCTTCACCGACCGAGGCCGCCATGATGGTGGCGCGGTCGGCCGGCGACGCGTGCACGACGGCGTCGGCGGCGCCCTGCATGCCCATGACGAACATGAAGGCCCCCGTCGCCGTGATGCCGGTCGACAGGGGCGCCGCCGCCAACAGCGCTCCAGAGCCCCGCGACACGCCGAAGAACGCGAGCGCGCAGCACACGAAGCCGATGCCGGCCGAGGCGAACAGCACCAGGTACATGCCGCTGCCGCCCTCGACCCACGCCTGGGCGAGCCCATTGAAGCCGCCATCGCCGTGGCGCTGCGTGCCGATCATCAACGCCAGGGCGAGCGGGAGGCCCAGGAATGGTGTCAGCGCCGCGGTGACGGCAGCGGCGATGGGGCGCTTTTCGGGAGCGGGCGGCGCGGGCGTCATGGAGCCCGACAGGTTACTGCGAGACGGCTTGCGCGATGCCGGCGAGATCGTCTCCGCCGATGAAATCGACGCCCGCCGCGCTCGCTGCCAGCCACCACTCGCGGGTCTCGGGACAGGCGAAGAGACGCAGCTGGCGCCCGCTGCGGTGCACGCCGTTGACGAGGTTCTCGAGCTGGCGTCGCTGCGCGTCGGGCATCGGGCCCAGCCCGTTCCACGAGAGGAACCCGTTGTAGTTGAGCGCGTAGGCGCCCCACTTCGAGTCAGCCGGGGGATCGTCAGGGCGGTAGCTGTTCGAGTCGCGCGCGTATGGCCGGGGGGACGGCCGGCTCACCAGCGCCTTCTTGCCCGCGTCGTCTCCGGTGAGGATCACCGTCACCTGCCCGGAGAGCGCCGCGCCGTCGTCCGAGAAGCGCGTGAGGAAGGGGTATTCGCCGAGCTGCGTGGCGAGGAGATCGAGCAGCCGCGGGTCACCCTGCTTCAGATCGATCCACAAGAAGGTGGGCCCGAAGGACTTGCCGACGAAGCCGCGCCGCTGGATCCGCTCGGCCATCGGGTCGAGGTAGAGCGACTTGAGGGTGCCCTTGAACGAGGTCCCCAGGTGCGAGACCCCGATGTCGGAGCCGTTGAGCCACACGTCGACCTCGAACGACTCGAAGCCTTGATCGATCGCGTCCAGGAGCGGGCGCGCGTGCTCGTAGTCGTTGTGGGCGTGCTTGAAGATCGTCGGGCGTGGGCCGCCATCGAGGCGCGGCACGTCTTCGAGGACCGGCTGACACCCGACGGCGACGAGCGCGAACAGAGACAGGAGACGCATGGCCGCGGCTTATCCGCCGAAACCGGGCGCGCCGCGGCACCCTCATGACGCATCGCGACGAGCCGGCGGCCCACGACACGCCTGTGCCGACCTGTAGCAGAAAATTTGAGGGGGCCTCCCCCAGCCACTAAACCTGCGGGCGGTCTCGCTTTCCGGGAGTTCTCGCTCATGGTCGACAGCACCGATTTCGCCAGCGTGATGTGCGAGGCCGAGGACATCGCGGCGACGGTCAACCAGCGCCTCACCACCGCGCACGTGCTGCTGGCGATGTTCACCATCGAGAACCGCGGCGCGCTGCTGCTGAAGGAGCGCGCCGTCGACGAAGACAAGCTCCTCGAGCTGCTGACGCACGCGCCGAGCGAGCCGGCCGGTCTCGTGCAGGAGCTCCGTGAGAAGACGCGAGAGATCGCCACCAGCTGTGGCTCGGCCGAAGCCGACTGTCTGCACGCCCTCATCGCGATGACGCGGGTGCGCTGCGCCGCGCAGGATCTGCTGCACAAGACGGGGCTCGACCTCACCGCCCTGCGCAACACTGCCCTCTCGTACTTCACCTCGGGTCGCATGCCGCGCCGGCTGCTGCTCCAGCGCGAGCTGCCCCCCGGCATTCCCCACGCGCCCACCGGCCGTCCCGTCGGCGCCCCGCCCCTCGGCTTCGCTCCGCCCGTTCGCACCGCGACCGTTCAGCCGCCCCCGCCGCCAGCTCCACCGAAGCCCGTCATGTCGGTGCGCGACCTCGTCGACGACATCTCAGAAGAAGAGATCGCCGAGCTCGAGGCGGTAAAGCTGCCGCCGGCGCCCCCGCCACCCGTCGCCGCGCCCGTCGCGAAGGCCCAGGCCCCCGGCACGAAGTGGAGCCTCGACTCGCGCACCTTCCCGCTCCTCACCTCGCTGTCAAAGAACCTCACCGAGCTCGCCCGTCACGGGAAGCTCGACCCGGTCGTTGGCCGCGCGAAGGAGATCGACGAGGTCATCGACATTCTCGGCAAGCGCCGCACGAACAACCCCGTGCTCGTCGGTGAGCCCGGCGTCGGCAAGACGGCCGTCGTCGAGGGCGTGGCGCAGCAGCTGGTGACGCTCAAAGGGCCGCTGGCTGAGCGCATCGTGCTCGAGCTCGACATGGCGACGCTGGTGGCCGGCACGCAGCTGCGCGGCTCGTTCTCGGAGCGCCTCAACGGGCTGAAGGACGAGGTCAAGAAGGCCGACGGCCGCGTGGTGGTGTTCATCGACGAGCTGCACACGCTCGTGGGCGCGGGCTCCACCGGTGACGGGCCGCAGGACGCAGCGAACGAGCTGAAGGCCGCCATGTCGCGCGGTGAGTTCCCCTGCATCGGCGCCACCACGCACGACGAGTACCGCAAGCACATCTCGGCCGACCCCGCGCTCGAGCGCCGCTTCACGCCCGTCGTGGTGAACGAGCCGAGCGTGCCCGACACCGTGTACATCTTGAACGGCGTCATCGGCCGCTACGAGCAGCACCACCAGCTCAGCTACCAGCCCGAGTCGCTGCAGGCCGCCGCGTCGCTCGCGTCCAAGTACATCACCGACCGGTTCCTGCCCGACAAGGCCATCAGCGTGATCGACCTCGCGGGCTCCCGGTGCCGCCGCGAGGGGAAGAAGCTCGTCGAGCCGCAGGACATCGCGCGCGTGGTGGCCAAGGTGGCGCAGCTGCCGGAGGATCGTCTGCTCCTCGACGACTCGGCGCGGCTGCTCGAGCTCGAGCGCGATCTGTCGCGCAAGGTGATCGGCCACCAGGACGTCATCGGCCGCATCGCGAAGGTGATCCGCCGCAACTACGCCGGTTTCGCCTCGCGCCGGCCCATGGGCAGCTTCCTCTTCCTCGGCCCCACCGGCGTCGGCAAGACCGAGATGGCGCGCGCGCTCGCCGAGGTGCTCTTCAACAACCGCGACGCGATGGTGCGCATCGACATGTCCGAGATGAGCGAGGGCCACGGGGTGTCGCGGCTCATCGGCTCGCCCGCGGGCTACGTCGGCTTCGGCGAGGGTGGCCAGCTCACCGAGCCCGTGCGGCGCCGGCCGTCGTCGGTGGTGGTGCTGGACGAGATCGACAAGGCGCACCGCGAGGTGCTGATGCTGCTGCTCCAGGTGCTCGAGGAGGGCCGCCTCACCGACGGCAAGGGCCGTCACGTCGACTTCTCGAACACGGTGGTGATCCTCACCACGAACCTCGGCGCCGAGGCCTTCAGCGTGAAGGGCAAGACCGTGGGCTTCGGCGCGGCGGAGAAGGCGGCGCCCGACGAGGTGCAGGCGGCCGATCTCGCGCGCAAGGCGCTCCCGCCGGAGCTGTGGAACCGCATCGACGAGCGCTGCGCCTTCCGTCCGCTCAAGGAGATCGAGGTCGCGCAGATCGCGCACCTGCTCATCGCCGAGTCGAGCAAGCGGCTGTCGACCGAGAAGGGCATCACGTACCAGGCCGGCGACGAGGTGGTGCAGCACCTGCTCAAGCAGGGCGGGTTCGATCCCACGTTGGGCGCGCGGCCGATGCGGCAGACGGTGCAGCGCCTCGTCGAAGGGCCCCTGGCCGAACGAATCCTCGCGGGCGACTTCGCCGAGGGAGACTTCGTGCGCATCGAGCTCGCCGGCGATCAGCTCCACTTCATTCGCAGCGAGGGCTGAGGTCGCGATGGCCCGCCGACGCAAGCCGGTCACGACGCGCAAGCCACCAGCGGTGGTGATCGTCGGCTTCGGCCGCGTCGGAGGCGCCATCGCCCGCGCGCTCAAAGTGGCGAAGTGGCCACTCGCGGTGCTCCCGCGCTCGCAGGACTCGGTGCGCCGCGCGGCGACGAGCGGCATCCGGCTGGCGGACCATGACGATCTCAAGGCGGCCCAGCTCTGCCTGCTCGCGGTACCCGACGCGCAGGTGCAGAACGCGGCGGAGCTCGTCCTCGAAGATCTTGGCCCGTCGACGGCGCTCGTCCACCTGTCGGGAGCGCTGACGCTCACGGCGTTCGGTCAGACGGCCATCGAGTCGAAGCGCGCGCTGGGTTCGTTTCATCCATTGGCGGCGATCTCGGACCCGGCGGATCCGCTCGAAGGCCACACGGCGGCGCTGGCGGCGACGACGCCGACGTTGTTGGCCTCGCTCCAGCAGCTCGCGCGGGTGCTCGAGATGGAGACGATCGAGGTACCCGAGAGCGGGCGCGCGGCGTACCACGCAGGCGCCGTGCTCAGCGCGGGGCTGTTGGTGTCGCTGGCGGACGTGGCGGTGTCGTCGCTCCAGCACGCGGGCCTCGAGCGGGAGCAGGCCCTGCGGGCGCTCCTGCCGTTGATGGGCTCGGCGCTGCGGGGGTTGTCGGCGCGTGGGTTCTCGAAGGGCCTCACCGGGCCGGTCGTGCGTGGAGACGTCGGGGTGGTGCAGGCGCACCTCGACGCGCTCCCCGCCGAGCTCGGGAGTCTGTATCGGTTGTTGTCGCGGCGGACGCTCGCGCTGGTGGGCGAGTCGCTGCCGGCGGAGACGCAGCTGGCGCTGCAGCGCATCCTCGCCTGACACGGCCCCACAGCGGTCCCTTGCGGAAACCGGCTCGCTTCGAGTGGTGTCTTCGGACCCTCAAGAGGTGGCTCTATGGGCAGACTCCTGTTCGTCACATCGTGGTGGGCCGCAGGCATCGCGTTGGCCTACCCGATTCCGCCACAGACGATCTGGAGCCTCTCGGCCCGGTCGGAGCTGATCGTCGTTGGCCGAATCAGGAAGAACGCCATCGAGCCGACGACGCCCCGGACAGCGCGGTTCGCACCATCCCACCGAGCTCACATCGACGTGGTCGAGGTCCTTTCAGGACCACCGCTCGTCGACTTCTCCGTTCCGTATCTCGCCTCCAGCAGCAACGGCCCAGCACCCGCGCGATTCATCGAAGGCGAAACGGCGCTCCTGTTCCTGAGTCGCTATCAAGATGAGTGGGCAGTCCCGGCGCTCTCGTATGGAGCTCGATACCCGCCGGACGCGGTCAGCCTCGCTGAACTCCGGTCGCTCGTGGGTTTGGCGCTCATCGAACAGCGAGCAGGCGCGAAGGAGCCGTCACTGGCGTGGCCGAAGCACTTCGGGCGCGCTGGGAACGACTCAAGGAAGACCACAGGCTAACGGTCCACGCGATCGTTCTCCGGCCGGCTGGTCCGGCGCCGTGGGGTGACTGAAAGATACGATCCGCCAATCAACGCTTCGGACCACCGCTGAAGACGACCTTGCCGCTCGGACGGCCACCGCCTCCGCCACCGCCGCGATGTCCGCCGCCCCCGCCGCCTCCTCCACCGCGTCGCCCCGCGCGCGCGCCACGGCTCTGCTGACGCTGCGACGGGTTCCCGCCGCCATGACTCTTCGGCGGCATCGCGTGCCCAGGCTGGCTGCGGAACGTCTTCTCGGCGGCAATCGCCTTCTGAAACGCCTCGGACTCGCGCGGAATCGGCCGCCGCGGTACCGGGTTGCGAATCAGCTTCTCGATGTCCTTGAGCAGCGGCAGCTCCTCCGGCGAGCAGAACGCCGACGCATGGCCCGAGGCCGACGCGCGCGCCGTGCGGCCGACCCGATGCACGTAGTCCGCCGGCACGTGGGGCAGGTCGAAGTTCACCACGTGGCCGATCTCCGCCACGTCGATGCCGCGCGCTGCGATGTCCGTCGCCACCAGCACGCGGTAGCGCCCCGACTTGAACCCCTCGAGCGCCTGCACCCGCTGGTTCTGGGAGCGGTTCGCGTGAATGCGCTCCACCGTGTAGCCACCGCGGGCGATCGCCTTCGCCAGCACGTCGGCCCGGCGCTTGGTGCGCGTGAAGATGAGGGTGCTCAGCTCGTCCTCGGCGAGCAGCGCGAGCATCAGCGCCGCCTTCTCGTTCTGCCCCACCTCGTACACACACTGGGTCGCGTTCTTCGCCGTGGTGCCGCTCTTCGACACCTCGACCCGTACTGGATCGCGCGAGTGCGTCTTCGCGAACTGCGCCACCTCGCCGGCCATCGTGGCCGAGAACAACAGCGTCTGACGCTGCCGCGGCAGCTTCGCGAGGATCTTGTCGAGCTGGGGCTTGAAGCCCATGTCGAGCATGCGATCGGCCTCGTCCAGCACGAGGATCTGCACATGCGCGAGCGTGGCGTTGCCTTCCTGGAGGTGATCGATCAGCCGGCCCGGCGTGGCGATCACGAGCGTCGCCGTCTTCAGCGCCTGAATCTGCCCGCCCATGCCGACGCCGCCGATCAACGTCGCGACACGAACGCCGTGGGGCTTGCCGAAGTCCTCGGCGTGCTCGGCGATCTGCAACGCGAGCTCACGCGTCGGTGCGAGCACCAGGCCCGCGATGCCGTGCTTGCCGGCCAGGCGCTCCGCCATCGGCAACATGAACGCCGCCGTCTTCCCGGTGCCGGTCGCGGCGCAGCCGATGACGTCCTTCCCCTGGAGCCCGGGCGGGATCGTCTGGGCCTGAATCGGTGTGGGCTGGGTGTAGCCCTTGCGCGCGAGCGCTTCGAGGGAGCGGGAAGAGAGGCCGAGGGTCGAGAAGTCGGTCGGTGTCGGAGTCGGAGTCGAAGTCACCGGCCGCCCTTATCAGAGCGACGAGGCCGCACAGGAATATCTGGGGAGAAGGCTTGAAACTGCCTGCTCGTCGGGGTCATCAGCGGGCATCATGCGTGTGTTTCCCTTGTCCCTGCTGGTTCTCGCGTGCGCCGGCCCGGCGGCGCATGAGCGCCCAGCACCAGCCAGTGCCTTGAGCCCCGACTCGGCTCCGAGCGCACGGGCCCCCGTGGCCACCACCCTCGCGAGCGCCGATCCGCTCGTGGCGAAGGACTGCGAGCTGCCCACCGCGCCACAGGTCCCCTGCGCGACACGGGAGCCCGCGGTTGAACCACACGATCACGAGCAGGTGGCTCCGGAGCCCGCTCCACCGGCGCCCGCCGCCGTGACACCCGGCCCGCCGACCAGCACCCGGCCCGCCCAGCCGACGAAGGTAAGGGACCCCGTGTGCGGCATGCTGATCGACCCACGGAAGGCCGCCGGCGGCTCCGTCACCCGCAACGGCGTCACCACCCACTTCTGCTCGGCCGTCTGCAAGCGCACGTTCCTCGCGCGCGTCGCCGATGGAGGCACGCCATGAACCGCCTCGTCCTCGCGTTGCCCCTGGTGACCGCGTGCGCCACCACCCAGCTCGGGCCCGACCTCCGCGCTGTGGAGCAGTCCGTCGCTGATCGCGCCCGCCTCGCCAACCTCGCCCTGCCCCGCTTCGACGTGCCCGACGCTGTGCCGGAAGAGGTCGACACGCTGCTGCAGCGCCCCCTCACCGCTGAAGACGCCGTTCGCGTGGCGCTGCTCTCGAACCGTGACGCGCGCGCGGCCCTGGCCGAGATCGGCATCGCGCGCGGCCAGTACGTGCAGGCCGGGCTCCTGCCGAACCCCGAGATGGACCTCGAGCTCCGCGCGCCCGGCGGCCCCCAGCCGACCCAGCTCGACATCGGCCTCGAGCTGTCGGTGTCGCAGACGATCCTCGCGCCCCTGCGCGCGTCGGTGGCCGAGGCCCACCTCGAGGCCGAGCGGCTCAAGGCCACGGGCTTCCTCCTCGATCTCGCGTGGCAGACGCGGGTGGCCTTCTTCGAGGTGCAGGCGCTCCAGCAGAAGCTCGAGCTGCGCCTGCGCGCCTTCTCGAGCCAGCAGGCCTCGTACGCGGCGGCCGTCGAGCTGACGAAGGCGGGCAACCTGCCGGCGGTCGACCTCGCGAACGAACTCGCCGCCGTCGAGCTCGCCCGCGTTCAGGTGGCCGAGGCCGAGAACGCCCTGCTCGACGCGAAGGAGGCGCTGACCCGCCGCCTGGGCCTCCACGGCGCGCGCGCGGCCTGGTCCGTGGCTGGGCCCCTCTCCATTCCGGCCGACGATGGCGATCTGAGCGACGGCGAGAAGCGCGCCCTCACCTCGAGCCTCGAGCTGCTCGAGCTCGAGCGCCGCGCCGAGTCGGCCAGCCGCAAGGTCGGGCTCGCGCGCACCGAGGGCTGGCTCCCGCACCTCACCGCGGGCTTCCACGGCGAGCGCGACGCCGATCTCTGGGAGCTCGGCGCCCACGTCGGCATCGGTCTGCCGGTGTTCGACCGCCAGCAGGGCCGGCAGCTGTCGGCTCAGAGTGAGTACGACGCGCTGCGCGCCCGCGCCGAGGCCCTCGCGGTCAACGTGCGCTCCACGGTGCGGCAGACGACGAACCGGGTCGAGTCCGCCGGTCGCCGCGCCCGCCACTATGCCCAGCGGCTCGTGCCGGCCCGGCAGAAACAGCTCGACGAGACGTTGCTCCAGTACAACGCGATGACGGTCGGCGTGTTCCAGCTCCTCCAGGTGCAGCGCGGCGTCACCGAGGCGGCCATCGCGCAGGTCGACGCGACGCTCGACTACTGGAAGGCGCGCGCCTCGTTCGACCTGTTGCTCGCGGGGCGCTCGACGCCGCTGCGAAGCATGGCCTCGCTGCCTTCGAGCCTGGCCGCTCCCTCGATGGATCCGGCAGGGCACTGATCATGAACCGACGAACGTTGATGCAGATGACCCTGGCCGCCGGCGCGATGGGCGTCGCCAAAGACGCGCTCGCGAAGGCCGTAGCGACGACGCAGCCCGTGGTGGCGCCGGGTGGTCAGCGCGCGGTGGTGACCCCGAACGGGTCGACGCTCCCCCTGAAGACGGTCGGCGGCGTGAAGGTGGGCCACCTCGTGGCGGGCGAGTTCGATCACGAGCTCGCGCCCGGCCTGCGGATCAAGGCGTGGGGGTACAACGGGTCGACCCCCGGCCCCACCATCGAGGTGACCCAGGGCGATCGCGTGCGGCTCTACGTCACCAACCGCCTGCGCGAGGTGACGTCGGTGCACTGGCACGGCGTCATCCTTCCCAATGGGATGGACGGGGTCGCCGGCCTCACCCAGCGCGCGATCCCTACCGGAGAGACCTTCGTCTACGAGTTCACCTTCAAGGACGCGGGCACGTTCATGTACCACCCGCACGCCGACGAGATGACGCAGATGGCGCTCGGCATGAACGGCATGATCGTCGTGCACCCGAAGGTGCCGACCGGGCCGAAGGTCGATCGCGACTTCGTGCTCATGTCCCACGAGTGGACCGTGAAGCCCGGCGCCGCGCGGCCGAATCCGAACGCGATGAACGACTTCAACGTGCTGACGTTCAACTCGAAGGCGTACCCCGGCACCGCGCCGCTGGTGATGGGCGTGGGCGAGCGCGTGCGCGTGCGCATCGGCAACCTCTCTCCGATGGATCACCACCCGATTCACCTGCACGGGGTGCGCGCGCAGCTCACCTGGACCGACGGCGGAGAGGTGCCCGCCTCGGCGCGGCTGTGGGAAACGACGTTCCTCGTCCCCGTCGGCACCGTGCGCGTCTTCGAGTTCGTCCCCACCGAGCCCGGAGACTGGGCGATGCACTGCCACATGACCCATCACGTGATGAACCAGATGGGGCACGGCTTCCCGGTGATGGTGGGCGCCGACGCGAAGGCCATCGACGCGCGCGTGCGGGCCCTGGTGCCCGGCTACATGACGATGGGCCACGACGGAATGGCTGGCATGGACGAGATGGGCATGCCCGTACCGACGAACTCCATTCCGATGAAGGGCGGCCAGGGGCCGTTCGGCCTCATCGACATGGGCGGCATGTTCACCATTCTCAAGGTGCGGCAGCGGCCGGAGCAGGAAGATGGCGCTGGCTGGTTCCAGCACCCGCCCGGCACGGTGGCCGAGCGCGCCACGCCATCGCAGCTCAGCACGGACGGTATCGATCCCTCGCGACTGAGCTGAGACCGCGTCGCGGGCGACAGCGCTCGAACCGATGCGTCTTCGCCGAGGGAGACGCGCCAACGGCTGAGCGCGCCGATCTCCCCGAGGAACTACCACGCCGTTGAACGTCGAGACGGAAGGCTCGGCGTACCACGCTCGTGGAAGGAGGCATGGAGACGGCCGGCAAGGCCCTCACCGAGAAGGACGGGGGCGGCGGTGCGCAGCGTGCCACCACGAGGACCGGGTGGACATCGGGACGCCGCGCGGTTTCTGATGATTGCTCCTTTCATGCACGCAATCCTCGAGGCCGCACAGAAGGTAGTGCCCGCGGCGCATCGGCCAATCCACGAACCGCATCTCGGGGGTGCGCCCCCCCGACTGACGTCCCGGCGCCATGAGGATCTCGCCTTCTTCTGCGGCACGCAGGCCCTCCCGGCTCTCGGCACCGAAGAGCACGCCATCGTCACGCGCATTCTCGCGCTGCTGCGGTCAGACTTCGAAGTCGCCCGATATCGCCGGCTCATGCGCGAGCTCCAGGACGTTCGATGGGACGTCGCTTCGTCGCTCCTCGTGGCAGTGAAGGACTGCAAGTGGGGCTCCTTGTCCGTCGGACGGCCCGGGCTCGCCCGCGCGTGCACCCGCGCGCTGCTGAAGACCCACGGCGCTGCTGCCGCGGCAGCCTTCGTGACCGCGCTCGACGAGACGATGTGTCACCTCGATGCCCTGTCCGCGTTCGAGCGACTCGGCCTCGGCCGTGCGGACCTCACCCGCGTTCTCGCGCGCGGCAAACAGCATGACGAAACGACGGCGTTGGTGGTGGCCTTCCCTGAAGCGCGCTTCGGGCTGCTGTGGCGCCCCGCCGGCGCGTGGGAGTGGATCGAGGGAACTCGCGGAGAGATCTTCCCGCTCGTTCCATCGGACCTCTTCGAGCGCGCCGCCGCGCGAACCATCGGCTGAGCCTCACCAACTTCAGCGAACCCGGCGGCGACGCAGGCCCAGCGCGAGCGTCAGCGCCAGCACCGCGGAAGCGCCAGTGCCCTCGAGCCCCGTCGTACACGAGCAGCCCTGCATCATCATTGGCCCCTCGACCACGAAGGACTGCACCTCACCGTTGCCCTCGCCGGCCTCGCTCGTGGCGAACATGCAGAAGAAGTACTCCCCGGGCGCCAGGCCCTTGAGAAGCTCCTGCTGCGGCACCTCGGTGAAGCCGGGCGCCAGGGTGTTGCCGAGGGCCGGAACGCGCGACGCGTTCGGCAACGTCGCGCAGCTCTGCGCCCGCGTGGTGCTGTACTTGAACGACGCCGACGTGGTGAGCCCCTGTGGGTTGACGGTGCCCGTGAGGAGGAAGCTCCCGTCAGGCTGCTGCGTCGCGGCGATCGTCTTCACCGACGGCGGCGCGGGCTTCGTCGTGAACTCGCGAACGTCTCCGAACGCAGCGCCACCCAGGTTCGATGCGATGGCGCAGACGAAGTACCGGGTGCTCGACTTGAGCCCCATCGCCGCCAGCGACAGCGGCACCTCGGCGCCGTCACCGAGCGCCACCCCATCCATCGTGGGCACGCGCGTGCCGAAGCTGTCGTCACAGGCCATCGGGCGGGTCTCCGAGATCCGGAACCAGCCGGTCGCGGCTGTCCCATTCGGGTTGACCGACCCGCGCAGCGTGGCGCTCGTCGCCTCGACGTCGATGGCGTCACCGGTGCGGACGATCGGCGCCGGCGCGAACGAGTTGAACTGCAACACCTGGCCGAAGCGCTTGCCCAGCGGGTTCTCGGCGATGGCGCAGAACCAGTGCGTGCGGCCGGGCTCGAGGCCCGCGGCCACCTCGCCGAAGTTGACGTCGTTCGTCCCCGCGGGCACCGAGGTGCCACCCGCCGCAGGCACCCGGCGGCCGAAGGTGTCGTTGCACGCGCCGGGATCGGCCGTCGCGATGCGGAACCACGCCACCGTCGGCGCGCCCGTCGGGTTCACCACGCCGTTGAGCCGGGGCATCGGGCCATTGGTGAGCGACGCCGACGAGGTGGTGACGACGGGAGCGCCGGGCGTGGTGAAGCCCTGCACCGAGCCGAAGGCCACGCCCACGACGTTGCTCGCCGCCGCGCAGAAGAAGTACCGCGTGCCGGGCGTCAGGCCCGTGACGACGTGGCTGAAGGGCTGGTTCATCGCCCCCGCGGGGAACGTCGCGCCGCCGATCGCCGGGAACCGGGTGCCGAAGGTGTCGTTGCACGTGCCCGGGTTCGTCGTGCCGTAGCGGACGTAGGCGACACCATCGGCGCCTCCGCTGGCCGCCACCGTGCCCGAGAGCGTGGCCTGCGTGCCCGAGGTCGGCTGACCGGTGCCCGTCGTCACCGTCGGCGTGCGCGGCGTGGTGAAGGTGACGACCGCCCCGAAGGTGGTGCCGGCCGACGAAGTGGCGCCCGCGCAGGCGAAGTACGTCGTGCCCGGCATCAGCCCCATGAGCGCCTCGGAGAAGCTCGTCGCCGTCGCGCCCACCGGAATCGGCGTGCCACCGGTTGCCGGCGCGCGCGTGCCGAACGTGTCCGTGCAGCTGCCCGGGTTGGTGACGCCGTACCGGAAGAAACCCGTCGACGCCGTTCCGTTCGCGAGGCCCGAGCCGTTGAGCGTCGCGCTCCCACCCGTCACCATCGCCGCGGGCAGCGTGGTCGCCGACGGAGGCGCCGCGCCAGTGGTGAACTGCAACACCGCGCCAAACGTGGTGGCGACGCTGTTCTGCGCGATGGCGCAGAAGAAGTACGTCACGCCCGGCGAGAGGCCCGTCACCGCCTGGGCGAAGGGCTGCGCCGTTCCACCCGTGCCCAGCGCCGAGCCGCCCGAGGTGGGCGCGCGCGTGCCGAACGTGTCGTTGCAGGTGCCGGGGCTCGTGGTGGCGTAGCGGAACCAGCCGGTCGTGGCCGCGCCGAAGGCGACGCCCGAGCCGTTGAGCGTGGCGCCGTTCGACGACACGCTGCTCGCGGCGATCGTCGTCACCGCGGGCGCTGCCAGCGTGGTGAAGGACAACACCGCTCCGAAGGAAGTGCCCACGCCGTTCTGCGCGACGACGCAGTAGAAATACGTGGTGCCGCCCGTCAGGCCCGACAGGTTCGACGTGAACGTCTGCGCGGTGGTGCTGCTGCCCATCGCGGTGCCGCCCGTCGCCGGGAAGCGCGTGCCGAAGGTGTCGTTGCAGGCGCCGGGGCTCGTGGTGCCGTAACGCACCCACGCCGTAGTGGCGTCGGCGTTGGCGTTGATGGTGGCGCCCACCAGCGCGCCGGTCGCCGTGACGTTCGACGCCGCCGTGGTGGTGACCGTCGGTGCGCCGGGCGTGAAGAACGTGCCGACGGAGCCGAGGCCCGTGCCGTTGCCGTTCTGCGCGATGACGCAGAAGTAATACGTGGTGCCCGCCGAGAGTCCGCTGAGCGCCGTGGAGATCGGCTGCGCCGACGTGCCACTCCCCACCGAGATCGCCGTCACCGGGGCCCGACTCCCGAAGGTGTCGTTGCACGCACCGGGGTTCACCGCGCTGAAGCGGAACCAGGCCGTGGTGGCGTCACCGAGCGGATTGACGGCGCCGTTGAGCGTGGCCGAGGTGCTGGTGACGGCCGAGGCGCTGCCCGTCGTCACGGTGGGGCCCGTCGGCGTGGTGAAGGACAGCACCGAGCCGAGCGTGGTGCCCACCGCGTTCTGCGCGATGGCGCAGAAGAAGTACGTCGTGTTCGGTGACAGCCCCGACAGCGACGCGGTGAAGGGCGTCGCCGTCGAGCCCGACGGCACCAGGGTGCCACCGCTCACCGGCGCCCGGGCCCCGAAGGACGTGTTGCACGAACCGGGGTTGATGGTGCTGAAGCGGAAGTACCCCGTGGTGTCCGAGCCGCGCGGCGTGGCCGTGCCGTTGAGGGTCGCGACGCTGCTCGAGACGCCCGTCGCCGCCAGGGTGGCCACGGCCGGAGCGCCCGGCGTGTCGAACGTCACCGGCGTCCCCGCGCCCACGCCCACCGCCGACGAGGCGAAGGCACACACCCAGTACGAGGTGCCCGAGGTGAGGCCCGAGAAGGTCTGCGAGAAGGGCTGCGCGGTGGTGCCGCTGCCGAGCGCGCTCCCGCCGCTGAAGGGCACGCGCGTGCCGCCCGAGTCCGCACAGGTGCCGGGGTTCGTCGTGTAGAGCCGGAAGTAGCCCGTCGACGTCGCCCCGTTCGGGTTCCCCGAGCCGTTGAAGATGGCGGTGCTCGCCGTGACGCTGGTGGGCGGGTTCGTCGTCACCACCGGCGCTGCGAGCGTGGTGAACGTCTGGATCGATCCGAACCGGGTCCCCTCGGCGTTCTGCGCGATGGCGCAGAACCAGTACTGCGTCGACGAGGCCAGCCCGCTCAAGAACTGGGTGAAGGCCACCGGCGCGGTGCCACTGCCCAGTGACGTGCCACCCGTGGCCGGCGCGCGCGTGCCGAAGGTGTCGTCACACGTGCCCGGGTTCGTCGTCGCGTAGCGGAACCACCCCGTGCTGGCCGAGAGGTTCGGCGTCGCCGAGCCGTTGAGCGTCGCCGTCGAGCCCAGCACCGACGAGGCCGCGTTGGTGACGACGGTGGGCGCACCCGGCGTGGTGAACGACAGCACGCTGCCAAAGCCGGTGCCCACCGCGTTCTCGGCGATGGCGCAGTAGTAGTACGTCGTGCCGGCGGTGAGGCCGGTGAGGGGCTCCGAGAGGGCCACCGACGTCGAACCGCTGCCCAGCGCGATGGCCATCACCGGCGCGCGCGTGCCGAAGATGTCGTTGCAGGTGCCGGGGCTCGTGGTGGCGTAGCGGAACCACCCCGTCGCCGCCTGGCCCCGCGGGTTGACCGAGCCATTCAGCGTGGCGGTGGTGGCCGTGACCGACGTGGCCGCGGACGTGCTGACGAAGGGCGCGGCGGTGGTGGTGAACGTCCGCACCGTGCCGAAGCGCGTGCCCGCCGAGTTCTGCGCGATGGCGCAGTAGTAATAGGTCGTCGCCGAGGCCAGGCCCGTCACCGGCTGCGACACCGGCTGCACCATCGAGCCCGCGCCCACCGAGATGCCAGCCAGCGGAACGCGCGTGCCGAAGGTGTCGGTGCAGCTCGAGATGAAGCTCGTCGTGTAGCGGAACCACGCCGTCGTCGCGCCCAGGTTCGGGTTGACGGTCGCCTCGAAGGTGGCGCTGTTCGAGTCGAAGGTGGTGACGGCCGACGTCGTCACCGTCGGCGGCCCCGGCGTCACGAAGCTCACCGGCAGACCGACGGACGTGCCCGCCGTGTTCGAAGCGAACGCACACACCCAGTAGGTGGTGCCCGCCGAGAGGAAGCCCGTCGCCGCCGTGTACGGCACCGCCATGGTGCCCGCGCCCAGCGCAGTACCGCCCGACGTCGGAGCGCGCACGCCGCCCGAGTCGACGCACGTGCCTGGATCAACCGTGTAGTAGCGGAACCAGCCCGTCGAGCTGGCGTTGTTGGGGTTCGCCGTCGCGTTCAACGTCGCGCTCGAGGCCGTCACGCTGCTGGCCATGCCCGTCGTCACCGTCGGCGCGTTCAGCGTGGTGAACTGCTGCACCGTTCCGAAGGCCGTGCCGACGACGTTCGAGACGATCGCGCAGTAGAAGTACGTCGTGCCCGCCGAGAGCCCGGTGATGGACTCGGAGTACGACACCGCGCTGGTGCCGTTGCCGAGCGCGTCTCCCCCCGTGGCCGGCGCGCGCGTGCCGAAGGTGTCGTTGCAGGTGCCCGGGTTCGTCGTCGAGTAGCGGAACCAGCCCGTGGCGTCCGCGCGGTTCGGTACACCGGTGCCGTTGAGGAGCGCTCCACTGCTGGTGATCGACGACGCGAGCACGGTGTTCGCCGTGGGGACGCCCGGCGTGGTGAAGGTGAAGACGGAGCCGTAGGCGATGCCCACCGAGTTCTGCGAGATGGCGCACACGTAGTACGTCGTACCCGCCGCGAGCCCGGTGACATTCTCGGTGAAGTTGACCGGGCTGTTGCCGAATGGAATGGCGGTGCCGCCTGTCGCGGGTACGCGCGTGCCGAAGCCGTCGTTGCACACGCCCGGGCTCGCCGTGGAGTAACGGAACCAGGCCGTCGCCGCGGCGCCGTTCGGGTTCGCCGAGCCCGTCAGCGTGCCAGTCGTCGCCGTGAGGCTGGTGGGCGCGGTGGTGGTGACGGTGGGCACCTGCGGCGGCGTGGTGAACGAGAGGAGCGCGCCGAGCTGCGTGCCGATGGTGTTCGAGGCGATGGCGCAGAACCAGTACTGGTTGCCGGGCAGGAGCCCCGCGATCGAGCGCGCGTCCGTCACCGGGGAGAGGCCCGCGCCGATGTTCGTGCCGCTCGAGGTGGGCGTGCGCGTCCCGAACGTGTCGTTGCACGCGCCGGGGTTGGTGTTGGCGAAGCGGAACCACGCCGTCGTGCTGGTGCCGTTGGCGGTGATCGACGAGTTGAGCGTCGCGCTCGTCGACGTCACCGGAGACGCGGCCTGCGTCAGCACGGTGGGCAGCGCCACGGTCGTAAAGCTCACCACGGCACCCAGCGACGTCCCCTGCCCGTTCTGCGCGATGGCGCACCAGTAGTACGTGGTGCTCGGCGTGAGGCCGGTGAGCACCTGCGTGAAGGCCTGCGCGGCGTTCCCGGCGCCGACGTTGGTGCCCCCGGTGGCGGGCGAGCGCGTTCCGAACGTGTCGTTGCAGGTGCCGGGGTTCGTCGCCGAGAACCGGAACCAGGCGGTGGTGGCATCGCCGCGCGGGGTCGCCGAGCCGTTCAGCGTCGCGCCCGTGTCCGAGATGAAGTTCGTCGAGGCCGAGGTGACGAGCGGCGGCAGCGCGGGCGTGGTGAACGACAGCACGCTCCCGACGCCGGTGCCGACCGAGTTCGAGGCCAGCGCGCAGTAGTAATACGTCGTGCCCGGCAGCAGGCCCGCGGGCGTCACCGAGAACGACGCCGTGGACATGCCAGAGCCCAGGGTGGTGCCACCGAACGACGGCGCGCGCGTGCCAAAGGTGTCGTCACACGTGCCCGGGTTCGTCGTCGAGTAGCGGAACCAGCCGGTGGCGGCGCTCCCGTTGGGAATGCCGGTGGCGTTGAGCGTGCCCGAGGTGGCCGTCACCGAGGTGGCGGGCAACGTCGTCACCGCCGGAGACGCCGGCGTGGTGAACGTCAACGCCGCGCCCACGCCCACGCCGACCGAGTTCGAGGCCAGCGCGCAGACGTAATATGTGGTGCCCGGCGAGAGCCCCGTCACCGACGTGCTGAAGCCCACGGCCGAGAAGCCCCCGCCCAACGCCGTGCCGCTCGAGACCGGCGCCCGCGTGCCGTAGGAGTCGTTGCACACGCCGGGATCCGTCACGCCGTAGCGGAAGTACCCGATGGCCGAGGCGCCGAGCGGGTTCGCCTGGCCGTTGAAGCTCGCGCTCGTGCCCGTGACGCTCGAGGGCGCGAACGTCGTCACCGTGGGCGTGTTGGGCGTGGTGAATGACAGCACGCTCCCGAAGCCGGTGCCGGCCGAGTTCGTCGCCAGCGCGCAGTAGAAATACGTCGTGCCCGGCGTGAGGCCCGAGATCGCCTCACTGAAGGAGGACGTCGTGTTCCCTGCCGCCAGCGCCGTGCCCGCCATCGTCGGCGCGCGGGTGCCGAAGGTGTCGTTGCAGGTCACCGGGTTCGTCGTCGAGTAGCGGAAGAACGCCGTAGTGGCCGCGCCGCCCGGGTTCGCCGTGCCGTTCAAGGTTGCCGTGGTGCCCGTCACCAGCGTGGCCGACCCCGTCCCCACCGAGGGGATCGCCGGCAGCGTGGTGAACGACTGCACCGCGCCAACCGAGGTTCCGACGCCGTTCGAGCCGATGGCGCAATAGAAATACGTGACGCCGGGCAAGAGGCCCGTGACCGTCTGCGAGTACGGCACCGGGGTGTTGCCGAAGCCGAGCGAGGTGCTCGAGAAACTGGGCAGCCGCGTGCCGAAGCTGTCGTTGCAGGTGCCGGGGCTCACCGTCGAGTAGCGGAACCAGCCCGAGGCGCTCGAGAGGTTCGGGTTGCCGCTCCCGTTGAGCACGGCGGACGACGTCGTCACCGATGACGCCGCGTTCGTCACCATGCTGGGCAGATCGGGCGTCGTGAACATCTGCACCGTGCCGAAGCCCGTGCCTTCGGCATTCGTCGCGATCGCGCAATAGAAGTACTGGGTCAGCGGCGTCAGGCCGGTGATCGTCTGCGTGTACGAGCTGTTGAACGTGATCGACGTGCCGCCCGTCGTCGGCGCGCGGGTGCCGAAGGTGTCGTTGCAGGTGCCAGGGTTGGAGGTGGAGTACCGGAAGTACGCCGTCGCGTTCGCGCCGTTCGGGTTCACCGAGCCGTTGAGGATCGCGCTCGTGTTGGTGAGGCTCGAGACCGTCGACGTCGTCACGGTGGGGACGTTCGGGGTGGTGATGGACGAGAGGCTCCCGAACGAGGTGCCGACCGCGTTGGTGGCGATGGCGCAGAAGAAGTACGTCGTGCCGCGCGAGAGGCCGGTGACGTTCTCGGCGAAGGCGACCGAGGTGTTGCCCGCGCCCAGGTTGGTGCCGCCAGACGCCGGAGCCCGCGTGCCGAACGTGTCGTTGCAGCTGCCCGGGCTGGTGGTCGAGTAGCGGAAGTATGCCGTCGCGGTCGCCCCGCGCGGGTTCGCCGAGCCGTTGAACGTCAGCGTCGTGCCGGTGAGCGAGGTGACGGAGCCAGTCGAGACGAGCGGCGCCGCGGCTGGCGTGGTGAAGCTCCGAACCCCGCCGAAGGTGGTGCCGACGCCGTTCTGCGCGATGGCGCAGAAGTAGTACGTCGTACCGGGCACGAGTCCGCTCACGTCGAACGCGTATGGCTGTGGCGTGGTGCCGGCGCCGAGCGAGGCATTGCTGAACGAGCTCGACGGCACGCGGAAGCCGAAGAAGTCGTCACACACGCCAGGGTTCACCGTCGAGTACCGGAACCAGGCCGTCGTCGAGCTGAGGTTCGGCGTGCCCGTGCCGTTGAGGCGCGCGGAGGTGGCGGTGAGGAGCGTCTCGGCGTCCGTCGTGAGCGTCGGCGCCGCCGGCGTGGTGAAGGTCTGCACCGCGCCGAACGAGGTGCCCTCGGAGTTCTGCGCGATGGCACAGAACCAGTACTGCGTGCCGGGCGACAGGCCCGTCGACGACTGGCTGAAGAACTGCGCCGAGGTGCCGGCGCCAAGGTTGGTCCCCGAGGCCGTCGGTACCCGCGTCCCGAAGGCGTCGTTGCAGGTGACCGGATTGCTGGTGGCGATGCGGAACCAGCCCGTCGTCGACGCGCCGTTCGGGTTGCCGGAGCCGCTCAGGGTGGCGCTCGTCGATCCCACCGACGAAGCGCTGCTCGTCGTCACCACCGGCGCAGCCACCAACGTGTTGAACGACAGCACCACACCGTTGCCGCTGCCCTGGGAGTTGTCGGCGAACGCGCAGTACCAGTACTGCGTTCCGGGCGTCAGGCCCGAGATCGTCTGCGAGTAGTTCTGCGAGGTGTTGCTGCTGCCGAGCGCCGACCCGCCGCTCGACGGCACCCGGATGCCGGAGCCCGAGAAACACGAGCCGGGGTTGAAGGTCCAGTAGCGGAAGTAGCCGGTCGACGGAGCGCCGTTCGGCGTCGCCGAGCCGTTGAGGACGCCGGTCGAGCTCGTCACCATGGTGGCGGCCTGCGTGAAGACCGTCGGCGCGAGGGCGGGGGTGGTGAACGACAGCAGCGAACCGAACGCGGTGCCCGACGCGTTCTGGACGATGGCGCAGAAGAAGTACGTGGTGCCCGGCAAGAGGCCGGTGGTGGTGATCTGGTACGCGACGTTGGCCGAGCCGCTGCCGAGCGACGTACCGCTCGTCGCCGGCACGCGCGTGCCGAAGGTGTCGTTGCAGGTCCCCGGGCTCACCGTGTCGTGGCGAAACCAACCGGTGGTGGCCTCACTGCCCGGGTTGCCCGTGGCGTTCAGCACCGCCTGCGTCGCCTGCACGCTCGTCGCGCTGTTCGTCGTCACCGTCGGAGCCGCCGCCAGCACCGGCAGCGCGCCCACCATCACCAGAACCGAAGCCCATCGAACCATTGGATACACCCCTGTCAGGGGCGTCAGACCCGTGACGGGCCGTGCGTGTGCAGACTTTGGCGACATCGATAAAATATTGAATTCACGGTTGTTTCTGTGGGCGTCCGGGCGTCATGATCGGTTTTGGCCGGTGCCGAACACCCACTGGCGTCCATGGCCCTTCCCGCCGCTCCGCCCACGCCTGAGTCGCTCGCCGAGCGCGCGGCGCGTGGAGACACCGACGCGACCGCGAAGCTGCTGCGCCTCGTGGCGCCGGGCATGCTGCGCACCGCCCACGCGCTGTTGGGGCGCGGCCACCCTGACGTCGACGACGTGGCCCAGCAGTCGATGATCGCGCTCGTGCAGGCGCTCCCGTCCTTCCGCGGGGAATGTGCGCCTGCCCACTTCGCCAACTCGATCACCACACGCTTCGCCCTCGCCGCGCGCCGCCGGCAGACCACCCGCGCGTCCCGGACCGATGACGCCATCGAGGTCGACACGCTCTTCAGCGATGCGCGCACGGCCGTCGATCAGGTGCTCGCGGAGAAGCGCCGGGCGGCCATTCGGGAGCTGTTGGGGACCCTGCCCGAGGTTCAGGCCGAGACGCTCGCGCTGCGGGTCGTCCTGGGCTTCTCCCTCGGCGAGGTGGCCGCCACGACGGGCGTGCCGCTGAACACCGTCCGCAGCCGCATTCGCCTGGCCAAGGAGGCCCTGATGGAGCGCATCGAGGCCGACCCCACCCTGCTCGAGCTGCTGGAGCCCGCACCATGACGGCGCCCGACCTGCACCCGGAAGTGCTGCTCGATCGCGCCGCTGCCGGCACGCTGTCTCCTGCAGAAAAGGAGCATCTCGACGCGCACCTCGCGGCGTGCCCCGCGTGCCGCTTCGAGCTGCAGGCCCGCGCCGACTTCGCCGCCCTGCCCGCGGGAGTCCCGCACATCGACGATCTCGTCACCCGGGCGCTTGCGGGCCTTCCCACGGCCCCTCCGCCTCCTCGTCGCGCGAGGCCGCCCGTCGCTCTCGTCGCCGCCGCCGTCGCGCTGGTGGGCTTCGGGAGTTTCGCGGCGTTGCGCCTGGCGCCTCCACTCGCGGCGATGCTTGGGCTCGTACGGCCGGTGGCCACGCCCGAGCCCACACCCGAGCCGGGACGAAGTGACGCGCCTCGCGGACGGGTCTCTCTGCCTCCGCCGATGGAGGCCGCCCCAGCCACCGCCCCCGCGCCAGCCGACGGGACGCCCGAGGTCGAACCGCGACCCGCTCCAACGGAGCCACAGCCCACCACAGCGAAGGCACCGGCCCGCCTCGACCCCGCGCAAAGGGCCGCGAAGGTCGCTCCGACCGCACCACCGACGCTCGCCCCTCCTGAAGCCGCGCCGACGGCCGCGAGCCTGTTCCGCGAGGCCACGGCGGCACGAACGGCCGGCGATCGGGAGACGGCCGAGCGCCTCTACCGCACGCTCGCCGAGCGCTTCCCCCGGTCACCCGAAGCCACCGTGGCCCACGCGGTGCTGGGGCGGCTCCTGCTCGACCTCGGACGCCCAGACGAAGGGCTGCGCGAGCTCGAGGCGACCCTCGATGGGGGTCCTTCGGCGCTCCGGGAAGACGCCCTCGCGCACCGGGCCATGGCGCTCGACGCGCTCAACGATGGGAGGGCGCGCGCGGCGTGGGAGCAGCTCCTGCGAGAATTCCCTGCCTCCATTCACGCGCGTCGTGCGAAGGAGCGTCTCGAGGCCACCACGGTGCCGTGACGGCCCACGAAAGGGAGCTGCACCGCGCGCCATGACGCCGAGCCCAGCACTCTGCCTGAGCCCACGGGTGGTGCGGCCCAACGCGCCCGCTCCTCGCAGCTCACGGTGCCTCCTGCTTCTGGTGCTGCTGGCCGCGCCGTGCCTCGCGGGCCCGACGGTCTTTCTCAAGCCCACCACGCCAGCCCCGCCGCCCGGGTTCGAAGCCAGCCTCGCGGAGATGCTCGGGCGCCTCAAGGTGGGGCTGACGCCGACGTCGAGCGGAGACGTCCTCGCCTTCGTCGAGGCCGATCTCACCTCGGGACAGTTGGTGATCGACAGCCCCTCGCGCGCCGTCACGATTCGCCGGAGCCTCGCCCCGGAGCTCGTCGCCGACGTCCGCATCGAGACGGCCGCGGCGCTCATCGCGTCGGCCATCGAGGTGCTCCTGCACACCGACCCGCCTCGGCAGCCCATCAAGGCGGCGGGCGCGCTCCCGCCCGCCGAGGAGGCGACGGCACCGCCTCCGCGCCCGCCTTCCCGGTTCGGGCTCGAGTTCGGCCTCGGTCTCGGCCCGCGCCTCACCGGTGGAGCGTCGGTGGTCGACTTCGGCGCCTCGCTCCACGCGCTCTTCACGCTCCCGCTCGGGCTTCAGCTCCCGGGCCTGATGCTGACCGTCAGCTACCAGCCCGGCTTCGATCTGGTCGGTGACGTCGTCGCCCTGCGCGGCCAGCTCGTCTCGCCGCGCTTGTTCCTCCAGCTCGAGATCATCCGCGGGCGGTTCGGTCGCCTCGAGGCGGGCGCCGGCGGTGGCGTCGACGTGTTCAGGTTCGCGCGCTTCCAGCGTGAGGGAGAGCTCTTGCGGCCTGGCGAGGCGCGCCTCGCCGTCGCGCCGATCGTCAGTGGCCTGCTCACCTGGAGACTGCCGGTGGGCGAGAGCGTCAATCTGTTCGCAGCCCTCACCGTCGACGGCGACCTGCGGCCACCCCGTGCTCCGCCGCCGATGCCTGGCGGAGACGTCGATGACCCGCGCCCGTGGACGGTCCGGCCGATGTTGCAGCTCGGCGGCTCGTTCGCGCCCCTTCGCACCGCGCGGTGATCGGTTTCTCCGCGTGCCTCACACCACCCGCTCGAGAGGGCCGCGCCTCTCGCTGGTCTCGAACGAAAGGTGAACCGCACATGTCTCGTTTGTCCCCTGCCCTGGCCGTCTTCCTCCTCCCCGCGTGTGGCGTCGACACGCTCGTCGACGTCGCCTCCGAGTCCGCCGCGTTGATCACCGCCCAGTGCGACGCGCAGGCCTCGAACACCGCTGTCGACGGGTGCTTCGAGACCTTCCGGACGTGCGCGGCCCAGAGCGGCGCTGACGTCGGCGGGTGCCGTACGGCGCTCGAGGCCTGCCTGCCTGAGCGGCTGCCCCGGCGCGGACCGCCCGGGGGACGTGATGGGGGCTGCCGGGGCAACGACGACGGCCACGCACGGCCCGAGGGAGGCCCCCCAGGCGGCCTGTTTGGCCCGCCGCCGGGCGATCGCGCTGATGGCGGAGCCCGTGGCCCCGGTGGGCGTGGGCCGCATGGACGCGGCCGTGGAGGCCACCGCGGCCCGGTGGCGCTCGATGACGCGGCGGTGCAGCAGTGCCAGGCGACCGCGCAGGCCTGCCTCGCCGCTGGCACCGACGCCCAGAGCTGCCGCGACACGGCTCGCACCTGCGTGCACGACGCGCTGGGCGCCGCCTTCACGGCCCGCTGCCAGGAGCTCGAGGCCGCCTGCGCCGCCAACGCGGGACAGGACTGCGCCGAGCTCTCCCAGCGGTGCAGCGCGGGCCTCGGCGCTCCGCCCCCCGAGGGGGCCTGCACCGTCCCCGACGCCGGCACCCCGTGACGCCTTCGGAGCGAGCCCCCGAAAGGACTCGACAGCCGTGCGTGGCAGCCTTGACGTGCCCCGCCCCGGGGCCTAAGGACCGCCGTTCGTTTCCCGACACCAGGAGTCACCATGGCCCGCGTCACCGTTGAAGATGCGCTTCCCCACGTCGACAACCGCTTCGCCCTCGTGCTGCTCGCCTCGAAGCGCGCGCGTCAGCTGATGGCCGGCGCCCGCCCGATGGTCGAGACCTCGAAGAACAAGTCCTGCGTGCTGTCGCTGCGCGAGGTCGCCACCGGCCGCGTGCGCTTCGACCGCGACGTCCGCCAGGCGCTCATGGGCCGCTACGACGCGCCCTCCGCCCGCGGCTGACGCTCATCGACGACGCGTTCGTCGACCAGACGCCTCTCCCGTTCGCGCGGGAGGGGCGTTCGTCTGTGCGGGGTACGGCTCGGGCCTCAGGGCAGCGGAATCTGAACACCCTGCGGCACCGCGCCCGGTCCGCCCGGGGGCATCGGCCGCAGGTCGAGCAGCCCCTTGTTGTACGAGGCCACCGCGCTCATGAACGCGGTGTTGGCCGTGATGGCGAACGGCACGGCCACCACCACCAGCACCAGGGCGACGAGCGAGCCGATGAGGCCCGCCGCGAGCAAGGGCAGGAACGCGCCTCCCGAGATGAGCAGCGGCGCCAGCACCACCACCGCCAACGACAGCCCCGAGACCGACAAGCCGACGATCTGGAAGATGTTCGCCAGGCGAAACGCCTCATGCGCCTTCTGCGCCGAGGTGAACGCCTCGGGCACCAGCTTGAACGCGTCGGCGAAGTCGTCATCGCGCAGCGAGAAGAGGCGCTCGCGCTGCCGCACCTTGAGCCCGGTCGTCTGATCGATGTCGAAGGTGAGCAGGTGCTTGTCGAGGAAGCTGGCGAAGGCCGCGACCTCGGGCGGCTCGTTCGGAGGCGGCCGCATCACCTCGGCTGACGGCACCAGCGTCGTCGTAGCCCCCTCCGGCGCCGGGGCGATGGGCGGGGCGGTCTGCGAGACGACCAACGCGAGGGCGAACGAGAGCATCACGGAGACTCCAGGGGCGGGTTCGGGGAGAGGGCCGCGCGCGCCTTCTGGGCCATGTCGCGCTCGCCAGGGTACGTGAGCCGCGCCGGCGCTTCGTCGAGCGGCAGCCACCAGGCGCGGTCGACCTCTTTGCGCATCGCCTCGGTCACCTGGTCGATGACGCCCGCCTGGTAGCGGAACAGGAAGAACGCCACTTCCTTGAAGATCGTCGTCCCGCGCCATCGGTAGACGTACTTCACGTCGCCGAGCTTCTGGACGAGCCGGGCGTCGAGGCCGGTCTCTTCGTTGACCTCGCGCGTGGCGGCCTGCTCGGCGTTCTCTCCGGGGTCAATGTGCCCTTTGGGCAGCGCCGTCACCGTCTTGCCCGCCGGGCGGATGACCGCGACCTCGAAGCGGCCGTCGACCTCTCGCACCACCACGCCGCCCGCTGAGAACTCCCGCGTCGATGCCACGAACAGCTTGTATCGATCCACGGGCCCGCCGTCACCGGCCGAAGCGCGCGAGGACCCTCGAGCGAAGCCTTCGACCAAGCACACAGCACCCGGGTTCGCCCTGAACGACGCCCTCGAAGGTGCGGCGTCAGCGGCCCGACGGCTGGAGCTCCAACGTCCGCTGGGCGCGCCTCGCGGGCGGCGGTGGAGGTGCGTCAGCTCCGAGGCGACCGCTCACGGTGACGGCGTGGGGCCTCACCTTCGCCGCCGTGGCAAGTGTCCGATGCGCTTCGGCCCCACCACGCTCAACGCGCGAACCAGGCCAGCTTGGCCTCTGCACCGAGGCGGTAGGTGTGCCGCAACTCCGAGAGCAGCCGGTCGAGGCGCCCGTCCCGGATCGCCGGCAAGAGCCGCGTGCAGTAGCGCTTCGCCAGCCGGTTCGCCTCGACGTAGCGCCAGCGCTCGGGCGCCGACAGCGCCTCGTGGTACCGCACCCGCTCGAACAGCGTGCCGATGAGCCGCTGCGCCCAGCCCGTCACGCCCGTGCCCCAGCGCAAGAGCGTGCAGACCGCGAACTTGTCGACCTCGGCCTGCGCTTCGAGCTCGAGCATCGACACCCGGCGTGAGAGCTGCGCCGTCTGCGCGACGTAGACGAAGTGCGAGACGCCCTCGGTCACCTCGCAGAACCCCGGCAGCTCTTCGTTGAGCATCGCCTCGGCGTCGGCCTCATGCCGGCTCACGCGCTCGAGCAGCGCCGGCTCGAGGTACAGCGCGAGATCGAGCGACTCGCCGTCGTCGGCCACCAGCAGCTCCTCGCGGGATCGGCCCGTGCCCCCCAGCGCCCGCGCGGCCTCGGCGTCGACCAGGAAGTCCTTCGCCCGGTACGCGCACCGGATGCCGTAGAGCGTCTCGAGCTGGGCCTGCAGCGCGTCCAGCATGTCAGTTCGCCAGCAGCTTCTTCTTCGGCAACAGGCCGACGTCGATCAGCACCGACTCGAGGTGCGTGTCGCCCGTCTTCGACCAGGCCTCGAACACCTGCATCTGGCCCTTCGGCCCCGAGGCCACCTGGCCCCGCGCGGCGATCTCCTTCAGCACGTCGACGAGCGAGCCGAACTTCTGATCGAGCTCGAGGTACACCGACGTGAAGGAGCTCGACGGCGACAGACCCGCGATCGCCGCGTAGGCCTTGCGCCCCATCTGCATGTAGTAGTCGGCTCCCACCACGCGATCCTGGAGCGACTGCCGGAAGAAGCCCGCCGTGTAGAGCGACTGATCGCCCAGCTGCTTGAGCGTGCGAATGCGCTGCTCCCGGTCCTGCTGGAGCGCCCGGGTGTAGAGCACCGCCAGCGGCTCGGCGTCCTTCTTCCCCTCGAGCTCGGCGGTGAAGAGCTTCTCGGCCGTGGCGTACTCGGACAGCAGGTTCACCACGTAGAACTCGGTGATCTCCGCGAGGCTGACCCGCTGGCGCTGCACCACCTCGCCCAGCAGCAGCCGGAAGAACTCCTTGAGGGACCCAGACATGACGAGCTGCGACATCGTGTGACCTCCTGCATGACGCGACGGGTCGACAGCGACCCGCGTGGAGGCCCTTCGTGCGACCTCCCGTCACGGAAGCGTATCGACACGCGGCCCCAAATTCAAAAAGACCACTGGAATTCCAGGTGGTTACTCTGGCGCTCGGCGGGTTCGACTGCCAATTCGCAGGCCTGGGGTCGTTGGCACTCGGGGCCTCTGAGCGCCAGTTCATGCCTTGACCGCCGGGGGACGGTGGTTATATCCGCCGCGCCTGAAGGCTCTGGCACTCACGTGGTTTGAGTGCCAATTCTCACCGCAGTCCAAAACCAACCCCAAGGAGAACCCCATGAAGATTCGTCCCCTGCACGACCGGCTGATCGTCAAGCGCCTTACCGAGGAGAACAAGACCAAGGGCGGCATCATCATTCCGGACTCCGCCAAGGAGAAGCCGCTGGAGGCCAAGGTGGTCGCCGTCGGCAATGGCAAGATCCTCGAGGACGGCAAGGTTCGCCCGATGGACATCAAGGCCGGCGACACCATTCTCTTCAGCAAGTACGCGGGCACCGAGATCAAGATCGAAGGCGATGAGCACCTGATCCTCCGCGAGGAAGACGTTCTCGGCGTGATCGAGAAGTAACCAACCCTTTCCTCTTCACGCCTCACTTCCAAAGGACTCATCACATGGCAGCCAAAGACATCATCTTCGACACCCGCGCGCGCGACGCGATCCTCCGCGGCGTCAACACCCTCGCCGACGCGGTGAAGGTCACCCTGGGGCCCAAGGGCCGCAATGTCGTCATCGAGAAGTCGTTCGGTTCCCCGACGATCACCAAGGACGGCGTCACCGTCGCCAAGGAGATCGAGCTCGAGAACAAGTTCGAGAACATGGGCGCGCAGATGGTGAAGGAGGTCGCGTCGAAGACCTCTGACATCGCCGGCGACGGCACCACCACCGCGACCGTGCTCGCGCAGGCCATCTTCCGTGAGGGCGCCAAGCTCGTCGCGGCCGGCCACAACCCGATGGAGATCAAGCGCGGCATCGACAAGGCCGTCACGACGATCGTCGCGGAGCTCAAGAAGCTCGCCAAGCCCACCCAGGGCAAGAAGGACATCGCCCAGGTCGGCACCATCTCGGCCAACGGCGACACCACCATCGGCAACATCATCGCCGAGGCGATGGACAAGGTCGGCAAGGAAGGCGTGATCACGGTCGAAGAGGCCAAGGGCCTCGAGACCGAGCTCGACGTGGTCGAGGGCATGCAGTTCGACCGCGGCTACCTCTCGCCGTACTTCGTCACCAACCCCGATCGCATGGAGGTCGAGCTCGCCGACCCCTTCATCCTCATCTACGAGAAGAAGATCTCGACGATGAAGGACCTGCTGCCCCTGCTCGAGCAGGTGGCGCGCTCGGGCAAGCCGCTGCTCATCGTCGCCGAAGAGGTCGAGGGTGAGGCGCTCGCGACGCTCGTGGTGAACAAGATCCGCGGCGTGCTGAACGTCTGCGCGGTGAAGGCTCCGGGCTTCGGCGACCGCCGCAAGGCCATGCTCGAGGACATCGCGATCCTCACCGGCGGCAAGATGATCGCAGAGGACCTCGGCCTCAAGCTCGAGAACGTCACCCTGAACGACCTCGGCCGCGCCAAGCGGGTGAAGATCGACAAGGACAACTCGACGATCATCGACGGCGCCGGCGCCCAGAAGGACATCGAGGCCCGCGTGAAGCAGATCCGCGCGCAGATCGACGAGACCACCAGCGACTACGACAAGGAGAAGCTGCAGGAGCGGCTCGCCAAGCTCGTCGGCGGTGTGGCGGTGATCAACGTCGGCGCGGCCACCGAGACCGAGATGAAGGAGAAGAAGGCCCGCGTCGAAGACGCGCTCAACGCGACCCGCGCGGCCGTCGAAGAGGGCATCGTTCCTGGTGGTGGCGTGGCCTACATCCGCTGCCTCAAGGCGCTCGAGGCGGTGCAGGTCAACGCCGAGGAGAAGTTCGGCGTCGACATCATCCGTCGCTCGCTCGAGGAGCCGCTGCGCCAGATCTCGGCGAACGGCGGCCTCGAGGGCTCGGTCATCGTCAACAAGGTGAAGGAAGGCACGGGCGCCTTCGGCTTCAACGCGGCCACGGGCGCGTTCGAGGACCTGCTGGCGGCCGGCGTCATCGACCCGGCGAAGGTGTCGCGCTGCGCGCTGCAGAACGCCGCGTCGGTGAGCTCGCTGATGCTCACCACCGAGGCGATGGTCGCTGAGAAGCCGCGCGAAGAGGAGAAGGCCCCGGCCGGCGGTGGTGGCGGCATGGGCGGTATGGGCGGCATGGGCATGTGAGTCGCCCCCTGACGGGCCTTTGAAGCGCTCCGTCGGGAGCACGCGGCCTCCGGAACCTTCGCGGTTTCGGGGGCCGTCGTGTTTTGGAGCGAGCGCTCCACCTGACGACCCCACGGCCGCGCCTCGTTTCGGCGACAACCGACCGGCGGACCTGGGCTGCTCGCCTCATACAGCCCACGGAAGCGCTCTGAAGCACGACGCTGCGCTCGCGCTCGGATCCGTGCACGCGCATGTCGCATGGCCAGGTGAGCCCGCACGGCGTCGCCGTGCGGTGGCGCTGGGTCGCCGGCGTCGACGCCTCGAGGTAGCGGCTCACGCGCACACGCCAGGCGTCGGACCTGCGTTCGATCGTCCACCCCTGGGCCGGAGCGTCGTGAAGGACGCCTGGAAACGCAGCCTGCCAGGCTGATCGGCGAGCAACCGGGTTCGCGCAGACCCCAGCCGGGCGTGCCCTCAGGGATGGAAGTCTCGGACGTTGAAGCGCGCTGGCCCGGGTGGCCCGCCCCGTGCTTCGGTGCACCGGGCATGCGGACCTTCCTCGCGCTCGTGTGTCTCGTGTCGTCCGTGGCGTCGGCCCAGGAGGCGGCCGCCCCGCC
>JANRKQ010000060.1:0-16687 GCA_033763395.1 Myxococcaceae bacterium
GATGCCATCGAAGCCGGCGTCGAGGCAGCGCCGGGCCGCGTCGGCGAACAACCCCGGCAACACCCTCGGCAGCTCGGCGACGTGGGGCAGGTGGGTGTCGGTGACGCGCTCGCGGGAGCCGAAGCGGAAGGCCTCACGCTCTCGCTCGTCGAGCACCGCCAGCACCGCCTCGTCCGGCAACGCCAGCAGGTGCGCGCGCACCGCCGCTTCGTCTGCCGCTTCCAACGCGCCGCCGAGCGCTGCACGGAGCCTCGGGGTGATCGCCAGGAAGCGGCCGAGGAACGCGTCTTTCGTGGGGCGCCGCTTGATGGCGAGGAAGTCGATGAGCTGAACGAGCAGCTTCGTGCGTCCGCCGCTGGCCGCGCGCACCGCGTCGGTGAGCCGCCGCAGCCCGGGGAGGAACCGGTCGTGGCCTGCGCGCAACAGCGGGCCCGACGGCACGTCGCGAATGCCGGTCGCCTCGATGACGATGGCTCCGGGTGCCCCTTCCGCGAAGCGCTCGTACCACCGCACCACCGCGTCGGTGACCTCTCCATCGGCCGTCGCCCGCCACGGCACCATCGCCGGCACCCACGTGCGCGAGGTGAGCGTCAGCGGCCCCAGGCGCACCTCGGAGAACCACCGACTCGCGCGGGCCTCGTCAGCCGTCGGCCACCGGTCCACGGGGAGCAGCTTCTGGCGGCGGCGGTCGGTCATCTCGCGTCACCTACCCGAGGCCCGGCGGTTTGGCACCGGAGCCGCGCCCACCGGCTCCCACACGCCTGCGTCACGATTTCGCGTCGCGGCACCGGGTTCGGTCGACGTCGCTGCCGTGCGACGGTAGAAGCGCCGCGCCCCGTGCCGGCTGGCCGTCCGGACCGACCCGTCAGGAAACGACTTCTCCATGCGCATTCAGCTCCTCGCCCTCACCGCGCTCTGCAGCGCGGCCTCGCTCCTCGTCTCATGTGGTGGCGGCACCGTCTGTGGCAACGGCCGGCTCGAGCCCGGGGAGGCGTGCGACGACGGCAACCGCGCCGATGGTGATGGCTGCGAGGCGTCGTGTCAGCTCCCGGCCAGCACGGGCGGTGGTGAGGCCGGTGGCGGTACCGCGGGCGGGAGCGCGGGGGGCACGGCTGGTGGCACGGCTGGAGGCTCCGTCGGCGGCGGCGTCGCCGGTGGCATGGGTGGCGGCTCGGGCGGTGGGACCTCGGGTGGAGACGCCGGCGCTTCGACGTGCGGCGACGGTCAGCGCACCGGCGCCGAGCTCTGCGACGACGGTGACATGGACGAGGCGAACGGCTGCACCAGCCAGTGCCGGTTCTCGGCGCCGGCGCCTCACTGTGGCGATGGGACGCAAGGCGGCAGTGAGGCCTGCGACGACGGTAACCTCGTCTCGGGCGACGGCTGCGAGGTGGACTGCACGGTGTCGGTCGCCAGCGTGCCCGCCAACGTCTGCGGCGATGGCGTGCGCCGCGGCAGTGAGCTGTGTGACGACGGCAACGCCACGCCCGCCGATGGGTGCGAGGCCGACTGCACCACGACGCAGGTGCCGACGGTGCAGTGTCCGGCCGCGGCGCTCCCGGTGAGTGGCACCTCGTGCACCGTCGTGCCCGGGTCGAACGCGCGGCTGCTCGTCGGCACGGTGCTCTTGCCCGGTCGCGTGTTGAACGGCGGCCAGGTGCTGGTGAGCGACATGGGCACCATCAGCTGCGTGGGCTGCGACTGTCTCTCGCAGGCCGGCGCGAGCCAGCCCACCACGCTGTTGTGCGGCGACGCGGTCATCTCGCCCGGGCTCATCAACGGCCACGACCACCTCACCTTCCCGGCGCCGCCGTACGTGGCCTCGGGCGTCGGCGCGAGCGGGCTGTTGCCGGACGGCGGAGTCCCCGAGCGGTACGAGCACCGACACGACTGGCGCCGCGGCAACGACGGCCACACCAGCATCGCCAGCACGGTGGGCGGCACCTCGGGCACCAACCAGTTCCGGTGGAACGAGCTGCGGCAGTTGCTGGTGGGCACCACGTCCATCTCGGGCTCTGGTGGAGCGCCCGGGCTGCTGCGAAACCTCGACGCGCCCGATACGTCGGCCACGAGCGACAGCCAGCAGGGCCTTGGCGCAAACTCGGGCGGCTCGAACTACGACACCTTCCCGCTGCGAGACACGCAGGGCGGTGAGCTGGTCGGCTCCTGTGCCTACCCGGGCCGGCCGAACCCGGCGACGGCCATTCCCGCGACCGCGGCCTACCTGCCCCACATCGCCGAGGGCATCGAGCTGTCGGCGCGCAACGAGTTCCTCTGCCTCTCCGGGCTCGTCGACGGTGGCGTGGACGTGCTGGGGCCGCGCACCGCCATCATCCACGGCATCGGCGTGCGGCCCGCAGAGGTTCGCCTGACGAAGCTGCGCGAGTCGCACCTCATCTGGTCGCCCCGCAGCAACGTGGTGCTCTACGGCGAGACGGCGCAGGCCCCGACGTACCACCGCATGGGCGTCAACCTGACGCTCGGCACCGACTGGGTGCGCTCGGGCTCGATGAACCTCATGCGCGAGCTGGCCTGCGCGGACTACCTGAGCCAGAGCTTCTACTCGCGCTACTTCAGCGCCCAGACGCTGTGGCGCATGGTGACGGTGAACGCCGCCGTGGCCCAACAGGTCATCACCCGCGTCGGCGTCTTGTCCGCGGGCCGGGTGGCCGACATCTCCATCTACCGCCGCAAGAACCCCGACCCGTTCCGGTCGGTCATCACCTCGAACCCCGAGGACACGGTGCTGACGATGCGCGGCGGCAAGGTGCTCGTCGGAGACCAGGCCGTGGCGAGCGCGCTGTCGGGCTCGGCGTGCGAAGCGCTCGACGTGTGCGGCTCGATGAAGTCGCTCTGCCTCGATGGAGAAGGCACCACCCTCGCCGCGATGCAGGGCGCGAACGCCACCACGTACCCGCTGTTTTTCTGCAACGCCCCTCCGCGGGACGAGCCAACGTGTACGCCCATGCGCGGCGCGCCGTGGCTCTTCTCGGGCAACCCCTACACGGGCGTCAGCACGATGACCGACTCGGACGGCGACGGCCTGCCGAACGCGATGGACAACTGCCCCACCATCTTCAACCCGCGGCGCCCGATGGACGGCGCGAGCCAGGCCGACACCGACGGCGATGGCGTGGGTGACATCTGCGACGTCTGCCCGCTCGACGCCAACGCCACCACCTGCAGCGTGCCGTCGCTCACCGACGTCGACGGCGACGGCGTGGCGAACGGCGCCGACAAGTGCCCGGCCGACCCGGACCCGATGCAGCTCGACGCGGACAACGACGGCAAGGGAGACGCGTGCGACGCCTGCCCGATGCAGGCCAACCCCGGCGCGCAGGCCTGCCCGCCGCCGCTGGGAACGCCCGCCACCATCTACCAGGTGAAGGCGTTGGGCTCGACGCTGGTGGGTACGCGGGTGCAGCTCACCAACGCGCTGGTGACGGCGAGCAACACCTTCGGCTTCTTCGCGCAGGTGCACGAGAACGACCCCGGCTACATGGGGCGCGATTTCTCGGGCGTGTTCGTCTTCTACCCGGGCCCTCAGGGCCGCACCGACGTCGTCGCCGGCGACCGCGTCACGATTCCGTCGGCGCTCGTGTCGGACTTCCGCGGGCAGGTGCAGCTCAACGGCGTGCAGGCGGGCAGCGTCATGGTGACGTCGCGTAACCAGGCTGCGCCCGCGGCCACCCTGGTGATGGCGGGTGAGGTCAACGCCGTGTCCTCGATGCGCGCGCGTGCCCTCGAGGGCGTGCTCATCACCCTGGCGGGCGCGGCGGTCGTCGTCGACGTCGCGCCGATGGCCGGCCCCGGAGACACGGCGCCCACGAACGAGTTCACCGTGTCAGAGATGATGGGTGGGCCGCAGCTGCGCGTGAACGACTACTTCCACGCCATCACCCCGTTCCCCATGGCCAACGACATCTTCGTGCAGGTGCGCGGCATCCTCCAGTTCCGCAACGACAACTACAAGCTCGAGCCACGCGACGCCTTCGACACGGTGCGGCCGGTCACGCTCGCGTCGGCCGGACCGTCGGAGCAGTTCTTGCGCTTCGGCGCGACCGACGTCACCACTTTCCCCGCGCCGTTCCGCGTCCGCCTGTCATCGCCGGCCCTGATGGACACGCTGGTGAGCGTCACGTCGCTCGAGCCCACCATCGTGACGGTGGCTGATGGAGGCGGGCTCCTCTTCTCGACTGGCCAGTTCGAGCTGCCGGTGCGCTTCAGCGTCGTGGCGCCGGTGACGGACGCTGGCGTCGGCCCCGACGGCGGTGTCGACCCGGACGCGGGCGTCGTGCCCGATGGTGGCCTCGACCCCGACGCGGGTGCACCCGATGCGGGTAGCCCGGTGCCCGCGGTGTCTCGCGTCGGCCTGCTGGTCACCTTCGGCTCCGTGACGCTCGACGCCGGGGTGCGGCTCCTCGGGCCTGCGGACCTGCCGAGCCGCGTGACGTTGTCTCCGGCGATGGCGACGGTCGTGTCGGGCTCGTCGACCGTGCTGACGGTCGAGCTCGACGTGCCCGCGCCGGCGGGTGGCACGGCGGTGATGCTCGCCGCGACCGGCTCGGTGGGCACCGTGCCGATGTCGGTGGTGGTGCCCGAGAATCAGCTCTCCGCCACCGTGTCCTTCGCGTCGATGGCGATGTCGATGGGCAGCGCGACGGTGACGGCGTCGCTGGGGCCGTCGATGGCGACGTCGACGGTGAACGTCATCGCCACCGCGGGGGCGAGCAACGTCGTCATCAGCGAGGTGCAGGTGGGCGTCACCGGCAGCGCCGCGGATGAGTTCGTCGAGCTCTACAACCCGACGGCGGCGGCGGTGAACATCGGCGGCTGGACGCTCCAGTACCGCTCGGCGGCGGGCGCGACCTACGCGAACACCGCCACCATTCCCATGGGGACGATGCTGGCACCGCGGCGGTACTTCCTCATCACCTCGGTGCGCAACGCGAGCGGCGCGAGCGGCTTCACCGGCATGGTGGCGTCGGACCTCGCGACCAGCGGGCCGCTCGGGCTGTCGGGCACCGCTGGCCACGTGCGCATCGGGCCGTCGCTCACCAGTGCGCTCAACGCGCCCGGCGTCGTCGACCTCGTCGGCTGGGGCACGACGGCCGCTGGCGCCGAGGGCACGCCCGCGCCGGTGCCCAGCTCAGGCCCCCTCGCCTCCATCGAGCGCAAGGCGAACGCCATGTCGACCGCCACGACGATGGCGCCAGGCGGGAGCGACGAGTTCCTCGGCAACGGCCAGGACACCGGCAACAACCAGGCGGACTTCGTGCTGCGCTCGACGCGAGACCCACAGAACTCGATGAGCGCGCCGGAGCCCTGAGCGCCGCGACGCGAGGGGGTACGGGCCCGGCGTTCCCGGGCTACGCTCCAGCCCGTCGTGTCCGATGCCCCTCCCAGCTTCGACGCCGAGCTCCCCGCCGGCTCCCTCGTCGGCTCGTATGAGCTCGTCGAGCGCATCGGCAGCGGCGGCATGGGAGACGTCTACCGGGCCCGCCACAAGGCCATCGGCAAGCCCGCGGCCGTGAAGGTGCTGAAGGCTGAGCGGGCCTCGGACGCGAAGTCGCTCGAGCTGTTCCTGAAGGAAGCCACCACGCTGGGCGCGTTGAGCCACCGCAACCTGGTCGAGGTGCTCGACTTCGGCCACCTGCCGAACGGTCAGCCCTTCCTGACGATGGCCTTCATCGACGGGAAGACGCTGTACCAGGCCATCCAGGAGTCGCTCGACGCGACCGGGAGCGGCCTGTCGGTGCCGACCGCGCTCGGCATCAGCGAGCAGATGTTGAGCGCGCTCGGCGAGGCCCACAAGAAGGGCATCGTCCACCGCGACCTCAAGCCGGCCAACGTGATGCTGGTGCGCGAGCACACCGGAGAGACGCTGGTGAAGGTGCTCGACTTCGGCCTGTCGCGCGCCACCGAGGGGTCGATTCTGCCCTGGGCGACGCAGGGCTCGACGCAGCAGTCGTCGGCCGCCGGCACGCCGGCCTACGTGTCACCGGAGCAGGTGCGCAACGAAGAGCTCGATGGCCGAGCCGACCTCTACTCGCTGGGGTGCACGCTGTTCGAGATGCTCACCGGCCGCGCGCCCTTCGTCGCCGACTCGCCGCTCGAGCTGGTGAAGCTGCAGCTCGAGGCCGAGCCACCACCGCTGGCCGACTTCGTGCGCAACGTGCCCGAGGAGGTGGAGCGGCTGGTGCTGTGGTTCCTGCAGAAGCGCCGGGAGGACCGCCCGGAGAACGCCGATGTGGCCCGGCTCGAGGTGCGACGGCTGCTGACGAAGCTCTCGCGCGAGGCGACCACCGTGCGCGGGCCCTCGACGCTCCCGTCGCTCAAGCGGCTGACGGGCGAGCAGCCACGCTTCGTGCCGTCGAACGAAGCGCCCGCGTCGTCCGCGGCCCCTCTGGCAGGCGAGACGGCCGACGAGCTCGCGCCGGTGCTCCCACGTCCGAAGCGCAGGCCGCTCGTCGTGGGCGCCTTCGCGGTGGTGGGGTTCGCGGTCGTCATCGGAGCGGCCGTGGCGTGGACGCGGGGCGCCGACGCGGGGCCGCAGCCGGTCGACGCGCCGCCCTCCGTCGTGTCGCCCAGCCCCGTGGTGCCGGAGCAACCCCCTGCGGTGCTGGCCGTCGAAGCGCCGGCTCCTGCTCCGGCTCCCGAGAAGGCCGCTGGCGAGGTGGCCGGGCCCGAGGGCCAGGCGAACCCACCTCAGGCCGAGCCGGCGGACGACGACCTCGTGGCCCCTACGAAGCTGACGCGGCCCTCGGCGAGGCCACCGCCCGCGCCTACCTGTCGGTGGAGTGACGACTTCAAGGCGCTGGCCCGAAAAGACCACCAGACCCTCCAACAGCTGGCGGCGCAGCGTGGCATCCCACGCGCCACGCTGGACGCCTTGGAGGATGCCTTCGGGAATGCGATGGTGAAGCGGGATTGCCGGGGCGCCCTGCGCGTGCTCGACAAGCTGCGGCGCCATGCACCTTCGCGTTGAACTCCTCGTCCTCTGCTTGCTGCCGGGCCTCGCCCTCGCCCAGGCGCGTTCCCTCACGGTGGTGCCACACCCGCTCGAGTTCGACCCACGGCCCGAGCTCGTCGCGTCGGCCGACAAGCTGAAGGCCGCGTGGGTCGAAGCGGTGCGCGAGGCGGGCGAGGTGGTGACGCCCAGCCGCAAAGAGCTCGATGCCGCGCTCGCCGACGTCGGCCGACGAGACTGCCGGACCGCGAACGACTGTCTCGCTGCGCTCGCGGTGAAGGGCGCCGGGCTCTACGCGGTGCACGCGCTGGTGGAGCTGTCGGAGCTGGGGGTCTTCACCGTCACCGGCCGCGTGGTGCGTGACGACGGGCGGCTCATGGCCAGCTTCACCACGCAGGCGCCGCGAGGAGACAAGAAGAAGCCGGTGACGCCGCTGGTGAAGCAGCTGCTCGTGGACGTGGTGACGGCGCTCGGCATCAAGTCGTTGCCGGCCTTCAAGGAGGCCGTCGCCGCTCCGCCTCCCGTGGTGACGCCGCCGCCGCCGATGGTCTCGACCCCGCCGCCGCCACCACCCGCGATGCCCGCGGTCGAGACATCAGCGCCCTCGACGACAGGGAGTGGCCGACACGTGGCCGCGTACGTGCTTCTGGGGGTGGGCGGCGCGGCGGTGGTGACGGGCGCGGTGCTCCTCGGGCTGGGCGAGGCGCAGCTGCGTGGACTCGGGCTGGACGAGCGGGGGTTCTTTCCACCTGCGAGCGACGCCGACGTGCGGGCGCAGGCGGTCGCGTCGGCACGGGCCGCCAGCGCGCTCCAGACGGCCGGTGTCGTCGCGCTCGCCGGCGGCGCGGCGCTGGCCGTGACGGGGTTGGTGCTGCGGCTCGTCGAGCCCGCTTCGCCGGTGACGCTGGTTCCGCTGCCGGGTGGCGGGCTGCTCGCGGTGGGAGGGCGCTGGTGATGCGGGCGACGGGTTGGACCTGGCAGCGCGTGACGAGCGTCCTCCCGGGTCGTCCATGCGGCGTTGGTGGCGGAGTCGCGCGCACGAGAGGGCACGAGGCGCACGCCCGTGCGAACGCAGCGCCCGACGGTGGCGCTCGCGCCGAACGTGCTTCGACCCTCCCGGAAGAGGGTCAGCGTGGTCCCGTCGTCGCCCGCGCTGCGACGGCGCTCGCCGCGGTGCTGGCCCTCCTGTCAGGGTGCCAACCGGTCGCGACGTGCACGAGCGATGAGGCCTGCGCGCCCGACGGCGTGTGCGTCTCCGGGTACTGCTTCCTGAGCCGTGGCGGCGCCGACGCGGGCCGGCCGGACGCGGGAGCCGATGCTGGACAGACCGACGCCGCCGTCGATGCCGGACGTGTCGACGCGGGCGAGCCGGACGCAGGGCAAATGGACGCCGGCGTGGCCGACGCGGGGCTGCCCTTCGACGCGGGGGCGTGTGGCTCGTGCCCCGAGGGCTTCGCCTGTGAAGACGCGCTTCGCCAGTGCACGCTGCGGGTGACGGGCCTCGTCTTTCTGCGCCCCGACGCCAACGACCTGTACGGCGGAGGCCGACCGCTGCGAGTCGAGGTCGAGGCCGAGCTCGAGGCCAACGTGCCGCTCCCGGCCACCGTCGCCGTCTCGGCGACACCGAACGACTTCACCCTTCCGCCGCTGCAGCTCCTGCCTGGCCGCGCCGCGTGGGGAGTCGACGTGTTGACGCCCGCGGACTCCGGGGTGTGGGAGCTGCGCGCCAGCCTGAACCTCCTCGACGCCGGCTTCGAGGCGACGACGCAGCTCGTGGTGGACGCCCAGCGGCCCGTCATCGAGCTCTTCGCCGAGCCGCCGCCCGCCCGGGTGAACGACGGTGGCTTCCGCGACTCCGACCCGGCGTCGGGGCCGGGCGCCCCGCCAGCGTGGAAGAAGGACGAGCTCGTCGAGCTGCGCGTCGAGTCCACCCGGCCGGCCCTGGTGACGCCCTCGGACTTCGGCGTGCCCGTCACCGCGCGGCCGACGTGCACGTCCTGTCCGGGCACGCGCTCGTGCTCCTGCTTCACGCTCGACCTCGCCGCCGTCGAGCTGAAGGCCATGCGCGGCTTCGTCGACGCTGGCGTGGGGCCGGTGGGTGACGCGTTGGGGAATCGCTCGGCTCCGGCGAACCTCGCGCTGCCCGTGACGCGCTTCCGCTGGCGCCGGCAGCTCCTCGAGCCGGGTGCTCAGGGGCTCGAGCTGGTTCAGCCTCCAGCGCTCGACAGCGCGGGCCGCGTGCACGTCGGCGTGGCCTACGTGAACTCGAACCAGGGCGCGCTGTGGCAGGTGCAGCCCTGGGGCCAGACGCGCGTCGACACCAACATCGACGGGGTCTGGTCCGTGCCCATCGTCGACGGCACCACGCTGTACGCGCAGGGCGAGGACAACCAGGTGCGGCGCTACGACACCGCGCAGACGGGGGGCGGCTTCTCGACGCTGGGCGGGAACATCTGTGCGAACGAGCGATGGCTGGGCACGCCCACCCTCGTCGACGGCCGGCTGTTTCTGCTGGGCAACGCGGGCCGGGTGCACACCGGGACCACGGGCTCGACCACGAGCTGCGAGAGCTGGGGGAACCAGCCGTCTGAGCTGCTGGCGCCGCTGGGCGTGGTGGTGGGCCAGGCGCGTGCCGGCACCTCGGCGCGGCTGTACTTCGTGCGGCGCGACCCGGCTGCCACCACGGGCGTGATGCGCGTCGACTACTTCCCGATGGCGATGCCCCGCTTCCAGGGAGAGCGGTTTGGCGCGAACCCCCAGGGTGGGACGAGCCTCGTGGTGTTCGACGACGTGGTGGCGGCCTCGTCGCGCGTCGCCAGTCCTCCCACGCCCGTCGCCCTCTCGGCCTGGAGCCCCGACCTGTCGGCGCGGGTCGATGCGCGCCTCGCCTCTGACGCGGGGACGACGTTCGGCCCCCTCGCCGTCGCGGGCACCCGCGCGCAGCCGCTCTTCGTGTTGGGCGACCGGCTCGGAACGCTCCGCCGCTTCGTCTACCGCCCGCCGCCCACCCTCCAGCCCGACGGAGGCTCGTTCGACCCGGAGCTGCCGCCCATTCCGGGCGTCGACGCGCTCGAGGGAGGCGCCTTCGGCATGGTGGCGCCCGTGCTGGGGAGCGGCGGCCTGGCCTACCTCGTCAGCCCCGTGTCGGGCCGCATCTCGGTCGTGAACCTCGCGACCGGCAGCCTCGAGTGGACGCTCGACGGCGCCTTCACGCCGGGTGCGGTGAGCCCGGCGCTCGACGTGTGGCGCGATCGCTCGCTCGCGAAGCAGTGCGGGCGGGGCCTGGGCGTGCTGTACGTCGCCGCGCGAAACGACGCGGCGCTGCAGGCCATCATCGTCGACTCACCCGGGCTCGACGCCACCGCGCCGTGGCCGCGCTTCCACCACGACAACGCCAACACCGGGAACCCGCAGACGCCGCTGACGCCGTGGTCGTGCCCCTGAGGTGCGGCTCGAAGCGGGCGAGGCGGGCTACTTCCGGCGCACGCCGTCGAGCACCATCGTCGACAGGGTCTGCACCATCGGCTGGTACGAGAGCGTCTCGCGGAAGAGGTTGTGCTGCACCACCAGCCCGATGTTCCCGAAGATGATGGCGTTCGCGAGCGTCATGGCGTCGACGTCTTCGCGGAACTCCTTCGTCTTCGACTGCCCGTACCGGATGATGCTCGCCACCGCCATGACGTACACCTGGAGCGCGTCGCGCAGCGCCTGGGCCACGTCGGCCGAGTTCTCGGCGGCCTCGGCGCCGACCATGCCGTAGAAGATGCCGTGCTCCCGGTTGTCCTGCAGGAAGCGGCCCGTGTGCTCGACGAAGGACTGGAGCTGCTGGAGCGCCGTCATCTTCGACGCCTGCGCCAGCATCGGCTCGAAGCTCGCCACGAAGCGCTGGTGGAGCTCCTCGATGGCGGCGAGCAGCAGGTCTTCCTTCGTGGGGAAGTGCCAGTAGAGCGCGCCCGGCGTCATGTGAATGGCCCGCGCCAGCTCGGCCATCGTCGTCGCGAGAATGCCCCGCCGCGCGAAGAGGGTGATGGCCGAGTTGAGGATCTCCTGGCGCGTCTTCACTGCGCGGTCCTGCTTGATGGCACGCTTCGCCGGGGCACGTTTCATGAGGGCCGCGAAGATAAACCTTCCTCTCCGAATGTCAGCGCTCAATCGCGTGGCGCGCCGCGCTGTTGAAGGCTCCGACCGCGGCTACTTCACTGGCAGCACCCAGCCCATCAACACGGTGGCGCCGAAGCGGGGCGCTCCGACGAGGCCGACCTCTCCCGCGAGGCTCATCGTCAGGTGCCGGTCGAGGCGAAGGCGCAAGCCACCGCGGGCGACGAAGGCGAAGCTCGTGCTGCCGTAGCCCGCGGGTGTGGCTCCCACCACCACGGCGCCATCGCCGAACTGCACGTCGCCGAGCAGGTCGACGAAGGGCGTCACGCGGCCAAAGGTGAGCTCGGCACCCAGGCCGACGCGCACCGTCCACCAGGTGAGCGAACGCGGCGAGACACGAGCGAGCTGCCCACCCAGGTCGACGTCCTGGTCGAGGCTGCCCGAGGGGAACTGCGCGAAGGGCTTCTGGGCGCCGAGCGTGAAGCGGGCGTGGCTCTGCACGACGCGGACCTCCCAGGCGGGGCCCGCGGCGAGGAGTTGGGTGGTGCCGAAGGGTGAGGTGAGCGCCGCAGCGCCCATCGCGTCACCGTCTCGCACGACGAGCGGCACGCGGGAGGGGTCGACGAGCCCACCGCCGAAGCCCATGACGAGCTCCCAGGCCCACGTGGGCTCTGGCTCATACGTGCGCTCGGCGAGGCGCCGCGCTGACGGTGGGTCATCACGAAGGTCGTCGACGTCTCGGGCGAGGGCCGGAGCTGCGCAGAGACCTGCGCACGCGAGGAGCGCGGCGGTGAAGGTGGGCGTTCGGGTCATACGTGGCGCTTCAGCAATCCCCCGGCCGCGCGCAGGTCCGCGAGGCGACGGGGGCCGGGGCCGTTCATGACGCGCGCATGACGGGCTCCACGACGTGGGCGCCTGTCTCGCGAAGGTGGCACGGGTGCGAAGGCCGCGACGCAGTGGGTTGTCATGCGCACGTCACTGCGACAGAGGGCCACTCCCGCGGAGGTCGACGCAGCCGACGTCGAGGACGGCCCGGACGTTCACCGGGCGGCCGCGCTTGGTCCCGCGGACATTCGAGCGGGAGCCGCGGCTTTGACTCCCAGCGCCCAGGTGCGCGACAACGACTGGATGCGTCGGCTCGTGATGGTGGGCATGGCCGCGGCGATGGCCTGTCAGTGTCCAGGTGTCGTGCCTCCGGACAGGGGAACGCCGCGACTGGTCCGCGAGGTGAACGGCGTGCGCACGCCGGTCGACGAGGTCGACTTCGGCGTCGTCGAGCGCACGACACCCATCGAGGTTCCTCTCCTGCTCGAGAACGTCGGCCCGGGGCGGCTGGCGTTTGAGCGCGCCGTGTCGGTGGGTGGCTCCGAGGTGCTCGTCAATGGTGTCGGCTCGGTCGCTGCGCCGTTCTCGGTGACGGTCCCTGACGGGACGCTCGAGCCCGGCGCGACGGCTCCTGTCTCGGTCGTCTTTCGTGGGAGCGCGAACGCCCGCGAGACCGGCCTCGTGCACCTCTTCTTCTCGAGCAGCACCCTCGATGCCCCGCTCGTCCTCACCGTGAAGGCGCAGCCCGCGTCGAGCTGCACCCGCGACGCCGTCGGCACGCTCGACTTCGGCGGCGTCGAGGTGGGTGACGACGCCCGGCTGACGGTCGACGTCGTGAACCCCACGCCGCGCACCCTCGAGGTCGCGCTCACCGACTTTCCCGTCGGGAGCGCCTTTCGCCCCGAGAACGACGTCACCCGGCTCTCGGTTGCGCCGGGGGCGACTGGCGCCTTCGTGGTGCGCTTCAACCCGCTCAGCGAGGGCCTCTTCCTCGACGAGGTGACGCTCATCGACGCGTGCGGTCCGACGCGCACGAAGCTCGTCGGGACGGGCCTGCGCGGCGTCTTGCGCGCGAACCCGTCTCCACTCGACTTCGGATTCTCACCGCTCGCTCTGCCGAAGGAGGCGACGCTCACGCTCTCGAACTTCAGCGCCGGCCCCGTCACCATTCGGCAGCTCACCACGGCCCCACCGTTCGGCGTCGTCAACCCGTCAGCGATGCTCGTCGTTCCCGGGGCGAGCCGCGAGCCGCGGACCTCCCAGCTCCAGCCCGGCACGCTCGACGTTCCGCTCCGCTTCACGCCGACGCAGTTGGGCCGCGTGACGGGGCAGCTCACCATGGCCACGAGCCTGCGTGCGCAGTCCACGCTGTCGATTCCCCTCGTGGGCACGGGCGGAGCCCCCGCCATCGACGTGCCGCTCCTGCTCGACCTCGGGCGGGTCGCCTTCTTTGCCGGGCAGCAGGGCCTCGCGTGGGCGTTGCTGCCGGTGAAGAACGTGGGGAGCCAGCCGCTCGAGTTCCCCGCAATGCCAACGACGGTGTCAGCCGCGGACCGGTTCGCGCGCGGGGCAGACCTCTGTGTCGGCGAGTCGAACACCGGGGTCTGTCAGCCAGCGTCGTTCCGCACGCTGCAGCCAGGCGAGACGTTCGACGTGCCCATCTCGGTGAGCCCGTCGTCGCTCAACACGGCCCCCGACGGCACCCAGTCGTGGGACGTGCAGCTCCGCTCGAACGACCCGCTCCGGCCGACCGTCACCACGCGGGTGACGGTGCGGCCGGTCAACCTTCCACCGTGCCAGGCGACGCTCTCGGGCCCGCTCGACTTCGGGGTGGTGAGCGAGCTGCTGCCGAAGGAGCGCGCCTTTCGCTTCTGCAACGTCGCTCCTCAGGCGAGCGGTCAGCAGTGCCTCGTGAATCGAATCGACGTGCTGCCTTCAAGCCGCGACACCTTTTCGATCGATGCGCCCGCGAGCGACCGCTTCCTTGGTCCGGGAGAGTGTCTCTCCGTCATCGTCAAGGCGCGGCAGGTGGGCCTCGTACCGGCTCAGCCGAGGTCGGTGTCGGGCGCGCTCCGGGTGGTCTCGGCCCGAATCCCCTCGCTCACCGACGTTCTGCTGACGGCGACCCAGGCCACGAGTTGTCTCGTCGTCGACCCGACTCCACTCGACTTCGGCAAGGTGACGGTGGGGTGCCAGTCGGTCGAGCGTACGGTTCGACTGCACTCGCGGTGCGCCACGCCCGTTCTGATCGATGGAATCGCTCTCGTCGACGATGGGGCGGCGGGAAGCGCTGGAGCCACATTCTCCACCGTGTCGCCCCCCACCCTCGTCGGCCTCCCCCAGTGTCAGCTTCCAGGCCAGTCCGCTCCCTGCCTCTCGGGCGGTGCAACGGCCTCGCTCCAGCTTCGATTTCGTCCGGGGCGGGTTGGGCGGTCGCTCGGGGCGCTCCAGATCAGGACCGTGGAGCCATCCGGTCCCCGAACGAACCTCCTCGTGCTCCACGGAGAGGGCACCGCGCAGGCTCGCGTCGCGGACCGACTTCCCATCGGGGTGCCTCGGGCGGTCGACGTCGTATTCATCGTGGATGGCAGCGATTCCTTCAGCCTCGAGCGCCCCGCCGTGATCCGCGGCATTCGTGCGCTGACTGACTGGGCCGTCGACGCCGGAGTCGATGCCAGGCTGGCCGTTCGCGTCATGTCGGAGCAGCAGGGGCCCCGTTGCCCCGAGTGCGCGCCAGGGCGTTTCGCCCGAACTGACGCTGGCGAGTCGTTCGTGACGCCGGGCGCGCCCGACCTGGAAGCACGCTTCGCCCAGCTCCTCGAGGTTCGTTCCACCAGCAACAGCGAGGATGTCGACAGCGAAGTCTTCGAGACGCTCGGTGCACCATCGGTCTTCGACCCAACCTCGAGTGGGGGCGTGCTCCGCGAGCAGGCGTCCCTCGGCGTCCTCACCGTGTGGGATGTCGGCCTGCTCTGGCCCGCAGACCCGCCGCTCCTCCCCTTCGTGTCGTCCATCAAGGGCGCGAACCGACCAGATCTGCTCACGCTCAACCTCGTGATCCCGGGTACGCGCGCATCGCCCCAGGACATGTGCGGCCAGGTCTCCTGGCCACCAGACCCCCTCGTCACTGCGACGCTCGGCGCCCAGGCCAACCTCTGCACTGCCGGCACGGGGCCGGCCCTGGCGTCGGTGGCGCCTTCCGTCTTCGGCCGTCGCGACCGGGTCTGGCTGCGAGGCACACCAGCGCCGGCGGGCATCGCCTCGGTCGTCCTCAGCGGAGCGCCGGTCCCTGCCACCCTGTGGCGCTACGACGCCGCCAACAACACGGTCGTCCTCGACCAGGCCGCGATTCCTTCGACGCCCGGCTCGACGCTCGACGTCACCTACGACCTGGCCTGTCTGCCTCCGTGAGGGACCGCCACCGTCGGTCGGCCTGAGGTGTCACCTGCGGCGCGCCGGCCCCCGCGCTTCTCTGTGCCCATCGTGGCGAACGGCCTCGAGGGTGAAGGTGGTGACACCTCGACCAGGTCGAGGGGCCCCATCGCGCGCTCGTCCTCGACGACCGCGCACGGCCGGCATCGCAGCCCTCGTCACGCCCGAGAAGTGCGATAGACGCAGCCCCCGGTGATGTCCTCCGGCGCCGCGCTGCTGTTGCTGCTCGCCTCGCTCGATGGTGGCGAGGCCGACGCGGGCGTCGACGAGCCAGCCTCCACCGGCATCGAGGCCTTCGAAGCGTTCGAGCCGGTGTCGACGCCCGACGCTGGCGCGGCCGGGGCGCTCGAGGCCTTCGCCCCCGCGCCCACCACGCCCACCGTGCGCCTCTTCGGCCAGGCGCGCGCCGACACCAGCGTCGACACGCGCTTCGACTCGCCCCGCAACGTCGCCTTCGCCGAGAACGTGGCCGAAGGCCGCCTGCGCGTGGCCCTGGGCGTCGACGTCAAGGTGAATGAGCGACTCCGGCTCGTGCTCGAGGGCCGCGCTCAGGTGCGGCTCGCCACGCAGCGTGAGTTCGACCGCGCCAAGGGCTTCTTCGAGCCGCTCCTCGGAGACGCCTACGTCGACGTCTACTCCCCGAAGGTGGACCTGCGCGTCGGCAACCAGCGCGTGGCCCTCGGCGCCAACGCCGCGCTCGCGCCGGCTGACGCGCTCAACCCCAGAGACCTGCGCGAGAGCTTCGTGGCGGGCGACCTCGACGCGGCGCTGCTCCCGGTGCCGGCGGTGCGCGCGCAAGGCACGCTCGGCCAGGTGTCGTGGCTCGCCGCCTACGTGCCCTTCTTCCAGTCGCACCGCTTCTTCCTCTTCGGGCAGGACGAGGCGCTGCTCCAGCCTGCGCTCGCGCCGTCCTTCGACACCCGCCGCGTCGACCCCTCGGTCGAGGACTTCGCCCAGGAGCGCTTCCTCGAGACCCGACGGCCGCCGCCCTTCCTCGGAGACGTGGCCCTGCGCCTGCGCTCGTCGGGGAAGTGGAAGGTGGGCGGCTCGTGGGTGTGGATGAACGAGAAGATGCCGCGCGTGGTGGTCGACCCCGAGGTGCAGGTACTCGCCTCGGCCAACGCCGCCGGTCGCGAGGTGCCCCAGGCCGCCGCCGCCTCGGTGCTCAACCGCTTCCAGGCCGGCCAGACGCTCTTCCGCGGCACCTACGCGCGCACGCATCTCTTCTCGCTCGAGGCCTCGGGCATCGTCGGCCCCGCGCAGCTCGACGTCGACGTCACCTTCAGCCCGCGGCAGACCTTCTTCGACGCCGAGTTCCGGCCCGTCGACAAGAGCGCCGTCACCTGGGTGGTGGGCCTGTCA
>JANRKQ010000061.1:0-51231 GCA_033763395.1 Myxococcaceae bacterium
TTCACGAGGGTCGCCTGGAGCGACACATTGGCGCCGCCGAACCAGGTCGTTGCGGTGAGCGGGGTGACGGACAGGCTGGGCACGCCGGCGTCAGGGCCACCACCGGCTGAGCCGCCTCCGACGCCGCCTGCCGAGCCGCCAGCGGTGCCACCGGCCGTTCCGCCCGCGTTGCCACCGGCAACTCCGCCAGCGTCACCACCGGCCGTTCCGCCCGCGACACCCCCTGCTGCTCCGCCAGCGGTGCCACCGGCCGTTCCGCCCGCGTCGCCACCGGCTGCTCCGCCAGCGTCACCACCGGCCGTTCCGCCCGCGACACCCCCTGCTGCTCCGCCAGCGGTGCCACCGGCCATTCCGCCCGCGTCGCCACCGGCTGCTCCGCCAGCGGTGCCACCGGCCGTTCCGCCCGCCGCCCCACCCGCGCCACCACCGCCAGCCGTTCCCCCGGCGCGCCCCCCTGCGGCTCCAGCCGCCGAGCCACCACCGCTTCCAGCATCAGGCCCATCACTCGGCCCGGGACAGGCGACGAGCAACACCGAGCCAAGGACTGCTGCCAGCCGACTCCACCCCGAACGTGCGCGCATGAGGCGAGACCTAGCGAGCCATCGCACGTTGCTCGATGGGTAGACGGAGGGTCAGGGTGCGCCGAGCAGCGCCGCGAGTTCCGTGCGCCCCCGAACACCGAAGTGCTGGTACACACGGCCAAGCTGATTCGACACGGTCTTCACCGAGACGTCACGAGCCCGGGCGATGGCGCTGGGGCTCGCGCCCTTCAGCAGCGCCGAGACGACCTCACGTTCGCTGGCCCGCAGCCGTGACCAGAGCTCCGGGTTGGCGCCAGCGGTCAACATCGTCACGGGTGGCTCGGTTGGCAGGGTCGCCCGCAGCGGAGGAATGCCTCCGAAGAGCCGCGCCAGGTCCGTTCGTCGCTTCACGCCCAGCTTCCGCAACACGTCCCGCGACAACCGGCTGATGGTGCCCAGGCTCAGCCCCAACACGTACGCCATCTCGCTCGAGCTGCGCCCCTGCACCAGGCACTCGGCCACGTCCCGCTCGCGGGCCGTCAACGCGCGCACGTCGCGCACCGACAGCGGGTTCTCGTAGGCCACGAGGTAGCGTCGTTGGTCGGTGTCGACCCAGTCGACGAGCGTCCACCGGCCGCTCACGAGGCCCTTCCACAACAGGAGCGCCTCTTCGGGGCTCGTGCGCCGCAGCCGGCCGCGGCTCGTCTCGATGGCTTTCGCAGCGACGACGAGGGCCTCTCTCGCCGAGGGTTCACGCGCTTCGCCCTCGGCGTGGGTCAGCACCCCCTCCGATGACACCACCGCGACCGGGTGACGCAGGCCATCGGCAATCGACAGTCGCAGTCGCAGGCCAGCGCTCAGGTGGGTGGCGAGGCGTTTGAGGCGGGAGCGCTCCCGCGTCGTCAGGGTCACGACCTCAGGTGAGACGGCGTTGAGCACCATGCCGCTCTGAGCAGGGCTGCCCATCACCAACATCCCGAAGCTGTCTTGCACGCCGGGGACGCCGCAGTGGGTGAGCTCGTTGATCAGGACCTGCCGCGCCTCGGGCCAGATGTCGTCGATACTGCCGATGAAGTCCGAGGCGGTGGGCCCGTAGTGGCGGGCGAGCACCGCGGGGGGCAAGCGCCGAACCATGGTGGACAGCGCCTCGTGGACGCCCGGCGAAGCGCTGCCACGCTGATGCCCCAACTCGGTGAAGGTCGCGCCCTGCATGCGCCAGGTGCCGATGGTCAACCCGAAGCCGCGGTCGAAGAGCGGCTTGGCTGCTTCATGGACCCCGTCGAGCCAGGCGTTGTCTCCAGCGCCCAGGTCGTAGGCGCGCTCGACCAACGTGATGTCGTTGAATCCCCGACGCATGGTCCAGATTGTGAACGAGTCCGAGGGGCAGGCGATGGGTATTTGGAGGGGCTCAGTGGGTGGCCCTCCGTTTCGCCCATCGTTCGTCTTCACGAGCGACCGGTAGGGTCTCCGTTCATCGAACTGGAGGCATGATGCATCGACGGGCCGCGACTGCGCTGGTGGTCTTCCTCGTCTCAGCGTGTGGCGCCGAACCCAGACCTGGTGACGCGGCTGGCGGCGGCCCGGCCGGAGGCGGAAAGGTCGGAGGCGGAACCGCTCTCGGCTCCGCCGACGTGGCAGTTGGTGCCGCTCGCGCCGCGCGTCTCTCCTTCCTGTGCCCAGGGAACTGCTGGTCTTCATTGTCTCGTCGCGTCTGCCGACCGGCGCGACCTGTGGGCGGTGACGCGCGCGCCCGACGCAGGCTTCGCGTGAGAGCTGGCTGGCACGCGCCCCTGACGAGCCGGCTCGAGCCCCTCCGTTCGCCCATCGAGCGTGGGGCGCGTCTTCTCTACCGTGCGCGCCTTCTCGGGAGGGAATTCATGTGGCACGCGCGACTCATTGGGGTGGGGTGTCTTTTGGCATTCACGATGGCCTGTGGAGGCACGCAGACCCCTGATGCTGGTGGTGGTGGTGGTGGTGGCTCGGCGATGGCGGGTGGGCAGGCAGGTGGCGTCACCGCTGGCGGTTCGGCCGGAGGCACGGCAGGTGGAACGTCCGCTGGCACCGCTGGAGGCACGGCGGGTGGAACGGCTGGAGGCACGGCGGGCGGCAGCGCGGGTGGAAGTGGCGGCGGAGCCGCGGGTGGCGCTGCAGGTGGGAGCGCTGGCGGGGGCGTGGTGGACGACGCTGGCGTCGACTTCGTCATCGCGCGTGTGGCCCTTGCGGCGCGGGCGAATGAGCTCGAGCTGTTCGTCTCGTCCGAGCTCGGCGCTGACGGTGGTGCCGCCATCGCGTGGGCGCGTCGCGGCGTGGACGGTGGCTGGAGCAGCTTCACGACCCACGCCGTGGTGACCTCGGCGCCGCTCTCGCTCGACGTCGCCGCTTGGAACGCAACGCGCTTCGACCTCACGTTCCAGGGCGCGTGCGGTGCGGGCGCGAACCGGCTGTGTCAGCAGTTCTGGCAGAACGACCTCTTCAGCCCTGTGTACGACCTGGGCGTTCCCGCTGACGCAGGCGTGTTGCCCAATGGGCCGTTCCTTCCGTCGACGCTCGTCGCTCCCGCGCCCGACCGGTTGGCGGCGTACGGCTTCTACGCGACGCCGGGTGGCAGGCGGCTGGCGCGCACGGCCTACACCGGCGTGCTGCCGTGGCAGCCCTTCACCAGCCCGGCGGTGCAACCAGGATTCGTCGGGTTCTTCGACGGCGTGGGGAGGACCTCGGCCCAGGGCCAGGAGACGACCGTGCTCATTGGGCGAGTCGACAGCCCCGTGCTCAGGCTGCGCGCCATTGCGCATGCAGGGCCGTCGAGTGGTGGAGGGAGTTGGCAGCAGCCCACCGACCTTCCGGTCTTCTCTTCGGCCCAGCGCGACGCCATTCCCGCGCTCGCCAAGTCGCTCCTGTCCCCGACGGAGTGGGTCGTCGTCTACGACATGAATAGCTCTGGCCTGCTGCATCGGCTGCAGGGCGACGGCAACCAGTCGTGGGGGCCGTGGGTGACGCTCGAGCCTGCGCCGACGTGGAAGGCCTCGGTGTCGCCTTCGTGCACGAACACGCCGAGCCGTGAAGTGTGCGCCGTCGTGCGCAACGGCACCAACGAGGTGTGGGTCGTCGAGGTCCAGGAGATGGGGGGTGGGGCCCTGCAACGAACCTTCTCACTGGTGGGCCGACCATGAGAGGCCTGGCCCTGGCCCTCGTCGTTCTGGCGTGCGCATGTGCGAGTGGGTCGACCGCCGGCGCGCAGGGCGAGCCGGGGCCCCCCGGTCCTGCAGGGCCTCCGGGTCCAGAGGGGCCGCCTGGCCCGCCAGGCTCCGAGGGAGTGGCAGGTCCCGAGGGACCTCGGGGCCCTCAAGGGGTCGAGGGAGTGCAGGGGCCGGCGGGTCCGCCGGGAATGAACGCACAGGGGGCGCTGACCGCAGGGCCTGGAATCGCAATCACCAATGGCGAGGTCTCGGTCGCAGAGAGCTGGAGTCGCACGAACGGCTTTGCCTCGTCGTTCCAGGTGAGCAACCTGGCGCTCTCTGGAAGCGCGTACCCCGGAGATGCCGGACCCCTGACGTTTCCGCCCTTCACCAACAACGTGGCGATGAGCTCGGCAATCACAGGCTTGAAGTCGACGACCAACGGAAATCCTGGCGTCATCGACACCGGTCTCAGAGGTGTGAATGATGTCATCGGTAATACAACCAACGGCGTTCATTTTGGTGTGTATGGACAGATGACGAATGGAGCCCGAGGGGCAGGGGTGTACGGCTCCGTCAGCGGAGGGAGCGTCGCGTCAAGTGGTGTCTATGGCTACGCTTCCGGTTTCAGCACTGGGGTCTACGCCGAGAACCCTGGCCTCCTCGGACCGGCGCTCCGGGTCCGCGGCTACAGCAATCTGCAGTGGGTCCAGTTTCAGGGCGCGAGCCCCTTCTTCATGGCCAGAGGCTCCGCGGTGAGCGGCACTGTGGTGACCGCTTATTGTACGACGACGAAGGCCCAGGGGGCGCCGGCTGTCGGAGCCCCGGTTGCCGTTTCGTGCCATGACACGTCGAACGCGCGACTGCGTTCGAGTCGGTTGCTTCAGCCTGATGGAACGCCCGCGATCGACGACACCTCTGATGCGTACGAATTGTTCGGAGGAGGAGGAGCCTGCGAACGCGACGCGAGCAGCAACCTGGCGTTCTATGTCCTCGTGACCTGCCTTCGCATGAGCGCTCCTTGATGGCGAGTGGGCTGGTCACCTCGCGAGCTGCCAGTCTGGAGCCGTGAAGGAGCGCAGGTCGAGCAGTTCGTTCGCCCCCTGGCGCCCTCAGCTTCCGCTGGACAGAGTGCGTCATCGTCCACTGACGGCGCGGACACGGAAGCGAGCGGTCCACCGGAGCTGCGCTTCCGACTGGGCTACGCTGGCCCGGTGCGGGTCCAACTCATGGTGGCGTTGCTGTTCGGAGCCGCGTGCGGGCGGACCGACCTCGTCGCCGACGTCCCCGCGCCGACGCCGCCGCCGGAGCCCGCGATGAATGTCTGTGGCGACGGCGCGCTCGGCGGCGCCGAGGCCTGCGACGACGGCAACCGCGTCGACACCGACGCCTGCCGGCTGACGTGCGAGCGCGCACGCTGTGGCGACGGCGTCACCTGGGCGGGCGTCGAGAGCTGCGACGACGGGCCGATGGGGTCGACCTCCTGCACGCTGGCCTGCGGGCCCACCTCATGTGGCGACCAGGTGGTCCAGGTTCCCGAGGCGTGTGACGACGGAAACACCGACGACACCGATGCCTGCCTGTCGTCCTGCCAGCGCGCCACGTGCGGAGACGGCCGGCTGCAGCGCGGCGTCGAGGCCTGCGACGACGGCAACCTCGTCACCTCGGACGACTGCATCGCCTGCGAGCGCGCCCGCTGTGGTGACGGCTTCGTCCGCGACGGGCTCGAGCCGTGCGACGACGGCAACGTCGACGACGGTGACGCCTGCCTCTCGGCGTGTGCCCGCGCGCGGTGTGGAGATGGCGTCCTCCAGCGCGGCGTCGAGGCCTGTGACGACGGGAACGTCGACGACACGGACTCTTGCGTCGCGTGCCAGGCGGCCCGCTGTGGCGATGGTGCCGTGCAGCGCGGCGTCGAGGCCTGCGACGACGGGAACGCCGATGACGGCGACGGCTGTGTCTCGTGCCGGCCTGCCCGGTGTGGCGACGGAGCCGTACAGCGCGGCGTCGAGGCGTGCGACGACGGCAACACCGTCGACGACGACTTCTGCGACAACCGCTGCCAGCCCCCGAGGTGTGGCGACGGGCGCCGCGCGGGCGCCGAGGCCTGCGACCTGGGCGCGATGAATGGCGACACGCCGGCGTTCCGCATCACCCAGCCCTCGGGCACGCGCATCGGCACCGACGCCATCGTGCGCCCGCGCACCGTGCAGCAGTTCTACGACTACCGCTCCGCGAGCTCGCACACCGGGCTCGAGGTGGTGAACGAGAGCCGCATCTACCTCTTCGCTGACGCCAACACCGGGCGCCTCTCGCTCGTCCTCACGCACGGCATCGACTTCGACGGCACCGGCATCGCGCAGCCCTCGTCCACCGTCGAGATGGACATCACCGGCCTGCCGTCCGGCACCGGCGTCGACGTGGTGGACGACGCAGCCTCGGAGTTCTTCCTCGGCGCGACGCCCGGCACTGCCTTCGGTCGCTGGAGCTTCCAACGCAACAGCGACGGCGGTGCGCTGGGGCCCCTGCCCTTCCCCGGGCGCTGGCGCATCACCGTCACCCCACGCTTCCAGGCCGGCATCTCGACGTGGGGCTGGGTGAAAGACGACGGCACCCGAATCGCGCTCAACCGGAACGAGCCCATCACCATCGAGGCCCTCGACACGTCGACGTCGTGCCGGGTCGATTGCACCGTGCCCCGGTGTGGAGACCGCCGCTTCGACGCGGGCGAGGTGTGTGACGACGGCAACACGGTGGACGGTGACGGGTGCTCCGCGGACTGTCGGCGGCTGCGGTAGCCGGGCGCGGGCCTTCAGACGGCGTCGGACAGCCTCGGTTGGCGTACGCCTCTCGACGGTCAGCGCGCTCCTCCGCCTTCGAGCCGCAAGGCGAGCGTCGTGTGCCCCGCCGCCCGCGCCAGCGCTGCGGCCGTCTGCTTCGCCTTCGTCTTTGCCCTGACGTCCGCGCCCTCGGCCAGCAGCGCGTCGACGAGCCCTTCGAGCCCGCGCTGCGCCGCCGCGTGGAGCGGGGTCCTCCCATCAGCCGCGGCGTCGGCCACGTTGGCACCCAGCGCGATGAGCAGCCGCGCCGCGTCGAGCGCACCGGCCTCGATGGCCAACAAGAGCGGTGTCTCGAGCGTCTTCCCATCACAGCCGTCGAGCTCGTCCCCCTCGTTGATGCGGACCCGGAGCGCCTCGAGGTCGTTCGCTCTGGCGGCGGCGGCGAGGCGGGGCGCGGGGTCGGGCCTGCCGATGATGACCTTCCCGCCCTTGTGAATCGTCATGGAGCCGCCGCGCTCGATGACGAGCTTTCGCAGGTACAGCGTCTCGATGACGAGCCTCGCCTGGCAGTGGCCGCAGCGCTTCTCGGCAGCGGGCGTCGAAGCACCACAGAAGGGGCACGCGCGGACCTCTCCACGCTCGGCGCCGACGACGACGTGGGCGCCGTCGATGACGACCTGGCCGGGTGCATGTTCCCGAACGCCAGGGCCGAGCGCGTCGAGTCTCACGGCCGCGCCGCAGTACGGACAGCGGCGCAGCGAGTGCACGACGGGCGCCCGGCAAGACGTGCACTGCATCACCACCCGTGAACGACTCATTCACGCCCTCCGAGGCAGAGCGCTGGCGGCGTCACTTCGGTGTCACCGACACCCACCAGTCGGGCTGCACCCACGCGACGCCGGCGGTGGCGGCCAGACTCACGCAGCGCGGAAACACCTCGGGCGGTGGCACCTCGACGCGCACCACCTGCGTCTCGAGCACGCGGCCCTGCCCCAGCGCCGCGCGGAGCCCCTTCGCCGTCGTGCCCTTCTTCGGTACCACCAGCACGCCGCCGATGGGCACCCGCACCTTCGCGCCACCCTCGTCGCGGTACACGGGCAACAGCGCGGCGTCGGCGGCCAGCAGCACCGAGGCGTTCTCGACGCGCCACAAGCGCATGCGGCCCTTGCGCCGACTCACCATGGCGCCCTTCTCACGCAGCGCGGTGGCCTGCGCGTCGGAGCCGTCACGGTCGGCCACGAGCGACTCGTCGAGGTGCACCGTACGGGCAGTGGCGCCGTCCTGCCAGGTGGCCGTCACGGGCCACGCGCCGTGGTACTCGACAGGCGCGCCCGGCGCGGGCGTCACCACCTGGGTCAAGACGAGAGCGAGCACCGAGGTCATCGCGAGGCCCACAGTCTGGCACGGACCGGGCGGCGAATTGAGAAACTGGCCACGTCGAGGCCAGTTCCGCGCTCGGGCTGTTTCACCGCCCGAACAGCGCCACCTTCCACGAGACGAGCCGCCCCACATCCTGTGCGGCGAGGTCGCGCACCACCAGCCGCCACCTCCCGTCGCCGGGCTCATCCAGGTGCCGCACGCTGGTGAAGGTGACGTTCGCGAGCCGGCTGCACGCAGGTTGCCCGTTCGGCCCGGGCTGGCAGGCGTGCTGCGGGTGGAGCCGCGAGAAGCCGCCGCCCTCGTGCTCGAGCCGCACCTCGAGGTCGCCCGAGTGCGGGTGCTCGATGGTCAGGGTCACCTCCACCACGTCGACCTCTGAGAGGCCGCTGCCCTGGACCGGGATGACGTTCGACACGCCGGTGGCGCTCGCGTCGGGAATCGCCTGGTTCACCTGTGCCACCACACTCGAGAACGCCTTCTCGGGAGCCCCCGCCACGAACTCCCTCGCCAGCTGCACCGCCGCCGCGGCGTTCACCACGCCAAAGCCATAGTCGTGGTTCACCGAGAGGCCGGCGCCGTTCACGCTCCAGTCAGGGTGCGTCGGGTGGTTGCGCCGCGCCGACCGCGCCAGCACGCGCCGCACGTCACGCCACGTGAGCTGCGGGTTCGTCTGCAGCATCAGCGCCACCACGCCCGCCACCAGCGGTGTCGACGCCGAGGTGCCCTCGAACGTCCGGGTGTAGTTCGCGTTGGCCGGCTCGCCCGCGGTGCGTCCCGTGTTGTAGCCGGCGGTGCCGGTGACGTCGGTGGTGACGAGGTACTGGGCGCCGCGGTCTCCCGCGGGCGCGCTCACCAGCACGTTGGCGCCACCCTCCGCGTAGGCGGCCCGGGTGCCGTCGTCACTCACCCCGCCGATGGCGAAGACGAAGCGGCTGTTCGCCTGGCCATCGAAGTTCGAGTCGTCGACGTAGCGCCCGTCGGCGCCGTTTCCAGAGGGGAAGAGGTACACGATGCCACGGCCGCCGCGCCCCTCGCGGGTGCCGCGCTCGACGCCCATCAGCCACAGCGCGTCGGCGGTGGTGAGCTGCCCCGTGCCGTCGTCAGCGTCGCCCCAGCTGTTGTTGCTCACCTGCACCGCGTCGAGGTGGCGCACCATCGCGTCGAGCTCGTTGGCCGAGGTGGAGTCCTGCAGCAGGTTGAACGAGGCCACGGCCGCCCGCGGCGCCACCCCTCGCCCGCCCAGCCCGTTCTCATCGCGCGCCCCGATGAGGCCGGCCACGGCAGTGCCGTGCTCGGCGAGGTCGACGGTGGCGCTGCCCAGGTAGTCGTGGCTGCGCGCGAGGTTGGCGTTCGCGACGAGGTCTTCGTGGGCCAGGTCGACGCCGTCGTCCACCACGCTCACCAGCACGCCCTCGCCTCGCACGAGCGCCCACGCCGCCTCGACGGACACGTCGTCGCCCCGCCGGCCGCCCGACTGGCCGGTGTTCGACAGGTGCCACTGCTGCGCAAAGAGCGGGTCGCCCGGGCCAGGCGTCACGGCCACCGTGGTGGAGGCGGTCGCTCCGCCGCAGTCGAGCGAGAACGTCTGCGTCGACGTCACCCGCGTCACGAGCTCGCCGCTCCCGGGCCCCTCGCGCCCCGGTGGCGTCACCGTGCAGCGCGAGGCGCCCACGGACTCCCAGGCGAGCGTGACGAGGTCTCCGCTCGACGCCGTCACCGGGAGCGCCCCGAAGCGCACGATGCGCACCGGCTCGACCTCGACGCGCACGCTCGCGGTGGCGTTGCCGCACCGCAGCTCGTAGTCCGTCGTCGTCGCCGGGCTGACGGTGAGGGCGCCGGCCACGCTGAGGGGCAGGTCTCCGGGCGTGAGGCGGCAGGCCGTGGCGCCGGTGCTGCTCCACGACAGCTGCGTCGAGGCGCCAGCGACGACGCGCATCGGCTCGGCCGTGAAGAAGTCGATGGAGACCGGCGCGCACCCGGTCAGCACCACCACGCCGAGGAGCGACGCACGCATCGCCAGCGCCGATAGTCCGAAGCGCGGAGCCCGCGCAACGAGCTGCGCCTTTCCGCTCACGACGGCCGAGCGGCCGACGCCACCCGGCGGGCCAGTTGCCAACCAGCGCCGATGAAGAGCAACTGCACCACGACCCGCACGAGGGCAGCGCCGACGGGAGCGAACACAGGGTCGGGCCGCACGAAGTCCCACAGGTGCAGAGGCAGGTACGCCAGGCAGAGCGCGGCGAAGGCGAGCCCTGCCCACCGCCTCGTCCTGGGCCAGAGGGCGGCGACGCCGATGGCCAGCTGGAGCGCCCCGGTCATGGCAATCACCGGCCCGGCGGGAAAGAAGACCTGGTACCTCACTGGGGCGTCGCGCGGGTTCGGCAGGGCCTGGGCGGCGGCGGCGCTGCGGCGGGAGCACGTTGGCGCCGGTGGCCAACGTGCGCAGCGCTGGCGTGTCGGTGGTGTCGCCGCTGATGCTGACGACGCGGTCTCGGTGCTCGATGCGGTAGCCCACGGCCGGCTCGATGGGCGGGTGGGAGACGCGAAAGGCCTTCACCACCACGCCGCCCTGGTCGTAGACCACCGCGCCGTCGGGCCCAGGGTCGGCGAACCGCCGGGGAATGGCCGCGAGCACCCCCGGTCGCATGACGTCTTCTCCGTGGTGAGCGATGCGGTGGCTCTCGTCTGAGAGGTACGCCTGGTTGAAGCCCTGCACCACCCGGTCGATGCCCTCGGGGCCGAAGACGGGGAGCATCGTGCTGCGGCCAAGGAGCCAGCTGCGGCTGATGAGCTCGCCGAGATCGGCGATGTGGTCGGAGTGGAAGTGGGTGATGAAGACGGCCGTCACGTCTTGAACCGGAAGGCCGCTGCGCTCCATCGAGACCTGCGCGCCGTCGCCGTTGTCGAACACCAGCATCTGGCCGCCGACGAAGACGGCGGTGCAGGCGCCCGGTGTCTCCGTTGAAGTACCAGAAGGGCCTGCGGAGCGCCGGGGCTCCTCTTCGGGAGCGCGCCCGTGTCATCGGTGGCCTCCACGTGGGCCACGAGAGCCCGAGGCAGCTCGGCCGCGAGTACGCGCACCGCGTCGGGCGACCGCCGAGCCGGGACGCAGGTCAGGGCGCGCGCAACGATGGCCAGCGAGGCTGGCGAGGCGCCGGTCGTTCGAGCGCGACCGGTGCGGCGCTCAGGCGTTGCCTCGAGCACGGCTTCGTCTGCGAACGAGGCCCAGCAGCGCGAGCCCGGCCAGCGCGCTCGTTCCGCTCCCGCTCTGGCAGTCGCAGCCCAACCGGAACGAGCCCGGAGCCGTGGGCTCGCCAGTGCCCGGGTTGGTGCCGAGGGGCGGCCCCGCATCGATGTCCTGGCCGGGGGCGCCAGCGCCGCCATCGAGGGGACCCGGCCCGGCGTCACCACCATCGACGAAGCCCGCATCGGGCGGCAGCAGCAAGCCGCCGTCATCGTTCCCGGCGTCACCGCCATCGACCGAGCCCGCATCGGGCGGCAGCAGCAAGCCGCCGTCATCATTCCCGGCGTCACCGCCATCGACCGAGCCCGCATCGGGCGGCATGAGCAGGCCGCCATCGACCAGCGCGCCGCCGTCAGTCATCAGGACACCGGCGTCGAGGGGAGTCGAGCCCCCGTCGAGGACACAGCGCCCGGCGACGCACGCGCCACTCCCACAGGCCCAGCCGCCCAGACACCCGGCGTCGGGCCCGTTCGGCGCCCACACCCGGCGGAAGGCTTGCGGCACCGAGCGCGTCACGTCGGGCTCGAGCGTCACGAGGGTGAACGGCGTCGACGCGAGGCTCGGGCGCAGGGCGAACTCGCCCGGTGGCACCACCTGCAGCGGAGCTCCCGCGTCCAACGAGGGGCCGGCCACGCTCACCTGCCACAGCAACAGCTCGCCGGTCTGCAGGTCCGACGCCGTCACCAGGGCCCCCTCTGGCACCGGCGCGACGGCGTGGAAGCGCAGCTGGCTCCGAAGGCCCACCGGAGGCGAGACCGCCCCTCCGATGAGCCGCTGCGCGACGAGGCCACTCATGAACGTGTTGCTCACCACGATGGCGCCGCCCAGGCCATCGGGGACCACCTTCGGGTCTTCACACGAGCCCGTCTGACAGACGAGGAAGGACGAGATGGCAGCTCCTGACTTCCGGGCCGCCCGGACGCGTGACTCTTCGTTGGCGGGCCGCTCGTTCCAGACGACGTAGCCATCGCCGCCATCGTCGAGCGTGACGCTGACGGACTCTGGCCTCACCGTGGTCGAGACGCTCCAGCCGTTGCGTGCGCCGCCGTCGGGAAAGAAGCCGGCCACCACCACCTCGTTCTGCCGCCCACGCGCGAGCTGGAACGAGCCCTGGCTGACCACGAGCGCCGGGCAGGTGCTCGCCTGGAGCTCGAGCGTGAGGGTCGGGCCCAACGCGCCGCTCAGCTCGACGGTGCGGAACTCGATGTCATCGTCGTTGCGCCACGCGACCCCGAAGCGGGTGCCATCGAAGGCCACGGCCGGGCAGTCGCGGCCGCCGGGGTCCATCGCTGACGCCACCGAGAACGGCGCCTGGCCAGGGAAGGTGGCCCGAATCGAGCTGAAGGGCACCGAGGGCTCTCGCCACACGGTGAGGCTGGTCCCCGCGCCCACGGACACGACGGGCGCCTGGTGGTACGTGAAAGGCGTCGCCACCTGCAGCGCCGCGCCGCGCGCAGCGAGTGAGTCGTCGAACCACTGCGCCTCGCCGCCGGTCGACAAGGCCAGGGCGCTCGAGGGCCCCCTCGCGAGCGACAGTTGAAAGCCGGTGAGGCCCGTCACCAACGTCGGGCTGCTCCAGGGGCCGGAGAGCGCGGAGGCGTGGAAGAGCGCCGTGCCGGCCGACGTCAGGGCCAGCGCCGCGAACCCGCCATCGGCCTGCACGACGAGCTCGGCGTCACCGGGAACGGTGGGTGTCGAGAACACCAGCGAGCGCATGCCCGTGACGGTCGTCGCCACCAGCTCGTTCGAGCTGGACAGTCCGATGAAGCCGCCGGGCGCCGTACTCGGGCGGCCCACCAGGCGCGGCGACGAGAGCGGCTGCACGTCGCTCAGGCGGCTCTCCGACAGGGGGAGGCCATCGGCTCCGAGGCCCACCAGCCCAGTGCCGCGACCGCCATCGGGGTGTGGTGCATCGAAGAGCACGAAGGGGCCCTCGATGCGCGGGCATGACACGCTCTCGGTCGAGAACGGCACCGACTGGGCGTCGATGGGTGACAGCGCTGGGCCGTAGCGTCGCAAGAAGCCGCCCTGCCAGCCGCCGCCCGAGACCACCACCAGGCCGCCGTCGGGCGTCGGCTCGAAGTCGGGGCATTCGCCCGGGCCCACCCGCTGGGCCGGGCCCGCGAAGACACCGGCTGGTGAGAAGGCCCGCAGCCAGGTCTCGCCATAGTGACTCCACACGACGACCCACCGGCCGCCCAGGAAGCGCACCTTCGGCATGGTGCCGAAGAGCTGGCTGATGGTGAAGCCACGCGGGTCGGCGAGGCCCCCGTCGGGCCACACCCGCGTGCCGATGATGGCCGAGTCTCCGCCGGTGAAGCGTTTGTCGGCCCACACCGCGAAGAAGCCACCGTCACCGTCCGAGGCGACGTCAGGGTGGTACATGAAGCTCGGCGCTGGAACAGGGGGGCCCACTGGCGCCACCGCCGCTTCAGGGCCCAGGCCGGCGAGGACCACCGCGACGAACCACATCGACGCGACACGCTACCCTGCCTGCGAAGCGCACGCGCCGTCGGCAAGGACACGACATATCCGACGGTGTGGGTGGATCAGCGAGCTGCGCGGGTGTCGCCGAGCGCGGGCGCGCCCTCTTTCTGGTGACAGACGGTGCAGGTGAAGGCCGCGCCGGTGATGAACTTCTTCTCCGCGGGCTGCTCGCGCGGCTCGGCGCGAAACGCCTCGACGTTCGAGTCCGCGGACGCGATGCGGGCCTCGAGCAGCGCGCGGTACGGCCACCGCTCGTAGTTCGGAGACGCGCGCGCGCTCGCGTACACCTTCTTCGCCGGCTCCACCTCACCCTGCTTCACCAACAAATCGCCGAACACCAGCATCGAGCCCTCGAAGTTGTAGGGCGCCTTCCAGGTGTTGAAGCAGATGGCCTTCTTCGGGTCGTTCGGGTCGGGCCGGGCGAACTTCGAGAAGTCGGGGTTCTTGCGGTCGGGCGTGCCGCCGGCGCACACCTCGACGTTCGTCCAGAAGGCCTCGACGGCCTGCGCGTACTGCGGCGAGTCGTGCTTCGTCTGCGCCAGCATGATGGCCTTGGTGAAGAGGTTCAGCTCGGGCCACATCGCCACGGCGTCTTCGAGCTTGAAGTACCCGTCACGCACGCGCGCCTCGTCCTTGTGAATGGCGCCCTCGGCCAGCACGGTGGACGCCCAGAAGCCGCGCACGAGCGCCCACTCGGGGCGGAGCTGCACGGCGTCTCCGAAGTAGACGCGGGCCATCGACATGTCGTCGGTGACGCCGGCCACCAGCTCGGGGCTGCGGGCGCTCTCGGCGATGCGCCACATGTGGAGGAAGCCGGTGTGGGCGGCGATGTCGGCGTCGTAGGGATGCGTGAGGTACGCCTGCTTGTGGCGCTCGAGCAGCGGCCCGATGTCCTCGTAGCGCCCGCCGTGGAGCGCCTTCCAGAAGTCCTCCGTCACCCCTTTGGCGAGCGGTCGGTCGTCGGCCTTCGCTTCCTTCTTCGGGGCCATCGAGACGGCGAGCGAGGCACACCCGGCGAGGGCACAGGACGCGAGGAGGACAAGGCGCATGCGCGGCACCGAAGCACCGCTCGAGGCGTTTTGCGACCTCCGTGGCACGGCGAGCGCGGTACAACGCGGCCATGCCATCGACCCTGTGCATCGTGCGTCACGGACAGAGCAGCTGGAACGAGAAGAACCTCTTCACGGGTTGGGTCGACGTCGACCTGACAGAGAAGGGCGAGGCCGAGGCCCGCCAGGCCGGCGCGCTGATGAAGCAGGCGGGGCTGTGGTTCGACGCGGCGCACACCTCGCTCCTCACGCGGGCGGTGCGCACGGCCAACCTCGCGCTCGAGGGCTCGGGGCAGGTGTGGCTGCCGGTGGCGCGCACCTGGCGGCTCAACGAGCGGCACTACGGCGACCTGCAGGGCAAGGACAAGGTCGAGATGGTGAACCAGTTCGGCAAGGAGCAGGTGCAGCTCTGGCGTCGCAGCTACGACGTGCCGCCGCCGCCGGTGAAGCGCGACCACGAGTTCCACCCGGCGAACGACAAGCGCTACCGCGCGATGGCGCCCGACGCGCTCCCCACCAGCGAGTGCCTGAAGGACGTGGTGGCCCGGGTGCTGCCGTACTGGCACGACGCGGTGGTGCCGCAGCTGCGCGCCAACCAGTCGGTGCTCATCGTCGCGCACGGCAACTCGCTGCGGGCGCTCATCAAGTACCTCGAGCGCATCGGCGACCAGGACATCGTCGAGCTCAACGTGCCGACGGGCATGCCGCGGCTGTACCGGTTCAACGACGACCTCTCGTTCGCCGAGGCGCCGCGGTACCTCGACGAGGCTGCGGCCAGGGCGGGCGCGGCGGCGGTGGCGAAGCAGACCGGCTGAGCGTCAGGGCGGGCAGCAGTCGCCGAAGACGAGCGGCGGGAGTCGAGTCAACGCAACGCGCTCGCCAGTTCGGATCCGCGCGCCCCAACTCCTGTGTGCCATTCGCATCACGTCGCGCCCACCGACTACGCTTCACCCTCGCGTGGAGGCCACCCGCCCAGCGTCGTCCGTTCCACCCGAGCCCGAGGCCAGGCCCACCGCTGCGCTCGACCGGCTGCTGAACCTCTCGCCCAGCGAGCTCGAGGCCCGGGCGGCACAGCTGCTCTCCGCGCTCGACACCACGCCCGTCGAGCCGGAGCAGCGCGCCAGCATCGCCGGCGCCCTCCTCGACCTGCTCTCGGCCCCCCACTTCGGGCGTGCGCCGGTACAGGGCCGCTCCCTGCGCCGCGCGATGGTCGAGTACGTGCTGCGCATCGGGTACCCGTGGGCGCTCCACCTCGAGGCCGACGACCTCGCCCTCGTGCGCTCCGAGGTGCGCGCGGTGGTCCGCACCAGGCGGCGGGTCGCCGTCGGCGTGGGCGTCATCGTGGCGCTCGCCACCGCCGCCGCCGTCGCCCTCTGGCCCACGGGCCTCGTGTCACGAACAACCACCAGACCAAGGACGACGGACAGCGCGGCGCTCGCCGAGAGCCAGGCGATGGCCACGATGGTGGGGAAGCTCCGTCAGCAGGGCGACCTCGTCAGCGCCCGGGTGTGGGCCGAAGGCTGCGCCCTCGCCGCGCGCGAACCCCGGCCCTGCCTCCTGCAGTTGCGCGACCTCGCCTCGGAGAGGGCTGCACTGACGGGCTTCTCCCGCGACCTCGAGCGACTCCAGGCCATCGACGCGCAGGTGCAGCGTGACGACGTCGAGGCGCTGCGGCGCGAGGCGGCGAGCTGGCTCGAGACGGCCTTCCTCGTGCCCGTCGCGCCGGCGCCACCCGGCCCCGTGCTCGCGGGCGCCTTCGTCGAGCGGGCCGCCGAGTTCGCCATCGCACCGCCAGCATCGCCACGCGCGCGCGCGAGTGCATCAACGAACCGGGGCAGCTCGGCGTCTTGTGCCGCTCGCTCGTCGGGCAGTTCCTCGTCGTCCCGCCGTCCTTCGTGCCGCTGTACGACGGCGTCGCCATCAAGCCGGCCGAACAACCCTTCCTCGCCCAGATGACCGCTGACTTCGCCTTCGACCGCCTCGACCGCGCCATCGAGTCCGGAAGGGACTGCGTTCGCGCGGTCGAGGTGGCGCGGGGCTGCATGACGCTCCTGGAGGCCATCTACGACCGCCGGAGCGTCCACACGGGCGACCGCTGGGACAAGCGCCGCTCGCTCGAGTGGTTCCGCGCCGCCCGTCTGCAGCGCGACCCACCGGAGCGCTGACACGCGACGTTCGTTCCATGGCGTCGGCACGCAGGGTACCGTGCCCGGCCATGTCCGATGACGTGCCGTCGTTCGGCGACAAGGTTCGTTACCAGGTCGACCGTTTCCTCTCGTGGAGCCCCTTCGCCCGCTTCGTTGGCCTCTTCGGCCTCTCGTTCATCCTCGTCTTCTGCTGCGCGGTGCTGGCGAAGCTGGTGATGCCGCCGCCCGAAGACCCGAACGACACCTTCGACCTCTTCGAGGCGCTGTGGTGGGCGATGACGCGCGTCGCGGACGCCGGCACGATGGGCGACGACAAGGGCACGCTGGTGCGCTTCGTCGCCACCCTCGCCACCTTGAGCGGCGTCGGCGTCGTCGCGCTCCTCATCGGCCTGGTGTCGAGCACCATCGGCGACAAGCTCGAAGACCTGCGCAAGGGCAAGAGCCCCGTCATCGACGAGGGCCACACCCTCATCCTCGGCTTCAACGAGAAGGTGTTCGCGATTCTGCGCGAGCTGCGCGAGGCGAACTCGAACCAGACCCACGCGGCCATCGTCATCCTCTCCGAGACGGACAAGGAGGAGGTCGAGACGGCGGTGCGCGAGCGCATGGGCGACATGGGGCCGACGCGGGTGGTGGTGCGCCAGGGCAGCACCTTCTCGGTGCACGACCTGCGCAAAGTGGGCGCCGCGCGCGCCAAGAGCATCATCGTGCTGGCCGGCGAGGAAGAAGAGGGCGCCGATGACACGCACGACCTGGTGGCCATCAAGACGCTGCTCGCGCTGCGCCGCATTCCCGGGGCGCTCACGAAGAACCACGCCGTCGTCGAGTTGCTCGACGCCTCGCGGCGCACCGTCGTCGAGCAGCTGGGCGCGGGTGGCGTCGAGGTGGTGGCGATGGCCGAGACGCTGTCGCGCATGATGGTGCAGACGGCGCGGCAGAACGGGCTCGCCGCCGTGTACCGCGACCTGCTCACCTACGAGGGGAGCGAGTTCTACTTCACGCCGGTGGGCGCGCTCGCCGGCAAGGAGTTTCGCGAGGCCCAGTGGGCGATGAAGGACGCGGTGGTGTGCGGCGTGCGGCGCGCGCAGGCGCAGGGGCCCGCCAGCTGCACGCTCAACCCGCCCGACGACTTCCCCCTGCAGGACGGCGACGAGCTGCTCGTCATCGCCGAAGACGACGACAGCTTCTCGCTGAGCGCCAGCCACCAGCCCACGGTGCCCGAGGCCTTCCAGGGCGCCACGCCGATGGCGCGCAAGCCCGAGCGGCTCCTCATCTGCGGCATGAGCCCCAAGCTGGGAGACATGCTGCGCGAGTTCGACAACTATGTGCTCCCCGGCAGCGAGGCCTGGCTGATGCCGGGCCACGACAAGGACGCCTTCACCGAGTTCATCAAGTCCGAGGTGGGTGGCCTGAAGAACCTGAAGCTCAAGTACGTCGAGGGCGACCCCACGCTGCCCGAGGCGCTGAAGCGGGTGGTGTCTCCGGACTTCGCGGTGGCGATGGTGGTGGCCGACATGGCGCGCCCGGTCGACGAGGCCGACGCCCGCACCGTCATCACCGTGCTGCTGCTGCGCGACCTCTTCCGCGCCTTCAAGGACAAGAAGCCGCGCATCATCTCCGAGATTCTCGACCCGCGAACGAAGGACCTGCTCGAGACTGACTACGGCGCCGACTTCGTGGTGTCCGCCGAGATGACGTCGATGCTGCTGGCCCAGGTGTCCGAGCGGCGCGAGCTCAACGCCGTCTTCGCCGACCTCTTCGACTCCGACGGCAACGAGCTCTACCTCAAGCGCGCGGCCTGCTACGCGCTCCTCGGCTACACGACGCCCTGGCTCACCGTGCAGAAGGTGGCGCGGCAGCGCGGCGAGGTGGCCATCGGCTACGCCAAGCTCGGCGGCACCCCCGTCATCAACCCGAAGCAGGACGAGGCCATCGTCTTCGCCGAGGAAGACCGCGTCATCGTCATCTCGGAGGACGACAGCGAGGCGATGGGCGACCAACGCGGCGGAGAGCTGACCGAGCCGCCCTCGTCGCCGCTCGTCGACACGAAGGGCGCCGAGTCGAAGACGCCAGGGCCCGGCCGCTCGGCGCTGCTGCCCCCCGAAGGGCCGAAGGCGCCCGACGCGAAGCCGGTGTCGGCGGGCCCGCGCGTCGAAGGCCCCAGCACCCAGCCGAGGCCGCCGCTGCCCACCAAGCCGCGCGGCTCGTGAGCGGAAACTCCGGCGCTCCCTGGGAGGCCTTCGTTCATGAAGCAATGTCTGCCTCTCGTGCTCGTCACGCTGGCCGGCTGTGAGCCTCGGGAGCGAACGCCTCGTCGGGGCGTCGCACCGTCACAGCCCTGACGGCGCTCACTCCGTGAGGATCTTCATCTTCAGCTTCACTTCCCCGTTCACCGGGAGCGGCCCCTCGATGGGAGGGAACCCCTCGCGCTGGAGCACGCGGGCGATGCACTGCTCGAGACCGCCGCCACCGCCGCTGCCGGTCATCTTCGCGCGCACCACCTTGCCGCTCTGCTGCAGCGTGATGACGAGCACCGTGCTTCCGTCGACCTTCGCGGTGTCTTCGGGCTCCTTCACCTGGCAGCCGCGCAGCTTGGGCGCGAAGCGCGTCATCACCTCGGCCACCGACTGGGCCGAGATGCGAATGGGCTTCTTCGGCGTTGGCGTGCTGACGACGCGCCGGGTGCCCGCGTCGGCCCGGGTGACTCCCGCGTTGACCCCTCCGTCGTCGCCCTCGTCCGCGACCCCTGCGTCGACGAGCTCGTCTTCGGCACCAGCGTCCTCTGGCTCCGCGACTGGACCCGCGTCGACCTCGAGCACCGGCAGCGGCACCAGCACGGCTGGCGGTATGACTGGAGGCAGCGGCTCTGGCGGCTTCGGCGGACGCGTCAGCCAGAACCCACCTACGCCCAGCGCGGCGGCCAGCACCGCGACACCGAGCGCCACGAGGCCCCGGCGGCCACCCGGGGCTCCGGGCGCCGCCTCGCCACGCAGAATCGCGCGCAGCTCGTCCCGCAGCTCGACCATCGACTGCGGACGCAGCTCGCGCTGCTTCTGCAGACACTTCTCGACCAACGTGCGGAGCCGGGGCGGAATCGCCTCGCCGACCTGGTTCTTCGCAGGCAGCGGCGCGTACGGCTTGGTGATGATCTGCACCGCGATGTTGACGAAGGTGGGCGCGTCGAAGGGGAACGCCCCCGTGAGCAGCTTGTAGAGAATGACACCCACCGCCCACACGTCGCTGCGCGCGTCGATGGCGTCGCCCTGGGCCTGCTCCGGCGACATGCAGATGGGCGTGCCGATGATGGCGCCTTCGGTGGTGGCCACCATCGCCTTGCCGTCGGTGTCGGTCAGCTTGGCGACGCCGAAGTCGAGCACCTTCACGTAGTCCTTCGAGCCGCCACGCTCGATGAGCATGATGTTGTCGGGCTTCACGTCGCGGTGCACGACGCCGACCTTGTGGGCCGCCGCCAGCGCGTCACACAGCTGCTCGACGATGCGCAGGCCCCGCGACAGCTCGACCGGCTGCTCCTCGATGAGGTCGCCCAGGGTGCGCCCCTGGAGGAACTCCATCACGCAGTACACCGCCGACGGCCCCGCCTCGCCCGGCTCCTGGACGAAGTCGCTGATCTCCACGATGTGCTCGTGGTTGATCTGATTCACCGTGCGCGCTTCCTGGAAGAAGCGCTGAATGAGCTCGGGCTGCTGGTACTGCTCCGGGCGCAGCACCTTGATGGCGGCGAGGCGGCCCAGCGACTGGTGGCGCGCCTTGAAGACGTGCCCCATCGAGCCCTGGCCGAGGAGCCCCTCGATGGTCCAGGGGCCGAGCGTCGAGCGGGTGATGGGCTGCGTGCCCGAGGGTTTGGGCCCCGAGGCGAGCGTCTTGTCGAGGCGCACCAGCGCGCGCTTGAGCTCCGAGAGGTTGGCGAACCGCGCCGAGGGGTCGACCGCGAGGCACTTCGCCACCACGGGCCTGAGGTGTTCTGCGCCGACGGGCAGGGGCGTGCCGTCGGGCGGCTTGCCGGTGAGGACGTGCACCAGCAGCGCGCCCATCGCGTACACGTCGCTGCGGGGCGTGGGTGGCCCTCCCCGCTGCCGCTCCGGCGCCGAGGCGCCCGCGATGGGCAGCGCGTCGGGCACGTTCACCTCGACGATGCGCCCATAGAGCGTCACCCGCGAGGGCACGACGTCGCCGAGCGTCTCGGCCGAGGCCGACTTCTCGAAGCGGTCACAGAGGCTCCAGACGACGCGCACGGCCTCGTCCACGGGCAGCGGGCCTGACTTCAGGCGTTGCTCGAGCGTGACGCGACCATCAACGGACATCGGTCAGGGGAGCGTAGCCCGGTGCAGCGGGCAGGCGATCCACTTTCGGAGACTCAGCGGAAGACGAGCCTCGACACGCCCTGCCCCAGGGCCTGGTGCACGCGCCGGCCGACGTCGGCAGAGACGAGGAGGCCCTGCTGCACCAGGTCGAGCCCTCGGCCGTGAGGCCATGTTTCGGAGTGTGTCCGCCGTGGTGGGGCTGAGGCCCTCTGGTACCCTTTCCCTGTCGTGAGTCGGCTCCGGGTCCTCCTCATCGAAGATGACGCGCGTCTGGCGGCGTTCACGCGCGAGTTCCTCGAAGCCAACGACGTGTGCTGCCTCGTCGCGCCTGACGGGGTGATCGCGGAGCAAGAGCTGCTGCGAGGAGCCTTCGACTGCGTCGTGCTCGACGTCATGCTGCCTCTGCGCGACGGGTACGAGGTGTGCCGACGCCTCCGGGCCCGAAGTGACGTGCCCATCATCATGACGACCGCGCGCACCACCGAGGCCGACCGAATCATCGGCCTCGAGCTGGGCGCCGACGACTACGTGCCGAAGCCCTTCTCGGTGCGCGAGCTCCTCGCGCGTGTGCGCGCCAACGTGCGACGCGCCCGTGGGCAGGTCGGGCCGCGCAGCGACCGCCTCGAGGTCGGCCCGCTCGTGCTCCACCTCGACGCGATGACGGCCACGCTCGCCGGGCGCGCGCTGACGCTCACGTCCTACGAGTTCTCGCTCCTGCGAGTGTTGGCCGAGCGGCGAGGCACCGTCATCGGGCGGGAGCAGTTGCTCGAGCTCGCCCGCGGTACGGCGGAGGAGTCGTTCGATCGTTCGATTGACGTGCGCATCTCGCGGCTGCGCGCGAAGCTCGGTGACGATCCCCGCAGGCCAGCGCTCCTGAGGACCGTGCGCGGCGTCGGCTACATGCTGTGCGAGGACCCGACGTGAGGCGCCGGCTGTTGGTCTTTGGCGCGCTCGTCAGCGGCGCGCTGGGGCTCGCCGCCTTCTTCGGCACGGGCGCCGTCATGGGCCCGGCGGTGGAGCGCCTGGGCCACAACGTCGCACGCCTCGCGGTCACCCACGCGCTGGCACAGCCCGACCCGTCAGCACGGGAACGCGCGCTCGACGACGCGCTGACGCAGCTCGATCTCGAGGTGTCCGTCTATGGGGCCGATGGCGCCCTCGTCGCCACCAACGTGAAGCCTCCGCTCCAGCGAGCAGGACTCGCCAGCCCGGGCGCGGTGTCGTTCGAACTCGGCGGTCTCCACGCGGTTGGCCGCCCGACGAGGCCGGTGCTGCCTGTCGGTGGAGGTCTCACCATCGTCGCCCTCGCGGCGGTGCTGGTCTTCTTCCTGTCGATCCCTTTCGCGCGCGTGACGACGAGACCCCTCGAGCGCCTGGCGCTGGCCGCGAGGCGGTTCGGCGAGGGGCAGCTTGCCGAGCGGGCGCCGGTCGAGGGGCCCGATGAGATCGCCAGCACCGCGCGGGCCTTCAACAGCATGGCTGATCGCATCGCCACCTTGCGTCGCCTCGAGCGCGAGCTCATCGCCAACGTGTCGCACGAGCTGAAAACACCACTGGCCCGCATGCGCGTCGTGCTCGAGCTGCTCGAGACGAACCCCGACGCCGCTCGCCGGTACGTCAGCGAGCTGGGCGCCGACCTCGCCGAGCTGCAGCAACTCACCGACGACGTCATCACCACCACGCACCTGCAGCTGGCAGAGGAGCGAGCGACCGACCCGTACCCGCTCGCGCTCGAGCCCCACGACCTCGGGGTGGTCGCCGGCGAGCTGTGCGCCGAGTTCGAGGCGCGCACGGGCCGGCGCGTGACGCTCGAGCGCGAGGGCCCCGTGGTCCTCACCTTCGACCGCGGCCTCGTTCGTCGGGCGCTGCGGAACCTCCTCGAGAACGCCCACCGGCACTCGCCGCACGGCCGTGAAATCGTGGTGCGCGTCCTCTCGCCCGCGCGGCTCGAGGTGCAGGACGAGGGGGAAGGCATCAGCCAGGACGATCTGCCGCGCGTCTTCGACCCCTTCTTCCGAGCCGACCGCAGCCGCACGCGCCGGACCGGGGGCACCGGCCTCGGCCTCACCTTCGTCAAGCGCGTGGCGGAGCTCCACCGGGGCGATGTCACCGTCACCAGCTCGCTGGGCCGCGGCACCACCTTCCGGCTGACGTTGGCGTAAGGGCGGGCTGCGGACACATTCGGACACGCCTCGGAAAGAACGAGGACACGTCGACGACGCATCGTGGGCACCGCTCGAGGAGCCCACCATGCATCGAATCACCCTCATCGCTGTCCTCACGTTCGGCTGCGGGTCCACCCCGGAACCGACGACGCCGTACGACCACTGCAAGCCCGGGGCAATGGCCGAGGCCGACCCCCGCGATGCAACGCTGAGCGCACCGCTCCAGGCGGTCCGGGTCGGGTCGAACCAGGACGTCGCCCTGCCTGACGTCATGCTCGACTGGCTGGACGAGCAGGGGTGGCCGCAACAGCACGACGATTGGCACAACGTGCGCCGGTGGGACCAGGGCTGCCGCAAGAGCAACGCAACGGCTGACGACTGCGCCAACGCGAGGCGCCTGGCCGACCGGGGGCTCGCTCGCGCGCCGAAGCAGGAGAACGCGCCGGGCGACGGGTACGACTTCCTGCTCATGCACCGCCACATGCTCGAGGGCATGCGCGCGGCCTTCCCGAAGAACCGAGAGCTGGTGCGTGGCTGGGGGCGCGTGCCGCGGAACCAGGCGGACCCCGAGAACGTCGCTCCCTGGCGCGCCATCTCGTGGACGGCGTCCCAGCTCGAGGCCATCGAGGTGCTCGAGAACGTCGAGCAGCACGTCGACCGCTTCCCGACCGAAGACGACCTCTCGCGCTACATGCAGGCGCCCTTCGTCTGGACCGAGACGAACCCGACCCAGGCCGTGTCTGGCTCGGGCGGGTTGCACTTCGCGCTCCACTCGCAGTGGAGCGTCCCCGGCTCGCCCGTCGAGCTCGGGAACGGGCGAGGCGTCGTCTACAACGCCTCCTTCTGGCGGCTGCATGGCTGGCTCGACGACGTCTGGGAGCGCTATCGCCGCGCCAGGGGCCTCACCGCCGACGCCGACTACCGCGCGGCGCTCGAGGCGCAGTGCCGAGAGATGGTCGACCTCGACGAGCGACGCCTCACGCCGGCCGCGGGCTCCCCGGACGCGGGGGCTCCCGGAGAGACAGGGGTCTTCGCGCTCCAGGTACGGCCGGCGCTCGAGCGGGCCTGCGGGACGTGCCACGGCACCACGGCCCCGACGCTCGGCCTGACGCTCGGCGGCGCGACCACCAGTCGAGACATCGTCGCGGGCCTCGTCAATGTCCGCTCGAGCCAGGTCGAGCTGCCGCTCGTGGCACCCGGCTCACCCGAGCGCAGCTGGCTCTACCTCAAGGCCGCCGGAACCTTCGACGGTGTCGTCTGTGATTCCTGCAAGACGGTGATGCCCCCCGCCGGAGAACGGCTGTCGGCCACCGAACTCGAACGCCTGCGCAGCTGGATCGCTGCCGGCGCCAGCGCTCCCTGAAGTCCCCCCCCCCGAAGGAACCCCCATGCGCCACTTCATTCACGCTGTTTTTTTCCTGCTCGCAGCCTGCGGGCCCGTCGACTCGACGCCCGACGCAGGCCGACCCCCCCGGTTCGTCGACGATGGCGGCACCGTCGATGGCGGCGGCTGCTTGCGCTGCTCGATGATCGCCGGGTTTCTGACGCAAGGCGCACCGGTCGGTCTGCCCATGATGGGCGACCCCTGCGCCATGGGCCCTGGGGGTCCCGGAGGACCGGGCGGCATGGGCGGCTTTTCAATCTGCAATCAGTCCGCGCTCGACGGCCTGACGGGTTGCCTCATGGCCAACTGCGCCGCTGCGTGCGGGAACACCGGGCCCGGCATGGGCCCCGGCCCGATGTGCGTCGATGGCGGAGTGGCCGGGTTCGACGCGGGGCAACCGATGGCGCCCCCAGATGCCGGCGGGCAGTCGTGCAGCATGTGCCTGATGGCGCGCTGCACCGCGGCGCTGACGACCTGCGAGGCCGACCGATGAGACGAGGCGCGCTTCTGGGCGTCTGGCTCCTCGCGGCCTGCACGGCGCCAGCAGGCCCACCCGTCACGAAGGTGCTCGGGACGCTATCGGGCGTCGACACCGCCGAGTGGACCGGCGAGTCCCTCGTCGCGGTCGGCGACGTCAACGGCGATGGGCGGGTCGACTTCGCAGCGTCTGGCCTGACGGCAGGCATCGGAGGCCGAATCGCCGTCGTGTTTGGCCCCTTCTCCGAGATGCTCAAGGTGACCGAGGCGGACCTGCAGCTCCAGGGAGAAGCAGGCTTTCACAACGCGGGCGAGCGGCTCAGCGAAGCCGGCGGCTGCGACGTCGATGGCGATGGAGTCGACGACCTCCTCGTCGGCTCGCCGTTCGGCGACCGGTTCGATGTTCAGACGTCACCGGCCGTGTCCGGCGATAACGCGGGGCGCGCGTACGTCATCTACGGAGGCCCCACGCTGGGTGGGCGGCGCGGCCTGGACACCGCCGATGAGCGCTTCGTGGGAGAGCGGCGAGGTGACATCGCTGGCCGAACCGTCGCGTGCCTCGGCGACCTCGACGGCGATGGCCGCGACGACTTCGCCATCGGCGCGCCTCGGGCGGGGCCTGGGCGCCAGGGCGAGGTGGCCCTCTTCTACGGACGACCACGGGGCACGTACGGTGTGGCACCCGTCGGGGTCGAGACGGCCGACGCGAGGCTGGTGGGCCTCGAGGCCTACGACACCGCTGGGGCCGTCATCGCGGGAGCCGGCGACCTCGATGGCGACGGCCGGCTCGATCTCGTCGTCGCTGCGCTGACGGCAGACGTCGGTGGCCCTTCGTCTGGCGCGGTGTACCTGCTGCGCGGGCGAGCCGAGCGCCTGAGCGGAGTGCGGCCGTTGAGCGCCGCTGACACGGTGCTCAAGGGCCGGGCCGGGGAGCGCGCGGGGTTCTGGTTGTCGGGCGGCGGTGACTTCGATGGCGATGGTCGCATGGACCTGTTGGTTGGCACGTCGGGCGTCGGGCCAGCGGCCGACGAGCCCGGGCGCGCGTATTTGCTCCGTGGGCGCGAAAGCTGGCCGGCTCAGCTCGAGCTGGCGGACGAGGTGGTGCTCGGCGGGCTGTCGCCCGCAGACGGGGCCGGCGCTTCGCTTGCCTTCGTCGGCGACCTCGACGGAGACCGACGCGACGAGGTGATCGTTGGCGCACCGTGGGTCGACGACCGGGGCGCGGCTCTGCTCGTGAAGGGCCGACAGGTCAGCGCGGGGCAGCGCCTCGACCTGAGCGTCGAGCCGCGTGTCTTCGAGGGTGAGGCAGCAGACGACATGCTGGGAGAAGTCGTCGGTCGTGCAGGTGACCTGGACGGAGACGGCGTCGGTGATGTCGCCGTGGGTGCGCGCGGTGTCGAGACGCCGGCCTCTGCGGCCGGCCGGGTGTGGGTGCTGTCGGGCAGAGCCCTGGGAGGACGGTGAACATGGCGCGATGGATGATCGAGTCGACCAGCACGCAAGCGCAGTGGACCCGCCGAATCGCAACCCCAATGGAGCGCGTCTCACGGCGCGAGCTCCTCGAGGTGTCGGCAGCCGTGGGGCTCGGCTTCTTCCTGGCCGCCGACGACGCGCGGGCGTGCGTTCAGCCCGCGCGCACGCCCATCGAGGGGCCGTATGCCCTCGCGGAGCCGGAAGAGAAGTGGGAGAGCGGCCGGGGGCTCATCGTGAAGGGCCAGGTGCTCGACGCGGCGACGTGCCTCCCGGTGGCGGGAGCGGTCGTGGTGCGGTGGCACGCGAATCGCTCGGGCGTCTACGAGGAGTACTACCGGGCCCGCATGACGCTCCCGGCCGACGGCCGCTACGAGCTGTCGACGATTCCGCCCGGCCAGTACGCGAACCTCGATCGGCACATTCACTGGCATGTCAGCGCACCGGGCTACCGCGCGGTGGTGGCGCAGCTCCAATGGCCCGGCTCGGCGCGCATTGGCGGCACCGAAACCTTCGACTTCAGCCTGTCGCGATGAGGCGCGCGCTGCTCCTGGTGCTCGCCGGGCTTGCCTGTGAACGGGCGACGCCAGCGTTGCCACGCCTGGGAGGCCTTCCGGCGTTCTCGCTGCACGACCAGCTGCAGCGGCCGGTGACGCGTGACGTGCTGCTCGACCGCGTGAGCGTCGTGTCGTTCCTCTTCACCCGGTGCCGGGGGCCGTGCCCGCTGATCACCGCGCGCCTCCAGCGCCTCGGCGTGCAGCTCGCCGACGAGCCTGCCGTGCGACTGATCTCCATCTCGGTCGACCCGGACTTCGACACCCCGGCCGTGTTGGCGGCGTACGCGGCGCGCTTCGACGCTGCGCCGGATCGGTGGCGCTTCCTCACGGGTGACGTGGCCGAGGTCGAGCGGGTCGTCGTCGACGGCTTTCGGACGCAGATGTCGCGGCCCGACGCAGTGACGGGAGACGTCGTGCACGGAAACTGGTTGATGTTGGTCGACCGCCGCGGAGAGCTCCGCGGCGCCTTCCTGGTCGCCACCGAAGCCGACGTCGAGCGCCTCGCTCGGCTCGTGCGGCAGCTCGTCGCCGAATGACGCGCTCGGGTCCCCACCTCATCGGTGTCGCGCTGCTGCTCGGCGCCGGGTGCGTACATGACGACGCGCCCTGTACGGGCCATTGGGGGCTCGAGTTCGGCATGACGCGTGAGCAGGCAGTCGCGGCGCTCTGCCTGCAAGGTGATGACGCACCCGTCGTTCGCCGGGTCGGGGCCCATGGGACCGAGGTGGTGACGCTGACGCGCTCTCGCGCGACGGCGGGCCCACGAGAGATCGTCGCCGAAGTGCACGAGGGGCGGGTCATGGTGATTCGTGCGACGCTGCGAGATGGCGACCCGCGCGCAGCGGGGCCTCAGGTCGAGGTGAACCCCCTCTTCATCGTCGGGCGGCGCCGCCTGCCCCAGGGCGGGTGGGACTATCGGAACATCGCGCGAGACTGCTCCGCGCGCGCCGGGGAGCTTCGGCTGCTGGAGGCCGAGTGGCGCGCCCAGCGCACGGTTCAGGCCACCCCTGCGAGGTGATTCTCACGGCGCTGGCGGGGTACTCGAGCGGCCGTTTGGGTGAGCGACTTTTGCTTGGGCCCCCGCTTCGGCGCCTGAATGAAGGCCAGAAAGGCCCACCATCGAGTTGTGGGCGAGTGACGCGTGTTCCGTCGCGCTGAGCGACCTCGCGTTGACGCTCGAGCAGGCGCTCCGCGCGGAGGCCTGAGGCCAGCGCCGGCTCACTCCCGCAGGCTCGGGCAGAGGGCCTTGAGGTCGCCCAGGTAGTCGCACACCACGCGCTCGGCCTGGCCCGCGCGCTTCGCCGACGCCACGCCGGCCTGGTACTGCGCCTTCGCCTCGTCGAACTCCGGCGTTCCAGGCGACGCCGGTCGCAGCTCGTTCCCGTCGCGGAACAACCACGCCAGCACGAGGTTCGCCCGCACCCGCGCCATGCCCGCGTGGTCGCCCAGCGCCGCCGCGGCCTTCAGCGCCTCTTCGAACGCCTGCCGGGCCCGCTCGGACTGCCCCCGGTTCAGGTACTCGACGCCGAGGTTGTTCGCGGCCTTTCGCACGCCGGGAAAGTCGCGCGCGGCCTTCAGCATCGTCACCGCCTTCTCGAACCATTGCGGGCCGTTCACCATCGGGCAGCGCTTGCCCATGAGGCCGAGGTCGTTCGCCACCAGGCCCGCGGCGCTCGAGTCGCCCACCGACTCGAACACCTGCAGCGCCTTCAGGTACGCGTCTTCGGCCGGGTTGCACCGCCCGAGGTCGAGTTGGAAGTTGGCCATGTTCCGCAGCGCGTGGGCCTCGGCGGCGCGGTTCTGCCCCGCCTGCGCGCGCTCGAGCTCCTCTTGCATCAGCTGCACGGCACCCGCCGAGTCACCGCGCGCCCGGCGCTCGCGGGCCTCGCGCAGCACGTCGTCGCCGGGGTTCACCACACCGAAGGAGCTGCGCGGCGTCGCAGGCAACGGGCTCACCGCGCTCACGCCGGGGCTCGGTGCGTCTCCCACCACGATGACCTTCGCGTTGGGCCCCAGCACCGGCGTCTTCGTTCCACGGGGAGCGGGGGGCCGCCCCGGCGCGAGCGCCACGAGGTCGACGCTCAGCGCGCGAGCCTCGGTGAAGTCGACGTCGAAGGCCGCTGGCTGGAACCCGGCCGCGTTCGCCACGGCCTGCAGGGTGGAGCCCTTAAGCTGCGTGAACGAACACGGGTTGCAGCGCACGCCACCATCACCGAGCGTCACCTGCGCCGACGCCGGAGTGAACGCCACCGTCACCGTCACCAGCGCTGGCGGGGGCGACTTCACGGTGGGCAGGTCGGGCGCCGCCGCTGGCTCTGGCGGTACGGCGACCAGCTCGACGGACCGCTCCGCGCTCGCCAGCGCGACGATGATGACGGCAACCAACACCATCGCCACCGCGCCGGCCGCGACGAAGACGCCTCGACGCGGAGGGGGAGCGCCCTGCACGGGCACGTCGCGTGGGGTGGGGTCTTCCACCTCGGGTGTCGGCGGCGGAGCAGGCGGAGGCCGTGAGCGGCCCGGCGACGCGTTGGTGCGCCCACGACCCGCGGACGGGCGTGGCACCACGTCGCTCGAGTTCGCGCGCGCCGGCATGAGCGCTGCCGCGCGCGAGGCGAGACCCGCGACGTCGGGCGGGCACACCTCGAGGAGCGACGCCTTCACGGCCTCGGCGTCGGCCGGGCGCCGCGCCGGGTCCTTCTCGAGCAGTGCCTCGACGAGGTCGAGGAGCCCGGCGGGAAGGTCAGGGCGCGCCGTCGCGAGCGGCAGGTGTGGCTCGGTCAACACCTGGGCGACCAGCGCGTAGTCGCTGTCGGCTTCGAACGGGGGCCGGCCGGCGAGCAGCGCGTAGAGCGTGGCGCCAACGGCGTAGAGGTCGGACGCGGGGCTCGCGCTTCGGCCGCTGCGCAGCTGCTCCGGCGCCATGTACGCCGGAGTGCCGAGCGTCGTGCCAGTGCGCGTGAGGCCGGTGCCCTCGCCGGTGCCGAACTTCGAGATGCCGAAGTCGAGCACCTTCACGCCCGGCCGTGGCTTCACCACGAGGAAGATGTTGGCCGGCTTGAGGTCGCGGTGCACCACGCCCGCCGCGTGCGCCGCGGCGAGCGCGTCGAGCACGGGCACGATGACGGCGGTGGCGATGGCCGGCGGCAGGTTGGGCGTCGCCTTGTGGAGCGCCCGCGCGGTGATGCCGGCCAGGTGCTCCATCACGATGAAGGGCACGCCCTCGTCCGTGCGGCCCATGTCCAGCACGTCGACGATGCCGGGGTGGCCGATGACGGCCGCGGCCCGCGCCTCGAGCTCGAAGCGGCGGGCAAACTCGGGGTTCTCGATGAGCGCGGGGTCGAGGAACTTGATGGCCACCCGACGGCCCACCGCGTCGTTGACGGCGTCGTACACGCTGCCCATGCCGCCCTGCCCGAGCATGCCGACGAGCCGGTACTTGCCGGCGATGATGGACCCGATGGGCGGCGACCCGGTGGACACGCGGTGAAGAGCTTACCGGGCGCGCGGGCCAGGGTGGATGCTGCTCGTCACGTGGGACTCCCACGCCTGCCGCCCCTCGAGTCCCCGAGTCAACCGGTGGCCGGTTGGAACTCGTTCGCCAGCGCCTCCACCACCGCAGCGCGCACTCAGGACGGGAGCCGCCACTCGAGCCAGAGCATGAAGGTGAGGGTGATCCAGACACTCCCGTGGAGGCCCAGCTGGGCACTCCCGCTCGCCAGCGCGATGACGAGCGCGACGGCGACGCCGAACAGGAACCCGGCCAGGAGAAGCTTCGTTCGTCGACGCAGCCGCTTCATCCTTCCGCCATGGGGCTCCACGGCCCGCTCCCCGTCACGCCCTCGGCCCAGGTCCAGAACCGGCGCGCGTCGTCGACCGAGTGCGACTGTGGACTCGAGGCGAAGGGCTTCTTCTCGGCCCAGAAGTCGCCCGTCGTCGCGTCGAGGACCGGGTCGAGCGCAGTGAAGCACAGCGCGTCGATGGCGTCGTCGAGCCGGGTCGCGAACGGCAGGTGCGGCATCACGTGCGTCATGACGAAGCGCAGCGCGCCCGTCGTCGAAGCGCTGGCCGTCTCGGGGACGAAGCCGGGGCAGACGCCGTGCACGGTGAGGCGCTCCTTCGGCACGCGGCGGGCGAGCTCGTAGGCGAACCACAGCAGCGCCAGCTTCGAGTTCTTGTACGCGCGGTCGGGCTGGTAACCACGCTCGAGTGATGGGTCGTCGAAGTCGTAGTGCACCGGAGCGCCACGCGAGTCTGGCAGGTGGAGCCGCGACGACACGCACACCACCCGGCCGCCCCGCGCGAGGCGTGGCCACAGCTCCTTCGTCAAGAGGAACGGCGCCAGCGCATTCACTGCGAGCGTCTCTTCCACGCCATCGACGCTGAGCCGGCGAGCTGGGCTCTGCTGCATGATGCCGGCGACGTGCATCACCACGTCGAACGTCACGTCGTCCGGCAACGACGAGGGGAAGGCCTTCACCGAGGCGAACGAGGCGAGGTCGAGCGGGAGCGCCTCGATGCGCGCGTCTGCCCGGTGCGCCTTCGCAGCCGCCACCGTCGCCTGGCCCGCCGCGAGGTCGCGGGCCGTCAACACGACGCGGTGCCCCGCCGCCGCGAGCGACCGACACACGCCCTTCGCCAGCCCGCGCCCACCGCCCGTCACCAGAATCGTCTTCATCGTCGTGTCGCTTTCGTTGGCTGCGCCGCTTCGAACTCCAGCCGCCCCTCGAGCCCGAGGAACTCACCGAACCGGCCCGTGGCGTCTTCGAGCGCACGACGCTGCGCCGCGGTGACCGGAAAGAAGGGACTCACCTGCACCGTCACCGTGTCTCGCCTCACCTCCCGGCGCCAGGTGCCCTCGATGCGCCCGTCGAGCACCACCATGGGTCGGAACACGCCATTGCCCCCCGGAACGAGGCGCTCGAAGAACGCCGGCTCGAGGCAGACGGACCGGTCTGCGTAGCCCAGCAGGTACTCATCGAAGCCCGCGAGCAGCAGGGCCTTCGGCACGTCGTCCTCAGGCCACCTCACTGGCCCGGCGAGGTCGAGCGCGGTGCGGGCCATGGACTTCGGCAGGCCCGCCCAGAACGCGAAGTCCTCGGCCGACGCGGGCCCATGGCCTTCGAGGTAACGGCGCGCGAGGGTCGCCAGCGCCTCGTCGGGAGCGCGAGGCTTCGAGGTGGGAACCCGGTCGGACACCAGCGCGAAGTCTTCTCCGAGCTGGAGCAGCAGGCCCCGCTGCGCGAGCGCAAAGAGCAGGTGCACGCCGCGTTGGGTCTTCGTGGCCTGACCCTCGGCCTCGAGGCAGGTGAAGAGCTCGTCGCGCGAGGCGGAGCGACCACGCAGTCGTGCCTCGACGACGCGCGCGGCCGTGTCGACGTCGGCGGACGTGATGTCGAGCTCACGGTGGCGCGCCCGAACCCGGCTGAGGTTTCGTTCTCCCAACAGCGCGAGGAGCCACGGCACCTCCTCCGGCGCGACCGCGTGGAGCGTTCCGCGCAGACACCATGCGCGCACCACCGTGCCGGCCGCGAAGGCGTCGTCGACCTGCCCCTGGGTAGCGCGTGTTACCCGAGAGCCGAGCGCCCAGCGCGCCTGCACGATGTCTTGAGCCTGCAGCGCGGCCAGCCGCTCCACCACCTTCGCCGGCGTCGCAGCGCCACGGGTCAACCCCTGCGCCGTCAGCCGTTGGGCCAGCACCGGGGTGGCCCGCGCCGCCGTCACTGGAGCCGCGTATCCTGCGCCCGCTGGAGGAGCCGCAGCACGGCCCGCTCGAGCAGCTCACCGCCCGCCCCCATGAGGCGCTCGCGCCACGGGTTGGCGCCGTGGAAGTGCACGAGAAACACGTTGGCGTCCTTCGCGCGGCCGACGAGGTAGTCGTCGCTGGTGACGAGGGTGTCGACGAGCTTGAGCTCCTTCGCGCGGCTGCCGAGCCAGTACTCGCCAGTGGCCACCTGGTCGACGTCGAGCGCCGGCCGGTGCTGCTTGACGAAGGCCTTGAAGAGGCCGTGGGTCTCTTCGAGTTGCTCCTGGAGCTTCGCCTTCCCCTTCGCGGTCACCTCACCGAAGAGGCTCACGGTGCGCTTGAACTCGCCGGCCGTCATCTCTTCCACGTCGACGTCGTAGCGCTTGAGGAAGCGGTGCACGTTGGGCACCTGGGCGACGACGCCGATGCTGCCGATGATGGAGAACGGCGCCGCCACCACCTGGTCGGCCACGCACGCCATCATGTAGCCGCCGCTGGCGGCGACGCGGTCGATGCACACGGTGACCTTGAGCTTCTTCTCCTTGAGGCGCGCGAGCTGGGCCGCGGCGAGGCCGTAGTGGGGCACGGCGCCGCCGCCGCTCTCGAGGCGCACCACCACCTCGTCCTCGGGCTTCGCGACGCCGATGATGGCCGTCACCTCTTCCCGCAGGCTGGCCGTCGCGGTGGCGAGAATGTCGCCGTCGAAGTCGACGACGTAGACCGAGGGCTTCGTCGTCGAGAGCGTCTCGGAGGCCTTCGAGAGGGCCTGCTGCTGCTTGCGCAGCGCCTTGAAGGCCGCGCGGCCCTTCGTGGTGCCCAGCTGGAGCGCGTCCCGCAGCCCATCGAAGCGCTCGTTGAGGTGCTTCACCTCGAGCCAGCCGCGCCCCGACGACGCGCGCCGCACCCGGCGGACGAGGAACACCACGGCCGCCGTCGAGGCGACGATGGTGAGGAAGATGAGGCCGCTCTTCACCGCGAAACCGAGCAGCTCCTGGGCGAGTTCCGTCATGCAGCAAGGGGCTAGCACGAGCGGCCCCGCGAGGCGTGGCTGGCCGGGGAGGCTCCGCCCAGATGACGGTGGTGCGCGCCCGGGACCAGGTCTCGACGTTCCCGCCGTACTTCTTCTCGATGTCGGCGCGCTTGAGCGTGAGGGTGGGCGTCAGCAGCCCGTTCTCGACCATCCACACCACCATCGGATGCCGGCTGCCAGGTGTTCCTCGGTGGCGGCGCATGGAGCGAACCCTGACGGCACGACGGAAGTGGCTGTGGTCGTCGCCCTTCCCACGGACGTGACGCGTCGTCAGAACCCCGTCGGTGGGCGGAAGTCCCCCATCCCCCTGGCCCAGCCCATCGAGTACCGCGCGTTCACCTCGCTCCGCGGCTGAAAGTGGAGGAGCCCCGTCGGTGAGCGCCAGCGAAACGCATCGAGCCCGAAGGGACCGAAGTAGCCCGCCTCGTGCAGCGCCGAGGCCGTCTGTCTGGCCGCGCGCTCGAGCGCCTCGAGCTCCGCCGGCGTGAGGGTGCCCGCCGGCGCCACCTCGGTGGCCTGCCACGCGCCGCTCGCATCGAGGTGTTGAATCGTGGGCACGCCGAGGGTGCACACGCCATCCTCCGCGAGCCAGCCATGCAGGGCCGCGTCGAGTTCCCGCGACACCAGCGGCTCCACCTGGAGCCCATCACCCTCGCGAAACGAGGCCTCGAGCCACGAACGGTCTGCGTCCGTGAGCGCCTGGAGGCGCAGCCTCCGACGGCCGCGCCCCGCGTACCCGAAGGGGCGTTTGAGCAACCACCAGCCCTCGACCGACACCTCACGAAGGCCGTCCGAGCGCAGGAGCGTGAGGAGGTCCTCCAGGGTCCGTGCCCAGCCCGCCACCGGGAGCGCCTGGCCCAGCTCGTGCGCGAACCGCCGGTGATTCACGCGCCGCAACACCTCGAGGCTCGGCGCGCGCGGCACCTCGAGGCCCGCGGCGTCCAGCTGGCTGCGCGCCCACCGCGTCAGACACCACGCGCGCCCAGAGCCGCCCCGCTCGACCCGCTGCCCCAGGGGCCACAGCACGCGGTCACCCGGGCGGATCAGACCGTCGAGCCGGGGCAGGAGTCCTTCGATGCGCGTGCGCATCACGTCGGTGGGGGTGTGCGCGCCAGCTCGCGCGAGCTCATCCTCCGCGTCGAGGTTGAGCACCCACGAGACGGGCTCAGGGCTCGACACGGTCCGTCCCCCAGGCCGCGAGCGCCTCGAGGAACGCGGGTGGGTAGCCGGCCCTTCGACGGGCCTCGAGGTTGAGCGGCGTGCCGCGCGTCATCGACGGGCTGATGGGCGTGGGCAGGTGCGTGCGCCAGCGCTCGAAGTCGACGTCACCGGTGAAGACGCGAAACCAGTGGAGCGCGAAGGCGGTGTGGGCCACCTCTTCCTCGCAAATCTGCGCCTGAATCGCCGCCGCCCGTCCGTCTCCCGCCGCCGCGAAGGCCTCGGTGAAGCGCGCCCCGTGGTCGAGGTTGCCGCCCTCGAAGCCGATGCCCATGCGCGCCACGAAGTCCGCGGCCGTCGTCGAGGCCCCCGGCACGCGGTCCCAGAACCAGTCCTTGATGGGCATGGAGCCGAAGGGGTGCCCCAGCGTGACGAGGTGTTCCTGGTAGAGCCCCAGGTGGCGCACCTCGTCGCGGCAGATGCCGAGCAGGCCGCGCCGAAAGGCCGGGGGCGTGTCGGGAAACGCGAGCAGCGCCCACGCCATCAACTCGGCCGCCTGCAGCTCGTGATGAAGAAACGTGTGCAGCACCTCGGCCCGCTTGAGCGGGTCCTTGAGCGCGCCCGGCCGAACGGCCTTCTTGCGGGTCTCGCGTGGCACCAGCTCCGGAGGGCGACCGGGGCCTTCGAGGCGAATCGCGGTGGGGAGCTCACTCCAGAGCGACGGCGGTGGCGGCGGCGCGAGCTTGTGCGCGAGCGAGGTGCTGGTGACGTAGTCCCACGCCCAGCGTTCGACGGTGCCCTCAGACGGTGTGGAAAGCTCGGACATGCCGGGCGCTTAGAACAGCTCCACCGTGCCGTCGTCCATCGAGGCCTGAAGCAGCGTCGAGCTACGCCCAGATGACGGTGGTGCGTGCCCGGTACCAGGTCTCGACGTGCCCGCCGTACTTCTTCTCGATGGCGGCGCGCTTCAGCTTGAGGGTGGGCGTCAGCAGCCCGTTCTCGGCCGTCCACTCGTCCGTCACCACCACCAGCGTCTCGAGCTGCTCGTGCGAGTCGAGCTTCGCGTTGATGTCGTCGATGTGCGCCTTGAGCTCGGCCTCGAGCTGCTGGCGGCCTTCTCCGGCGGTGAGGCGGTTCTTGCCCTTGAGCGACAGCACCGCGAGCGCGAAGGGCTGGCCCTGGTTCGCGCCGGCCACCATCGCCTGCTCGAGGTCCGGGTGGGTGAGGAGCCGGTTCTCGATGGGCGCCGGCGCGACGTACTTGCCCTTCGACGTCTTGAAGAGCTCCTTCACGCGGCCGGTGATGCGCAGGTTGCCCGACGCGTCGATTTCACCCTGGTCGCCCGTCTTCACGAAGCCGTCAGGGGTGAAGAGTTCCTTCGTGAGCTCGGGCTGCTTGTAGTACCCGATGGTGTTGCAGGGGCTCTTCACCAGAATCTCGCCGCCCTCGCCGATGCGGTGCTCGACGCCGCGCTGGGGCGTGCCGACGGTGCCCACCTTCATCTGCCCCGGCTTCGTCATGTGCGAGTACGAGAAGTTCTCGCTCATGCCGTAGCCCTCGAGCAGGTCGAGGCCGAGCCGCCGGTACCAGTCGATGACGGGCCCGGGAATCGGCGCCGAGCCCGAGCCGGCGAAGCGCACCTGGTCGAGGCCGAGGCCGGTGAGAATCTTCTTCTTCACGATGCCGCTGATGATGGGAATCGAGAGCAGCCGGTTGAGCTTCTTCGGCGGCATCTTCTCGTTCACGCCGGCCTGGAACTTGAGCCACAGGCGGGGCACCGAGACGAAGAGCGTCGGCCGCGCGCGCTGCAGGTCCTTCACGAAGGTCTCGAGCGACTCGGCGAAGAACACCTGGAAGCCCATGCAGAAGCTGCCCGTCTCGACGATGGTGCGCTCGAAGACGTGCGAGAGCGGCAGGTACGACAGCATGCGGTCTTCCGACGTCACCTGCAGGTCTTCGACGAGCGCGCGCGAGGCGCACATGGTGCCGAACGAGTGCATGACGCCCTTGGGCACGCCGGTGGTGCCCGAGGTGTAGATGATGGTGGCGAGGTCGTCGGCCGGCCGCGTCGGCGACTCGGCCATCGGCGCGCTGGCCTTCTGAATCGTGTCCCACGCCTCACCGCGGGTGTTGGGCGCCAGCGGCGTCAAGATGCGCGGGAGCGACGCGGGAATACCGGGCTCCATCGCGGCGAAGCCGTCGAGCTTGCCGATGATGATGAGGCGCGACTCCGAGTGGTCGAGGATCTGCCCAATCGTCTCGGCGGTGAGCGTCGGGTACAGCGGAACCGAGATGTGCCCCGCCATCCAGATGGCGATGTCCGAGATGAGCCACCACGCGGTGTTCTTCGAGAACAGCGCGATGTTCGACTTCGGCGGCAGGCCGAGGGACTTGAGGTGCGTGGCGAGGCGGCGGGCTTCGGCCATCGCTTCGGCGAAGGTGAACTCCTTCACCGCGCCGTTGCCCATCGGCTGAATGAGCCAGCGGGCCTGCGGGCGGTTCTTCTCGAAGGAATAGAGGCTCTCGAGCTGCAGCGGCGACGTCGACATCGGGACTTCCCCCTGGAAGGTGAACGAACGGGTGAGGACTCTACGTTCGTCTGCACCTCGGCGTGTTCGAGCCAGTCCGGCGGTTGACGCGCCGCTTCCAGATGAAGACGACGTCCGGGAGTGCCTGACACGCCCTCGCAATCACCAGAGGCGTTCCGTCGTACAAGTCCGCTCCATGAATGACGAAGTCGAGCTGAGACGACTCCTGGAAGACACGCAGGCTCGCCTGAAGCGGGCCGAGGCCCAGGCGGAAGACCTCGACCGACGTCGTCACGTGGCCGAACAGCGAAACCACGCCCTGGTGCAACAGCTCGAAAGCGCGCGTGCCGAGGTGAAGCATCTCGAGGCTCAGCGGTCAGGCGCGGCGACCGTGGAGCGAGCCCTCGTCGACATTCGAGCCCGCGTCGAACACCTCGAGCAGCGCATCTCGGACGCCAGCTCGACCACGCCGACGCTTCCAGCAGGCGACCGGTGCCTTGCCTGCGGCTCCGCCCGCCTCATCGGGCGAGCAGACCTCTCGATCAAGACGACCGCCGTGAAGGCCGATGTCCTGGCCACCGTCGAGAGCCGACCGGCGTCGGTGTTCTCCACGTTCACCGCGAGGAGCCCCGTCTGGGCAGTGGTGTGCGGCGACTGTGGCCGGGCCGAGCTTCACCTCGATTCGACGAAGAGCCTGCTCGAGGCGTGGCAGAGCCGCCAGACGGCCTGAGCGAACCTCTCGACCTCGTCAGTACCCGAGCTGCGGCTGGCGCGCCTTGCCTGACTTGTCCGGCACGAAGGCCGGCGCGCGCTTGTCTCCGTCGACGGTCAACGCCAGCTCGGCCATACCCGCGGCCACCGTCACCTTCTGCTTCGTCGAGGCGCTCGCCCACTCGTGCCACACCTCGGCCTCGTACTTGCCCGGCGGCACGCTCTTCACCGTGAAGCGTCCACTGCCGTCGGCCTGGGTGAAATACGGCGAGTCCGACACGTAGAGCCAGCCGTTCATCGACGAGTGGATGTTGCAGAGCAGATGCACCGGCCCCGCCGTGGAGAAGACCTGCTCCCGCTTGTCGTCGCCTGCCTTGTACAGGCCGAGGTCGAAGTCGTTTGGCTTCGAGAGCGAAAAGACGTTGTGGAAGAACTCGTCGTCGTTGCGGAACTCCACCGTCGCGCCCAGTGGCACCGCCAGCACGTGCGGCACGAAGCGCTTGTCCTTCTGAGCGACGGCGCGCACCCGCGTGGCCTTCGGCTTTGGCGTGGGACCATCGAGGCGGCGCAAGATGATGACGGCGCCTCCGGGCCCGTGGGTGCCACCGCCTGACACCGTGCCCGTCACCGCCACACCCACGACGGCCACCTTCGCCGGCGCCTCGGGCTCCATCGGCATGAATTGAATGGGTGGGTCCGCTGGCAGGGCCGGGAGCGTCGAGGCCTGGCCACCCGCGCGCTCGCGCGCCACCTTCGCGAAGGCCTTCACGCTCGCGTCGACGTCGGCCGGGAGCGACGGCACGCGCAGCACCGCTTCCCACTTCGTCGCCGCCGTCTCCCAGTCACCCTTGTCCCACGCGGCCTTCGCGCCGATGAGCAGGTTGACGAGCAGGTACTGCCGCTCGGTGAGGCCCTTGTAGGTGAGCTCCTCGGGCGTCTTCACCGTCAGGGGCAACGGCAACGCCTCGCCGACGAAGGGCACGCCCGCGTCGAGCGGCTTCGGCGTGACGGACAGCAGCGCGGCAAGGAGGAGCGCAGGCATGACTCACCAGGTGAAGACGGCAGAGGACGTGACGACGTCGTTGTCGATGAGCGGCGCGCCGGCCAGCTCGCGGTTCGAGAGGTACTCGGCCTTGAGCGCGAGGAAGTCCCACAGGTCGACGCGCGCGCCGAACGTCCAGCGGGCCGTCTTGAGCTGCGTGAAGCCGAGGAACTGGCCCTCTCGACGGTCGTAGCGCGCGTAGAGCGTCGCGGCCGAGAGCGCCTTCGTCGTCCACGGCAGCGTGTAGCCCAGGCGTACCCAGCCGCCCGTCACCGCGAAGCCAGACGCGAGCTCGGCGGGCCCGAGGCCCGTCTGCTTGGGTGTCGCGATGCCGGGAGCCTTCACCTTCGAGTCTTCGAGGTGCGTCAGCTCGGCCGCGAGCGAGAACCCGAACGCGTTGACGCGCACGTCGCCTGCGACCGCCCACTGGGTGCCCAGGCCGAGCGGCACGTCGCTGCGGTCTCCGTACAACCCGCTGACGCCCAGCTTCACCTGGAGCTTCTGCAGGTTGAGCTCGTACCCGAGTCGGCCAGCCCCCACGAGCGCGCCGGTGAGGCTCGCGAACACCGGCACCAGCGCCTCGATGCGGGTGCCGTTGCTGGTGGCCGACGCGTTGAGGCTCACCGCCGACCAGATGCCGGGCAGTTGCACCCGGTAGAACAGCTTGGCGCCGAGCCCCTGGCCGGTGGTGTAGCGCGCGGTGAGCGACGGCGTGATGCCCAGCCGGAGGTTCGCCTCGTTCTCGAGGTACTCGATGCCGAACACCGAGTCGAAGCGGCCGAGGAAGAAGGCCAGCTCGTGCGCCTTGAAGGGCGAGTACCGGCCGAAGGCCTGCTGCAGGTCGACGCGGGTGACGTCTCCTGTCGGAAGGAGCCGCGGCATGAACTGCACGCGCGCGAAGACGAAGAGGGGCACCCCCCGCGGCTGCACGCGCACGTCGACGCTCGCGGTGTTGATGAGGAACGAGGGGCGGTTGCCGATGCCCACCGAGCGCGGAAGAAACCCGTTGGTGAAGCGGCCTTGCGTGTCCGTCGAGGCCACGTCACCGCGTGAGTTCACCATCGGCGCGAAGGCGTCGCTGCCGTAGTCGAGCGGTACGCGCGTGTCCGACGACAGAAAGCTCGAGCCGTTGCCGAACGCCTTCGCGAAGCCGACGTCGAGGTAGCCGGTGAAGCGCACCACCTCTTGCGCCTGCGCTTCGTCGGGCGTGTAGCCCTCGGGCCCTTCGTCTGCGACGACGTCTTCGGCCACGACGACGTCTTCGACGACGGCGACGTCTTCGACCGCACCGCCGTCGACCTGCGCCAACACCAGGAGCGCCAGCCACGTCATGGCTGCGCTCCCAGCACCGCGACGGACAGCAGCACGTTCGTCTCGCGGGCCGTGCCGAGTTGCATCACCCGCGCCTCGGAATCGAGCCAGGTACACGACGCCGGAAACGTCGGCTCGGCCACGCAGGCGCGGTTCTGGACGACGCGCAGCGCGTACTCGTGGAACTCGCCGGGCCCGGCGTCGGGGCGGGTGACGAGCGCCGCGTCGAGGCCCGCGTCAGGCTGTCGTTTGAGGAGCGCCGCCCGCCACTCTGGGCGGTCCTGCGGCACGAAGACGCCGGCCGTCATCGGCAGCGGGACGTCGACGCGGCGCTTGAAGCCGAGCGCCGCCGCGCCAGCCGGGAGCACCGCCGCGGTGGCCAGCGGTACTCCGCGGAGCGTGAAGACGTACATCGGCGCTTCGACGAGCTGCTGCCCCTCGGCGCGGCCGCGGTTCGGGCCCAGCCTGAGGTACTTCACCAGGGCGGAGTCGACCCACGCCGAGGCGACGGTTGGCCGCTGGAGGCGCTCCCCCGTCAGGGGGTGCCTCGTCACCACCGCGCCGCCCGGTTCGACGGCGCCTGCCACCTCGACGACGCCGCCGTCCGGGAGGTCGACGAGGGGACAGAAGACGAGGGCGCCCGAGGTGACGTCTCGGCGCGAGTTCAGCACGTCCGTCGCCGAGGTGAACCGGTCGGCCTCGGTCAAGGGGTCGATGGGAAAGAAGCGCTGCTCCCACCAGGGCGAGTAGAACGTCGACGCCACGCCGACGGGGAAGATGGTGAAGGCCTGGTCGGGCGCGATGGGGATTCGGCGGTCGGCCGTCACGGGCGAGTAGACGGGCTGCACCCATGGGGCCGGGTGGTTCTCCCAGACGTCGGTGACGATGAAGCCGAGGGGCACCCCCTCGGACACGCCAGGGAGCACGTTGAGCCCGAAGCGCTCGCCCTCGCGACGGGTGGCGTCGAGGTACAGCAGGGCGCCCGGCGCGGCGACGAGGTCTTCTGGCGCAAAGCCTCCAAACCCCTGCGCGTCGTTGACCGCCTTCACGCCATGCCGCTCGACGAAGGCCTGCACCGCCCACACCTTGCCGACGTTCGCGCCCGCGTCGGGCAGCCCGGGGAGCGTTCCACAGCCGGCCAGCAGCACCAGCGCGAGCGTCAGCCGGCTCACGAAGCCCCCGCGAAGCGCCGCTGCTCGTCGGCCAGCACGTCACCGAGCAGCTCGGCCATGAGCCGCTCGAGCTCCTGCGCCGTGGCGCCGGGCCCCACCGACGACAGCGCGCTCGCCATGGCGTTGGCGTCGACGAAGCGGCCGGCCGGGTCGATAGACAAGGTCTTGAGGAGGAACGTCGACAACGGCCCGCACCCCGCGCGCACCTTCTCGAGGTCGTCGGCCGTGGGCCCCGCCGCCGCGCGCGTCATCAGCTCGTACATGGTGTTGCCGGTGTAGAGCGGCGTGCCGAGCAGCGCGGTCGCCATCACCATGCCGAGCGAGAAGAGGTCGCTGCGCGGGTCGACGGGCAGCGCGCGGGCCTGCTCCGGCGACATGTAGAAGAGGTTGCCCTTCACCATGCCCGCCTGGGTGTGCGTGACGCGCTCGTTCGATTTCACGATGCCGAAGTCGAGCAGCTTCACCTCACCGCGCTGCGACACCATGAGGTTGGCAGGCGACACGTCGTGGTGCACCAGGCCCATGGGCTGCCCCGCGTCGTTGGTGCGCGAGTGTGCGTAGGCGAGGGCCTTCAGCGTCTCCTGGGCGATGGTGATGACGATGGCGGGCTCGAGGGGCCGGCCGCGCTGAGAGAGAGAGGCGGCCAGCAGCGCGTCGACGTCACGCCCGAGAATGTACTCCTGGGCCAGGTAGTACCCTTCGGCGTCGCGACCGAAGTCGAAGATGGGCACCACGTTCGAGTGCACGAGCGAGGCGCCGAGCCGGGCTTCGTCGATGAACTGATTCACCAGCTCCTGGTTGCCCTGGTGCTCGGCCTTGAGGCGCTTGACGACGAAGGAGCGCTTGAAGCCCTCGGCGCCGCGCACCACCGCGATGGAGACCTTCGCCATGCCGCCCCCACCGAGCGGCGCGACGACCTCGTAGCGCGACGGCACAGCGGAGGCCTGGGTCGAGGCGAGGGCGTCGTCAGTGGCGCCCGGAGAGGTGGCGAGCCCTCCAGCCATCTGCGTCGCGTAGGCGCCGGTGGACAGCCGCTGGAGGACCTCCTGCGACTGCTTGAGCTGCGCCTGGGTCTCGCGGAGCAGCTGGTCGCGCTCGGCGTCGTCCTTTCTGCGCCGACCCAGCAGGAGCAGGCCGAGCACGGCGAGCACCGACACGGCGGCGGCGATGGCGAAGCGGGGCCACTGGCCGCGCGAAGCAGCGAGCTCGGCCTCGGCGAGCAGCGGCGCAGGGTCCTTGAAGACGGCGAGCTGCACGCCCGGCGCGACTTCACGGGTCACGCAGCAGGCCGCCTCGTCGGTGTCGGCCTTCATTCGGGTGCGCCGACGCGACAGCCGCTCGAGGCCCGCGGGGTCACCGGCGCCGACCAGCTGCGCAGGGTCTCGCGCGATCACCTGCACCGACACGCCATCGGTGAAGGCGAGCAGGTCATCGCTGGTGAGCGGTCGGGCCAGGGCCACGACGGCCACCTCCTGACGCTTGTTGCGCGCCTTCATCGGAGAGAAGCCCACGAGCCACGGCTGGTCCTTGAGGGCCAACAGTCGGCCCTCGGCTTGGGCCACCTCGGCGACGGGCTTCGTGAGGGGCTCGAGCAGGGTCGGGTCAGCGATGAAGATGGGCCGGTCGGCGACGAAGAGCCCCACCACCTCATCCTTCACCGCCCGCTGGAACCAGTGCTCGCTGTCGTTGAAGTCCTCGACGGTCCTTTTCAGTTGCTCGTCGTCGATTTCACCGACGGTCTCTCGAATGAGGGCCTCGAGGCCGGGTGTCTCGGCCAGCATGGCGGCGCGGCGGGTGAGGCCGTCGGGCAACGGCTGGAGGCCGCCGGCCACCCGCGTCCACGCGGCTTCAGCTGCGGCCTCGGCCCGGATTCTGGCGTCACGGCTCAGCGCGCTGCGGTGCTGCGCCGACAAGAGCGCGGCCAACGCGAAACTCGCCACCACGACCACCACTGCCAACAACCGGCGGAGCCCGAGCGTCATCGCGGGGGCGGTTTTCGCCCGAGGCGGCGGCTGACGCAATGAAGCTGTCGAGGCACCCACGCGGGTGGGACGGCCGATCAGCCCCTTCGGTTACACCGCACGCCCGTCAGTCGATGGGCAGGCGCTCGAAGTAGGTGCCGGGCCCACTCCTGCACAGCCCGCGGCTCGACGCTGAAGCGCACCGGGCCACGAGGAAGACGCCAGCATCGGGGGAACCACTGGGGAACGGCGCGACGAGCGCGGTCGACAGGTTGGGTCCCAGGTTGTACGCGCGCACGACTCCGGGGCGGTCGACCACGACGAACCAGTCGTTCAGGTTCGAAGGCTCGAGCGCGAAGTTCCTGAAGCTGAGCCCCCCGGCAGCCCCCGTCTTCTCGAGCGCGAAGACGTCGACGCTCACCGCCGCAGCAGGCGTGAACGTCGCCACGCCCCTCAAGTTCGCCAGTCCGTTCGTCACCTGCTGCATGCTCGTCATGGGCTGCAGCGCCAGGTCCATCTGGAGGCCGCGATAGGCAAAGACGCCCTGATCCGTTCGAAGCGCGATGACCGCTTGTTGGTCCTCCGTCGATTCGACGAACGCCTGGCTGGCGAACACCGTGGTGCTGCTCCCGGTGATCTGCGAGCCGAAGAAGAATCGGTACACGAACTCATTGCCCGGCCCCCGCACGAGATACCTTCCGTATTCTCCAGCCTGGTCCGGGCGAACCTGAACGAGAGACGGCGCGAACCCCATGGGGAGGGCGATGGGGAGCGGCCCCACGAGCCCGATTATGGGGTCGTACCGGAACGCCTCGAGGCCCCCATCGCGCCCGCACACAGCCACCCGTTCGACCGTGCCGAACCGCTCATACACGGCGCCTCCGAGGCAGGAGGAGCCGTTGGCCAGCGCCTGGCGTAGCTCGTTGGTAGAAGCCACGAACTGAACAACCTCTCGTTCAAAGACCGCCAGCACCTCTCCGTGACGTGCGTCCAGCGTCTTGAAGTCGCCCGTGCCACTGACGGTGCTCAGCAAGGCGAGCCCGCCTGTGAAGACCTTCACCTGGTTCTGAGCGGCGCCGTCGACGATGGCGATGACGTGCCCGGTGCTCGCGAGGGCCACGGGGTCGAGGGCCGCGAGGTCCTGGCTGCGAACGGTACCTGGCGAGAAGAGTTCGACCGTGCATTGCCCCCGACAGCCGCCGTCCTGGCAGGCGCAGTCGCAGCGGCCGCCATCACACCGAGGTGTGGCGATGCCCGCTCCGACGCCGCCTCCGCTCCCCCCAGCCACTGCGCCACCCGCAGCACCACCGGCTTGACCGCCCGCGACGCCGCCAGCGTCACCGCCGGCTGAGCCTCCAGCGGCGACTCCCGCGTCGAGACGCGAGAGCGCCTCACGCTCGAGCGCGTCGAAGTTGATGCACGCGCAGACACACACCAGCGCGAGGGAAATCCATCGCTTCATGGCGCCTCCCACGACAGCGTGAGCGCGCCACCGCCCGGCAGGACACCGACCGAGACGCGCACCGGCGCTGCCGGCTTTCCCACCACCAGCCACACGATGGACGTGGCGATGCCGGCGACGCCGAGCGCGAGGGACGAGAAGGCGAGCACCTGAAAGAGGCTGCCAGTGCGCGCGATGGCCGACACGTCGCCGGGTGCGTCGCGAGTGATGGCGCGGAGCCGCTCGGCCTCCTGCGCCGCGAGCAACTGCAGGGGAATCGCGCCGAGGGCGAAGGCGGCTCCCGCCAGGCCGGGCACGAAGCGCACGAACGGGGTCGACGGTGGCGGCGGGCTCAAGAAGTCCACCAGGTCTCTCGCGCGGCCCTCGAGGAACGTGAAGAGCGCGCGCTCCCCCTCGACGCGCTCCGAGGCCGTCCACTTCGTGGTGCCGTCCGAGGCGTCGATGACCTTGAGGGTCGACAAGTAGCCCGACTCGAGCTTCGCCACCGTCCCCGTCAGCACGTTGCCGACGCCGAGCGCGCCGGCCAGCTCGGCCAGACACGAGGAGCCGCTATCGGCACACCCGAGCAGCTCGCGCTGACGCTCGATGCTCAAGACCTGCGCCACGTCGTTCTTCGACACCACCTTCACGCCGCGCGAGCCCATCGTCGAGACGAAGTGCTCGAGGTAGGCGTCACAGAAGCCTGGCTCGATGCCCGGGCAGGAGAAGCCCGGTGCTGCGAGCGACGGTGTGGCCCCGGCGACGATGACGGCGAGGAAAGAGAGCACGAGCAGCAAGAGAGCACAGGGCCCGGAGGACTCAAACGCGCACGTCGAGTCGCGTCGTGACACCACGGGCGGCAGTGACGACCGGGGCGCCCCGGCCGGGGACCTTCCCCGTTTCAGCGGCCCTCGAGGTGCTTCATCGTCCACGCCTGCGTGCGCAGCTCGGTCGAACAGAACGCGCACTGGAAGCTGGTGCGCTCGGCCGGGAGCAGCAGCTTCGCCGAGCAGTGCGAGCACGGCGTGACCACCTCGGCGAACAGCAGGTGCCCACACCCGTCGCAGACACAGAAGCGCGCGCCCTCGGCCCGGTGCACGTCGGCCTTGCACACCCCACACGGCACCACCTCGTCCGCCGTCGCCGTGGGCTCGACGTACTCGGCCTTCAGGCCGGTGCGCGAGAGCAGCTCGTCCACCTGGGGTTGCTTCAGGTACGGCAACCACCCCTGGACGAAGAGCGACAGCCCGATGCGCTCATTCACCGGCGTGTCCCCGTCGGGCGCGAGCGCGGCGAGCCCGGTGCGCTCGCCCATGCGTTTGCCCACCGCGGCGACGTCGAGCACCGTGTCGTAGAGCGCCCAGAAGGTGTCTGGCCGGCAGGTGACGCCCATCGCGCCGCCCGGCACCCACTGGAGGGCCTTCATCGCGACGGCCTGTCGCTCCGAGGCCGCCTTCATCTCGGGGTCGAACGCCCCTTCCATCGCCGCGCGCGCGCTGTGCTCGATGTATTTCTGGCGATACACCGGGTCTCCGACGCGCGGCGAGCACGCCGCCGGGCACGCGTCGACGTAGGCCCCGAAGAGCTGACGCTGGAGCGAGAGGTACTCGTCGCGGTCGCCGCGCGCGTGCGCCTTCTCGAGCCTCGGCCCCAACGCCGCCCGCAGCCGCTCGTACTCGGGGCCGGGCAGCTTCGAGCGGGTGTCGCTGATGGCCGTCTGGAAGTCGAAGTCGATGAGGGCGCCGCAGAAGTCACAGAAGACGTACGCAGTGGGGCTGGGGCGGCCCTTGGTGGCGTTGCAGACGTGGCACCGCGACAGCTTGATGCGCAGGGTCGTCACCGGCCCGCCTCCTGGTGAATCGTTTCGTAGACGCGCTCGTATTCCTTCGCCGACGTGTCCCAGGAGAAGTCTCGCCGCATGCCCCGGCGCTGCACCTTCGTGAGGGTGTCTTTCTCAAGATACAGCTCGACGGCGCGGCGGAGCGCTCCCTGCACCGCGTCGACGGTGGGTTTGCGGAACACGAGGCCCGTGCCTTCTCCCGCCGCGACGTCCACCACGGTGTCCACCAACCCGCCCACACCGTGGACGATGGGCACGCACCCATATCTCTGGGAGTACATCTGGTTGAGCCCGCAGGGCTCGAAGCGCGACGGCATGAGGAAGAAGTCGGCCCCGGCCTCGATGCGGTGCGAGAGGCCCACGTCGAACACCGTGCGCACGGCGCAGCGCCCGGGGAAGCGCGCCTCAAGGCGGCGCCAGCCCTGCTCGAGGGCCGGGTCTCCGCTGCCCAGCACCACCACCGCGGCGCCCCGCTCGAGGAAGACCGGCAGGGCGCCGTGCAGCAGGTCGGCGCCCTTCTGCGCCACCATGCGACCGATGACGCCGAAGAGCGGCATGCCGTCGGCAGGTACGCGGAGCCCCACCTCCTCGAGCAACCGCGCGCGGCACACCGCCCGGCCCGCGACGTCGGAGTCCGAGAAGCGCGCCGGCAGCGACACGTCGGTCGCCGGGTTCCACACGTCGACGTCGATGCCGTTGAGAATGCCGATGACGCCGCCGCGCCGGGTGCGCAGCACGCCGTCGAGCCCCATGCCGAGCGCGGGCGTGGTGATTTCTTTCGCGTAGGTCGGCGAGACCGTCGTCACCGCGTCCGCGAAGACGAGGCCCGTCTTCAGCATCGACAGGTGGTCCCAGAACTCGACACCGGCGGGCGAGAAGTCACTCCACGGAATACCGAGCTCGGGCAGCACCTCTTTCTTGAAGCCGCCCTGGTAGGCGAGGTTGTGAATGGTGACGACGCTCTTCGCGTGCGGGAAGACGGGCGCGAAGGCGCGCTTGACGGCGAGGGGGACGAGGCCCGTCTGCCAGTCGTGGGCGTGCACGATGTCGGGCGAGAAGCCGGCGGCCTGCGCCTCGGTGAGCGCGCCCACCGAGAGCACCGTGAAGCGCCGCGCGTTGTCGGGGTAGTCGCCGCGCTCGCCGTAGAGCCCCGGGCGGTCATAGAGCGACGGCACCTCGAGGAAGACGTGGGTGAGGTGCTCGTGTGGCCTCGCCTCCCACGTCGAGACGTCGACTCGGCCGAAGGGGAACTCGAGGGTGAAGCGCCGCTCGGTGCGGGAGAGCCCCTTCGTCTCGACGTCGCGGTAGCGCGGGGTGACGACCCGCACCTCATGGCCGCGGCGGGCGAGCGCCAGCGGGAGCGAGCCTGCGACGTCGGCGAGACCGCCGGTCTTCGAGTACGGCTCGACCTCGCTGACGGGGAAGAGGATGCGCACGACGTGAACCAGACGGGATGGTGTGCGGCGCCGCGCTCGAATTCAACGACCAAACGACGGGCCGGGCGCTGACAACCCTGCCAGCTGGCAACCTTGCCAGCACTCACCCGAGCCAGGCGAGCACGTTGCCCAGCGCAGCGTCGGCGTGCAGCGCGGCCTGCTTCCCGAGGCGGGCCTTCGCGGGGTCGAAGAAGTGCACCCGCCCCTCGGGCGTCACCACCGCGAGCAGGGCGCGCCACCCGAGCCGCCCGGCGTCGGCGTGCAGGCGCGCCCAGGCCGCGGTGGTGAAGCGCAGCGGCAGCGTGGTGCGCTTGACCTGTACGCCGACCTGAGCGCCAGCGCGCACGCCGAGCAGGTCGAAGGCGCCCCGTGAGGCCCGCGACTGGTACACGAGCTCGAACCCCAGCTCGGCGAGGGCGCGCGCCACCCCACGCTCGGCCTCGTCACCGACGACGCTCATCGGCACCACCGTGCCACCGGGCCGCCGCCACCGCAGCCACAGGCCGAACACGGGGTCGGCGAGCGTCCACCGCAGGTCGGCGTCGCGCACCACGACGTCGCCCAGCCGCTCGAGGTAGCGCACCGCCGCGCCCGACGACGCGCCGATACGCCGGGCCACCTCGTTGGTCCGCAGGCCCGTCGCCGGCCGCGTCGCCGCGGCGTCATCGGCGCCGGTGGCGACGGCCTCGAGCGTCGCCGCCAGCGTCGCCGCCGAGCCGACGATGCGGTCGAACTCACGCGCGAAGTACAGCGAGAGCGGCCCGGTGCGGGTGAAGAGCAGCTCTGACACCACCTGCCGCACCAGAGGCACGTCCCACGGAGGGGCGTGGCGCGTGAGCTGCTCGCCGAACGTCTGAAGATAGAACGGGTGCCCGCCCAGCACCTGCACGGCCAGCGCCGCGACGTCGGCAGGCATGGCCCGGCCCTTTGGCGTCGAGCGCCGCAACAGCGCCTGCGCGTCGGTCGGCGACATCGGGCCCAGCTCCATGAGCTCGAAGTGCTGGAAGAAGGGCGAGCGCTCGCTGGTGACGAGCCGCGTGAGGAGGCCGCGCTCCGAGCCGCACACCACGTAGGTGGTGCGGCGGTGTTTCTGCCAGACGGCGCGCGCCAGGGACAACACCCCGCCGCGCGAGGCGGGCAGCTTCGTCAGCTCCTGGAACTCGTCCCACGCCACCACGCAGTGCGCGCCCGTCGCGGCGGCCAGGCGCTCGGGCAGGCCCAGGGCCAGCTCCGCCAGCCGCACGTCGGCCTTCGCCGTCGGCAGCGACAACACGTCGGCGCGCAGCGAGCGGTCGAAGGCCTGGAAGCGCCTCGACTCCATGAGGGCGGCGCGGAACTCGTCTGGCCGGCGCGCCAGCGCCTCGAGCGAGGCGCCGACCGACTCGGCGAGGAAGGCGTCGACCGACCGCAGCGCCAGGCGCGAGAAGACGCCAAAGCCCAGGGGCTGGTCTTCGAAGCAGTCGAGCACCACGAAGCGCAGGTCGCGCCGCTGGCTGCGCCGGGCCAGCTCGAGGAGCAGGCTCGTCTTCCCCACCCGTCGCACGCCGAGCACCGCCAGCCACCGTGGCCGCCCCTGGCGGAGCGCCGCCACCGCTTCGCCGAGGCGCTTGAGCTCGTCGCGGCGGTCGAAGAAGGCGTCGTCGATGACCGGCGTGCTGGTGCTGAACACACCTGCACCCTACGGCGCCTTCAGACTGCTGGCAACCTTGCCAGCTGGCAACCTTGCCAGCACCTGCGCAGCGGCGGCCTCGCGAGCCCCAGGGACTGATGACCGTGAATTCGGACGATGAACCCGCTACGTGTCCCCGCCATGAACGTCCCCTGGAGTGATCCGTTCACCCGCTTCGCCGCCATCTACGAGCAGGCGAAGGTCGCGCAGCCGAAGGACCCGAACGCCATGACGCTCGCGACGGTGGACGAGCGGGGCCGCCCCACCCTGCGCGTGGTGCTGCTGAAGGACTTCGACGAGCAGGGCTTCGTCTTCTACACGAACCACACGTCTCGAAAGGGGCGCGATGCGCTGGCGACGAAGGTGGCGGCGCTCAACTTCTACTGGCCCTCGCTCGACACCCAGGTGCGCATCGAGGGCCCGGTGAAGGCCGTGAGCGACGCCGAGGCTGACGTCTACTTCGCCACGAGGCCGCGCGAGTCGCAGCTGGGCGCGTGGGCGTCGCTGCAGAGCCAGCCGCTGCCGTCGCGTGAGGCGCTCGAGCTGCGCCTGGCCGACCTGACGAAGAGCTACGAGGGCAAGGCCGTGCCCCGACCTCCGCACTGGAGCGGCTTTCGCGTCGCGCCCGAGCGCATCGAGTTCTGGCGCGCGCACCCCTTCCGGCTGCACTGGCGCGACGTGTACGAGCGACAGGACAGTGGGTGGAAGAAGGGCATGCTGTACCCCTGAGCGGCGTCAGCCGAGCCGCCTGGCGTCGTCTCCTGCGCATGCCGCCCCGCGCTCCCACGCTCGACCTCCTCGTTGCCAGACGCTCCGGACCGGCGGGCGGCCCATCGACTGCTCGTTCGAATCGCCGAGGCGCGCGCGACGCGCTGGGTGCACCGCGCGTCCTCACGCCACACCAACTCACCGTCGCGACCCGCTTCCTCGACGAGCAGGCGAAGGCGCGCGAGCACCTCGTCGTCTCTCTGTCCGGCGCGCACGCCTACGGGTTCCCCTCGCCCGACAGCGACCTCGACCTCAAGGC
>JANRKQ010000062.1:0-91078 GCA_033763395.1 Myxococcaceae bacterium
GCGAAGCGGTGGAACTGGAGCAACAGCCCCCACGCGAGCACCAGCGCCAGCAGGGTGAGCTCGACGGTGCCGAGCGCGTCGGCCAGCGCCAGGTCGTTCCGCCCGGCCCACGTCGCGCGCAGCAGGTGACCGAACCACCCCGTCGGGAAGCGGCCCAGCGCCAGCGCCGCGTCGGCGATGATGGTGTCGGGCACGGCGGCCGCGCCCACCTCGTTGAGGTGCAGCAGCCACTCGGTGTCGACCGGCGGAATGAACGAGGCCACCACGAGGCTCACCACGAAGCCGCCGCCGATGAGCTCGGCGCTGCGCTGCTGCCGCAGCAGGTTGAGCATGAGGTGCAGCCCCACCCGCGACAGCGCGGCGTTGAAGAGCACGTACGCGCCAAACCCCAGCAGCACCAGCGCCCACGACGACGGCGGTCGCACGTGCAGGTAGCCGGCCGTGGCGCCCACCAGCGGCGCGGTGAAGACGATGCTGCGCGGCTCGACGAGCGAGGCCAGCGTCGACGCCAGCATCAAGCGGAACGACGAGATGGGGAACGCCGCGTAGCGCGAGAGCTCCGAGTGGTCGTCCACGCCGGCCGACAGCACCGGCCACGTCACCCACGTCGCGCTGGTGACGAAGAGGAGCAGCCGCACGAGGAAGTCGGCCCACGTGTTGCTCTCGCGCACCACCGGGTGGTGCATCACCAGGAAGAAGCTGCCCGCCAGCCCGACCGCCGGAGACGCCGACGCCAGGAAGCCCACCACCGCGAGCCAGCGGTGCCGCCCCGTCGAGCGGTTGAGCCCGATGGTGAGCCGCAGCCGCCACAGCAGCACGAGGTGCTCCAGGAACGACGGCGGCTTCAGGGCGTCACGCACCACGCGCGCGCGCTCCATAGAAGGACAACGACGCGTCCCGCGCCACCGGCACGCCGATGCGCTTCTCGAAGACGGCCTCGAGCGACGAGACGCCATTGCGCGCCACCAGCTCGGCGACCGGCCCCTCGTCCACCACCTTGCCCGCGCGGATGATGCCCGCGTGCGTGGCGAGGCGTTCGGCAATCTCGAGCACGTGGGTGGTGAGCAGCAGCGTGACGCCGCGGCGCGAGAGCTCCGAGAGCAGCTCGCGAATGACGCCCGCGGCGATGACGTCGATGCCCTCGAACGGCTCGTCGAGGAAGACGAGGTCGGGCGCGTGCACCAGCGCCGCCGCGATGGCGAGGCGCCGCCGCATGCCCTTCGAGTACTCGGCCACCAGCGCGCCGGCCTTGTACGAGAGCTCGGTGAGGGTGAGCAGCTCGTCGGCGCGCGCCTCGGACTCGTCGCCGGGCAGCCCGTGCATGCGGCCGCAGAAGGTGAGGTACTGCCGGCCGGTGAGGCGCTCGAAGAGCGACAGCTCCTCGGGCACCACGCCGATGCGCGACTTCACCGAGAGCGGCTCCTTCACCGCGTCGAGGCCCAGCAGCGAGAGCGTGCCGCCGTCCGGCGCGTAGATGCCCGTCAGCATCGAGATGGTGGTCGACTTGCCGGCGCCGTTGGGCCCGAGGAAGGCATAGAAGCTGCCGGTGGGAATGGTGAGGTCGAGCCCGTCGACGGCGGTGAAGTCACCGAAGCGCTTGATGAGCCCCCTCGCCTCGACCGCGTTCGTCACGGCCGCTGCTTGTAGTCCAGCCGATGAGACGCTCCATCGGACAGATGACGGAGCGCCGCACAGCGCTTCGGACGACGACGCTGGAGCGCGGGCCTCACCACACCGTGGCTGCCACTTCATTTGAAGCCGAGCATGGCTTTCGGGTACAGGGGGGCGGTTGGGCGTTTCCTCCGTGGCCGGCGGAGCGCCCTGCTGGGAGCCAGACGACGATGATGTCCACGACGACGCGCTTTGGAGTGATGGGGTTCGTGTGCGGGTTGATGCTGTCGGTGTCAGCCTCGTGCGGCCCGCCGCAGGGCCGATGCACCGCCACCAACTGTCCGGGGTGCTGCGATAGCCGGGGCATGTGCCAGACGGGCACCACGCCGACGGCGTGCGGGCAGCGCGGCGGGATGTGCACGGCGTGCGGCCTGGGCCAGACGTGCGGCTTCGGCGGCGTGTGCTCCGGCGGCAGCACGGGGACGGGCGGCGATGGCGTGGGTGGCGCAGGCGTCGGTGGTGGCGTGGGCGGCGCGGGCGTCGGTGGCGGCGCGGGCGTCGGTGGCGGCGTGGGCGGCGCAGGCGTCGGTGGTGGCGCGGGTGGCGCGGGCGTCGGCGGTGGCGTGGCGGGTTCCGGCGTCGGTGGCGGCGTGGGTGGCGCGGGCGTCGGCGGCGGCTCTGGCGGTGGAGCGCCTCCGTGCAACACCTGTCTGGCCAACACCGGCGGGCAGCTCGTCTGCGTGCCACAGGGCACCAACCTCAACCTCACCACGTGCGGCCGCAACGGCGGGCTCTGTCAGAACTGCGTGCAGCAGGGCGCCTCGGCCTGCGTGATGGGCACCTGCCAGGGCTCGATGACGGGCGGAGGGTTCCCCGGTGTGGGCGGCGGCTCGGCGGGTGGCGGTGGGGTGGGCGGCGGCGCGGCCGGTGGGTGCATTCAGATTCCGGCGCTGCAATCGCAGAACTTCGCCCAGGGGTTCTTCACCAGCAACGCGGACGCCGGCTACGAGAACTTCATCGCGCTGTCGGTGCTCAGCGCCAACCAGGACGCGGGCACGGGCTTCTTCGGGCTCAACGAGCGCTACTGGGCGTTCGGCGCGCCGCGGCCCTTCTTCCCCGAGTCCTTCACCATTCCGTTCAACACCACGTACCTGTCGTGCGACCACTGCCTGACGATTCGGTTCTGCACGCTCGACCTCCAGCAGTGCTCGGCCGAGGGCTACTTCGCCCGCTCCGGCTCCGGACAGTGGACGGCTGGCACCTTCAACTCGTCGACAGGCTCCTTCGCGGGGAACATCGGACCCACCAACTACGTGTCGTGGAACTTCATGACCGACTCGGCGAGCACCATGTTCACCGAGTGCATCGACATTCCCTCGCAGACCTTCAGCCTCAGCTGGCCGTGAGCTGACGGGCGAACGAAAAATCCACTTACAGATTGTGGTGCGCGCGCTTCCGGGGCGCCTCTCGTCAATGAAGACAGAGGCCCCCTTCCCCGGAGACGCGCATGACGAGAATCAGTGAGTTGTCCCGCCGCAGCCCGCTGTCCACCCAGGCCCCTGGCCGGGTGGCCGAGGTGCCGCGCCAGTCGCTGCTGCAGGTCCGTGACGGCTTCGACACGCGCACGCGGCCGGTGGAGCCCGTCGAATCACCCCCCATGACGCGCATGCTGCGCCGTCGCCACCAGGGCGAAGACGTGAAGCAGCTCCAGCAGAAGCTGAAGGACGCGGGCTTCGACCCGGGCGACATCGACGGGAAGTTCGGCCCGCGCACGGAGGCGGCGCTGCGGGCGTTCCAGCAGGCCAATGGGCTGCGCGTCGACGGCCGCGCGGGAGAAGAGACGTTTCGCGCGCTCGGCCTCGAGTACATCGGGCGGCGGGCCCAGACGCCCGCGGGCGGCGCCACCGACGGCAGCGGCACTCCGGCCGGCGGCGCGGTGGATGGAGCTGGTGGCGGCACGCCAGCGGGTGGTGCCGCCGAAGCCCCCTCGGGCACGACGGGCGCGCAGGGCCCCACGCCGACGAGCGACGTGGGCGGCATCGAGGAGCGCCGCGCCATCGCCCGCCGTCTCGTCAAGCCGGGTGGCTCGGGCACACAGGAAGACGTCGACGCGGTGGTGGCCGAGCTCGAGAAGCTCCCGCTCGCCCAGCTGCAGCAGCTCGAGCGCCAGGGCACCACGGTGGTGGCCTGCCGTGACTCCGTTGCCGACCACCGCACCGACCTCGCCAACGTGCAGCCGCGCGGCTGGCCTCCGGGCTCGAGCTGGAGCCAGGTGCCGGGCGCCTACGCACCCAACAACAACGAGGTCATCATCGCCACCACCTCGGGGCCCAACGGCACCCGCGCGGTGCCCGCCACGGGCCAGGGCCACGGCTCAGCGAACATCGTCGCGCACGAGGTGGGCCACGCGCTCGACCAGGGTGCGGGCCGGCCGAGCATGAACGACCCCGAGTTCCAGCGCGCGTACCAGGCCGACTACGCGGGGCTCGCGCCGTACCTCCAGCAGCCCGGCGAGGCGGGCCCGAGCGAGGCCTACGCCGAGTCGCTGGCGATGTACCTATCGAACCCCGACGAGCTGCGGCGCAAACACCCCGCCCTGGCCGCGTACTGGGACACGAAGTTCAACGAGCGCTGAACCGAAAGGACGACACTCATGACGACCGAGACGATTGGAACGGCGACGATGCTCGAAGACGGCACGCTGGTGCTCGACGTGCGTGCGATGGGGCCCGGCATGGTGGGCGACGCGCGGCTGACGGACCCGCCGGCCCACGCGAACTACGCCGAGGTGAAGAAGCACCTGGGCGCGCTGAAGCCCGGGCAGACGGTGCCGGTGAAGCCGTTCGCCTGAGGCGGTCGCTGCGCCTCGCACCGCCGCCGGGAAAGAGCCCCGGCGCCGCGGTGGCGGAGCGACAGAGCGCCCGCCCCGACGCGGACTTCGTGGAGCACGCGCAGCCTGCCACCCTTCGGCTCGGCTCGTGACGAGCGTTCGTGGTCACGGAAGTCCTTCGAGCCACCCGGTGAGGACGGCGCCCGTCGCGGCGCCGCTCCGCGCCAGCCCACCGCGCGTCAGCCCACCACGCGCGGCCCGAGCTCTCCGGCCACCCGGTCGATGGCCTGGGCCAGCGCTCGGCCCTCGGCGAGCAACCGCGCCTTGAGCCGCCGCCGCGAGAAGAAGAGGAAGAAGACGCGCGCGTCGCGCACCGCCGCCACGCGCCGCTCGAGGTACCAGCGGGTGAAGAGCGCCAGCGGAGGCACGGCCACCAGCGCCCCCAGCGCGCCTGGCACTCCGAGCGTCCACCCGCCCAGCAGCACCAGGAGCGCCCACCAGAACGGCGCCAGGAGCAGCAACGTCAGCACCTTCACCGTCGACTCGGTGTCCACCTCGGGCCGCGCCAGCTTCACCGCGCCGATGGGGAGCCAGTACGGCACGACGAAGGCCACCATGCCGACGAGGAAGAGGGGCAGGCCCAGCAGCCAGACGACGTTTCGCGCCACGAAGCGCGCCACCGTCGAGGGCCGGTACTGAAACGTGAGCTCCTCGGGCGTCACCTGCACGAGCTCGAGGCGCCGCTGAAAGGCCACCACCTCGGCCTTGAGCGCGTCGAAGCGCGCGGGCTGCTCGTCCCGCAAGAGCGACAAGCCGCGGGCGAAGGCCTTCTGCCGCTCCACGTCTCCGGCCGCCTCACCGCGCTCGAGGGCGTAGAGCGCCTCGGCGGTGGTGACGAGCGGCAGGTCTTCCCAGCGCTCGAGGTTGAGCGTGATGGCGGTGAGCGCGTCGGCGATGGCGTCGGTGAGCCGGCGCACGGCGTCGACGTCTTTTGCCCCCTCGGGCGTCGCGAAGGCCGACACCGAGAGCGGCGCGCCCACCTCGACGTGCACCAGGCTCTTGAAGCGGTTCTTCTCGCCGTAGGTGATGCCCACCGGCACCACGCGCACCTTCGCGCCCTTCGAGACGGCGTCGAGCGCGATGCGGGCGCAGCCGGTCTTGAGCTCGGCGAGCTGGGGCTCCGAGTGGCTCTTGCCCTCGGGGAAAATCGTGATGGCGCGGCCCTGCACCAGGGCATCGACGCTCGCGGTGAGGGTGGCGTCGTTCTTCGAGGTGTCTCCGCTGCCGTCCTGCTTACGGAACACCGGGAGCGCGTCGAGGCCTTTGAGCAGCCAGCCCAGCACCGGCATGCGGAACAAGGGCGCCTTCGCGAGGAAGGTGACGTGCCGGCGCACGAGGATGAAGAGCAACCCCGGGTCGACGAGCCCGTTGGGGTGGTTGCCGACGTAGATGACGGGGCCGTCGGCTTCGAGCGCGCGGGACGGGTCGACGACGGGCTCGACGCGGAAGAAGTTCCGCAAGAGCAGCGAGACGATGAACCGAAACGCCCGGTAGAACACGCTTGGAGTCAGTCCTTCGGCTTGTCGAGGCGCTGCAGGAAGTCCTGCTTCGTCTCGTACCCGGAGCGCGACAGCCGCTGCTTCTCGATGAGATCGGCCGCCTGCTTGAGCACGTCGGAGAGCCGCCGCAGGCCGTCGGTGATGGCGCGCTCGACCTGGGCCTGCCGCTCGCGCCGGGCGGCGCTCGAGTTCTCGCGGCGGAAGAGCTGGGGCAGACGCATGAGCGGCAACCACTGTATCGGACCGGCGGCGCACCGTCGTGGCCCGCGGACGTCGCTGAAGACCGGGGCGGTCTCCGGAGCCGGGTTCACCAGGGCACCACCCAGCCGCGCCCTGTGCCGGCTCGAACCTCGTGCCTTCAGTCGAGGAACGGCGCCAGCGCGGCCAGGTCTTGTGACGAGCCGCTCATCGTCGACGAGAACACGAGGACCAGGTCCTTCTCTGGCACGAAGAGCGCCCAGGTGCTCTGGCCGACGAGCGCCCCTTGATGGCCGAGCGCCTGCACGGGCCCCGGCAGCTCGAGCGCGAACAGCCCCTGCCGATTGTTCCCCTCGCCCCGACTGAGGACCGCGAGCGAGGCGGGGCTGACGAGGCGGCCGGCGAAGAGGCTCCGCATGAAGCGGCGCACGTCGCCGGCGGTGCTCACCAGCCCGCCGCTCGGGCTGAAGGCGTTCACGTTCGCCTTGTCCGTCACCGTCACGTCGAGGAGCTGCCCGTCTCCCAGCTCGGTGTAGCCCGGCGGGATGGCCGGGTCGTCTCGCCGCTCGAAGGACATCGACGTCAGCCCCAGCGGCGTCGCCACGCGCGACTGCAAGACCGCCTCGAGCGATGCACCGGCCGCGGCCTCGATGACCCAGCCGAGCAGGTCGTAGCCGGGGTTCGAGTAGCGCTGACTGGTCCCCGGCTCGAACAGCAACGGGCGGCCGTAGACGTATTGCTCGAAGCGGCGTTCGAGGCTCCAGTCGACCATCGAGGCCGGCCGGTCGAAGTAGTCCGTCTGGGCGAAGAGGTCCTGGCTCTCGGGGTTGCGGATGCCCGAGCGATGGCCGAGCAGGTGCTCGACGGTGATGCGGTCTGCCGAGGGAATCTTGCCCTCGAGCCGCCGCACGCGCTGCGCGAGCGTGTCCTCGAGCCCCAGCGCCCCTTCTTCGACGAGCTTCATCGTCAGCGCCGCCACCACGGGCTTGCTCACGCTCCCCACGCGCAGCGGCGTGTCGACACAGAGCGGCGTCGCGTCAGACAGGTTCGCCCAGCCGACGCTGCCGGCCCATGGTGCTTCGCCGGCGCGGTCGAGCGTGACGACGCAGCCCGGCGCCCGCACCGCGCGGCAGGCGGCTTCGAGACGCTGCAGGTACTCGGCGTGGCGGGGGTGTGCCTCGAAGCCCGACGGAGGGCACGGCGGCGGCTCGCCCAGCGCGGCACCACCACAGGCGGCAACATAGACGAGCATCGGGAGGGCGAGCGGCCTCATGGCGTGGCCTCGACCGGGCCCAGCGCGATGCGCACGCCCAGCTGGAGCGTCTGGTGGGGAAACACCGGCGAGAACTTCGCGAGGAACGGCGCTTCGACGAGCACGCCGTACGAGACGTAGGGCGTCAGGCGCCCGAACGACCACGCCGCGTCCACCACGAGCCCGCCGACGAAGCGGGGCACGAGCGTCGGCGCGGGAGCGAAGGACGTGTCCTGGCGGCTGAACGTGCGCGCCTCGAAGTCGTGCACGAGGGCGCCCACCGTCAGCCCGAGGCCCAGCTGCAGGCCAGCGACGAGCCGTCCGCGAACGCCCGCAGTCGTGCGGGCCGTCAGCGACGTCGCGTAGCCCGGGTGGAGCCAGACGCCTCCCACCACGTCCTGAACGACGTCGAGCCGGCCCATACGGTGCCAGCGCCAGCCAAAGCCGCCCTCGACGCCCGGGTTGAGCCGGGTGAACAGGCGCTCGGCAGAAGGCAACGACGCCGCCTCATTCTGCACGGCGAGTGACAACGACATCGGCGGAGCCGCGCGTGCGACGAGCGGGAGCGCCACCGAGAGGACCAACCACCGACGCATCATCGCCATCGCATAGCGCGTGTCGGGGTGACGCGGCTTGAACGCAGACCGGATTCTCTTCAGCGCGACAGCGCGCGCTGCAGCACGCCCGGCGTGTAGGCGAACTGCCTCGAGAAGGTGCGCACCATGTGTGGCTGGTCGGCGAAGCCCGCCTCGAACGCCGCCGACACACCCGAGCCCGTGTCGAGGCGGCGGAGCGACCGGCGCGTGCGCTCCCACAGGAGCCAGCGCTTGAGGGGCAGGCCGACGATGCGCGCGAAGCGGTCCGACAGGTGCGCGGGGGTGAGCCCGAGCCGGTGCGCCGCGGCCTGGAGCGGCCGCTCCAACCCCTCGCTCAGCCGCAGCTCACCGAGGAGCTGCTCGAGGCGGTCGTCGGCCAGCGGGGCGCGCCCGATGGGGAGGAGCGCCGTCACCCGCCCAAGCGCATCGACCGCGACCGACGCCCGCTTCGACAACAGCTCGCGCGACAACTCACCCAGGCGCCAGGCCGCCGACGTCGCGCCCAGCGCCACTGGCCCGCGCTCGCGGAACGGCTGCCACGCGGCGCGGTGGTCGTCTCCGTCGAGCAGGAGCGTCAACACCGGGCCCCGTGACGTGCTGCGCCGCTCGACGCCGGCCGGCGTGACGACGACACGCCCGCGCACCCGCCCCTGTGACGTCTCGACCTCGAGGTCCTTGTCGAGCGCGATGTTGAGGGTGGTCGCCCACGAGCGCGCCACGCGGGTCGACGGCGACGAGGAGTAGAAGAGCGCCGCGCCCCGGGTGGCATCGAGGTGAAGGGCGTAGGCGACGGTCATCGGGCGCGGGGAGCCTGCCACAGGCCCGTTGGCGCTGGCCTCTCCTTCAGGACCAGCCAGCTCGCGGCTCGATGGGTTCCGGTCGCCCCACGAGAGGTGCTAGGGCGCGGCGCGCGCCAGGTGGCGCACAGGAGCGTCACATGAGCACTCGACACGTCGGCTTCCTCGGCCTCGGCCTGATGGGCAGCCGCATGGCCAGGAACCTCAAGGCGAAGGGCTTCGAGGTGACGGTGTGGAACCGCACTCGCGCCCGCGCCGACGAGCTCACCCCGCTGGGCGTGCAGGTCGCCTCCACGCCAGCCGACGTGGCGCGCGTGGCTGACGTGCTCTGCACCTGCGTGGCCGACGTCCCCGCGCTGCGCGAGGTGGCGCTGGGCGCGCAGGGGCTGCTCACGACGGCCCGCTCGGGTCAGCTGTTCATCGACTTCTCCACCGTCTCGGTGCCGCTCGTGCGCGAGCTCGGTGCTGCCTTCGGCGCGAAGGGCGTCGACGTCATCGACGCGCCCGTCACCGGCTCGAAGAACGGCGCCGAGAAGGGCACGCTCGTCATCATGGCGGGAGGCTCCGACGCGGCGATGGCCCGCGCTGACGCCGTGTTCAAGGCCGTGGGCGAGAAGGTGATTCACTGCGGGCCGCTGGGCGCGGGTACCCAGGTGAAGCTCGCCGGCAACGGCCTCATCGCCGCGATGCTGCAGGCGTTCTCGGAAGGGCTGCTGCTCACCTCGAAGGCCGGCGTCGACCCCGGGAAGTTCATCGAGGTCGTGCAGGCCTCGGGCTTCCGCTCGCCGTACTTCGACTTCAAGGGCAAGGCGCTCCTCGAGCGCGACTTCTCGACGCACTTTGAAGTCGACCTCATGCACAAGGACCTCACCCTGCTGCTCGAGAACGCGGCGGCGAACCGGGTGCCGACGCCGACGGCCGCGTCCCTCAAAGAGACCTACGCCCTCGCGCGCGCCGCCGGGAAGGGCCGGGAGGACATCGGCGCCGTCATCACGGCCTATGAAGCGCTGTGCGGCCACCGCATCGGCGAACGTGGAGAGGAGTGACGTCATGACGACCCCCCAACGAGTGGCGCTGGCGACGGTGGCCGGCGCGCTGCTGGCCACCGGCTTCTGGCTCTTGCGGCCCGACGAGCCGACCGCGGCCCCGAGCGCTCCCACGCCGACGAGCGCCCCGACCGTCGCGGTGGCACCGGGCACGACGCCGCTGCCGGTGGCCGAGGCCGTGCCTGCCATGGCCGCCGCCGACGCTGGAGCGCCCACACCCGCCCCTGCGCCCACTGGCCCGACGGTCGAGGTGGCGCCGTCTCCGTTTACCGACTCGAACTCCGAGGAGCTGAAGTACGCGGTGAAGCTCGTGCTGGGTCCTGACACGGGGCCCACTGAGTGGCGCAAGGCCGCCGAGGTGTTCCAACGCTGCGTCGACGTGAACCCGACCAACCACCTGTGCAAGCGGGGCGTGTTCGCGGCGTACGAGCGGCTCGACTCCGACGGCGGGCCCGCCAGCTCGCTCAGCGCGCCCATCGAGTTTCAGCCGGAGCGCACCGCGCCCCTGCCGAACGAGGCGCAGCGCCTTCGCAACGAGAACCTGATGCCGGTGAAGCCGCGCTGACGTCAGGGCTGGGACAGGCGGGCGAACGCCGCCCCGAGGGCCGTGCTGAGGCCCGCGGCGTCCGACGCTTCGAAGAACGCGACGGGACATGAGGGGCCAGGCGCGCACGCCGCAGCGCCACCGGCGACGGCAACCGCGTTCATCGTTGCGCGGGTCGTCGCCGGCGATGACGACGACGGCGGTCCGGACCCCGGCGGCGCGAAGGTCGGCCACCGCGTTCACCGTCTCACGCTCATCGAGGTACCCCGCTCGGTGACGGTCGCGCTCGCCACACCGCTGACCGGGCGCAGGCGGGCGCGCACCACCTCAGCTGGCGGACAGCCCGCGGGGGCGGTCCACTCGAACTCGAGCGGCGCTTGCGCCAGGAGCGCTCCCACCATGAAGGCTCCGATGCCCACGCCTGGCGGACATACCCACTCGGCGGAGGCCCCGGCAATCGGCCCGGGCGGCCTCCGTCTTCGGGACACGTCCTCGCTGCACCCTGGAGCCCCATGACCTCGAACGCCCTGCCCCGCTGGCTCGTCGCCGTGCTCGCCCTCGTCGGCGCCGTCGTGCTCGGCCCGCCGGTGCTCGCGCTCCTGCTCGTCGCCTTCGCCTTCCTCCTCAAGCTCGGCGTGCTGGCGCTCAAAATCGGCGTCATCGCCCTCGGGTTGGCCGCCGTCGTCGTCGTGCTGCGCGCGCTGTTCGGCCGCCCCAGCCCCGCTCCGCGCCAGCAGCCCTCCATCGAAGAGCTCGCCGAACGCCTCGAAGCCCAGGAGCTGGCGCAGCGCCGGGACCTCGACCGTCAGCTGGCCGAGGCGCTCGAGCAGCCACCTCCAGTCCGTTGACAGCTCTTGACTAGAACGAGCTGGGGAGCCGTCAAGAACCTGAAATCAATCAACTTCTAGTCACCCCGAATCCGTAAACAGTTTTACAGCCCAGTTGATTTACCGATTTTCAGGGGTGGGGCTGACAGGGGCGTTTCGTGCGCGGTACGACTTCGCGCATGACCGACGGACAAGTGGTGAAGCTCGACAACGGAGTGGTGGCCGAGATGAAGCGGCTCACGGTGAAGGGTGCTCCGTACGCCTCGCTGCTGGTCGCGGTCGAGCTGCCCGCCGAGCCACGCCGCGAGCCGTCACGGCCGCACTGACTCGGGTTTTCTGCAATCCGTCGGGCTGACGACCTCGTAGGCTCGTCCCCTTCCCGTGGACGACTCGGCCGGCCAGCGCGCCCTCAGCGAACATCTGCAGAAAGACGCTCCGCAGCGCGAGGCGTCGGTCGCGCGCTTCATGGCCGTGGTGTCGGCGCTCGCGATGGTGGCGGCCTTCGCCCTGGGGCCCGTCATCGGCTGGAACCTCGGCGGCCTGCTGGGCCTCGTGTTGGCGGCGCTCGCCACGTACTTCTTCGTGCAGGACCGGGCCTTGCGGCGCGGGTGGTACCGCCCGGCGCTGCGCTGGGTGAACGTCGCCGTCGAGGTGTCGGCGCCGTCACTCCTCTTCATCGCCGACAGCCGGCTCTACAGCGTCGAGTACGCGCTCACCGCGCCGCCGCTGGCCATCTGGGCCTCGCTGGTGGCGCTCTCGGGCTTCCGCGGCAGCCGGGCGCTCTCCCTCGGCGCCGGCGCCATCGCCGCCACCGAGTACCTGCTGCTCTACCTCTTCGTCGCGTGGCCGAACCTCTCGCCCGACGCGCTGGTGACGCTGAAGCCGCCCCTCTTCGTGGTGCGGGTGCTGCTGCTCTTCGCCTCGGGCGTGGTGACGGCGGTCTTCGTCGGGCACTTCAACCGGCGCGCAGCCGAGGCGCTGTCGGCGGTGCGCGCCCGCGACGTGATGGGCAAGTACCTGTTGCATGAGCGCATCGGCTCCGGCGGCATGGCCGAGGTCTTCAAGGCGACGTATTGCCCCGAGGGCGGCTTCGAGAAGACGGTGGCGCTGAAGAAGATTCTGCCCTCGTACGCGGCCGACACGGACTTCCTGCGGCTGTTCCGCCTCGAGGCCGAGTTGTGCAGCCGCCTCAACCACCCCAACATCGTGCAGGTGGTGGACTTCGGGCGACACGGAGACTCGTTCTTCCTCGCGATGGAGTTCGTCGACGGGCTCTCGCTCAAGCGCGTGCTCGACGTGTACCAGGGCGTGGGGCTGCCGCTGCCAGCGGTGACGTACCTGGGCATCGAGCTGTGCCAGGCGCTCGACTACGTGCACCGGCGGGTGGGGCCCGATGGGCAGCCGATGAATCTCGTTCACCGCGACCTGAACCCACCCAACGTGCTGCTCTCGCAGCTCGGTGAGGTGAAGGTGGCTGACTTCGGCATCGCCCGCGCGGCGAGCCGCAGCGACGTCACCCAGGCCGGCGTGGTGAAGGGGAAGCTGGGGTACCTCGCGCCGGAGCAGGCGGCCGGAGAGCCCATCGACGGGCGGGTCGACTTGTTCGCGTTGGGCGTGACGCTGCACGAGGCCCTCACCGGCCGGCGGCTGTTCCCCGTTGGAGAAGACCCGGCGTCGCTGAGCGCGGTGTTCGACCTGCCGATTCCGCGGCCGTCACAGCTGCGCGCCGGGGTTCCGCCCGAGCTGGACCGCGTGGTGATGCAGCTGCTCGAGCGGCCGCTGTCGACCCGCACCGCCTCGGCGCGGGCGGCCCGGGAGCAGCTGCTCGAGGTGACGGGCGACGCCTGCGCGTACCCGACGGGGCAGCGGGCGCTCTCGGAGGCGGTCAGGCGCGCGACGGCCGAGTGGCCCGAGCTGGCGCGCCGGGCCGCCGAGTACGCGATGGCCCAGGCCCGCACGGACGTGGCCTCGAGCCCGGCCGGGTCGACCGACGCGAACAAGCCCATCGTTCCCTGGTGACAGACAGCGCGCCCATCGCGATAGCAGGTGGCCGCGGACAGGGAGGCGCCCTTCGCGCTCACGGCGTCAAAGCTGGTGGCGCGACGTTTCCGGGCGACGGCTCGAATGCGTCCGGGACGTTCGGGAGCCGTGCAGGTCACCCCACCCGCACCCCCTCGACCGGCACCGGCTGCGCCTTGCCCTTGAGCCGTACCTCGCCGAGCGCCGCCAGCCGGGCGCGACGCTCGGGGCTGAGCCGCTCGGCCGCGGCCGCTGACAGCACGATGGAGGCCGACAGCTCCTTGGTGGCGGACTCGAGGCGCGAGGCGGTGTTGACGGTGTCGCCGATGACGGTGAACTCGCGGCGCGCCTCGCTCCCGATGGGGCCCTGCAGCACCTCGCCGAAGTGAATGCCGATGCCGTTGTCGAGGGGCGAAAGGCCCGCGCGGGCGAGCTGGGCGTTGAGCTCGACCAGGCCCGCGCGCATCGCGAGCGCGGCGTCGAAGGCGTCGTCACAGGGGTTCGGCCGCTCGAGCAGCCCGCCGAAGGTGGCCATCACGGCGTCGCCGATGAACTTGTCCACCACGCCGCCGTGCGCCGTGACGGCCGCCACCATCTTCTCGAAGTAGGCGTTGAGGCGGAGCACCACCTCGGCCGGCTCGAGGCCCTCGCTGAAGGTGGTGAAGCCACGCAGGTCGCAGAAGAGCACCGCCACCGTCTTGCGCTCGCCCTCGACGCCCGCCTTGTCGCGCAGCAGCTTGTCGCGCACGGCGTCGGAGACGTACTGGCCGAAGAGCCCATGGAGCGTGCGACGCTCGCGCTCTTCGTCGCGCACCCGGTGCACCAGCTCGCGCGAGGCCTGCGCGGCGGCCGCCACCAAAAAGCCCACGCCCACGATGACGAAGCTCCGCAGCGCCGCGACGCCGACGTCGGTGAGGTCGTGGAAGAAGCCGCGCTCGAGGGCCGGCTCGAGCGTCAGCAGGCTCCTTCGCGAGAGGGCGTGAAAGACGAACAGGCCTGCGCCACCGACGAACCCCGAGACGCGCGCGAGCGCCGGGTCGAACGACAGGCCCGACAGCACGACGGCGACGAGGAAGACGAAGCCGATGGGCCCGAAGAGGAAGGTGGCGGGCCCGAAGGGCACGACGTCACGCGCGATGACCGCCGAGGCGACCGGCAGGGCGTGGAGCGACAGCAGCACGAGCCACGCGCGCTGGCCGACCACGAGGCCCCGCCGGGCGAGCGCGAAGACGCCGAAGCACCAGGCGGCGATGGCGCCGACGGTGAAGGCCGGCATCACCAGCCAGGGCGAGGCGCGCGAGAGCCCCGTGACCGCCACCGTCGCCATCGTCGCGGTGACTCCAGCGGCGAGCGCGCCCTTCGCCAGGGCCGCGTTCGAGGCCCTCGCGATGGCGAAACCGAGGTCGTCCGCCGGGTCAACGGGCATGGAGCCAAGTCTGCCACGACCGAGGTGACCGGCTTGACCGCAATGCGCAGAGGGGTGTGACGTCGTGTTGCGTGTCACGCGGGGGTCGGTTGTCGCGTGGGCCCTTCCCGTTCAGCGGCTGGCTGACCACGGGTGTGGCCGCGGTGAAGCTATCGATGCGCCTGGAATCACTCACCGCGCCGAGTGGCAGCCGATGTGCATACGCGGTTGAAGCATGGTGCTTCTCCTCGTGCTGGCGCAGCTCACGCCGCCCGTCAGCGAAGGCGGCCTCTCGGTACGGTTCGAGGGCCAGACCATCGACCGGCTCGCGACCTTGCGCGTGGCGATCACCGACCGGACCGCCGCCACGGTGCGGGTGCCGCTCGAATTGGGAGACCGCCTCGCAACAGGCACGGTGGTGGTGGTGGAGGGCCTTCCGGCCAGCTGGCATGTGGAGGTCCGACGGGTGACGTACACCCTCTTCGATGCCATCGACCCCTCGACAGAGGACGACCACGCCATCGTCGCCACCTCGCGCTCCGCGTGGGTCGAACTCCCCCTGAAGAAGGCGGGCGCGCCCCTGCCCCTGTTGCCGCAGCCGCGCCCACCGACCGCGCCGGCGCTCCGCGCGGCACTGGAGAAACGCAGCCCCCGCTTTCTGCAGGCCCTCGACGGCGGCACCCCCACCTTCTGGACCCATGAGGCCGCGTGGGAGCTGCGCTTCGTGCGCCTCACCAGGGAAGGCCGCACGGTGGTGAAGACGCTGCTGGTCGACAACACCTTCGGGTGCTGAGCGTCGAGACTGATGGCTCACCCCGCGCGAGCGACCGCGGGCCGACGCACGGGACCGGCCCGACGCCGGCCAGGCCCGGTGAGCGCGTCGACGAGCAAGGGTGGCACCCCGTGCTCGCCCGCCCGTATCCACGCGCCCTTCTGCTCCAGGTACCGCTTCATGCGCTCGAGCTGCGCGATGCGCGCGGCGAGCTCGCCCGTCTTTTCGTCGATGAACTTCAGCCGCTGCGCGCGCGTGAGGCCCTTCAGCTCCCACTCGCCGATGGTGCGGCCGATTTCACCCAGCGAGAAGCCGAGGCCCTGCGCCACCTGAATCGCCTGGGCGCGCTCGACGGCGCGCTGGTCGAAGGTGCGGTAGCCGTTGGCCTCGACGGTCGGCACCAGCAGGCCCTTGCGCTCGTAGAAACGAATGGTGTCTCGGCTGAGGCCCGTCTTGCGGGCGAAGGCGCCGATGCGCAGGCGCAGCGGCGTGGGAGAGGTGGCCATGACGTCAGGCTCCGAAGAGGCGCCGGAAGAGCGCGTGCGTCCATGAGAATGGCAGCACCGCGTGCAGGGCGTACAGCAGCCGCGCGTCGGGCCCGACGAACCAGCGAAAGCGTGGGCTCTGCTGGAGCAGAATGCGGCGCACCACCGTCGCCACCGCCGCGGGCGGAGAGCCCAGCCGGCCAGCCGCGGCGATCTGCGAACGCAGCTGGGCGAGCCCGGGGCCGTAGCGGGCGCGGCCCTCGGCCGGCATCGAGGCCAGCGCGTGCTCGATGCTCGCGTCGGTCTTCGGCATGAACTCGGTGCGAATGCCGCCCGGCTGCACGACGACGGCGCGAATGCCCTGGCGCCACAGCTCCTGCCGCAGGCCCTCGGTGAGGCCCACCACGGCGAACTTCGACGCGTGGTAGAACACCTCCCAGGGCAGGCCGAAGCTGCCGCCGACGGAGCTGATGTTCACCAGCTTCGCCGTCGTGCCGCTCGACTCGGCGAAGCGCCGCAGCGCGGGCACCAGCCGCTGAGAGAGGCGGGCCAGCCCGAAGAAGTTCACCTCCATGAGCGCGCGGGCCCGCTCGTCGTCCGAGTACTCGAAGGCGGCGTTGTAGTTGTGCCCGGCGTTGTTCACGAGGCCCGCGAGCCCGCCCGGCAGCAGGTCGAGCCGCCGCCCCAGGGCGTCGATGTCTTCGGCGCGCGAGACGTCGAGCTGCACGGGCTCGAGCGACAGCTCCCCGGCCGCGGCCCGGAGCGCCTGCGCGTCGGCCTCACGACGGATGCCCGCGAGCACGGAATAGCCGCGCCTGGCCAGCTCGAGCGCCGTCTCACGCCCGATGCCCGTCGAGGCGCCCGTCACCACCACCACCTGCTTCGTCTCCACGATGAACCTCCTTCGAGAACTGCGAGGGAGGCCAACCGTCGTCCGTGGACCATGGTCCACGGTCAACCCGGTCGAAGCGGTGGGGCCGCGCGCGGCGCGTCACACGGGAATCGAGAACACGTCGAGCCCGCGGCCGACCAGCACGATGAGCGCCGCGCACACCACGTAGGCCACGGGGAACCAGCGCCGGGCCCGCACGTCGAGGCGCTCGAGCCGCTCCCGGAGCTTCGCGGCGTCGTCGGTCGCGCCCTTCGCCTCGAGCGCCTGGAGCTGGTCGAACCAGCGCGCCACCACCACGCACTCGAGCAGCACCGCCGTCGTCATCACGTACGAGAGGTTGAAGAGCTGATCGAGCAGCACCGTGCTGCCCAGCCACGGCAGGTCGTCGGTGAAGGCGAGCTGCAGGAACACCACCGTCAGGAGCGCGGTGATGACGGTGCCCACGCGGGCCTCGACGTGCTGCGGCCGCAGGAAGAACACGAACCAGCAACACAACAGCACCAGCACGATGGGCGGCAGCATGGTGGTGAAGAGCACCCTCGAGGGCCGCTGGAGGAGCACCCCGAAGCGCACCTGCGAGCGCACCTGTGGCTCCGGCAGCCCGAGGTTTCCCGGGTACGTCACCTCGCGCACCTCGGCGATGGGCGCGCGCACCACCCAGCCGGGCACGGTGAGGCCCTCCTTGAGGCCGCTCGCGCCGTCGACCTCGAACACCACCTCGCCCGCGCCGCGCTGCGCGTCCTCGAGCTCGACCACCACCTTCTGCCAGTCGAGCGGGAACGTGCCCAACCAGAACTTGTGGAAGAAGCGCCCTTCAATCACCACCTGTTGATACTTGAGGCCGCCCTCGAGCACCCTCGGCTCCTCGAAGACGGGGGTGCTGGTGAGCGCCCAGGCCTCGAGCAGGTTGACGAACCGCACCCGCTTCGTCGGGTCCTGCTCGCCCTTCCACTTGAACCAGAGAATGACGCTCGCGTGGTACGAGTTCTCTTCGAGGTTGAGCGCCTCGACGTTGCGCACGAAGGCGCCCACCTGCACGCGCTCGGGCTCGGCCCGCGCGGTCCCCCCGAAGAGCAGGGCGCCCATCGAGAGGCAGAGCGTGAGGCACCGCGCGAGGTCTGCCACGCCCCCATCGTACGGCGGCTTTCCGCCACGTCGACGAAGGACTGAAGCGCTCCGCCGCCGCTCGAAGGTGGCGTCTTCCAACCCGTGACGACGTCTGTCACCCAAACCGGGCGACCGGGAGGGGAAACTGGCCGTCACTTCCGCTACAGTCCGACTTCTTCGAAGGATGGCCGCCTTCCTTCGTGCCCCTGCCAGCCATGGTACCGTGACGAGGACCGCATGAACGCACGAGCCCTGCCCTTCTTTCTTGTCCCGCTGGTGTGTGCGTCGACAGCCTGCGATCGCACCCAGCAGGTGAGCATGATCACCTACTGCCGCGCCGACGTGGACTGCCCCGGCGCCTACCTCTGCGAGAACTTCGAGTGCGTGCCGAAGAACGCCAAGACGTGTGAGAACGTCAACGACGGCACGCCGATTCTCCAGCCGACGCCCCACACGGTCGACTTCGGCACCACCACCTCGAACGCGCCCGTCGAGAAGAAGGTGCTGCTGTCGAACATCGGCAACTGCACGCTGACGCTCTTCGAGTCGACGCTCGCGAAGGCCGACGCGGGGCTGGGCTGCGAGTTCTGCGAGTCGACGTTCCCCAAAGAGGTCTTCCCCGGCCGCAACGTCGAGCTCACCCTCAAGTGGACGCCCGGCGAGCCGATGCCGCAGGCGAACGAGGTGCGCATTCTCTCGGACGACAAGGAGTACCCGACCTTCCGCCTGCCCGTGCGCGCCAACTACATCGGCTCGCCCAACCTCACCGCGGCGCCCAACCCGGTCGACTTCGGCTACGTCGCCGTCGGCCGCCAGGGCAAGCGCAACGTCACCCTGTCGAACCGCGGCACCGGCACCGCGCCCATCACCATCAGCGCCATCACCATCGACCCGCCGATGAGCGACTTCGAGGTGGTGCAGCCGATGACGCTGCCCCGCACGCTGCGGCCCATCACCCAGGACAGCGACGCGTTGCTGTCGTTCGAGGCCCGCTTCACCCCGCGCAGCGCGGGCATGCCCGACGGCGGCGGTGACACCCTGGGCACGCTGGTGCTGGCGACCAGCGAGGGCGAGCTCCGCATTCCGATGCAGGGCAACTCGGCCACCCCGCCGCGGGCGACGGTGACGCCGATGATGATCAACCTCGGAGACGTGCGCCTGGGCACCACCGTCTCGCGGCCCCTCACCATCAACAACGAGGGCGGCGCGCCGCTCACCGTGCGCACGACCTGGGGCGGCACCCGGCCCTCGACCGACCTCTCCATCGCGCCGCAGGCCATCCCCAACGTGGCGGGCGGCACCTTCACCGAGATTCAGGTCGTCGCCACCGCCACCGCCGAGGGGCCCATCACCGGGCTGCTGGTGCTGAACCTCAACGACCCGGCGCGCCCGAACATCACGATTCCCGTCATGGCGAACGGCGTCACCGGGCCCGGCCCCGAGGTGGTGAAGATCGAGATGACGTACGACAACGGCTCTGACAACGCCTTCGACAACGACGTGCGCGACGTCGACATGACGCTCGAGCACCCGTTCGGGTACGTCTGCAACAAGCGCACGCCCAACCCGATGAACTGGGGCAGCTACGGGCAGCCGTCGTGGCTGGCCTTCGCGCCGAAAGAAGAGCCGGAGCGCATCATCCTCGCCGATGCGCGCACCGACGGGACGTACAAGGTCCAGGTGACGTACCAGCAGGACTGCAAGTCGCTCCCGACCGCTTTGCTGGCGGGCATTCTGGGCATCTCGGTCGACGTGCTGGTCGACATCCTCACGGGCGGGGCGGTGCCGATTCCCGGGCAGGACGTGGGGCGCCTCATCGAGCAGGTGTGCCTCTCGCGCGGCAGCTCGGCCGTGGGCGTCAAGGTGTACGTCAACGGCATGCTCATCGCCGAGAAGAGCACCTCGCTGGGGCGGCGCGGCGACACGGCCTACGTGCTCGACCTCGTGCGGCGCAACGGCACCTTCTCGGTCCCCTGAAAGGAGCGCTGAGCGATGACTTCGACCCGCGTCCTCCTGCCGCTCCTGCTGCTGCTCGGCTGCACCAACCGGCCGCCCGACGGCACCGTCATGATGGGCAACGGCATCGGCCCGTTCCGCGGCCTGCGCGCCCTGCCCCGCCAGCTCGCCTTCACCTGCGTCACGCCGGGCTGCGACACCACGCTGCTGGTGAAGGTGCAGTCGACAGTGAACCGCCGCGTCGCCATCAAGCGCGTCATCCTCTCGAAGGCGTCGGCTGAGTACGCGCTGGCCCCGTCACAGACCGCGCCCTTCATTCTCGGCGCGGCGGCCGACTTCGGCATCGACGTTCGCTACACGCCGCAGGCCGCGCCCTCGGCCGACGACCTGAAGGTGCTCGTCACCTACACCGACGCGTCGCCCGACGAGTCCGATCCCGACCGCCTCGAGCCGGGCGAGCTCGAGATTCCCATCGTGCGGCGCCTCGTGGGAGAGCCCGCCCTCGCGGTGAACCCCGGCAAGCTGACGTTCGGCCTGGTCCCGACGGGCACCTCGAAGGAGCTCCCCATCACCGTCAGCAACGCGGGCTTCGGCAACATCGCGCTGGCGCTCGACCAGTCCGACGCGGGGCACCCGTGGGTGTCGGTGACGCTCCCCGCGATGACGGCGCTGGTGCCCGACGCGGGCGTGCCGGTGCCGGTGCGCTTCTCGCCGGCCACGCGCGGCTACTACCGGGGCGACGTCGTCATCGGCTCGTCGACTCCGGCGGTGGGCGAGGTGACGTTCGAGGTCGAAGGCACCAGCTTCATCGACGGCGTCATCGCGCTCGAGCCCGAGGAGCGCGCCATCGACTTCGGCGACGTGCCCCGCCGGCAGCGCCGCACCGTCACCGTGCAGCTCGCGAACCTCGGCGGCCAGTCGCTCTTCGTCTCGGGCGTGTCAGTGCGTGACCTGTCGAACAACGTGCGCGCGTCGCTCCCTAACGCGATGCAGAACGCCACCCTCATGCCGCTCACCCGGCTGCCCATTACCATCGAGCTCGACGCGTCGATGCCCGGGCAGGTCGACGCCACGCTCGTCATCGCGTCGACCGACGTGGCGCGGCCCAGCCTCGAGATTCCGATTCGGGGCACCGTCACCGAGCCGCGGCTGACGGTGAACCCCACCATGCTGGCGTGGGGCTCGGTGCCGCTGAGCTGGCAGGTGGCGCGGCCCCTCGAGCTGCAGAACACCGGCTTCGGCAACCTCACCGTGCGCCGCATCACCTTCGTCGGCGGCACCTCGAACCTGTACTCGCTCAAGAACGTGCCCGCGCTGCCTGCCACCATCGCCACCGGGGGCCGCGCCGTCGTCGAGGTCGAGTTCCGCGCCGACACCATGGCCACCTTCGGCGGAGAGCTGTCCATCGAGACCGACGACCCGGTGAACACCATCGTCACCATTCCACTGTCGGCCACCGGCGCCTCGTGCAACCAGGGGTGTATGGTGGCCAACGCGACGCCCTCGTGCATGAACGGCACCTGCGGCATCGCGAGCTGCAACATGGGCTACCACAACACCGACGGCATGCTGTCGAACGGGTGTGAGTGCCAGGAGCTGGGCATGGACCCGGCGGCGTTCTGCAGCATGGGCGTCTACAAGGGCGTCTTGCGTGACACCTCGGGCGGCTCGGCGCAGCACACCGGCATGGTGCCGACCGAAGACGACGTCGACTGGGTCGGCTTCTACGCGGAGGACGCCAACAACGTCTTCGGCGACGACTTCGACGTGCGCATCAACTTGACGGCGTCAGACCCGAACATCGTCATGTGCGTCTACCGGCAGCGCTCGACGGCGCGGCAAGGCCTGTGCTCGATGAACGAGGCCACCTGCGACATTCGCAGCTACCGGAAGGATGGCAGCCTCGGCACCGACGACGGCGCCGACTTCGACATCAAGGTGTACCGGCGGGCGAACAGCGCGCCGACGTGCACCACGTACTCGTTGAGCATGCAGAACGGCTGACGCGGTGCTTCGGCTGCGGGGTTGGGCGTGCTCCGGTTCCGGGGTACACCTGCCCCTGTCGTGGGGACCTCGCCCAGCTCGACCGTCAGGCTGCCGCTCCCGGAGCAGCTTCTGTCGGACAAGTACCGGCTGCTCTCGCGCCTGGGCCAGGGCGGCATGGGCTACGTCTTCCTCGCCGAGAAGCTGCACCTCGGCACGCGCGTGGCCATCAAGTTCCTCGACCCGGAGCCCAACGCCGACGCCACCCGCCTCAAGCGCTTCCTGCAAGAGGCCCGTGTCGCCGTCGAGGTGAACCACCCGGGCGCCGCGCAGCTGCTCGACGCCGGCCACGACGAGGTGACGGGCTCGCTCTTCCTCGTCTTCGAGTACGTCGAGGGGAAAGACGTGCGCGAGGTGCTGCAGGACGAGGGGCGCCTCACCTTCGATGAGGCCCGCGACATCTGCATCCAGACGGCCGAGGTGTTGGCCTTCGCGCACGCGCGCGGCATCGTGCACCGCGACATCAAGCCCGAGAACGTGCGCATGCGGCGCGACCTCGGCGGCGCGCGGGTGAAGGTGCTCGACTTCGGCATCGCCCGCCTCGTCAACCAGGGCGCGGTGCGCCTCACCGCCGAGGGCATGCTGGCCGGCACGCCGCGCTACATGGCGCCCGAGCAGATTCGCGACCTGCCGCTCGACGCGCGCACCGACGTCTACGCGCTGGGGCTGCTGCTGTTCGAGATGCTGTCAGGCGTGCCCGCCTTCGACGGGAAGAACCTGTCGCAGGTGCTGCTGCGGCAGATGAACGAGCCGTTGCCGACGCTCAAGTCCGTCGACCTCTCGCTCGGCCACCCGCAGGTCGACGCCTTCCTCGCGCGGGCGTGCGCCAAGCAGGCCATCGAGCGCTTCCAGAACATGGAGGCCTTCGTCGGGGCCTTGAAGAGCCTCCAGGTGTCGGCCTGGCCCTCGCCGCGCAAGAAGCTGGTGCCCGGGGCCGACGCGCCGACTGCTCCCAACCGGCCGCAGGCCGCGCCCACCGCCGAGGCGCTGGGCCCCGTGCCCGAGCCCGTGGGCCACCACCACACCTCGCCCAACCTGCAGCAGCGCGAGGCCACCCTCTTCGTCGACGAAGAGAGCGCCCGCGCGAAGCGGCCCGACGCAGGGCAGGTGGGCGTGCGCACCGAGCCCTCGCGGCCGATGCCCGACGTGCAGGTGCCCTGGGAGACCGACCCCTCGAAGCTGCCCACCAGCCCGTCGCGCCCCGCGGTGGGGCGCAGCGAGCCCGAGACGCTCAAGGGTGGCGCGGTCGCCGCGGCTCCGGGGGGAACGGCCGTCGCCCCGACGTTCGACCCCCAGGCCGAGGCGACGTGGCGCGCCCCCGAGACGCCGAAGCCGGCCTCGCGCTGGTGGCTCTGGTTCCTCCTGTTGGGCGCGCTGGCGGCCGCGGTGACGCTGGCGCTCGTCAAGAGCGGGGTGTTTCAACGCGCCGCTCCAGTGGGCTGAGCCGGGCTTGCACTTCGTGGGCAGGTGAGGTGTCTGGTCCTCATGAAGGCCTCGCTCCCATTTCTTGCGCTTGGTTTTGGTCTCACCTTCGGCGTCATCGCGTCGAGCTGCGGTCCGTCGCGGCCGCTGTGCACGCCGACGAGCTGTACGGGCTGTTGCGACAACACCACCGGCGCGTGCATCACCATCACGAGCTCGGCGCAGTGCGGGCAGCGCGGAGAGACGTGCCGGGCGTGCGGGCTGGGCGAGAGCTGCACCTTCGGGGCGTGCTCGGGCGGCAACATCGGCACGACGGGCGGCGGCTTTGGTGGTTCCGGCGGAGGCGGGTCGGCGGGCGGCGGCTCCGCGGCGGGCGGCGGTTTCGCGGGCGGGTCTGGCGGTGGCTTCGCGGGCGGGTCTGGCGGCGGCTTCGGTGGCGGCGCGGCGGGCGGGGTGGGTGGAGGCGCTGCGTGCGATGGCTGCCTGCTGCCAAACGGCACCTGCCGGCTGCGCAACACCTCGCAGCAGTCAGACACCATCTGCGGCGCGGGCGGAGTGCAGTGCCTCTCGTGCGTCGGAACGCCCAACCCGGTCTGCAGCAACGGCGGGTGCGTCGGAGGGGCGGGCGGTGGCGCAGCGGGCGGTGCTGGCGGCGGCGGAGCGCCCCCTTCCTGCAACTCGGCGAGCTGCTTCGACGGCTGCTGCAACGGCACGCTGTGCGTGCGCGCGCCGGCCAACGGCAACAATCAGACCTGCGGCTTCGGCGGACAGGCGTGCGCGAACTGCGCGCAGTCGGGGCAGACCTGCAACCTGGTGACGCTCACCTGTCAGAGCGGAGCGGGCGGCGGGGCGGGTGGTGGCTTCGGCGGTGGGGCAGGCGGCGGCTTCGCAGGCGGTGCCGGTGGTGGCTTCGCGGGTGGCGGGCCGGGGGCGGGAGACTCGTGCGCGACGGCGATTCCCATCACCCTCAGCGCCTTCTCGGCCCTCGTGAACGGCGACCTCGTTGGCTACGCGAACGACACCACGGCGTGCTCGGGCTTCGGGCCTGATGCGGTCTGGTCGGTCTCGGTGCCGCAGACCGGCTCGCTCACGGTGACGGTGACGGCGAGCGGCTTCGCGCCGAGGGTGAGCGTGCGCAGCACGTGTACGACGTCGACGACGCTGGGCTGCGACTCGGTGCCCTCGGCGGGCCTCGTCGACGTCACGACCGGAACACTCACGGCGGGGACGTACTTCATCTGGGTCGACTCGGACGCGCCGTCCTCCTTCAACTCGTACTCGATGCAGGTGAACTTCCAGCCGTCGGGCGCTGGCGGCGGTGGGGCGGGCGGCGGCGGACCCATCGGCGGCGGCAGCGCGGGCGGCTCCGCGGGGAGCTACGTGAGTTCCTCCATCTTCGCGGCCTGCGACGACCTCTCGGTGGGCGCCACCACGCTGCTCGACTCGACGACCCTGCCCGCCATCGGTGACGACGTCGCCACCAGCACCCTGCCGGTTCCGTTGGGCGTATTCCCCTTCTTCGGCCAGCCGATGAGCCACTACGGCGTGCAGACCAACGGCATGGTGCAGTTCTTCCCCAGCTCGTCGGGAGTCGTCTCGACGTCGTACACCGACGCGCCGATTCCAACTTCGTCCGCGCCCAATGGGTTCGCGGCGCCGCTGTGGAACGACCTCTTCCCCGACACCACGTCGTCGATTCGGGTGCGCACCTTCTCGACGGGCGGCAGTCGATTCACCGTGAGCTGGCTCAACATCGCGGCGCCCAGCAGCGAGTTCCAGGCGAAGTTCTTCGCCACGGGCGTCATCGAGTTCCACTACTGCAGCATGCCGGGCGTCACCCAGACGGGCCTGTCGATTGGCGTCGAAGCGCCGTCGGGCCTGACGGGCACTGCGGGCGCGGTGCCGTCGACGTGGACGGGCAGCGGCATTCGTTTCACGCCCTGACGGGCACGCCACGTTCCGGCAACGACTTCGGCGTCGCCGTGGGCCGCGGCTCGTCCTCGAAGCGCGACAGCCGCCGGCGCATCACCAGGCCGAGGCCGAGGCCGGCCACCACCACGCCCCAGAAGAGCCAGGGACCCGAGACGGCCTCGAGGCCGCTGCGCAGCTCCATGCCGAAGATGGAGGCCAGCGCCGTCATCGGCAGGAACACCGCGGCCACCACGTTGAGCGAATGGCTCGCCCGCGCCAGGTCGAGGCTCACCGCGGCCTGGGCCTCGGCCTTCTGGGCGGTGACGAAGTCGATGGCGTCGCGGGCCTCGGCGGTGACGAGGTCGATGGCGCGCTCGACGTCGTTGGCGCGGTCGCGCAGGGTGATGAGCTCGCGGTCTTCGATGGCGTCACGCGCCGCCTGGAGCGTCTGCGCGAGGTGATGAGCGGTGCGCTGGAGCGGCGTCGCCTCACGGAGCACGTCGAACCAGTCGCGCGCGCGGCTGGCCAGGCGCAGGTGCTCCTCGAGCTCGTCGACGGCGCGCTCGAACTCGGTGACGTGTTCGCGCAGGGCGCCGACGCCAGCGCCCTGGCCCGAGGCCTTCCACTGGCCCGCGGCGTCCCGCCAGAAGAGCCGCGCGACACGCTCGGGCCGGCCGGCCTGCGGCACCTCGTGCAGTACCAGCAGCAGGTGGCCCTCATGCACCATCGCGCGCTGGCGGCCGGCCGCGTCGCCCATGCGGGCCCGGAAGCGGGCGGGCACATTCCACTGGTTCGGAATCGGAGTTCGCATGCCCGAAGCGTCGACATCGAACGTGACGGGACGGTGTCGGCAGGGCGGCGGCTCGCGGGCGTGCGCGCAACATCAAGGGGCGTGCCGTGCAGGGCGACTGAAGGTGGCCATCCGCCTCGACTCCGACGAGCTGGGGGAGGCCGCCAGCGCGGGCTTTCCGCGTGGTGGTCAAGCGGCGTGGCGTCGAGACGGGGCCGCTCAACCCACGGCCGCGGCGCTGGCTTCAGCGCGGCGGAACCCGAGCCGAACGGGCGCAGACGTCCCATCAACGGCCGCGGCGCTGGCTTCGGCGCACCAGCCTCGCCGACGCGAGCCCGAGCCAGCTCAGCGGAAGAAGCGGTCGGCGACACACACGGCCGCGGCCTCTCGCTGAACACGGCCGTTGGCGGCGAGGTGGCGCAGCACCGTGAACACCGTCTCGACGTCGGCGGTGTGCGCCTTCTCGGCAACCTCCGCGGCAGTGCGCGGCGTGCTGTCGAGCGCGGCCAGCACCTGGTGCTGGACCTGTAGCACCGCCGTCGCCGCCTTCTTTCCGGCCTCGACGCCGGGCTGGTGGTACGCGTTGACGCCCACGAGCGAGCCATACAACCCCACCGCGCGCTCGAACACCGCGATGAGGGCGCCGAGCGAGCGGGCCGACACGTCGGGCACGGTGAGCGTCATCGACTCGCGCCCCTTCTCGTCGAGCGCGGCGCGGGTGCCGAGGAGGAAACCCAGCAGGTAGTCGCCCGAGGTGACGTCGGGCTCGACCTCGAGCGAGGCGCCCGCGCGGTCCTTCAGCACCTCGACGAAGAGGACGAAGAAGTTGGGCACGCCCTCGCGCAGCTGCTGCACGTAGGCGTGCTGGTCGGTCGAGCCCTTGTTCCCGTACACCGCCAGGCCCTGGTGCACGACCGCGCCCGAGCGGTCCTTCTCCTTGCCGAGGGACTCCATGACGAGCTGTTGCAGGTAGCGCGACAACAGCAGCAGCCGGTCCTTGTACGGCAACACGACGAGGTCCTTCTCGCCTCGGCCGCCCGTCGCGTGGTGCCACATGAGCGCCAGGAGCGCGGCCGGGTTCTTCGACACCGAGCGCTCGCGCGTGGCCACGTCGGCGAGCCGGGCGCCCTCGAGGAGCGCGTCGATGTCGAGGCCCTGAAGCGCCGCGGGGAGGAGACCGACCGCCGACAGCTGTGAGGTGCGGCCGCCGACCCAGTCCCACATGGGGAAGCGGGCGAGCCACGAGGCCGCGAGGGTGTGGAGTTCGCTCCCGTCGCTGGTGACGGCCACCGCGTGCGCCTCGAAGGCCAGGCCCGCGCGCGCGTAGGCGGCCTTCGCTTCGAGCATGCCGTTGCGGGTCTCTTTCGTCCCGCCGGACTTCGAGATGACGACGGTGAGGGTGGCGTCGAGGCGTCCGTCGAGCCGGGCGAAGACGCGGTCGAAGCCGTCGGGGTCGGTGTTGTCGAAGAAGTGGAGCCGCATCGCATCACGCGGCGTGCCCAGCGCGTCGTGGGCCAGCTGGGGCCCGAGCGCCGAGCCGCCGATGCCGATGAGCAGCACGTCGGTGAAGCGCACCTTCGACGGCGCGACAACGCGGCCTTCATGCACGTCACGGGCGAACGTCTTCACCTGGCTCAGCGCGGCCCGAATCGCATCGGCTTCGGCCTTCGGCGCGAGGTCCGGCGCGCGCAGCCAGTAGTGCCCGACACGTCGACCTTCGTCGGGGTTCGCGACAGCGCCCGCCTCGAGCGCCGCCATCTCGTCGAAGGCCTGCGTGAGCGGGGCCTGCATGGCGTCGAGCCACCCGTCCGAGAAGCGCATCTTCGAGACGTCGAGCGTGAGGCTGAGCGAGTCGACGACGCAGAGGTGCCGCTGGTAGCGCTGCCAGTCCGAAAGAGAAGCCATGCGCGGGACGATGGGCGTTGTCGGGGAGCGAGGCAAGCGCTGAGCTGGCTTCGAGCGGAGGAAGTCGACGATGCTGCGCGCCGTGACGAATGTTCGTGCATGCGTCGTTGGCTTCGCCGTCATCGGGTTGACGTCGTGTCACACGCCCGTCGACGAGCCCTGGATGCCGAACCTCGCCGAGCCGCTCGTCGTGAAAGCATGTCGGCCCGTCTCCCGGTCCACGAACCAGCCGCTGGACTTCGCGTTGGGCTCTGCCTTGTTCAGCGCGAGGCCCGGTCAGTACGCGCGCTTGACGAGCGGCGGCGCGATGCGACTCGAGGTCTTCTCATCGGACCCTCGCGTCAGCGAGCGGCTCGTCGAGTTGATGCTTCCAGACTGGCCCAGTTCTCACACCCGGCCCGCGAGGCTCCGACCGGCGACGACTGGGTACATGGTGCTTGCGGCGACGCAGCCGGGCGCCGAGCAAGGCCTGACTGCCGTGCACATCGAGGCCGGGGGCATCTCTTCCATCCGGGCCCTCACCGCCCGGGGGGTCATCAAGGGGGCCGACATCACGCTCGGGGGCGAGTGGATCGCGCTCACGGGAGAGCCGGGCAAGGCCTCTCTCCAGGACCAGGTGAGTTCGGTCATCGCGGCTTCAGCCGACGGGCCCGTCCACACGTTCGATGGTGGCGTGCGCGGCCTCGCCCTCTTTGCACCAGACATCGTCTCGCTCGTCGACGCCCAGGGCCCCCGCGTGCTGGTCGGGGCGAGCCGGGCGCTTGAACTGCCGGCGTGCAGGCCGCCGCCCTTGGCGCAGGCGCCCCACATCGCGCCGTTTCCGGGCGGGCTCGTCGTGGTGCAGCGCTGCGTGTCTGGCCTCGTCGTGTCACGTCATTCGACGGGCCCCGCGCCAGACATCACGACCGAGCTGCCCGGAAGCGCGGATACATTCGACGCGTTCGACGCCGTTGTCGACGGCGACGGCCGGCTCATCATCGCCTGGTGGCCTCCCGGGCAAGTGCCGTTCCTCAGCATCCTTCGGGTCGATGACCTGATGCCGGCGCGCGACCCCGAGGTGCTCTCGGGCATCGACTGCGCGCGTGAGACCCGGAACCCCGGCCGGGTGCGGCTCGAGGCAGACCCGACTCGCGGAGGGCGGTACGCCGCCCTCCTCTCGAGGCCTTCAGGCCACGGCGAGGGGTGCGCGAGCCTCGTTCGCCTCGAGCTGTGCGGTAGCGAGTGACAGCGGCGGGTTCCGTCTGCATTTGCTCGCGGCGCTGAAGCCCGACGCATTTTCCACGATGGAGACATCGGCGACGCGCACCGCGTGCACGGGCGCGATGGCGCCGAAGGTGGCCGCGGGGGTGGACTCCATCGAGCAGACCGGCGACTCCCGTGTTGACGCTGCAGGTTCACTCGCCCGAGGCGCTCGCGCACGAGGAGCGCCCTCTCAGGACCGCACATGCGCGGCGAGGCCACGACCCGACCTTGAACCTGGGCTTTGCGGGGAATCGCCTCGGACGAAAGAAACCGGCATCCTGTCGCACGAATTCGACCAAGGTCCCGAACAAGAGTCGCAACCCATCGAATTCACTGGCTTTTCATCGCTCCCGCCGTCCCCGCCGCGCCCGAGCCCGATTGACAGGACGCGGTGAGGCGAAGGCCCGCTGAGGCTTCGACAATCGGGCATGACCACGACCCGCATCGGCACTCCGTTTCAGAACATCCTCTCGAAGGTGAAGGACGCCCGCGTCGTCAGCGAGAAGACCGGCTCCCCCAACGCCATTTTGGGCACACCGACCACCCGTGAGTACGACCTCGATGGCGATGGCACCGTCGACGCCCGGGGCACCGAGTGGGCGCATCGCCACAATGGCACCCGCCACTTCCTGAGTTTCCTCGACGACCAGGGCCGGCCCGTCGACAGCTTCGTCAGCGGCGGGAAGTCTGGGTGGACGACGCGGCCCGGCGAGCCAGCCCGGGTGTGGAGCCACACGCACACCGAGTACGGCTCCGGCGACAACCAACGCGTCGTGCATGAGCGCGCGAACTCGAGGACTGGCGAGCTGGGCTCCCGCACGTCCACCACGCGCGACGGGAAGACCGAGCGGGCCGTGTACGAGTCCGACCTCGACGGCAACGGCACGCTCGAGACGGTCGTTCGGCGCTGACACCTCGCGCGGTATGCCGGGAGGCTGCGGTCGCGCGTCTCTGCGTGATGCGCGCGCTCGTCCTCCTCATCCTCGTGGCTTCGTCGTCTGCCTCGGCCCACGCCCTCGCCGCCGGCATGGCGGAGCTGCACCTCGACGGCTCGACCTTCACGGTGGTGCTGGCGCCGCTGGCAGAGCACCTCTCCGAGGTCGACGACGACGACGATGGCGCGCTCTCGACCGCCGAGGTGCGGCGTCACCGCGACCTGCTGGCGGCGCGTTTTCTCGAAGGTGTCGCGGTCGAAGCGTCGCCAGCACCCACCCTCGCCTTCCTCGACGTCGCCGCGCCAGATGATGCGTTGGTTCCGCCGACAGCCCGGTATGTGCGGTTCACGGCCCGCTACGAGGTGCCGTCGACGCGCTCCGGGTTGACGCTGACGAGCCCGTGGGGCTTGTGGGCCGGTTTCTCGGATGCGACGGGCACGCGCGCCGTGGCGCTGCGAGCGAAGGAACGGGTGACGCTGCGGGCCCCGTCGACGCCTCCGTGGCTCGCAGTGGCCCTGGGCCTGCTCGCCGCGACCGCGGTGCTCGCGACGCGTCGGCGGTTCGTCGCGGTGCTGCTCTCGCTCACCGCCTGTGGCGCCGCGACGCCGCCGCACGCAGGCCTCTCCACCTGTTCCCCGAGCGCGGTGTCGACCACCACCCCGACGCCGTCGGCCGACACCTTCAACGTCGCGCCGCGCGCCTGCACCCGCAGCGCCGAGGCGCTCGCGTGTGAGCTGGGCGTCTCACACCGCTTCCTCAGGACGGTGGGCGCCACCACCGTGCGCATCGACGCGAACGGCGTGCCCAACCACGACGTGGGCGATTTTCCCAACGCTGACAACCCCAACACGCTGACGCCCCAGCCCTCCGCGCTGGAGCTCTCGTCGGCGCCTGCGCTCGCGGCGACGCCGACCGTCGCGGGCATCTTCGGCATCGCCACCAGCGGGGCCGTCTTCGACCCGAACACCGCGGAGCTGTGGAATGGGCTCTCAGCCTGGCGCTACGAGGCGCTTCGCTACGGCTCGGCGGCGGCCTTCTTCGCGTCAGACTCGGTGCGACACCCGCAGGGCCTCGGCGTCGACTGCAACCTCGCGCACGTGCAGCCCGGCGGCCAGTACCACTACCACGGGGTGCCGACCGCGCTGGCCTCGTCGACCCCGACGCTCACGGTGGTGGGCTGGGCGGCCGATGGCTTCCCGGTGGTGGCGCGCTGGGGCCGGGTGAACGGAGTGCTGGTGGAGCCGCGGTCGTCATACCGCCTCCGCAGCGGCGAACGCCCGTCACCACCCGCGGGCCCCGGAGGCCCGTTCGACGGCACCTTCGTCCAGGACTGGGAGTTCGTCGCTGGGCTGGGCGACCTCGACGCCTGCAACGGCCGAAGCGGACCCGTCGTCATCGATGGCGTCGAGGTGGACACGTATCACTACGTGCTGACGCGCACGTTCCCCTTCATTCCCCGCTGCTGGAGCGGCACCCCCGACCCGAGCTTCACCCGCCTCGGCGCGGGCCAGACGATGCTGGCGCCCCCACGCTGTGCCGCCGGCCAGACGAGCATGTGCTGTGGCGACGGCGTGTGTGACGGCCCTGAGACGACTGCGACTTGCGCCGAAGACTGCTGACCCGCTGGCGAAGGCGCGGAGTGCTCTGGGAGTCCTGAGTCCACCGCGGTTGGTCTTCATCGCGCTGCTCGCGCCTTCCAGGGCTCCGAATGGCGCAGCATGATCCGCCGAACGATCGGGGCGATCACCCGAACGACCCCGCGAACGAACGCCGGCCGACGCTGTGACAGGTAGTACTCGTCGAGTCCGTGACGCTGGTACTGCAACCGCATCTGACTCTCGGTCGTGTCGAGCCAGTCGCCGATGAAGGGCTTCGTGGAAAACGCCTCGTCGGGCAGCATCTGCAGCCCCTGGGCGTCGAACAGGTTCTGACAGAAGGCCCGATAGGTCGTCTGACGCCGTTCGCCCCCGCCAATGAACCACGTCTGGCCGACGGCCTCGGGGACCGCCAGCGATCGCGCGACTGCGAAGGCTCCATCGCGCGGGTCGACGAGCTCGAAGCGCGTTTCGAGCGGAATACCGAAGAGCACCCGGAGCGTCTCGGCGTCCGGCTTGCGGTCCAGGAGGATGCTGGAGAACCGCAAGATGGTGTGGCGCTCCAGGGAGCGGACCTGGGCCTCGGCTTCGATCTTGTGCTCGGCGTACGCGTCAGTCGGCGCAACGGGGTCAGACGTCAGCAGAGGGCGCGGTCTCGCCGCATCATACGGGTGCACGTGGTACGACGAGATGAACACCAGATGGGGACGTGGTGCCGCCGTGCGAAGACGTTCGAGGAGCTGCTGCGTGCCCCCCCACGTTGATGGCGCGCGCATCGTCCCGCCGCTCCGAGTGCGGAAAGATGATGAAGGCGTTGTGAACGACGGCGTCGATGCCCTCGAGCGCTCGCTCTACGGCAGCGGGGTCGCGCAGGTCGCCCCACACGGACTCGACCGAGGCCGTGAGTCTCAAAGCGCCGGCTCGGGGGCGGGCCGCGGCGACATCGAACGTGCGGACGACGTGCCCTTCTGCGAGCAACGCTCGGAGCACGAACGGTCCGAAGTGGCCAAAAGCTCCGGTCAGGAGGACCCGCACCTCGACGGTGTATCGACGCTGGGCGCGCGACGCTACCAGGCCCAGAGGTGTTCACCTGGCGATCCTCCGATGAGGCGCCGCCGCGCACCGGCGAGACGATGACTGACGAGGTCCCTCGCGCTCGGGGCCTCAATCCAGTAGCGGGTCCTCGTGCGCTCTCTCCTCGTCTGCTTCGTTGTCGTGGGCTGCATCGCCCCACAGCCCGTGCTGCTCCCGCCGCAAGGTGACGAAGTCACCGTCTTCCTCCATGGCTACCGCGCGAGCTTCCTCGCCACCGAGTCTGGCGAGCTCGCCTACGTCACGCCCGGGCAGGGGCTGTCGAAGGGAGACCGCTCGCTCGCGTTCAGCTTCGCGGGGCAGCGCGAGTTCGCGAAGTACGGCCCGCTGCACGTCGTCGGGCCGCTCACGCGCCTCACCGCGATTCCCTTCTTCCTCGACCTCGACCCCTACGCCTCGTGGATGGACTGGGCGAAGACGGCGCTGCCCGGCTTTCAGGTGTACGCGTACGACTGGCGCGCCGACATTCGCGAGAGCGGGCGCGGCCTGTGCGAGCGGCTCGAGGCGCTGGGGCCGTCGCGGCGGGTGCGCCTCATCGGCCACTCGATGGGCGGGCTGGTGGCGCTGTCGTGCCTGCGCTCGGGGCACGCGGGCGCGAAGACGGTGGTGAAGGTGGCCTTCGTCGGCACGCCCTTCCAGGGAGGCCCCGGCCAGTGGGACGACCTGCAGCTCGGCACGCCGACCTCGAGCAACACCGCGCTGCTCTCGGCCGAGGCGCTGCTCACCTTTCCGTCGACGTGGCAGCTGCTCTCGCCCACGCCAGACTTCTTCGTCGACGCGAGCGGGAGCCCCGTCACGCTCGCCGCATACGACGCGCAGACGTGGCTGGACCGGCGCTGGGGGCTCTTCGCCGAGCCGTCCGTGCGCGAGAACCCCGCGTACCGCGCGCAGCTCGAGGCCCGCTTCATCGCCCACGCCGAGCTCTGGGGTCAGCTGGGCGACGTCGAGGGCGAACCACCCACCTGGAGCGCGCTCGCCGTCATCGGCACCGGGCGCTCCACCGTGGTGGGCTGGCGCGCGGCTCCAGGCGGAGACGTCGACCTCACCACACCCGTCCGCGGCGACGGCGACGGCACGGTGCCGACGACGCGCGCGCGGCCGCCGAAGCCCATCTCGTTCGAGGCCGTCGACACCCGCGCCGAGCACAGCGCGCTGCTCAACGACGACGGGGTGCGCGAGGTGCTGCGGCAGTTCGTGCGGTGAAGTGCGCGCTTTGGAAGCGGGTGGCTCGCCAGGAACGCCTACACCGACGGCTCGTGGTCGACCCTGGTCGGCGACGCCATCAATGCAGCGAAGGTGCTTGATGACGGCAGCGCCAGTGCCGAGCACGACGCGACGACGGGTGACGTTCGGGTTGCGCACGGTCCCCGAGAGCCGCGCCTGCCAGGCGGCCAGCTGCATGAAGGGCCCGACCGTGCGCCCCTCCTGCGAGGTAACACGCCTTCGGGGCCCACCGCGGGTGAGGGCGTTGGCCGTGACGCCTTCGTCACCCACAGGGCGCTCGTCAAGACCTCTCGTGTTCGTCTACGAGGTGCCCATGTCCCGAATCGCCAAAGCCGACGTGAACAAGGCGCTGTCCCTCGCTGCGAAGAGCATCATCGACGCGGGAGGCAGCGATGGCCGCACGAGCCGCGCCGAGATGAAGGCGACGCTCTCGACGCTCCCGAAGGAGCAGCAGCCGCTCGTCGACATCTTCTTCAAGTTCATCGACCACCGGGACTTCAAGAAGGGCGCGCAGGTGACGAAGTCAGACGTCGACCGCGCGGTGACCTACGCGAAGAAGACGCTCATCGCGAAGTACGACCTCAACAACAACGGCTTGTCGCGCGACGAGATCAGCAAGATGTCGCTCACCGGCAAGCGCGCCGTCGACCTGGCGAAGGCGCTCAAGGCCGCCGCGGTGCCCGACGCCCCGCCGCGCCTCGACGAGGGCTTCAGCGAGCCCGACGAGATCGCCGCCGCCGGCCAGGTGCCCCGCGACTGGAAGGCCGCTGCCACGCTGTCGTCTGGCTCCATCACGCACGCCGATGGCAAGTTCACCGGCTTCACCTCGCGCACGAAGCTGACCTCGGCCGAGCGCGACCTGGCGATGGCCGCGTTGGCCGTGGTGTGGGAACGCACGTTCCAGTACCGGGCTGGTGACGGTGACCTGAAGCTCGGCGATCAGCACCAGGGCATCTTGAAGCTCGGCAGCTTCAAGCGCTCGGACGACGGCAAGACGTACCTGGTGGCCGACTGGCAGGACATCGACAACGACAGCCAGACGCTCTACTTCGAGAAGAAGCAGGACGGCTCGCTGCGCCTCGCCATCCAGCAGATCAACGGCTGAGCCATCGCTGACGGCCAGCGAGGACGGCGACGCCCACCCACCCTGAGCGGAGCGGCCTTCCGTTCACCGTGCGCGACGGCGCGAAGATGGCCGACGGCGGCCCGGCCGACGCTTCTTTCGGCGAGGCGCGCCGGCTCCGTGGGGCTCGACAGCCACCGTCAGAGGCTCTTCGTCGAGGCGGACGTGGCGATGCGCCTGATGCACCCGTCACCCTTCTCCCTGGCGATGGGTCAACGTCTCGAGGAGCACCCCGCACTGGGCGAGCGCGAGCTGGTAGCGCCGGGCGAGCTTCGGGTCCTTCGCCAGCGCGTCGGAGAGGTCGTGCCGGTGACAGACGGTCCCCAGCACGCTGGCGGCGGCTTCGAGCATCTCGACGCAGCCGAGCGGGAACGGAGCCCAGGGCGGCGGTGCGGGCTCGGCGACGGGAGCCGGCTTTGGAGCGCGCGGGGCCGGCGCTGGAGCCACCGTCACGGGTGGGGCCGCGTTGGTGAAGACCATGGTGGCGGTTCCGCGCTGGACCCGCGCCGTCGTCTGCTTGAGGAACTCGACGGACTGAATGGTCGAGGTGACGGCGGTGCCGACGGCGAGGGACTGGCCCATCCACTCCAGCGGTGAGACGTCGTACAGACACCGCTCGCCGAGCCGGGGCTGCGAGTCCTCGAACGTCTGCAGCACCGCGCCGTCGGCTCCGAGCTTCGTCAGCACCACGCAGCGCCGGGCTCCACCCGCTTCCTGCACCTCGAGCTCGTACAGGCTGTTGGCCGTGCGAACCTGGTACACCCGCCACGCCTCGGTGCGCCGGGTTGGGGCACCGAACACCATCGTCTGACTCCGCATCGTGCAAGTCCTCGGCTCTCTTCAGTCGGGATGACTGAGGCGCAGCGGCTGGTGCACCGGCGAGACCACCCACGAGGTGCGACAGAGTGGGAGCAACACCGCAACCCTCGGACGCGACGCGCGGCGCGCGAGACCCGGTTGCCTGCTTCAAGAGGCCCTCCTGGGCCCCTGTCGGCTGCACCGGTTCATCGATGACGTGGCGACAGGCTGGTGGGGTGGAGGTTCCGCCAGCCGCGTCCCTGGCCGTCGGGGGCACCCTGGAGTGGCTCGGTCGTCGCTCCCAGGGGCGCGGATGAAGGACTTCCTTCGACGACGGCCGGGGCTACGCTCCCGAGCCGACATGAACATCTTGTTTGCTTCGTCCGAGGTCGCTCCTTTCGCGAAGACGGGAGGCCTGGGCGATGTGAGCGCCGCGTTGCCCAGAGCGCTCGCCGCGGCTGGCCACGACGTGCGGGTGGTGCTGCCGATGTACTCGCGGGTGCTGGGGCACGGCCGCGTCTTCACCGAGGTGCTGCCTGAGCTGTGGCTCGAGCTGGGCGACGTGCGGGTGAAGGTGTCGGTCTTCGAGAGCGAGCTGCCCGGCACGAAGGTGCCTGTCTACTTCATTCGCTGTCCGGGCCTGTACGACCGGCCTTCCCTCTACGGCAGCGGTGGTGACGAGCACCTGCGCTTCGCGGTGCTCAACTGGGCGGCGCTCAAGCTGTGCCAGCACCTGCGCTTCGCGCCCGACATCATCCACTGCAACGACTGGCAGACCTCGCTCATCCCCCTGCTGCTGCGCGCCCGCTTCTCGTGGGACCGGCTCTTCGCCGGCACGCGCACCGTGCTCACCATTCACAACCTCGGCCACCAGGGCACGTTCCCGGCGAGCGTGATGCCGCAGACGGGCCTGGGCGACAGCTGGTACCTCTTTCATCAAGACGAGCTGCGCGCGGGCCGCCTGGGCTTCCTGATGACGGGCCTGCTCTACGCCAACGCCATCACCACGGTGAGCCCGACGTACGCCCGTGAAATCCAGACGCCGGCGCAGGGCGTCGGGCTCGACCACGTGCTGCGCCAGCGCGCCGACGTGCTGACGGGCATCTTGAACGGCATCGACGAAGACGAGTGGAACCCGGGCACCGACAAGCACCTGCCCGCGACGTTCTCGGCCGAGGCGCTCGCAGGGAAAGAGGTGTGCAAGCGCGTGATGTGCGAGTCGGCGCGGCTGCCCTACCGGCGCGAGGTGCCCGTGTTCTCGCTGGTGGCGCGGCTCGTCTGGCAGAAGGGCATCGACCTGGTGCAGAGCGTGCTGCCGAACCTCTTGCGCCACCACCGCTTCCAGCTCGTCGTGCTGGGCAAGGGCGAGCACAAGTACGAGGAGTTCTTCCGGCTGCTCCAGCGCGCCTTCCCGCAGAAGGTGCACTACGACTCACGCTTCTCGGAGCCCCGCGCCCACCTCGTCGAGGCCGGCAGCGACCTGTTCCTGATGCCGTCGCGGTACGAGCCGTGCGGGCTCAACCAGATGTACAGCCTGCGGTACGGCACGGTGCCGGTGGTGCACAAGACGGGCGGCCTGGCGGACACCGTGTGGCAGTACCAGCCCGGCTCGGGCCGCGGCACGGGCTTCGTCTTCGAGCACTTCGACGAGGCGGGCCTGTCGTGGGCGATTCGCCGCGCGCTCGACGTGTGGGGCTCGGGCACGGCGGAGTACCGGACGCGGTGGGAGGCGCTCCAGCGCGCGGGCATGCAATTGCCGCTCGGGTGGAAGCACCGCGTGGGCCGGTATGTCGAGGTCTACCAGCGCGCGCTCGGCGGGTGACCGACCAGGCGTTCAACTGCAGGCGCGGCCCGCCGAGCCTTGACGAAATCAACGAAGCTCAGCCCCGAGCGCTCCTCTGGCCCGGGTCAGCCGAGGAACTTCGCGCGGAGCAGTTCGATCATTCCGAGGGCTTCGTCCACATCGAGCGTTCCACCCTGGAGTTCGAGGAACTCCTGAAACCCTGGAACCTTCACGCCCACGTGGTTCGCCTCGCGCTGGAGCGCTGCCCATGCGCGGGCGACTTCGGGGTCGTTCACCCGTTTCCCCCGGGGGTCGTCGAGCGCCTCGAGAAGGGCGGGGTCGTCGACGAGCACGGAGATGAAGGGACGCAGGGTTTCGCGACATGGTGTCAGCTGATCGGTTTGAGGACGGCCCTCCGTGAGAACCGCCGGCGGCGAGTCAACGCGACGATGAGGGTTGCCAGCGGTGCGAGCGAGCTGGCGTCGCACCCGCAGCCGACCCGCAGGTTGAGTGGCGGTCGGGGGCTGCCGGCGTCACCGTCGAGCGAGATACCGCCATCGAGCATGCTGCTGCCCGCGTCGAGGCCAGCATCGGGGACGAGGCCCGGCACGCACACTCGAGCCAGACAGGCGCCCTGCTGGCACGCGAGTCCGTTGGGAGCACCGAGGTCAGCCGGGCAAGCCGCGTTGACCCCGTCACACTGCTCCGGCGCGTCGCAACCGTCCACGGCGGCCCGGCACACCCGTGCCTGGCCGAGGACCGTGCAGGTCCCCGACGCCACGGCGCCGAGCGCGGCACTGCATGCCAGACAGTCGTCCGCCCCTCCGCCGCACTCCGAGTCACAACACACTCCATCGACGCAGAGTCCGCTCGGGCACTGCGCGGCGGTGGTGCAGGGTTGCCCGACCTCCAACCGAACCTGGCGCAGGTAGACGTCACGCGAGGCGCCCTCGAACCGCTCGTACGCGGCCAGCGTCAGGCCGCGATCGGCTCCCGCCAGCGCGGGGTGGCGCTCATCCTCGGGTGTGTCGGACAGGGTGAACGGCTCACTCTGGCCGCCGTCGAGGTCGACCACGACGCCTTGCAGCGAGAAGTCGAGGTAGGTGGGTGGAGGGCCGCGCATCCAGGTGACCACGAAGCGAAAACCGTCCCACGCGACGGTGGGCGCGAGGTGATCGTCGACCGGCGAGGGAGTCAGGACCAGCGTCGAGAAGCGCGGGTCGATCGTGCCGTCAGGCCGCAAGAGGCGCGCAACGACGCGGAAGTTCTCGACCCAGACGACAAGGCTGGCAGTTGGCGCGCTCGCCATGGCGGGAGACTGTTGAGGCTGCGCGTTGGACGGGAGGACCCCAGCATCATCGATGAGCCCCGCGTCACCCAGCCGGCCGACGAATACGCGGTTGGGGGTGGTGAGGTTGCTTTCCCAGGCGACCAGGTGTGCGTTGCCCGCGGCCAGCGCGATGTTCGCCACGCCGTTCGCCATGCGTTCGGTGCGGCCCTGTCGGGCACCCTGCGGGTCGAACCGCTGGACGAACGCAGGTCTGGTGCTGAGCGGCTCGACCCACGCGAGAGCAAAGCCTTCGTCATCTCCCGCGAGGGCGAGTTTCTCGACGAAGGGCGTCATTCCGGCGTCGAACGGCAATACGGCTCCGCCCAGGGCATCGACCATCGCCATCGCGAGCTGCTGATTGCTCGAGGCGGCAACCAGGAACACGCTCCCGCTGGCGGCGACGGTCGGTCTGGTATCAGCACCAGGCGTGGCGATGAGGGGGGAAGGCCCCGCGATGACCAGACCGGAGCGGTCGACCAGGGCCCCCATCACGTCGCTCCCGGTCGGGGTGGCCTCTGCCCAGGCGACCAGAAAGTGGGCCTTCCTCGGGCTCCACGCCACGACCGGTTGTCTGCGTGCCGCCGGCGCCGAGGTCAGCTCGAAGGGAGCGCCGAGTGGCAGCAGCGCTGGTGCTGGCCCAAGGCGCTGGGCAAACGCAGTGTGGAGCTCTCCGGGTGGTTGGTCTCCCCACGCGACGAGGACCTCGCCAGTCGCAGAGGCCGCGGCCCCGGAGTAAAACTCGAAGGCACTCCGGTCGACGACCTGGCGCACGGGCCCTGAGCCGCCAGTCGACGTCGCAGCGACGGCGTAGAGGCCATTGGTCATTTCGTCGTCGAACACAGTGACGAACGAGGTACCGTCGAACATCGATTGCCTGACGGCCCGGGGTGATGGGTTTGTGGTGAGGGCAGGGAGCGCCGCCTCGGGAGCACACGTCTGCATCGAGAAGACGCGCTGGTCGACGGCCACGCCCCGCGACCACGAGAGATAGCCGCGAGCCGCAGCCGCGCGGTCGTTCGTGAGGCCGATGCGCCCGTAGCCGGGAACCGGGCCCGTCACCTGCGTCACGCCAGTGAAGCTGCTCAATGTCGGTGAGGTGAGCGCGGCCGTGGCGCAGGCGAGACGCACGACGAGCGGGTCGCCTTCGAGCCAGGCGAAGGCAAGTCGACTGCCAGTAGCGGTGACCCTTGGGAAGAATCGGCGCGCACCGCCCGGCCCCGCGAGCACCACGCCATCGCCGTCGAGGCGACTCCCGTCAGTCCGCACACGGCCTGCCTTCACCACACTCGTCGTCTGGTTCGACGAGTTCTCGACCCACACCAGCACGTACTCGGTGCCGGTGAAGGCCACGTCGACGGAGTTCCCGACACCCGTCGTCGCCAGGGCGACGCCCATCGGATCGAGCACGGCACCATCGGCTCGAACCCGCGTGAACCGAATCGCGCCGGCCGGGGCACGTTCATCGGCCCACGCGACCAGAAAATCGGTGCCGTCCGAGGCAACGCGCGGGGCGCTTCGGCGGTCGACGCCCTGCGACAATCGGAGGCCGGGGCCATCGAGCGGGCCAGAAGTCGCGACACGCGTACCCCAGATTTCGAAGTTGCCGCTCCGCGCATCTTCCCAGACGACGAGGTGCTGCGAGTTCGAGGCGGCGACGGCCAGCTCCACCTGGTCGTAGCCGGACCGTCCCAAGGCGCGCGGCATGATGCTCACCTCGGCAGAGACCAGCGGGTCGAGCACGACCGGGAAGACTGCAGCCCCCACCGTCGTGGCGTCGACTTCGTACACCAACACCTCGCCCTCGAGGCGCCCAAACACTGGCGTGGCGCGGCCGGTGGCGTCGAGGAGTGTGCCGTGGCCTGCGTTGAGCCCGGACGCCAAACAGACCCCCTCGGGCTTCACCTCACCCTTCTGGTGTACCCGAGTCTCGAACCGCATCGGGCCGCAGAACGGGGGCGGCTCAGCGACATGGAGCGTGAACTCGACGCCCTCGGCTCGCGCATGCCACCGTGTCTCGACCGCGGCGCCTGTGGCCACCCACGGAGACCAGCGTACGGGCGCGCTGCCGTCAGAGCGCAGAACGGCGCCTTGAGCGTCAGCGCATGCCTCGACACGGCCTCCGCTGACGCACGTGGCGCCGAGAGGCAGGACCAACAACAAAGCCAGAGAGAGCATAGAGGCAGAGACGTCGAAAGGCCCCGAGCGATTACGAGCGGCACAGGGTGGATCAGATGCTGAGGCTCACGTGCCAGTCGTCGAGCAGGAAGAACTGATCGGCCGGTACCGAAGCAAGGCCCCCTCCAGAGGTCGGGTTGATCCAGTGCAAGCCCCGGTCGGCCGTCTGACCTGCTGCGTAGTATGGCACGTTGGTGTGGTTGGCGATCTGAATGCCGTTGACCCAGGCCCGGTAGATGCCATCTGCAATGCCCGGGGTGTTCACTTGAAGGAAGAGCTCGACTCTGTGCCATTGCCCGCGTGCAAAGGTCTGGGAGACCGGGAAGTTGATGGCGCCACCCGACCCGGGAACCACATTGGCGCCCCCGCCCTGGAGCCCGAGGCCCAGTTCGAGGTTGTCAGTCCCGTTGTTTGAGAGGCCGCCGGCCGCTGACGCCCCCCGCAGCCCCGGTGCACCTCCGGTCGCCGTGCCGGCAGGCTCGTCGACGGCCCCTGGCAGGCCACGAAGAGAATAAGCGAGACAGCACAGGGAGACGTCGCCGAGCACGTGCCGTGCCGCTCGCCAGGCACAGGGTTTCGCTGTGAGGCCCAGACACCTGCGCAGGCGCCCGGCACCCCTGCGCCACCCTTGCTCAACGCCGTTGCACAACTGCCCGATGGCGGCGCTGGCGGGGCGTCGGCTCGGCTGGCGCCGACGGGAAGCCCTTCCGCGCTCGTGGACCCGGGTCTGGCGCGCCCTGGTCGACGTCCAACGGCGGCTCGTCTGCACACGATTTGGGCGTAGACTTCGCCGACACATGACGGCTCAGGTGTACCGGCGGCACACGCTCGCGCTCTTCCTCGCCCTCTGGCCGGCCCTGTCCCCGGCGCAGTCGTCGGAGCTCGCCCAGCGCTACCTGCTGGGCGCCTCGCGGCTCTACGAGAACCTCGAGTACGAGCGCGCCCTCGAGCAGCTCACCCGCGCCCGGCAGGCCAGCGGGGGCATCGACGACGACGTCACCATCGCGCTCTACGAGGGCGTGCTGCAGTTCGAGCTCGGCCGTGAAGACGTGGCGAAGGCCGCCTGGCGCGAAGGGCTGTACCTGAAGCCCGACGCGCCGCTGCCGGTGAAGGTGTCTCCGAAGATTGCGAAGGCCTTCGAGGCCCTCCGCGTCGCCGTGAAGGCCGAGGTGGCGCCGATTCTCGCCAGGCGCGCCGCTGAGGCCGCCAGGCGGGAGGCCGAAGCGAGACGACAGGCCGAAGCGTTGACGCAGGCGAAGGTGCAGCTCGAGCAGGCCCAGCGCGCCGCCGAAGAAGCGCGCCAGAGAGCCGACGCCGACCGCCGGGCGCAGGCCGAAGCCGAGGCGAAGCGGGCGCAGGCCGTGCTCGCGCAGCTCGAGCGTGAAGTAGCCGCGCGCAAGGCCGCCGAGGCCGAGGCCGCCGACGCCCGCGACGCGAAGGAGCGCCTCGAGCAGCGCCTCAAGCGCGACCGCCCCGAGGCCACGCCGCTCGAGCCCTCGACGCCCGACACGCCGCCCGCGGTGACGGCCGTCGCGAGGCCTCTGCCCGTGGGCTCCTTCGTCTTCGCCGGCCTCGGCCTCGTCGCCGGCGGCATCGCCACCTGGTTCGGCCTCGAGTCGACGCGCAACGTCGCCCTCGCGCGGGCGGCCCTCTTGCAGACCGAGACGGTGCGCGCCCTCGAGCGGGCGCGTGGCGACGCCCTCATCGCCAACATCGCCATCGGCGTGGCGAGCGCCGCCGCGGTGGGCGCCCTCATCGGCCTCTTCCTCGGGCGCGACGCACCGGCTCCCGCGCCGGCGGAGGCCCCATGAGGCGCCTGGCGCTCGCCGCGTGGCTCTCGTCGTCAGCCTGCTTCGTGCCCACGCTCGAGGCGCTCGAACAGGAGCGCCCGCGCACCTGCGACGACGCGAGCCCCTGCGTCGAGGGCTACATCTGCGCGGCCGGCGTCTGTCGCAAGGCCGACGGGCCCTCCTGTACGCCCGGAGAGATGCGCGCGTGCGGCTTTTCGACGGGCCTGTGCCGGCCGGGCGTCGAGCGGTGCACCGACGAGGGCGTCTTCTCGCCTTGCACCGGCGCCGTGGGCCCCGTGCTGGAGGTGTGTGACGGCGAGGACAACGACTGCGACGGCGCCGTGGACGAAGAGGTGACGACGTCGAGCTGCGGCATCTCGCAGGGCGTCTGCGCGGGAAGAGACCGAGCGTGCGTCGCCGGCCGCCCCGAGGCGGTGTGTACGGCCGCGTCCTTCGGACCCGACTACGAGGCGACCGAGACGACGTGCGACGCGAAGGACAACGACTGCGACGGGGCCGTCGACGAGGGGCTGACGGCGGTGCCCTGCCCCCGGTCGGCGGGCCCGTGCGCCGGCGCGACGCGCTCGTGCCAGGCCGGCGCGCTGACCGTCTGCACCGACGCGACGTACCGCGCGGTGTTCCCCGACTTCGAGGCCGTGGAGACCGAGTGCGACGGCAGGGACAACGACTGCGACGGCCTCACCGACGCGTGGGCCGCCGAGCAGGTGTCGGACGGAGGCACGCTGGTCGAGCGCGGCGCCGTCGCCGTGGCCCTGCCCAACACCGGCACCCTGCAGCGCCGCGACGTGCTGGTGATGGCCGAGTCGGGCGTGCGCCTCGTCTCTCGCACGCTGACGTCGACGGGGCTGGTGTCGCCGGGGCGCGCGCCGGCCGTCTCCATCGCCGCCGCCGAGCGCGCGTACGGCCCGGCCCTGGCGAGCCTCGGCAGCCAGGTCGCCCAGGCGTGGTTCGAGAACCAGGCGGGAGCACCGGCGCGTACGCGGTTGGCGCTGGCCCTGGCCGGCCCGAATGGAGACGCCATCGCCAACGGCGGCGCCGGCATCTCTCCGGTGACGATGACGGGCCCCGGCCAGAAGGTGGCGCTCGGGCTGACCTCGACGCGGCTGGTGGTGGCCTTCGCGCAGGCCGACTCGGCCACGTCGGCGAACACCTCGGTCGTCGCGTTGAGCTGCCCGCGTCAACTCGACACGCTGTGCGACACGCAGCTGCTCGGCGCCGGGCGCAACCCCGCGCTGCTGGTGGACAGCGACGCCGCGCTCGTCGTCTACGAGGTGGGTGGGCGGCTGCGCGCGGTGCGGCTGTCGGTGCCGCAGTCGGGCGGCCTCGCCGTCGGGCCCACCGCGATGTTCGGCGGCTCGAACGAGCGCGACGTGGCGCTGGCCGGCACCCTCGAGGGCCTCACCGTCTACTCCATCGTCCCCGGCACGCCGGACACCCTCTGGCGCCGGCAGGGGGCGTGCACCGCGGGCGGGTGCGACGCCGCGACGTTCACCGCGACGCCCGCGTGGGTGCGCCTCGGTGGGCCAGCCACGGGCCTCGCCGTCGCCTCCGATGGCTCGCGCCGCGTGCTGGCCTGGGCCGAGACCCGCGCTGGCGTCTCGACGGTGCGCGCCCTCGATGCGCTCGGCTCGATGCCCACGCCCTTCGACGTCGCCGCGCCGGCCCGGCGGCCCGTGCCGGTGCTGGCCGGCCGCGCGGGCGTCTACGTCTTCTACGACACCGAGGGCGCGACGAGCGGCGTGGCTGACGTGGTGCTCCAGCGCCGCTTCTGCGAGCCCTGACGCCTCACTGAATCTCGGGCGGACGGAAGCAGTCGATGGACGTCTGCATGCGGAAGTTGGACTCCGACGTGTGGCGCTCCGCGTGGAAGACGTCGAAGCGGTAGGTCTGCCCGCGGGTGAGGCCCAGCCGCGAGGCCTGCGCGTCGAAGTCGATGGAGCCCATCACCGCCGGGTGCAGCCCGCCGAGGTCGAGCGCGAGCCGGCGGTTGACGAAAATCCACACGTCGTCGTCGCCGCGGAAGGTGAAGCGCTCACCGCCCCGGTAGGTGAAGCTCGACCGAATCACCGTGGTGAAGTGGAAGTTGTTCGCGCGGCCCTGGTTGCCGAAGCCCTGGCCGTCGATGGGGAAGAAGGCGTCGCTGTCGAAGACGAGGTCGCCGCCGGCGTTGCGCATCACTGGCAGTTGCACCTGAAACGCCTGGTTCACCCCGGCGTCGCGGTACCACTGGTTGAAGTTCGCCGGGCCCGTCGTCTGGCTCGTCGGCCCGTTCGCGGCGTGCACTGGCAGGTCGTCGGGCCCCAGCGCGTCGCGCACCAGGCCCGTCGTCTCGCGCGAGCCCGAGAAGGACTCGAAGTCGGGGTGGTCGTCGCGGAAGTCGCGAATGGTGGCGATGACGACATCACACGGGGGGCCGGCGTCGGGGGCACCACCCGCGCTCCCACCCGCAGCGGAGCCCCCGCCCTCGAGCCCGCCGCCCGCCGCGCCACCACCGGCCGCGCCGGCGCCACCGCCATCGCGTTGGCCACCGTCTGCGCGGAGGCCTCCGTCGCCGGCGCCGGTGATGACGACCTCGGAGCCCCCGCACTGGCAGCCCACCACGAAGAGTGACGACGCAAGTACGAGGGTGCGCATGAGCGCGCATCCTGTCGTCGGGGGCGCGCTGACGCCAGTCGGACGAGGGGGGCGACGTCAGTCGCCCACGTACGAGACGCGCACGGTTTCGATGATGAACTTCAGCGCCTTCTTCACCACCTCGGTGTCCGGGTCGCGCACGACGATGTAGCCGTCACCTTCGTAGCTGTCGCTGCGCATGGCGCCGAGCGTCGGGAGCTTCGCCTCGGCGATGTACTTGCCGACCGCCTCGTGCGTCTCGCGGACGCCGGTGACGTGCGCGACGCGGCCGTGGCCCATGCCGCGCAGAAAGGCCGAGCCCACCGCGTACTTGCGCTCGGTCTTCGCCTCGAAGACGCCGTCGACGACGGCTCGCGCCCAGGCCCGGTAGAGGTCGAAGTCGTGCGCCAGGCCCGTCATCAGGCTGATGTTGGCGCCGGGAGGCCGCTGCGCAATCTCACCGATGGCGAGGCTGCCGTCGGGGCGCTGGAACCACTCCATGTGGGTGACGCCGTCCTTGAGGCCGAGGGCCTCGATGGCGCCCCACCCGATGCGGCGCGCCTGGTCGTACTCGCGCCCCGAGACGTCCCGCGGCAGCAGGCAGCACCACTGAATCCACGGGTTCTCGACGGCCTCGAGGCAGGTGGGCAGGTAGTGCGAGATGGAGTGCAGCTTCACCTCGCCGCCCACCGTGATGGTCTCGAAGGAGAACTCGCGGCCGCGCAGGAACTCCTCGGCCAGCACCTCGCGGCCGTGGCCGACGCCGAGGCTGTTCAAGGTGGTGAGGAGCTGACCCACGTTGCGGATGCGGAAGGTCGACTTGGCGCCCATGCCCTGCACGGGCTTGAGCACCATCGGGAAGCCGACACGCTCAGCGAAGGCCTTCGCGTCGGAGAGCGAGCGCAGAATGGCGTTGCGGGCCACCGGCAGGCCGGCCTTCGCCAGCGCGGCCTTCATGCGCGACTTGTCGCGGAACAGCTCGGCCACCTGGGGTGACGTGCCCTCGACGCCGAAGTGGGCGCGCACCTCGGCGAGCTGCACCTGCACCGCCTCGAGGATGCCGACGATGCGGAAGGGCTGGCCGTACCGGCGCTTGAGCTCGGCGACCCCCTCGATGAGCGAGGTGGTGTCGAGCGGGCGCTCCACCCGCACCACGTCGTCGTAGACGCGGCCCTCGTCTCCGGGCGGCGGCGTGTGGACGACGCCGAGCACGCGCACGTCGGACAGGCGGGCGACGGCGCGCACGAAGCGCTGCGTCACCTCGGCGGGAAACGGCGCGACGAAGACGATGTTCCTTGGCACGGCGCGCGACTGTACCCGCAGCGCGCCGATGGAGCGCGGTCAATTCCATTCGACGCGGTCGGTGCGCTGACAGGCCGCCGGGGAGACGGCGCCGCGACGAAGCATGGTGAAGACGCCTGCACCTGACGCACCGTCGGGCTCGAGCCACGCCGTCGACGGACTCCGCGCGGCCCAAACACCTTCGACGGGTCGCCGCGCACCCCACCGCCGACGCCAGCGAGTGGACCGGGCGCGCCGCCCGTCGACTCCCGCCGCCGACGGAGTTACACGTTTCTTCGTGGACGCTCCCCAGCCACCCGCCAGCAAGGGCCGCCTGCTCGTCGTCGACGACCAGCGCAACATGCGCGCCACCACCGCGTTGCTCCTGCGCGCCGACGGCTTCACGGTCGACGAGGCGGGCGCGGGAGACGAGGCGCTCGCGCTGCTCGCCCAGCGCTCGTACGACCTGCTGCTGACCGACCTCAAGATGGAGCCGATGGACGGCATCAGCCTGCTGAAAAAGGCGCTCGAGACCTCGAGCGGCCTGCAGGTCATCGTGATGACGGCCTACGGCAGCATCGAGACGGCCGTCGAAGCCGTGCGCTCGGGCGCCTACGACTATATCACCAAGCCCTTCAAGGACGGTGAGCTCGTCTACCGCGTCCAGAAGGCGCTCGAGCGCGCGCGGCTGCTCCGCACCGTCGACACCTTCGCCGGAGAGTTCAAGCAGCGGCACGGGCTGTCGGCGCTGGTGGGCACCTCACCCGCGATGCGCGACCTCACCACCCGCATCTCACGCGTCGCCACCAGCGACGCTACGGTGCTCGTCATCGGCGAGTCCGGCACGGGCAAGGAGCTCGTCGCCCGCGCGCTGCACGCCCTGTCGAACCGCAACAAGGCGCCCTTCGTGCCGGTGAACTGCGCCGCCATCACCGAGAGCCTCCTCGAAAGCGAGCTCTTCGGCCACGCGCGCGGCGCCTTCACCGGCGCGGTCAAGGCCCGGCGCGGCCTCTTCGAAGAAGCGCACGGCGGCACCTTGTTCATCGACGAGGTGACCGAGACGAGCGGCGCCTTCCAGTCGAAGCTGCTGCGCGCGCTGCAGGAGCACGAGATTCGCCGCGTGGGTGAGAACACCAGCATCTCGGTCGACGTGCGCGTCGTCGCCGCGTCGAACCGCGACATCGAGAAGGACGTCGCCGACAAGCGCTTCCGGCAAGACCTCTTCTACCGCCTCGCGGTGGTGACGCTGAACGTGCCCCCGCTGCGCGAGCGCCTCGAAGACGTGCCGCTGCTGGCCCAGCACTTCCTCGAGCGCGCCAACAGCCGCAACCGGCACCCGCGGCGCCTGTCGGCGGGCGCCATCGAGCGCCTCATGGGCTACACGTTTCCCGGCAACGTGCGGGAGCTCGAGAACCTCGTCGAGCAGGCCGCCGCGCTGGCGGAGGCTGATGAGCTGTCGGCCGACGACTTTCCGCTCAAGAAGAAGTCTGGTGACGCTGGGGCCATGCCGTCGCCGGTTCCGTTCGCGGGAGGCGATCTGGTGACGCTCGCCGACGCGGTGAACGAGGCCGAGAAGAAGGCCATTCAAGTGGCGCTCGAACGGCTGCCCGACCTGGGTCGCGTCGCGGAAGTGCTTGGAGTTTCGACGACGACGCTCTGGCGAAAGATGAAACGGCTGGGCCTCAAGACGAGCGCCGAACCGCCGCCCGAGGCCTGATCGAGATCATTCGTTCCTGAACGACGGCTCAACCGTTGAGATTTATTTCTGTTTTTCAGTGATGAAAGGTGGGGTTGCAGCCCTGCAAAGCCGGAGAGCCCATGGAACCCGCTAAGTGTCTGAATTGAAAAGCACTCCGGCGTGGCATGTGACTGGCAAAGCTGTTGGTCGGCTCGACGAATTCGAGGTTGAAGGAGGTTCCCCCCCACCACTTCAGCAGCCTCGTCGGGCTGGCAGTTTGAGAAGACCCGCGGCTCGGAACCTCACGGTTCCGGGCCGCCTTCTTTTTTCCGCGCCTCAGAACCAACCGGGGCGCAGCCATCCCTTCCTCGCAGACGGCCGCACAGCGCCTGCCCGCTTCGCGCAAGCCAGGACTCCGACAGACACTCCTCTCGTATCGCTCCGTGGTGTTCATGCGAACGGCGTGACGCCTTCGGCGGTCGTGGCCTCCGACCTGAACCCGGGCGACGCCGCGCTGGCGACCAGGCCCCCCGCGCAGCAGAATCGGAGGTCTCGTTCGGAGGAGCCTGCCTGACCTCTGCTTCCCCCGCTGCGCACGCGCCAGTCTGGAGCCGCAACCTCGTCAGCCGCTGGCGGCGAACGCGCGCGCAGGAGGTCGCCTTTCGCCAGCTCCACGCCCTCACGCACGCCGGCATCGCGCTGCCCACCGCCTTCGTTCAACTGCGAACGTACGCGCCCAACGACGCCACGGCGCGCGCGTTCTCGGCCATCGCGGCGTCCGTGGCGAAGGGCAAAAGCCTCGGAGACGCGCTGCGCCAGCACCTCGACGTCTTCGAGCCCGAGCAGGTCGAGCTGCTGTCGGCCGCGGAGCACGCAGGCTCGCTCGACCGGGTGCTGCAGGCGCTCGCCGGGCACCTCGAGGCCGTGCGCCGGCTGCGGTGGAAGGCCTTTCTGATGCTGTTGTGGCCCGCCTACCTCGTCGGCGTGCTCGTCTTCCTGGGGCCGCTCGTCGACAGCAGCGCCGGCGTCAGCTCCCTCGATGGCCTCGTCGGCGGCTGGCTGGCCGGGGTGGCGCGGCGCCTGGTGATGCTGGGCGTCCTCGGGGCGGCCGTCGCCGTCTCGCCCGTCGTCATCGCCCTGCTGGGCCTCGAGCGGCCGGTCGACGCGGTGCTGCTTCAGCTCCCCGGCGTCGGGGGCGCGCTGCGCGGGCTCGCCGCGTCACGGGCGCTGTTGACGCTCGGCCTGGCGCTCTCCGCGGGCCTCGAGGTCGCCAGCGCCGTGCGCGCGGCCCTCGTGTCGACCGCGCGGGCTTCGCTGGTGGTGCACGCCGATGACGTCGTCGCGCGGGTGCGGGCCGGCTCGACGCTCACCGAGGCGCTGGCGCTCGCCGGGCTGTTCGACCGCGAGACGCTGGGGCAGCTCGCCGTCGCCGAGACGACGGGGACGCTGGACGAGACGCTGACGCGGCTGGCGCCCGAGGTGAGCGAGCGGAGCCTGCGCGCCGTGCGCACCCTCGTCATCGTGGTGGCCGCGCTCATCGCGATGGGCGCGCTGCTGCTCCTCGTGCGCTCGCTGCTGGGAGCGGTCTTCGGAAACCTCAAGTCCTACTACGACACCATCGGAGGCCAGCCGCCCGGGGGGAGCTGAACTCGTTCACCGGATGGTCTGCAGCCCGTTCTGGAACTCCTGCCAGCTGACGCCGCCGCTGCGGTTGCCGTCGAAGCGGTCCATCAACGCGTTGACGTAGGCGCCGCGCGTGAGCCCACTGCCCACGCCCGCGTCGGACAGGAGGCTGCGAACACCGGCCGGACCGACCTCTCGGGCGCCACCGGCGTAGTGGCGAAAGGCGGCCTGGTAGTCGCCACCGAAGCGCGAGGTGACGAGCCGGTCGACGCGCTGAGCTACGTCCCTCGCGCGCGGGTCGCTCGTCGAGACGGCGTTGTGGAGGCGCTCCCTGGCGCCAGGGCTCGCGTTCAGGCCCGTGGTGGTGGTGCGTGCGGCATGTCCGAGCGCGGCGACTGGCATGTTCTGCCTCCGTGAGGTGGGTGCTGAAGGAGGTGTCGGCCGGTGTCCCACGCTCGTCCCCACCGTCGGCTGCATCGCCAGACTACAACCTGTGGCTTCGGCGACGGCCCCGCGCTCGCGCAACGCTGGCTTCGCGTCCCACCGTCGGGTCCCCAGCCTCGCGCGCTGGAGGCGGACGCCCGGGGCCCGTGACGTCCTGCTCCGGGCGGGCCGGCGTGGTGAGCGCTGGCGCTGCAGGTCGACGCGGGCCCTGAATGCGCATGACACCCGAGCATGGGCCCGTGTGCCGGCCACGACGGTGCTCTCGACGGTGGAGGTCCTCGTCGCCTGGTGGAAGCCCCGCCTGGCCATGGCCTTCGCCTTCGCCTTCGCTGGCGGGCTCGTCGCCATCGGCCCGACCCTCGCAACGGGGCTTCGTCAGGTGGCGAAGCGCTCGATGGGTGGCAGCGGAAAGGTGGTGAGGTGCCCTTCGCCGAGCTCGACGGTGCGCCGCCAGTAGAGCATGCCCGCCTTGAGGGCCGCGCCCCGACCGCCAGGGAGCCTCCGCACGGCCGCCTCGAGCGGACGGATGAACGCCTTCACCATCGCGGGCGCCAGCGTCCACGCGCCTGCGGGCAGCCCCAACGCAGCGGCCTTCTCGGGCCCCACGAAGTGCCGCGTCAGCGCACGGGAGAAGGCCACGTACGCCTCGGGGGCGCCGCGCTCCTTCGCGCTGTCGATGAGGGCGTTGGTGAGGCGCCGTGAGTCCTCATCGGGCGGGGCCTGCGTCGCCTCGATGAGCTCCCACACCAGGTCCGCGTCGGCGCGACAGGTGGGCAACAGCTCCGGGTCGACGCCCATGACGACGCCGACGGCCCGCCAGAGGTGGAAGAGGTCGGCCTCTTCTGCCTGGGACACGTTGGCGCCCAGCTGGCGCAGGCCGTCGACGAGCTCGCGGGAGAACAACAGAATCGTGCCGGCCATGTCGTACTGGTTGATGGGCAGCCCCCACTCGGCCGTTCGCCAGCGGGGCGAGTGTCGCAGGCCCAGCCGCACGCGCGCGTGCATGAGGCGCACGCGCACCGTCGTCGCGAAGCCTTCACCGAAGCGGTCCATGCCGCCGGGCAACGAGACGGCCTCGACGAAGCGAGACGTCTCTCCGAGCCTTCGCGTGGTGTCCTCGGTGAGGCGCGCCGAGAAGGCGAGCGGCTTGTTGCCCGCGGGGCTGCAGTAGCCGGTGACGAGCGACTTGAAGCCCAACGACAGGCCGCTCAAGAGCCCGTGCCTCAAGACCACCTCGCCTCCACGCTCGGCGCGCGCCGGGTCGAACCAGACGGGCACGCGGCACAGCGAGGCCTCGAGCGCGGAGAGTGGCTCAGGGAGCCCGTTCCGTCGGCCGGCAAGGAGGTCGGCGACGAGGGCCTCCTGCTCGGCGCGCGGGCGGCGGGAGAGGTGGGCGACCGCGGCGTCGGCCAGCGGGTCATCAGCGAGCAGGAACTCGCCCATGCGTCGAACGCGATGCGTTCCAAAGCGGGAGCTGGCGAGGTCGGCGTGAACGAAGCGGGTGGGAAACACGCGCCGAGCTTAACGGCCTCGAGCCCTGGCGACCGCGAGGCCTGCAGCCGGGGTGATGCGTGTCAGCAGCGCGGCCGCTCGCGCTCGGTCGGACCCGGGCATCGCACGGCCACCGCTGCGCCAAAGAGAGGTCCGTGAGTACCGCGAGGCCTCACGGGGCCGGGCGCTGCTCGTACCAGTCCTCATGGAGCGACCACTCGCTGCACTTGAGGCACGCCGTCCACACCCAGTGGTACGAGCAGACCGGGCACACGCCGCGGGTGTCGAAGGTGTTCCACACGCCCTGCTGGCACTTCGAGCAATACCAGCGGTCCGACTTGCGCGGCTCCCAGCGGCACTTCGGGCACCGAATGCGCGCGCCGCCGTCCCGCCGGCCGAGGAGCGTGTCGACGACCTTCTTCACGGCGCCGTCGGGCGCGTCGCCTTCGAGGGCCACGAGGTGGAGGAGGGAGCGCCGCATCATCGCCTCACACGAGCAGGCCCAGCACCGACTCGAGCCACTCCTGCACCTGCCGGCCCGTGGGCAGTTGGTTGTGGTCGAGCGCCCAGGCGAACAGTGGCCCGGCGAACTCGCCCGCGCTGCGGTAGCGCTGCCGCAAGTCGGGCGTGAGCGCCTTCTGGATGACGACGGCCAGCGGCTTGTCGACGTAGTCGGGGATGGAGAGCTTCGCCGCGCGGATGCGGTTCATGATGTCCTGCTCGCTGGCGCCCTCGTCCTGGAACGGGTGGTAGCCCACCACCAGCTCGTGCAGCATCACGCCCACGGCCCACAGGTCGCTCGCGGGGCCCAGCGGCTGGCCGGTAATCTGCTCGGGCGACAGGTACGACAGCTTGCCCGCGGCGATGCCCTCGCCCGGCCCGATGTCGATGTGCCCCGACGACGCCACGCCGAAGTCACCGAGCTTCACGTCGCCCGCGCCCGAGAAGAAGACGTTGGCCGGGTTCACGTCGGAGTGCACCAGCGATAGCGGCGTGCCCGTGCGCGTGGTGGCGGTGTGAAAGTACGAGAGCGCGCGCAGCACCTCGATGCAGATGTGCACGCCCATGCCGAGCGGAAAGCCCTTCATCTGCCGGCGGTGCGCTTCCATCACCTCGCGCAGGTCGCCGCCGATGAGGAACTCCATGGCGATGAACTGCCGGCCGAACGCCGCGCCCGTCTCGAGCATGCGCACGAGGTTGGGGTGCGAGAGCAGCCCCATCAGGTCGGCCTCGTCGGCGAACTTGTCTTCGGGCACGCCCTTGCGCATCAGCTTGAGCGCGACGTTGAGCTGATCGCCCTTCTCGTCGATGGCCTCGGCGAGGAACACCTCGGCCATGCCGCCCTGGCCCAGCCGGGAGCGGATGATGTAGCGCCCGAAGCGCCCGCTGGGCACCTCGACGGCCTGAACGGGCGAGCCAGCCATGCGGGTGCGGCGGACTGTAGCCCTGACGACGCGCGGCTTTCACGCGTTTTGGCTCGTCCGCTCGGCTAGACTTCGCCGTGCTCGTGACGTGTCTCACCTGCGGAACGCCGCTCCCACCTGACGCCGCGACGTGCCCCGCGTGTGGAACGCCGGTGGTGAAGTCCGTCGCGTCGTCGGGGCCGTCGACGATGGTGTCGGCCCGGCGGGCCTCGTCGTCACCCGAAGCGCCCGCCGTGACGGCCGCGCCCGCGGAGCCGCCGGCGCCCCATGCCTCGGGCCCCAGCACCGCGCTGTCGGCCCGGCAGCGCCCCGCGCCCATTCCCACCGACACCGCGCCCTCGGTGAAGGCGACGGAGCGGCTGTCGAACCGCTACCTGCTCAAACAGAAGATTGGTGAAGGCGGCATGGGCACCGTCTTCGTGGCCTACGACACCGAGCTCGACCGCGAGGTGGCGGTGAAGATGCTCGCCGCCAACCTGGTGAACGACGCCGAGGTGATGGAGCGCTTCGAGCGCGAGGCCCGGCTCACCGCGAAGCTCGACCACCCGAACATCGTGCCCATCTACGACGTGGGCCGGCACGAGGGGCGCCCCTTCCTGGTGATGAAGCTGCTCCAGGGCGACACGCTCACGGGGCTGCTCCGCACGAAGGGCGGCTTCACCAGCGACGAGACGCTCAAGCTGATGAAGCAGGTCGCGGCGGGGCTCGATTACCTGCACGGCAAGGGCTTCATCCACCGCGACATCAAGTCGGGGAACATCTTCATCGCGCCCGACGGGCACGCCACCATCCTCGACTTCGGCATCCTGCGGACGCGGCAGCCCACCTCGACGCTCACGCGCTCGGGCATGGTGATGGGCACACCGCACTACATGGCGCCCGAGCAGGCGATGGGCCTCAAGGACGTCGACCACCGCGTCGACCTCTACGCGCTGGCGGTGGTGCTCTTCGAGGTGCTGACGGGCACCCTGCCCTTCGAGGCCGACAGCGAGCTGCGGCTCATTCACATGCAGGCGCACTCGCCGCCGCCCGAAATCATCGACCGCGCCCCGTGGATTCCGAAGCCCGTCGCCGACGTGGTGAAGAAGGGCCTGTCGAAGAAGCCGGACGACCGGTTCTCGTCGGGCGCCGAGTTCCTGCGGGCGCTCGAGTCGTCGTACCGGGACTCTGGCGGACACACGGCGGCGCCGAAGAGCCCTGCGCCGGTGGGCGTCACCACCAACTCGGGCCTGCGGGTGTTGCCGAAGCTGTCACCGGGCACGAGCTCGCCGCGCCTGCCGGCGGTGAAGCCGAGCTCGACGTCGGTGCCGGCTGTCGCGGTGGAGCCGAGGCCCAGTGGGCCGAAGCCGGTGGCGACCGGGGCCGACGAGCCGCTCGGAGACGTCTCGATTCCCGTCGGGCAGCCCTCACGCCGCCCGGTGCTGGTGGCGCTGTCGCTCGTGGCCGTCGCCGCGGTGGCGCTGGGCGTGTGGCGGCCGTGGGCCTCGGGCACCGGCGTGGTGGACAGGCCCACGACGCTGACGCCCGACGCGGCCGTGGCCACGCTGACGCCGCCTCGGGACGCTGGGGACGACGCGCTGGACGACGCCGGCGCGCTCGCCGAGGCGCCCGACGCAGGGAGTGAGGCCGATGCAGGCACCGCGCTGGTCGAGGCGCCGCAGCCGCTTGATGGGGGGCGCACCGTCGCGGTGAATGGCACGGGCAAACGCCGCCACGGCCAGCTCAACATCATCACCATGCACGCCGGAGAGCCGTACTGGGCGCAGGTGAGCATCGACGGAGTGCCGCGGGGACGAACGCCGCTGCTGCTCGACCTGCCGGCGGGCCGCTACCAGATGCGCGTCGAGCGGGCCGGCTTCCGCGTCGAGGAGCGCACGGTGCTCATCGGCGCCGGGAAGAAGGGGCTCGTCAAGATCGACCTCTCGCCGTGAGCGTCACTGCTTGAGCTCGAGGCTGTTCTCGGTGAAGGACAGCCGGTCGGGCCGCACCCCGAGCGTCACCTCGAGGGCCGTGGCGGCGATGGAGCGGTACAGCTGCAGCAGCTCGTCGTCGCGCTGCTCCTTCGCCACCGTGTACCCAGCGAGCGGGAGCGTCGCCATCAGCACCATCATCTCGTAGAGCTTCTGCTTCTCGAGGTCGGTGAGCTTCCTGAACTCCGGCGACTCGCCGAAGGCCGCGTCGACCTTCGCTTGCAGCGTCAGCAGCGCCGGCTCGGGGGCCTCGTGGTCCGAGTCGACCATCACGCACACGCCGACGAGGTAGGCCAACGCCATCGCCACCGAGTTCGGCCGGCCCAGCCGCTTCGCCTCGGCCTCGAAGGCCTTGAAGCCGGCGGTGAACGCCTCGTTCAGCTCTTTCACCTCGGCGGGGTCGTCGCTCAGGCTGGCCGAGAAGCGCTGCACGAGCAGCCGCTTGCCCGACTGGCGAAACGTGGTGGCGGTCGGCGCCTTCGCGGGTGCCGGGGCAGGCTGGGCGGCTCCTTGCGGTGCGGAGTCGGCCGCGTGCGTCACCCGGTCGAGCGCGCGCTGCGACATGCGCACCTGCGCCGAGAGCTGCTGCGTCGCGATGAACGAGTTCATCGACGGAATGCTGAGGTTGGTGAAACCCGAGTACTGCGCCGAGGCGGGCGCGGCGACGAGGGCGAGGCTCCAGAGGACGGCGCGGAAGATGTTCATGGTGGCTCCTGGCTGGGGGCGGCGAGAGCCAAGCAGGCCCGGCGGCGCGAAGAAACTCCAGGCGTGTGACTCGCCGAAGTTCATCTGGCCGTCACGACGTGCGCCGCTGTGAGCCAGGCGCCGCGCGGAGGTCGAGTCGTCAGGTGGCGTTCTCGGAGCGTCACCACCCCCTGCGCCGGACGCGACACGAGCGTGCTCGCCAGCGGGCTCCGCCGCTCGAGCACGGGCCTGCGGCCGCCGGTGAGCTTCCTCGCACTCGCGCCACGCAGAGCGCTACAAACTCCACCGTCATGCCGCGTGGACCCGCCTTCACCAGCTCGACCGCCGAGGTGCCGCTGCGCGCCGATGGAACGTTGTGCGTAGGCCTCGTCGCCGACACGCACTCCAGGCCCGACGCGCGCGGCCTCGAACAGCTGGCGGCGCTGAAACCCGACGTCATCTTCCACGCCGGAGACATCGGCGACCGCGCGGTGCTCGACACCTTCGGGGCCATCGCGCCCGTGCACGCGGTGCGCGGCAACATCGACGAGCGCGCGCATGACCTCCCCGATGGCCTCACGTTGTCCCTCACGCACGACGGCCGCACGCAGCTCACCATCTTCCTCACGCACATCGCGCTGGCGGGGCCACGACTGCGCGCTGACGCTGCCCGCCGCGCTCGCGCCGCCCGCGCCTCACTCGTCCTCTGCGGCCACTCGCACGTGCCCTTCGCCGGGCAGGAGAAGGGCCTGACGGTGTTCAACCCGGGCTCCATCGGGCCCCGGCGCTTCACGCTGCCCATCCTCTTCGGGGTGATGGAGGTGGGCGCCCGCGGCGTCAGCCTCAGGCACGTCGACTGCGAGACCGGCCGCCGCTGGGAGCCGTGATGCACCGCGACCGACCTCGTGGCTGTCGAGGCTGATGCTTCGTCCTGGGTGCTCGTCGGGCGCACAGGCCCGCCGCTGCTCATTCCGCGCGCTCTCGACGGCGCCGGGTGCCTGGCGATGCACCTCGATGACCATGCCCCCCGCGCGACCCACCTCGAACCCGCGACCGCTGCGCAGCTCCTCGAGGCGTACCGCGAGGGACTCCGCGAGGCAGACGAGGACCCGGATGCGTGGCTGGCGTCGCGCTCAGGCGTCTTGACGACCCCGGAGCGCTGACCGGTCGTTCGTCGAGTCGCCTCTTTCTCGACCCAGCGCTCGGCCTTGGGGACGCTTCGTCACGGCTGCACGACACCCGCCTTCATCACGAAGCGCACGCGCCCGAGCGCCGTGACGTCGGTGAGCGGGTTCCCCTCGAGCGCGATGACGTCGGCCCGGCTCTTCGGCGCGAGCGAGCCGCCCTCGATGCCGAGGTGCTTCGCGGCGGAACTGGTGACCGCGCGCAACACCTCGAGCGGCGTGAGGCCCGCCTCGGCGTAGGCCTCGAAGACGAGCGCCATCTCACGGCCGCGGTCGGCCAGCGGGGTCACCGCATACGCGTCGGAGCCGTACACGATGGCCACGCCCTTCGCCCTGGCGCGCTGGAGCCTGGCCTTCGACGACGCCCGAAACCCGGCGAAGTGCTCGAGCGTCGCGGCGCGGTCTTCGGGTGGCGCGGCCGGCGCGAACGCCTCGTAGAAGCGGAGCGGATAGTCGGTCGGCACCAGCGCGACGCCCTTCTTGGCCATCGCGCTCAAGGTCGAGTCGCTGAGCTGGTAGCCGTGCTCGATGGAGTCCACCCCCGCGGCCACGGCGCGCGCTGCCGCGTCGTCACTCACGCAGTGCGCCGCTACCTTCACCTTCGCCGCGTGCGCGCGCGTGACGATGGCCTCCAGCGTGGCCTGGTCCAGCTCCCGGGGCGGCGAGACGTCGACGATGACCTTGATGACGTCGGCGCCCTCGGCGAGCGCGTCGACGACGGCGGCCGTGCCTTCCGCAGGCGTGCGCACGATGGCGTACTCCTGGGTGGCCAGGCCGAGGTGCGACGGCGCCAGCCGCCCGAACTGCCCCAGCGGCGGCGCCAGCGCGCGTGTCGAGGCCAGCACCCGGGGACCCCTCACCCAGCCGGCCTTGATGGCGCGACGAAGAGACACGTCCCCACCACGCCCAGAGTTGCCGAGGTCGCGCACGGTGGTGAAACCCGCCCGGAGCACCTGCGCCGCGAACGAGGTGGCCCGCAGCGCGCGGTCGGCCTCCGACATCGACACGGCTTCCCCCACCATCGCGTCCTCCGACGCGCCCTCGGCGTGCAGCAGGTGGGCGTGGGCGTCGATGAACCCCGGCACCAACGTCGTGTCGCCGAGTTCGATGACGCCCGCGTCGACGGCCGGCCGCGCGGCGCTCACCGAGACGATGCGCCCCTCGCTGACGAAGAGCCACGCGGGCGCCGTCACCTGGCCCGACTCCGGAGCGAGCGCTCGGGCAGCGTGCAGCACCACCGGCGGCTCGGCCACCGCCTCGAAGCTGCTCAACACCACCACCGACACGAAGAGGGCCCGCATGGGGCGGGACTGTGCCGCTCTATCCGCCCATTCGCTACGCTGTGTCGATGCGACCCGCGCTGTTGCTGCTGCTGCTCTCCCCTGCTGTCAGCGCCGCACCGCCACCCACGAAGGGGAAACCGATGACCACCACCCCCCTCAGGGTCGAAGCCTACCGACAGGTCGACCGGGCCTCGCCCGACACGGGCAACGACTCGACGGTCCTGCCTGATGGCCGGCGGCAGCCGATGGGCCGCGCGACGAGCGAGCCGGTCATCGAGCGGTGCGAGCTCACCCTCACCGAGGCCCAGGCCGCGGCGCTCGCCAGCGGTCCCCTGGAGCCCCTCCCCTCCTTCGGCCCGTTCGGCTCGAAGCCGACGCTCACGCAGTTCTTCGACGCCACTGGCCCTGCGCGCGCTGCCCTCTTTCCCGCATCGCTCGCGGGCCTGCTCCGCCACCCGCTCGAGGCGCGCCGCGGCTTCAACACCCACGTCGAGCCGGCCGCCGAGGTCTCGTCGCTCGTCGTCGTCTGGCGTGGCGAGACCGAGTGGTACCTCGACGAGGCCTTCTACCGGGTGACTTCGCTCGACCTCACCGCGCTGCCGACCGCCCGCTGCGTCGAGGTGGCCAAAGGAACGCTCCAGGCTTTTCGGCGCCACTCACCGCTCGTCACTGCGCGGCGCCTCGAAGGACTTCAGGCGCTGCAGCACCCCGAGGCGAAGGTCGACCTCGACACGCCCGTGCTCGAGCTCCAGCGGACCCCCGGCATGCCGAACAGCACCTGGTGGACGTTTCGCGCCTTCGCCGACGGTCGCATCGAGCGCTCCGTTCGGTCGATGCGGCCCACGCCGGCCAGGGCCGAACAGACCGCCGCGCCCGTGGAGTTGTCTGGCCTCTTCCTCGAGGCGGCTGCGCTGCATGAAACGCCCACCCGCGCGGCGCCCGCTCCACGCAGTGACGGGCAAGACACGATTCTCACCATTCGAATGGGCGCGACGCGGCGCTTCACGCTGCGCTCGAGTCCCCCGCCCGTCGTCGAGTTCGCCACCAGGCTCATGCGCGCGTTCGACCTCCCGTGACAGCCCTGGGTGGTGGCTTCGTGACTGGCTGACGGAAGGCGCTCTTCCCAGCGCCGAAGGAATGTCGCCCGCGCGCCCCCGGCCCCGTACACTGCGGCACCTCGGCCGTGCGAAACGCCCTCCGCGTCATCAGCCTGCGCTTTGCCCGCAACTGGCTCGTCATGCTGGGCGTGTCGGTGCTCGCCACCGCGCTGTCCTTCGTGTGGTGGCAGTTCGACGTGCTGGAGATCAGCGACGACGAGCGCGCGGCGTACGACGACGGCGTGAAGAAGTTCACCGGCAAGGCCTGGTTCCCCTGGGGCGCGGTGAAGCGCAGCGACGACATCGTCATCATCGCCATCGACGACAAGACGTTCCGTGACGTCGAGGCGCTCGAGGGCCTGCGGCAGCGCTACGGCAGCTGGCCCTACGACCGCGTCATCTACGCCGACGTCTTCGAGTACGTGAAGCAGGCCGGCGCGAAGATGATTCTGTTCGACGCCATTCTCGACAACACGAAGTCCGACGGCGTGGGCGACCTCGCGCTCGGCCAGACGCTCAAGGACGAGGGCATTCCCCTGTACCTGGGCTTCAACGTGTCTCCGACGGCGACGCCCTTCCCGAAGGTCGACGCGCCCGTCAACCACCCGCCGCTGCGCAAGGCCGAAAAGACGCTCGAGCCGGTGCCGCTCCCCGCGAAGGACGCAGCGCCCGAAGAGTTCCCCTCCGAAGAGTTCCCGTCGGACGAGTTCCCGAGCGACGAGCCGGCCGACGCGGGCGCGAAGCGCGAAGCCGCGGAGAAGGCCCTCGCGCAGCGCCTCGCCGACAACGCGCGGGTCTACGCGTTCCCCGTCGAGCTGAAGGGCGGCGTCGAGCTCGAGAGGCTCCCGGAGCAGCCCGAGACCGACGACAAGGGCGTCAAGACGGGCCGAATGCTCCCCGCGCACCCGGTGCCCACCATCGACGCGGTGCGCGACGCCGTGTCCGGGTATGGCCTCGTCATCGAAGAGAAGGACGAGGACGGCAAGATGCGGCGCACGCGCTTCGCGTACACCGACGGCACCAACACCTACGTCACCTTCCCCGTGGCGGCGATGGCCGACGCGCTCGGCGCCGACGCCATCACCATCGAGCCGGGCAAGCTCACCATCGGCCCCCGCAGCTGGGCCATCGACCGCGATGGCGCCGCGTGGATCGACTACCACGGCACGCTCGACGAGCGCTTTCGCAGCATCAGCCTCGTCGACGTGCTCAAGCTGAAGGAACGCCAGCAGGGCCAGGAGCTCTTCAAGGACAAGTACGTCTTCGTCGCGGGCTTCGCGCTGGGCACCGGTGACGGCGCGCAGGCCACGCCGCTCGAGGCGTCGACGCCGGGCGTGGTGAAGCACGCGGCCACCTTCGACAACCTGCTGCACGACGGCTTCATCACCGACGCGCCGCTGTGGGCCTCGGTGCTCTTCACCTTCTTCATGTGTCTGTTCTCGTGCGCGCTGGTGCTGGTGGTGCGCAACGTCTTCGTCGACGTCGGCTGGCCCGCCCTCATCTACGTGGGCTTCTTTCTCATCACCGGCAGCTTCCTGGTGCTGACGAAGGTGCACGTGCTGTCGGCGATGCCCAGCCTCGCGGGCACCATCGCGTCCGTGCTGTCGGTCGCCTGGGAGCGCCTCTTCGCCGGCCGCGAGCGCGAGCGCATCAAGGAGCTCTTCCGCGCCTACATGGAGGAAGACCTCGTCGACCTGATGGTCGAGGGCAAGGTGCTCCCGCGGCTCGACGGCGAGGCCAGGCGCGTCACGGCCTTCTTCTCGGACATCAAGGGTTTCTCGACCGTCTCCGAGGCCTTCCGGGAAGACCCCAAGGGCCTCATGCGCTTCTTGAACCGGTACTTGAGCGCGGTGACACCGGCCCTGCGCAGACACGGGGCCTGCATCGACAAGTACATCGGCGACGCGGTGGTGGCGCTCTTCGGAGCCCCCATCATGACGCCGACGCACCCGCTCCAGGCCTGCAAGGGCGCGCTGGAGGTGCAGCAGGTGCTGGCGGCGCTTCGAACCGAGTTCGCCGCCGAGGGGCTGCCCGACGTCTACACGCGCATCGGCATCAACACCGACACGCTGCTGGTGGGCAACATCGGCTCGGACGATTTGCTCGACTACACGGCCATCGGCGACGGCATGAACCTGGCCGCGCGCCTCGAGGCGGCGAACAAGAACTACGACACCCTCATCCTCATCGGGCAGAACACGTACGAGGCGGTGAAGGGCCAGGTGGTGGCGCGCGAGGTCGACACCGTAAAGGTGGCCGGCAAGTCGATTTCGACGCGCATCTACGAGCTCGTCGGCCTGGTTGGCGAGGTGGACGCAGACACGCTGGCCGTGCACGACACCTACGCACAGGCGCTGGCCCTGTACCGGAACCGGCGCTTCTCCGAGGCCCAGAAGGCCTTCGACCAGGTGTTGTCGCTTCGCCCTTCCGATGGGCCCGCAAAGACGCTGAAGTCCCGCTGCTTTCAGTTCTCCCTCAATCCGCCACCACCCGACTGGGACGGCTCGGTGGCGCTCGAGAAGTGAACTCCCACCCAACGAGGACTTCCATGACACGACGACTCACCCATCTCGCCCTCGGCGGCGTGTTGCTCGCCACGCCCGCGCTCGCCGTGAAGCCCGGCGGCACGCTGTACATCAAGTCGAAGGACACCAAGGTGCTCGACAAGGCCGACGCCAAGGGCAAGGCCGTCACCACGCTACAGCCGGGCGCTGAGGTTGTGTGGGGCGGCGCTGACGAGACGAACAAGCAGTTCCACAAGGTCGAGAGCGGCAAGTTCAAGGGCTACACGCTGCAGGCGAACCTGTCGCCGTCGAAGCCTGCGAGCGAGAACCTCGCGAAGGACAACGGCGCGCCCATCGACGCCAAGGCCTTCGCCTCGTCGGGCGCGGCGACCAAGGCGCTCTCGGGCGGTGCACTGAAGACGGCGTCGGGGAACCCGACCCAGGAAGAGTTGGCGCGCGCGCTCATCAGCGTCGAGGCCACCGCCAAGGCGGTCGACCCGAAGGACGCCTCGGCGTTCGTCCAGAAGCGCACGCAGGGAGGTGGCAAGTGAAGAAGCTCCTGGTGGCCTCGGTGGCGTTCATCACCTCGTGTGCGGGCCTCAAGAACATGATGTCGTCCGCCTCGCGCGGGGACCTGCGCGGTGTCGCGAACGCGCAGCAACAGATGGAGCGCGAGCAGGCCGCACGGCGCGAAAAGGAGCGCACCTGCAACAAGCTCAAGGACCAGCCCGTCACCTGGGAAGAGGAGCGTGAAATCGGCGGCGCGGTGGCCGTGGTGCTCGGCTCGAAGACGAAGGGGCCGTACACCGAGCTGTCCGCCGATGTGGCCGGTAAGCCACTCGACGGGCTGGCGAACCGTGACGTGGCACCTCCCACTGGCGAGCGCGCGTCGCTCAACGAGTACGTGAACAAGGTGGGCAAGGCGCTGGCAGCCAACTCGGAGCGCCCGGACATTCGCTGGACCTTCATGGTGCTCGACGACCCCTCGGTGAACGCGTTCTCGGCGCCAGGTGGCTACGTCTTCGTCACGACGGGCCTGCTCAAGGTCGTCGAGAACGAAGCGCAGCTGGCGGGCGTGCTTGGGCACGAAATTGGGCACGTCACCGGGCGCCATGCGCTCGAGGGCTACAAGCTGCAGAAGGCCCAGATGTGCACGAACGCGCTGCTGGCCGAGGACGCCGAGCGGGTGGCGCGCGAGTCGGACGTGACGTCGGGGCTGAGCCAGATGCAGCGGGAGTTCTCCCGGTTCGGTGGTGACTTCACCCGGGCACTCAACCTGCCGGTGTTCGACGTGAGCAACCTGAGCGCCGAGTTCATCAAGAAGCTCACCGCGCTCATCGCAGAAGGCCTCACCACCGTCGGCAACGGCGCCGACAAGGAGAGCGCGCGCAAGAACGAGTTCGCAGCCGACGAGTACGCCGCGAAGTACATGTCGTTCGCGGGGTACGACCCGGCCGAGTACGAGAAGCTCATCGCCAAGCTCGCCGACGGTGGTGGTCTCTTCCAGCCGCACCCCTCGAACAAGGACCGCATCGCCGCGCTGGCGAAGTACCGCGCCGCGGACGAGTTCAAGGGCGCGCTCGCGGCGCCGGCGTTCACCACCGAGCTGCAGGCGGTGAAGAAGTAGGTCCTTCGAGGAACGGGCCGGGCCGATTTGACAGCCCGGCCCGGCCTCTGCGAGGTGCCTCACCGTCGCATGCGCAACCTCCCCGGCCTCACCCTCGACGAGCTGACCCGCGAGCTGTCGTCCCGCCAGCGGGCGCTCGAGCTGCTCAAGTGGCTTGGGGCCCAGCGGTCGCTCCCCGCGGTGCTGCCCGAGGTGGTGCCCGGCGTCAGCCACCGCGTCTGGGGCCCGTTCCGGGAGAAGCACGGGCTGACGACGCCCACGGTGGTGGAGCGCTCCGTCTCGGAAGACGGCACCACCAAGTACGCGCTCGACCTCGCCGGGTCGCAGGTCGAGACGGTGCGCATCCCCGCGAAGGGGCGCAGCACCATCTGCATCTCGAGCCAGGCCGGCTGCACCCGCAAGTGTGTCTTCTGCGCCACCAAGGAGCTCGGGTTCATTCGCCAGCTCAAGGCCGAAGAGATGGTGGCCCAGTACCTCCTCGCGCGCAGTGAAGCGCCCGCCGACGCGCCCGCGCGCAACGTCGTCTTCATGGGCATGGGCGAGCCGATGGACAACCTCGACGAGGTCCTACGCGCCGTCGAGGTGCTGACGCAGGGGCCGTTTCCGCAGCTCAAACACCAGTCGGTGACGGTCAGCACCTCGGGTGTGCTCCCGGGCATGGTGCGCTTCCTCAAAGAGTCGAAGGCCTCGCTCGCGCTCTCGCTCAACGCCACCACCGACGAGGTGCGCACGCGCGTGATGCCGCAGAACAAGACGTGGCCCATCGCCGCGCTGATGGAGGCCCTGCGCGAGGCCGCCGAGCGCGACCCCGACCGCGACACCTTCGTCGAGTACGTGCTCTTCAAGGACGTCAACGACACCGACGCCGACGCCGACCGCCTCGTGGCGCTGCTTCGAGGCCTGCCGGCGAGGGTCAACCTCATTCCGTACAACCCGTACCCGGGCACCGGCCTCGAGACGCCGACGCACGAGCGGGTGCTGGCCTTTCACCAGCGGGTCGTCGCCCGCGGCCAGCTGTGTCTGGTGCGCTGGCCGCGCGGCCGGGAGATCGCCGCCGCGTGCGGGCAGCTGGTCCTCGCGCAGGACAGCGCGGGCTTCGTACCCGCCGCGTAGCCCTCGTCAGAACGACACCGAGCAACAGGTTCCCCTGAGGAAACAGGTCAGGCGCGCCCTCGCGGTCAGCGCGCGGCCGCCGTTCGTCGGGCTCGAGCGACCACCGGGCGGCAGGAGCCTGCACCTTCGCCGAGGCCGTCGCATGGTGGTGGCACCGGCGGGCCTCTTGCCCGGCGGCGAGCCCTGGAATTGGAGCGCACCATGAGACACGTCATCCTCGGCGCAGGCCCCGTCGGCCTGAGCACCGCCGCCGCGCTGACTCACCGTGAAGAAGACGTCATCGTCGTCAGCCGCACGGCGCCTGCCTCGCTGCCGCGCGGGGTCCGTCACGTGCCGGCTGATGTCCTCGACCAACCAGCGCTGGACCGCGCCTGCGACGGCACCCACGTCGTCTACCAATGCCTCAACGCGCCCTACCATCGCTGGGCGACGCAGTTTCCTCCGCTGCAGGCGGCGGCGGTGCGCGCGGCGCGGGCGGTGAAGGCGCGCTACGTCAGCTTCGAGAACGTCTACGGCTACGGCCTGCCCGGCGAGACGCCCTTCATCGAGCGGCAGGCCGACCACCCGTGCTCCGAGAAGGGGCGGGTGCGCGCGGCGATGAGCGAGTCGCTGCGGCGCCTGCACGCCGACGGCGCGCTCGAGGTGACCTTCGTGCGGGCGAGCGACCTCTTCGGGCCCGGCATGCGCGGCTCGGCGCTGGGCGAAGAGCTCGTCGGGCGGGCCGTCGCGGGCAAGGGCGCACGTGGCTTCGGCGACCTCGACGCGCCCCACACGTGGACGTACACGCGCGATGCCGGCGCGACGCTCGCGGCGGCCGGCTCGAGCGCCACCTTCGGCCACGTCTGGCACGTCCCCTCGGAGCGGCCGCGCACGCAGCGCGAGGTCGTCGTCGAGCTCTCCAGGCTGCTGGGCCGCGAGGTGCCGCTCTCGGCGACGCCGCCCCTCGTCCTGCGCCTCGTCGGCCTTGTCCGCCCCGAGGCCGCGGAGCTCATCGAGATGAAATACGAGTTCGACCGCCCCTTCATCGTCGGCGACGAGGTGACGCGCCGGGGGCTGGGCCTGTCGCCGACGCCCTTCGCCGAGGCGCTCGGGGCGACGGTGGCCTGGTACCGCGACGTCACCGCCGGGCGACCCGCGCCCGTCATGGCGCTGTGACTCGTCCCACGAATCGATTCGACGTATGTCGGCGACGTGCGCCACCTCGTCTTCGTCGCTCCGAAGTTCCTCGAGAACACCAACCGCTACGTCGCCGGCTTCGCGAAGCTCGACGGCCTCACCGTCTCGGTCATCAGCGAAGACCCGGCCGAGGCGATTCCCGGCGCGCTGAAGCCCCACCTGCACGGCGGCCACTACCGGGTGCAGAACCCGCTCGACGGTGTGCAGCTCGCCGAGGCGTGCAGATTCCTCGCGAAGTCCGTCGGCCCCATCGACCGGCTCACCGGCGCGCTCGAGCAGCTGCAGCTCCCGCTCGCGCAGGCCCGGGAGCTGGCCGGCATTCCCGGCATGGGCCTCGCCCACGCGCGGCGCTTTCGCGACAAGGACGAGATGAAGCGCGTCTTGCGCGAGGCGGGCGTGCCGGTGGCGAAGAGCGACCTGGCCAGCTCGCTCGACGACGTGCGGGCGGTGGCGCGGCGGCTGGGGTACCCGCTCATCGCCAAGCCGCCCGCGGGCCTGGGCAGCCGCTCGACGTACCGGCTCGAGTCGGCCGACGACATCGACGCGCTCCCGCGCATGGGGCTGTCTCCGTCGCTCAACGCGCCGGTGCAGGTCGAGCAGTTCGTGCGCGGGCGCGAGCACACCTGTGAGACGGTCTCCATCGCGGGCAAGGCCGTGTGGCGCTCGGGCACCCGCTACTTCCCCACGCCGCTCGAGGTGCTCGAGAACGCGTGGATGCAGTACTGCGTGTTGCTCCCGCGCGAGCAGGACGGTGAGCCGTGGAAGGCGTTTCACCCGGTGAACGAGGCCGCGCTCGCGGCGCTGTTCGCCGGCGGGTCGAAGGAAGCGTCGACGGCGCTCACGCACATGGAGTGGTTCCTCACCGAGTCGAACCAGATGGTGGTGGGCGAGGTGGGCGCGCGGCCGCCGGGCGTGCACATCATGCCGATGATGGGCCTGGCGCACGAGACGAACTTCGTCGACGACTGGTGTGAGTTGATTGCCTTTGACCGCTTCACGCCAAAGCCTCGCAAGTGGGCGTGCGGCGCGGCGTTCTTCCGGGGTCAGGGCCGCGGCGACCGCGTCGTGGATGTGAATGGGCTGCCGCAGGCCATCGAGGCGGCCGGAGACGCGCTCGTCGAGATGCGCACCCCGAAGGTGGGCATGCCGCGCGCCACCGGGTACGAGGGCGAGGGCTGGGCGCTGGTGAAGGCGCCGACGACCGAGGCGGTGAAGCAGGCGCTGCTGGGGCTCGTGCAGCGGGTGCAGGTCCGGTACGGGTGACGTGGCGGTGACGCGCGTCGGGCGCGGGTGGCTGTTTCGCGCAGCGGAACCGTGCTCGACTGACGCGCATGGGGGTTCTTCGAGCGTCGGTCTTCGTCGGTTGTGTTGCCTTCGTCGCGTGTCCGTCGACGGAGCCCGCTTCGCCTCCATCGCCATCGGCGCCACCCGTCGCTTCGGCTCCGTTCGACGTCGCGGCCATCGTTCGGCAGGTGGAGCGCGCGTTTCGTCGGGACGGTGAGCGCTGGGCGACGCACGGCACCGGGTTCTCGGTGCGTCACTCGTCGGCGGGGCTCGAGCTCACGGCGCGCCATCGGCCTGACGTGCCCCTCCCGCGCGCGCTGGCAGGCCCGCAGCGAATCGTCGAGAGCGCTCCGGTGAGACTCGGCCCGGCGCGGCTCGAGCGTGGCGCGTGGACGGCGAGCACCGACGGCCTCGTGGCGACCCAGGCCGATGATGGGACGCTGTGGCTGCGTGGCGAAGGGTGGGCGGAGCACCTGCAGAATGAAGACGTGGGGGTCGAACAGTCGTGGCGCTTCGAGCGGCTCCCGGGCGAGGCGGGGGACCTCGTCGTCAGGGTTCCCGTGCAGGGCGCCGAGCATCGGAGCGCGACGGCGTCAGGCGAACACCTGGTGGACGTGACGACAGGCCTCGGGTTTCGCGTCGGCCATGGAACGTTCGTCGATGCGGACCATCGCGAGACGACGGTGCCGGTGGTGTTCGAGGCGGGGGCGTTGGTGCTGCGCGTGCCTGAGGCGGTGCTGCAGGCGAACCGGTTTCCGGTGGTGCTCGACCCGCTCATCTCACCGGAGTTCGACGTCGATGAGCCAGTGTTGCAGGGCAGCGAGTCGCTTGCAGGTTTCGGGGGCATCTCGGTCGCCAGCAACGGGTCGGGGTACCTCGCCGCCTGGACCGGGACCAGCTTCGACGACAATAGGGACGTGTTGGCGGCTCGACTCGACGGGAACGGTGTTCTTCTCGACCGAGTACCGCTGGTGCTCCCTGTGATCCCGAACCGTGCCCCGCACCACGAGGCTCAAATCAACCCGGTAGTCGCCAGCAACGGCAGGGACTATCTCGTGCTGTGGCTCGAGAGCTCGTCACTTCGGGCGGTCAGAATCTCTGCGTCAGGAACGGTCCTTGACCCAGCGCCTCTGCTCATCTCCAACGAAGCCAACATGCCATACCAGTTCGAGGCATGGGTCTCGGCAGCGTCGAATGGTGTCGACTATCTCGTCGCGTGGAACTCTTCCCGTGAACTGAGGGTCGCCAGGGTCTCAAGTGCCGGTGCAGTCCTGGACCCACAGGGAATCTCGCTGTCGACGTGGGCTGAGGCCCCCGTTTCACTCGTGTCATCAGGGAGCGGATACCGAGTCCTTTGGCTGGAGCCGGACCATGACTGGACACACTGGTTGGCCACAACGACGACCATCGAGTCTGACGGAGGGCATGGCCCTGATCGGGTCCTCCTTGCAGACGCGGGTCTTCTCCTCGACCCATCGCTCGCACAAAGCGATGGTGGCTTTCTCGCGACGTGGACGCGACGGCTCCCCAACTCTTCGAATGTGCACGTCGAGGGACTCTACCTGTCTGCGGCGGGAGTCCCACTCACCACAGCAGCCTTTGCACTCTCAGACGGTCCCTGTGCCGGCCGGTCGAGGGCCCTCGGCACCAGCAATGGGTTTCTGGTGTCGTGGGTGCGGTGCGACGGCACGCTCGTCGCAAAAATGCTGACCCCAGATGGCTCGGTCCAAGCACCTCTGTCGGTACTTGCATCGTCGGTCGAAAGCAGCGCGATGGCGAGCACTGGGCCCAACATGCTCGTTGCCTTCGACGCCAGAGGCGCTCGTCGCGCGCAGTTGATCGACCCGACTGGTCAACCGCTTGGAGCGACCGTCCTGTTCACGGCCTGGCCGGACCTCCAAAGACTTCCATCCATTGCTACCGTCGGCGACCAATCGCTCGTCGTCTGGGACAACGACAGGAACATCTACGGAGCGCGCATCACCCGCGCGGGAGCCCAGCTCGACCCCTCCCGAATCTTGATCTCTCGAGGAGGCGACCAGGCCCTCGCGACGGTTGCAACGAACGGAACAGAGTACTTCGTGGTCTGGCTCGACTTTCGAGGTGAGCCCTCCCATGCCATTCGCGGCGCACGCGTCTCGACCCAGGGCGTTGTGCTCGACGATGGCGGCATCACTCTGACGGTGGGAATCTCATCAAACGGGGTGCCACGTGTCGCCAGCAATGGCTCGAGCTACCTCGTGGCCTGGACAGCGGGCGGGGAGTTCCGGGCGAGCCGGGTCTCAGCCGCCGGAGCGGTGCTCGACACACCGCCTCTGCGTCATATGCTGCGTGTCCCGTACCCTGATACTCCGTCAGTCGCCAGCGCAGGTACGGACTATCTCGCCGTCTGGTCGACGATGAACGCCGACGGCGGGATCGACATCACCGGTACACGAATTACTCCCGACGGCTCGATTCTGGACCCCCAAGGTCTGCCAATTGCGAACACACCCGTCTTTGAATTCGGGCCAGTCGTCTCAAGCAACGGCGATACGTATTTGGTGGCATGGGAGGAGTCCAATCAACAACCAGCATGGCGAGTTCGTATCTTTCCGTACTTTCTGTCCTTCGACAGCGAACGAATTCGCGGAGCGCTCGTGTCGCGCGCCGGTACGACTCTCGACGCAGGCGTGCTCCAGCTGTCTCCGCCGTCTGGCGAACGAGGCTCTGCCAGCATTGGCACCAATGGTACGGACTACCTCGTCGCGTGGCAGGACAAACGTTCCGGTCTCTCCTTCGACATTTACGGCGCCAGGGTGACGGCCGATGGGGTCGTTCTGGATGCGGATGGCGGCCTGCTGCTCAGCGGCAACTACCAGCATGAGGTGCTGCCGGCCATCAGCACGCCGGGAAGCGGCGATTACTGGCTCGCCTACAGCCAGCACGCTGGCCGGCTCAACACCTGGCGCATCAAAACGCGGATGATCGACGTGAACGGACCTCCGGTCCCGGCGCGCCTGCAACTCACCACGCGAGAAGAGGTCCCGCTCTCGCTCAGCCTCACCGCGACCGACCCCGAGAACGAGCCGCTCACCTTCTCCATTCGCCGCCCACCTGCGCACGGCACCCTCTCGGGCACACCACCGCAGCTCGTCTACACACCTGCCCCCGACTTCTGGGGCGTCGATGACTTCGAGTTCCGCGTCACCGACGGCACCTCGACGTCGAAGCCGGGGCTCGTCACCATCACCGTCACGCCGGTCAACGACGCCCCGCTGGTCGACGACCTCGTGCTGTCCTTCGTGCAGGGCCAGCCCATCGCCTTCACGCTCCCCGCGCGCGACCCCGACGGCGACACCTTGCAGTACCGCCTCGTCGTGCAGCCACCACGTGGAGTCCTGAGCGGAATGCCTCCGACGCTGACGTGGCAACCGCCTGCGGGATTCCGCGGAGAAGCGTCGCTGCGCTTCCGCGTCTCCGACGGCGTGCTCGACGGCAACCGCGAAGGCACCGTGCGGTGGACCGTCACCAACGCACCGCCCGCCGTGAGCGTCGCGGCGACGCCGGCTCAGCCCGTCGAGGGTGACCCGCTCCGGTTCGAAGCCACGGCCACCGACCCGGGCGGTGACGACCTCGAGCTCTCCTGGGACTTCGGCGACGGCGCCACCGCTCGCGGCGCGCAGGTGTCCCACGTGTACGAACGCCCAGGCCGTTTCCGCGCCACCGTCACCGCGTCCGACGGGCTCGCTCGCGCTTCGGCCTCTCTCGACGTCGAGGTCCGAAACGGAGCGCCGCGCCTTCGCGTCTCGATGCCTGTCACGACGAATGAAGGCGCTCCCGTCACGCTGCGAGCAGAGGTGATGGACGGCCAGAGCGAGCCCGCCCGGGTGGAGTGGGACTTCGGCGACGGCACCCCGAAGGTCGACGGGAGCGACCTCACGCACGTCTTCGAGGACGACGGTCGCTTCCAGGTGACGGTGGTCGCCACCGACGCCCTCGGCGCTCAGCGTCGCGTCGAGCGCGACGTGAGCGTCTTCAACGTCTCGCCGACCCCAACTCCCCAGGCCCCGCTGCGCGTGCGCGCCGGAGATGCGGTGCAGCTCACCCTCTCCGCAACGGACCCCGGTGGCGCACGAGACCCGCTCACGTGGACGCTCCTCTCCGGGCCCGGCGCCCTCACGCCCAGTGGCGCGTTCAGCTGGACACCAGGCCCCAGCGACACCGGCCGCTTCACCGTCGAGGCGCGCGTCGCCGACGATGATGACGGCGCGGCCGTGCTCCGCTTCGACGTCGACGTCTCGGCGCCGAGCGCGGGCGGGTCGGGCTGCGGGTGTGGCACCGGGGGCGCTGGGGTCGACGTGCTCCTCGTCGTCTGGGCTCTCAGTCGCTTCCGCGCTCGTGCACGCAAGGCCCGGTGACTCACGTCGAAGGCCGGACGACGCCGACGGCGCCGTGACGAAACCACTGGTGCTGCTCGTCCGGCCCGTTCGCTGCCACCTGCTCGAAGACCAGGCGCGCGATGGTCTCTGCTCCGACGTCGCCCGTCACGGCCCGCTGAACGATGCGCTCCAGCGCCGCGTCATCGAGGTGCGGCTTGCCCAGCAGCCCAGACACGAGCACCAGCACCTCGGGGAGCGGCCCGGCCAACTCACCCAGCGGGCTGTCGTGCACCGCGAACCCCTCGAGGTCTCCGGGCGTGCCGCGGAAGCTACCCTTCTCCAACACGAGCGCCCCGGTCTCGAGTGTGTCGTCCGTGCTCAGTCGACGAAGCCCCTTCGCCGAGAACCCATACACCCGTTGGCAGCCCATGTTCGTGTGCGCCCAGCGTTCTCCGTCGGTCAGCAGCGCCGCCCAGTAGGCCTGGAAGTGATTGGCGAAGAACGGCTCGGTCGCTTCCTTGAACTGACGGTCGAGCTCGAGCCGCAGGTCTCGCAACCGGTCCACCACGGAGCCTGGCAACCCCCGCTTCCACCTCGAGACGGCGCCGTCGACGTACGCCTCGAGCGTGTTGCGGAACGTCGCCTGCTGTGAGCCGCCGCCCGCGCCGCGAAGCACCACCGCCAGGCCGAACTCGGCGTCCGCGTACGGGAAGCTCTGGAGCCAGCCGCCGTCGTGCTCACCGTAGCCGTACCGGGCGCCGGGTGACGAACACCACGCGCCCCACTCGAAGAAGCGTCTCGTCGGCACGTCCTCGAGTTCACCACGCGCCCTGGCTGGAGGCAGCACACAGAGACGGAAAGACGGACCACTGGCCGCCGCAAGTCCTGCTGAAGCGCACGCGGCGCGGTAGACGCGTCACCGTTACGTCCGCGCCCATGTCGTCCCACAGCATCGTCGTCGGCGCTGGCGCAGGCGGGCTCGTCGCAGCGCTCTACCTCCAGCGCGCGGGCCACCGCGTCACCCTCATCGAGGCGAAGTCGCGCGTGGGCGGCTGCGCGTCGGCGTTCCCCATCAAGGGCTTCCGTTTCCTCGCCGGCGCCACCACCCTCATCGGGCTCGAGCCCGACATGCCGCTCGGCCGTGTCCTCGGTGAGCTCGACCTTCCCTACACGGCCCCGGCCGCGCCGAAGAACCTCACCGTCTGGCAGCGCGGGCAGCCGCTCACCCTCTCGACGGACGCGCGGGCGAACGAGACGCAGCTCGGCCACCGCTTCGGCCCCGCGATGCCGCGCTTCTGGCGCCGGGCGGTCGAGGTGGGCTCGGCCGGGTGGAAGCTCGTCACCCAGGTGCACTTTCCCCCGAAGCGGCCCAGCGACCTGCTGGGCGCCGCCACCAACCCCCAGGCGTGGAAGCTGCTCCCGGCCCTCACCCGCAGCACCGCTTCAGCGCTCGAGGCCGAAGGCGACGTCTCCCAAGACGCGCGCGCGATGCTGGACGAGCTGCTGCTCGTGTCGACGCAGGCGCCGGCAGCCCAGGTGCCCTGGCTCTTCGGCGCGCTCGGCGTGGAGTACCTGCAGCGGCCGCTCTACCTCGTCGACGGCGGCCTCTCGTCGCTCGTGGAGCACCTCGCCGACGTCTTCGTCTCGCGCGGAGGCACCCTGAAGCTCGACACCCGCGTCGAGCACGTCGACCGGCGCCAGGGCCGCTTCGAGGTGCGCGCCGGTGGCGACACGCTCGACGGCTCGCACGTGGTGCTGAACCTCACCCACTGGGACGCCGCGCGCGTCGTCGCCCCGTCGCTCGCGGGCACCTTCGACGGCGTGCGCCGCCGGCACCCCGACGCGTGGGCCGCCTGCACGCTCTACCTCGGCGTAAGAGACGTGTTCGACGACGACGTCGCGCCGTACCACCAGCTCGTGCTGGACGAGGCGTTGCCCGTCTCGCAGGGCCACTCGCTCTTCGTCACGCTGTCGAAGCGCGGCGACTTCAAGTCCGCGCCCGAGGGCTACCGGGCCATCACGGTGAGCTGCCACGCGCCCGCGAAGGCCTGGGAGGGCCTCACCGACGCCGAGCACCAGGCCCGCAAGGCGCAGGTGGGCGACGAGCTGGTGGCGGCGCTGACGAAGGTGTTCCCCGCGCTCGCCCACGCCGAGAAGCCGGTGGTGCTCCCGGGCACCCCGAAGACGTGGGAGGGCTTCACCGGCCGCTGGGGTGGGCGCGTCGGCGGCTTGCCCTTCAGCTTCTCGTCGCTCGCGCGCGGGTACCCCACGGGGCGAACGCGCGTGCCCGGCCTGGTGCGTGTGGGCGACACCATCTTCCCCGGGCAGAGCGTGCCGGCCTGTGCGTGGGGCGCGCGCCGGGTGGTGAGCGAGTTGCTCGCCGACCCGACTGGTCGCCGCTGACGGCTCCACCGCGCCGGGCCAACACCGCAGGCCCCCCTGATGACGAGCGACACCAGAGGCCGCTGGCGCTGTTCAAAGCGCGCGGCGCGATGCTACGGGGGGCGAACTCAACGTCTCCGCGTCGAACACGCGGAGCGCTCGAGGTTCGGCCGGAACACCTTCGGGGAGCAATGACATGACGTACACCATGCGATGGAGCGCGCTCGGCGCGTTGGCGGTCGTTCTCGCGGGCTGCCCCGGGGGCACCATGCGCCCCGACGCGGGAGGCACCGGCGGTGGCGGCTCGCTGCTTGTGGGTGGCGGCTCCTCGGGCGTGGGCGGCGGGCAGAGCGGAGGTGGGACCTCCGGCGGTGGCCAGGGTGGCGGCAGCGCGGGCGGGGCGGCGGGTGGAGCAGCGGGCGGAACGGCCGGTGGAGTCGCCGGTGGCTCGGCTGGTGGCGACGCGGGCGGCATGGCTGGTGGCGACGCGGGCGGCATGGGTGGCGGGTCGGCGCCGCCCATCGACGGCGGCATGCTGATGGGCGGCGAGACGTGCGACGCGCCGGTCGCGCTGCCCGGCACGCCCATCACGGTGACGTCGACCACCACCGGCCTCGGCGACGACTACCTCATCGACAACGCCACGGGCTGCGCCGAGTCGTCCTCCACGGGCGCGGCGCCAGACGTCGTCTACAGCGTGGTGGTGCCCGCCGGGCAGGGTGTCATCGCCAGCGTCACCTCGACGTGGGACGCCACCATCAACCTCGTCGCCTCGGCGGCCAGCTGCACCGGTGGTGACGCGGGCGCCGCGGCCTTCACCTGCCTCGCCGGCTCCGACATCGCCTCGAGCGGCACCGACACCGTGTCGTGGCTCAACACCTCGGCGGCCGACGTCACCGTGCTCATCGTCCTCGACGGCTACAACATGGGCTCGGGCGACTTCACGCTGACGGTGGCGACGTCGATGCCGCCGCCCGGTGACGTGTGCGCCTCGGCCACCTCGACCTCCACCATCGGCGACGCCGGCGTGTCCCTGAGCGCGCAGCCGCTCGATGGTTTCCTCGGTGACTACAGCGGCCAGACGATGGCGACGGGCTGCCGTTTCCTCTCCGGCGCCGACCGCGTCTACGCCGTCACCATTCCACCCAACCTGCGCCTCACCGCGCGCGCGAGCAGCGAGACGAACCTGTCGCTCTCCCTCGTCGACGATGTCACCGCGTGCACCGCGGCCACCGTGCAGTGTCTGTCGTCGGCCGACGCCGTCGGCACCGGGCTGGCGGGACAGCCCATCGCCGAGACGGTCTTCCTCGAGAACACCTCGGCGACCCCGCGGCCGGTGCTGCTCATCGTCGACAGCCAGGCCGCGCGCCCCGGCGCGACGTTCGACCTGACGCTGTCGGCTGGCCCGGTGCCGCCCGGAGAGGCGTGTGACCAGGCTCCGCTCATCGCGGTGGCTGACGCGGGCACCACGCTCCTCGGTGAGGCGCTCGGCGCCTATGCGAGCGACTTCAACTTCTTGACGCCCACGACGACCTGCAACTTCGGCTCAGGCCCAGACCGGAGCTACCGCGTCGCCCTGCCCGCCAACCTCCGCCTCGTCGCCTCGGTGAGCAGCACGGCCGACCTGACGGTCAACATCGTGCCCAGCGTCGCCGCCTGCCAGTCGGCACCGCTCGTCTGTATCGGCTCGGCGGACGACCAGGCCTCGGGCGCCATGCCCGTCACCGAGACGGCCCTGAGTGACGCGACCCCGATGATGCGTGAGGTGCTCGTCATCGTCGACGCCAACGGCGGCGCGGCCTCGAGCGCGACGTTCGACCTCTCCTTGTCCACGGGCCCCGTGCCGCCTGGCGACGCCTGCGACCAGGCGCCGGTGGTGACGGTGGCCGATGGCGGCACCACCCTCGTCGGGGAGTCGCTGGCCACCTACGCGAGCGACTTCGGCTTCTCGACGAATACGTCGACGTGTCTCTTCGGCGCCGGGCCTGACCGCTCCTACCGCGTCACGGTGCCACCCAACCTGCGCATCACCGCCGCGGTGAGCAGCACCGCTGACCTCACCGTCAGCATCGTGCCCAGCGTCGCGGCCTGTCTGATGCCGACCCTCGTCTGCGTCGGCTCGGCCGATGACGTGAGCGGAGGTGCGATGCCCCGCACCGAGACCACCCGCAGCGACAGCTCGAGCACCTCGCGCGACGTGCTCGTCATCGTCGACGCCAACAGCACCACCGCCACGAGCGCGGCGTTCGACCTCTCGCTGCGGCTCAGCCCTCCGCCCTACACGGTGACGACGATGTCTGGCACCTGCGACTCGTTCGCCGGGGCCACCGTCATTCCGCTCCTCACGGGCACCACCATGCCCGTCATCGACGACGACGAGACGAGCGACACGCTGGCGCTGCCCTTCGCCTTCTCGTCGTTCGGCACCCCGGTGACGCACTACTCGGTGTCGAGCAACGGCTTCCTCCAGCTCTACACCGCCAGCACCGGCCTCGGAGACCCCGCCTCGTCGAACGACCCGATTCCCACCGCCTTCGACCCCAACGGCGTCATCGCGCCCTTCTGGGACGACCTCGACCCGACGGCCAACATGGGCGCGGCGCGCGTGGTGGGCGCCGTCTTCGGCTCCGGCTCGACGCGCCGCTTCACCGTGCAGTGGGAAGCCGTGCCGCTCTTCGGCGTGACAGGCTCCCTGGTGACGGTGCAGGCGCGGCTGTACGAGACGACCAACGTCATCGAGCTGCACGCGTGCAGCCTCACGGCCGGCACCGACCCCGGCGACGTCGACCTCGAGCGGGGCCTCAGCGCCACCGTGGGCATCGAGTCGCCCGACGGCACCGACGGCGTCCAGGCGTCGTACAACACGCCGTCCGTCGTCGCCGGGCAGGTCCTCCGCTACACCCCCTGAGGCCTGGAGTCGCGCTCGACCTGCGCCGGCGCCCGACGCGCTGATCCCGGTCGCCGTCGACCCCACGCGGCCGAAACGACCCGGCGCGCGGCTCAAATTGCCGAGGTGGATCAAGCCCTGCCGGGCTGGCATCGCGCCTGAAGACGCCCGTCCCCGGACTTCACGTCCAAGGGGAGCGCCATGCGTCTGTCTCGACCCACCATCGTCGCCGTCGTCACCACCTTCGGGCTGCTCGGCTGCCTGCGCCCACAGAAGCCGGCTGAGCTGGCCAGCATCGTCATCACCCCCGAGAACGCGCGCCTGTCGCGCGGCAGCCACCTCGACTTCGTCGCCACCGGCACCTTCTCGGACGGCACCGTGCGGCCCATCACCGACGAGGTGGAGTGGCAGGTGGAAGACGGCTTCGTCGGAGCGGCTGACGCCACGGTGCCCGGCCGCGTGCACGGGTTGAACGTCGGCGGCACGCGCGTCAAAGCCTCGAAGGGCGACCTCTCGCGAAGGCTCTCGTTCCAGGTGGTGGGCGGCACCATCGTGCGCCTCGAGGTGAACCCGCCCCGGCCCGTGGTGCCGGTGGGGCTGACGCTGCAGCTCCAGGTGGGCGCGGTGCGCGCCGACGGCTCGGTGGAGGACGTGACGACGAACGCCATCTACTCCGTCATGGGGCAGGCAGCGGGTGTGTCGATGCGCGACGAGGCGCCGGGCATCGTGACGGGCGTCTCGGCGGGCCAGGCGACGGTGCAGGTCTCGTTCGACGGCGTGTCGGCCACCGTGCCCATCGAGGTGACCGACGCGACGATTCGGCAGCTCACGCTGTCACCGCGCTCGCCCACGTTGCCGCTGGGCACCGGGCAGCGCCTCCAGGCCACCGCGAGCCTGTCCGACGGGCGCTCGCTCGACGTCACCGAGCAGGTGCAGTGGACGAGCAGCGCCCCCTCGGTGGTGTTCGTCTCGATGCTCGCGGGCGAGCGCGGCACCCTCACCGCCCGGGCCGTCGGCGCCACCGAGGTGCAGGCGCGCCTGCGCGGCGTCGAGGCCGCGACGCCCGTCACCGTCACCGGCGCTACCCTCGAGCGCATCGAAGCGAGCCCCGGGCAGCTGACGCTCGCGAAGGGCACCCAGGCCACCGTGACGGCCACGGCCATCTACTCCGACGGCACGCGCACCGACGCGACGGCGCGCGCGACGTGGACGAGCAGCGCGGCGAGCGTCGCCACCGTGTCGGCGCAGGGCGTGGTGCGGGGGCTCGAGCTGGGCACCTCCATCGTGCGCGCCGAGCTCGACGGCAAGAGCGTGGCCGTGCCCCTCACCGTCACCGCCGCCGAGCTGACGGCCCTCGACGTGGCCCCGTCGCCGCTGACGCTCGCCGCGGGCACGCTGTCGGCCTTCACCGCCGTGGGCCGCTTCAGCGACGGCACCATGCAGGACCTCACCGAGCAGGTGCTGTGGACCGCCCAGGACGCCGCGGTGGTGCAGGTGTCGAACACGCTGGGCCAGCGGGGTGAAGTGCAGGCGCTCTCGGCCGGGCAGACCGAGGTGGTGGCCGCGCTCGGAGCCCGCACCACGCGCGTGTCCGTCACCGTGACGCCCGCCGTGCTGCAGGGGCTTCAGGTGTCGCCGTCGGTGGTGTCGCTGCCGATGGGCACCTTCGTCGACCTCGCGGTGACGGGCCTCTTCAGCGACGGCTCGACGCAGGCCGTGACGGCGCAGGTGACGTGGACGAGCAGCGCGCCGGCCATCGCGTCGGTCGACCCGGTGACGAACCCCGGCCGGGTGACGGGCCATGCCGTCGGCCAGGCGCAGGTGCGGGCCGAGCTGGGCACCTCGTCGGTGCAGCTCACCGTGCTGGTGACGCCGGCCGAGCTCACCCGCCTCGAGGTGACGCCGACGGCGCCGTCGCTTGCGCGGGGCACCACGCTTCGCCTCACCGCCACGGGCGTCTTCTCGGACGGCTCGACGCAGGACCTGACGACCCAGGCGACGTGGACGTCGTCGAACGCCCCGGTGGCCAGCGTCGGCAACGCCAGCGGCGTCGAGGGCCTCGTCACGGCGCTCGCCGAGGGCAGCGCGCTGGTGTCGGCGTCGGCGCTGGGCAGCAGCGGCGACGTCACCGTGCGCGTCACGCCGGCGACGCTCGTCTCGCTCTCGGCCTCGAGCACGCAGGTCTCGGTGCCGGTGGGCGTGACGACCGACCTCACCGTGACGGGCACCTACTCGGACGGCTCGACGCAGGACCTCACCGCGCAGGCGACGTGGAGCTCGACCGACGCCTCGACGGCCAGCGTCTCGAACGTGGCCGGCGCCCACGGCCGGGTGCGTGGCCTCTCGGCGGGGAGCACCTCCGTGCGCGCGACGGTCGGCGCCCAGTCCGTGGACATCGCGGTGACGGTGACGCCGGCCACGCTAGTGTCGCTGACGATTTCGCCGTCGGTCACCGCGCTCCCCCGGGGCGCCTCGCAGGGCTTCACCGCGACGGGCACCTACTCCGACGGCAGCTCGCGTGACGTCACCACCCAGGTGGCGTGGAGCACCTCGGGCCCGGGGTTGAGCGTCACCTCGAGCGGCGGCGTCGCCGCGCAGCAGCTCGGCCAGACCGACGTCATCGCCCGCGCCGGCAGCGTCGAAGCGCGGCTCTCCATCACGGTGACGGCGGCGCTGCTGACGGGCTTGTCGCTGACGCCCGCGACGGCGAGCGTGCCGCTGGGCGTGGCGGTGCCCTTCGTGGCGATCGGCTCGTACAGCGACGGCACCACGCAGGTGCTCACCACCCAGGCGACGTGGAGCTCATCGGACGTCGCCGTCGTGACGGTGTCGAACGCGAGCGGCACGCATGGCCGGGCCAGCACCCTGTCGGTCGGCTCAGCGGTCGTCACGGCAACGGTCTCTGGCCAGAGCGCGTCGGCGACGGTGACGGTGCAGGGCGCGGCGCTCGACCGCATCGAGGTGTCTCCCTCGCTCGCGCGCATCGCGGTGGGCACGCGGCAGCGCTTCCAGGCGACCGGGCGCTACACCGACGGCACCTCGGCAGACCTCACGACCCAGGTGACGTGGAGCGTCTCGGACGCAGCGCTCGCCTCGGCCTCGAACGCGGCGCCCTTCGTGGGCCGGGTGTCGGCGCTTGCTCCCGGCGTCGTGCAGGTGCGCGCGACGCGGCTCGGCGTCACGGGGGAGGCCACGCTGACGGTGGCGAACCTCACGCTGGCATCGCTCTCCATCACCCCGGGCGCGCCGACGGTGCCGGCGGGCCTCTCGCAGGCGCTGACGGCCACGGGCACCTTCAGTGACGCCTCGACGCAGGACCTGACCGACCTGGTGGCGTGGAGCTCGAGCGACGTGACGAAGGTGACGGTGTCGAACGCGGCGCTCACCGAGGGCCTGGCGCGCGCGCTCGCGGTGGGCACCTCGACGGTGAGCGCCACCGCGCTGGGCCAGACGGCCAGCATCACCTTCACGGTGTCGAACGCACTCCTCACGGGCCTCGAGGTGAGCCCGGCGACGGTGCAGGTGGCGCGCGGGTTGACCCACGACTTCACCGCGACGGGCACCTTCTCGGACGGCACCACGGCCGACGTGACGAGCCAGGCGACGTGGGCGTCGACGAGCGCGAGCGTGGCCTCGGTGTCGAACGCGAGCGGGAGCCGGGGGCGCGCGACGGCCCTCGGGCTCGGCAGCACCACCCTCACGGCGACGCTGTCGGGCCAGTCGGCGAGCGCGACGCTGACGGTGACGCCGGCGGTGCTGCAGCAGCTCCAGGTGTCTCCGCCCACGGCGTCGGTGCCGCGCGGCCTCACCACGCCCTTCACGGTGACGGGCGTCTTCTCGGACGGCAGCTCGGCGGACCTGACGGAGCAGGTGACGTGGAGCACCTCGGCCGGCACCATCGCCAGCGTCTCGAACGGCGCGGGCACGCGCGGCGCGGTGCAGGCCCTCAACGTCGGCAGCGCGACGGTGTCGGCGAGCCAGGGCGCGGTGACGGGCTCGGCGTCGGTGACGGTGACGGCGGCGCAGCTGGCGGCGGTGCAGCTGGCTCCGGCGAACCCCACGGTGCCGCGCGGCCTCACCCGGCAGCTCTCGGCCATCGGCCTCTACACCGACGGCACCACGCAGGACCTCACGGCCTCGGCCACCTGGACGAGCAGTGACGTCACGCTGGCGACAGTGTCGAACGCGCAGGGCAGCGAGGGCGTGGCGCAGGCGCTCGACCAGGGCGCGGTCACCATCACCGCGAGCGTGGGCGGCCGCACGGGCTCGACGACGCTCACCATCAGCCCCGCGGTGCTGCAGCTGCTGCAGGTGAACCCGGTGGGGCCGTCGGTGCCAGCGGGCCTCACGGAGCAGCTGAGCGCGACGGGCGTGTACTCGGACTCCACCACGCAGGACGTGACGACCCAGGTGACGTGGGCGTCGTCGAACGGCACGGTGGCGCAGGTGAGCAACGCGTCGGGCTTCCAGGGCATCGTGACGGGCGGCGCGGTGGGGAGCGCGACGGTGACGGCGACGCTGGCAGGCGTGTCGGGCAGCGTGACGGTGACGGTGACGCCGTCGGTGTTGCAGCAGCTGCAGGTGACGCCGCCCAACCCGACGCGGCCCAAGGGCCTCGAGGTGCCGTTCCAGGCGACGGGCGTCTTCTCGGACGGCTCGACGCAAGACCTGACGACGCAGGTGACGTGGACGTCGACGAGCATGGGCGTGGTGGCCATCAGCAACGCGAGCGGCGCCGAGGGCCGGGCGACGGCGATGAACGTCGGCACGGCGACGGTGACGGCCACCTTCGGAGCGGTGTCCGGCTCGGCCGTCTTCACGGTGACGCCGGCGCAGCTGACGCGGGTCGACGCGAGCCCAGCGAGCGCCACCATGCCGCTGGGAACGGTGCGCGCGTTCCAGGCCATCGGCACCTACACCGACGGCTCGACGCAGACGCTCACCGCGCAGGCGTCGTGGACGTCGAGCAACCCGGCGGTGCTGGACGTGTCGAACGCAGCGGGGAGCGAGGGGCTGGCGACCACCCTGGCGCTGGGCTCGGCCACGGTGACGGCGACCTTCGCGGGCTTCTCGGCGGCGGCGCCGGTGACCATCACGCAGGCGGCGCTGGCCTCCATCGAGCTGAACCCGACCGGTGGCTCGACGCCGCTGGGCTTCACGCGGCAGTTCATCGCGATTGGCCACTACACGGACGGGACGACGTCGGTGCTGACGTCACAGGCGACGTGGGCATCGGGCGACACGGGCAAGGCGCTCATCTCGAACGCCGCGGCCTCGCGCGGGCTGCTCTCGACGGTGTCGACGGGCGCGGTCACCATCACCGCGACGTTTGGCGGGGTGACTGGCAGCACGGCGCACACGGTGACGGCGGCGACGCTGGTGAGCGTGACGGTGGGCCCGACGTCGCCGACGGTGGCGCAGGGCGGGACGCGGCAGCTGACGGCGACGGGCAGCTACTCGGACGGCTCGACGCAGGACCTGACGGAGACGGTGACCTGGAGCTCGTCGACGTCGGGCGTCGCGTCGGTGTCGAACGCGTCGGGCACGCGCGGGCTGGTGAGCGGGCTGAGCGCCGGGAGCGCGACCATCACGGCGACGTCGGGGTCGGTGAGCGGGTCGACGGGGGTGACGGTCACGCCGTAGGAGGGCGCGACGCCCGCACCCGCGTCGAGCTGGAGCCGTACGCGTACGTCGTGGTGACGCCGTTGCGCGTGACGGAGGTGAGTCGTCCGAGGGCGTCGTCGAGGAAGGACTCCTGGCGGGTGGCGCCGGAGAGGGACTCCTCGGACACCAGCGGGTTGCCGAGGGCGTCGTACTGCAGGCCCTGGGTGTAGAGGACGGCGCCAGAGACGGACGTCGTCACCGACTGGACTTCTCCGTACTGGGAATAGCCGTACGTCGTCGTCACCGGCCCCACTGTAGTGGAGACAAGCCTCCCAGACGACGGGCTGCGGGTGAGTTGCGGGCCTACCGAACTCAGCAGGCCGTCGGCGTCGTAGCTGCGAGGCGTCGCCACGCCGTCGATGGCCAGCGCCGACACCCGGAAGTCCGCGTCGTACGTGAAGCCCACCGTCGAAAGCCCGGTGGTGGACTCATTCGTCAACAGCGGCCCGTCCCACTGGAAGGCCACCTGCCGGCCTCCGCGCCGCACCGACGACACCTCGCCCGTCGCTGACGCGTATGTCACGTCGGTGGTGTGCCACGGCGTCTCCACCGACGTCACCCGGCCCGCCGCGTCTCGCCGCACCACCGTCTGCTGCCCGTCCGCGTGGCCCTGGCTGCCCACCAGCAAGTCCTTCGAGTACTGCCACGTCTCTGGCGCCACCGACAGGAGGGGTGGCGGCGCGTACGAGGCCACCTGCCCGGCCGCCGTGTACCCGTACAAGTGCGTCCCTCCGTCAGGTGGCGTCACCGACGTCAACCGGCCTCTCCCGTCGGAGGACAGCCGCGTCACCTCTCCCGTCGGCGCCGTCACCAAGTCGAGGCGCTGGGTGGTGGCGTACGTGTACGTCGTCGGCCGCGTCAGCGCGTCCTCGGCGCGGGAGACGAGTCCATTCGGCCCGTACGCAAACCGCGTCGGCCTCGCCCCTTGCGTCACCGTCGTGCGCCTCCCCTCCTCGTCCACCACGCCCACCAGCCGCTGCTGCGCGTCGTACTCGAAGCGCCTCACCACCGCCCCCGTCCGCGCCCGCACCGTCCGCAGGTGCTGCTTCGTCCGCTCGCGGTAGATGACCTCACGGGCCTTTCGCCGCGCGCGCCTTCACCGCCGCGTCGAGGGCGTCGGCCAGGGCGCCGTAACAGTTGGAGTCCTCGGCCAGCGTGCGCACGCCCGCGTCCATGCATGCCACGAATGCCTGCAACGCAGGCCCCGCCTCGGCCGGCGCGCGCAGGGCGAGCACGTCGAAGCGACGGAGCGGCCAGCTGACCTGCGCCGACGCCGCCCGCCCGCCCCACGCGTGCACGATGGCGCTCGCCTCGGCCAGCTGGCCCCGCTGCGCCAGGTACAACGCCTCGAGCCAGTGCACCTGCGGCTCGTCACTGTTCGCGATGATGGCCCGCCGCTGCTCGAATGCGTCGTCCCGGTCGGCCAGCAGCGCCGCGAGCAGGTACGTGACCAGCGCGTTCCCCACCAGCGCGTCGTCCGGCAGGCGCTCCAGCTGCACGAGTGACTGGGCCGGTTCTCCCGCCAGCAGCAGCAGGTCCGCGTACTCGGTCCGCAGCGCGAGGTTCGCGGGGTCCAGCGCCAGCACCGCCTCGAAGCGCGTCCGCGCCGTCGCGATGAAGGGCTCGGCCTGCTCCGGCGCGTCGCCCCGCTGCAACAACATGACGTGCTGGCGAAGCTGCTGCGCGAGCAGCTCGAGCGCCCGGAACGACGACGGCGTCTCGACCAGGGCCTCGAGGAGCACGATGGAGCGCTCTCCCAGCGCTCGAGCCTGCCCCTCGGAGCCCGGCTGCCACGCCTGGAGCTGCTCGTTGGTGAGCGACCGCGCCAGCCGCAACGTCGCGCGCGGCTGCCCCGGCTCGAGCCCCACCAATCGCTCCGATTGCTCGCGCGACACCTTCCGAAGCATCGCCGCGACCGGAGCGTCGGCCTCGGCCAGCGCGCTCCGGGCCAGCCCATCAGCGAGCTCGGCCGACACGTCGAGCCACGCCGGTTCCCCCACCCACGGCCCCCCGGTCTTCAGCAGTGAGACCCCCTCGTCGAAGGCCTGCTGCATCGCCGCGCGGTCGTCGCGGGCGAGCGCGACGCGGAAGCGCAACAGGCCACACCGCGCCCGCACCAACGCGCTGTCGAGCCCGTCGAGCGGCGTGGGCACCTCGTCGGCCACGGCTGCGCAGGCCTCGACGAAGTGCGACGCTTCGTCGACTCGTGAGCGCTCGAGGTTCAAGTCGCTCAAGACCAGCCACGCCCCGGTCAGCAGCGCCTGCTCGCTTCGTGGCAGCGCGCGCGCGTCGGCGCCGTTCATGAACCCGAGCGCCGCGCTCGAGACCTCGCCCAGCCTCGGCGCATTCGAGGGCCCCTCGCGCAAGCCGCCCGCCAGCTCGTGGAGAAACGAAACGGCCCGACGGCGCGCCTCGTCACGTTGTCGCCGAGCGCCGATGAACGCGACACCGAGAACGACGACAAGCCCGAGCGCGAAAAGACCCGCGCCCCACAGCACCCCGCCCCGCTTCGCCGGCTGCTCCACGAGGCTCCCTTCGGGGTTCAGCTCACGGCTGCATCGTGGCCAGCGCGCGCATCGCCTGCTCGACGTCGTGCTGCTGCGGCACCGACGCGGCCTCGAGCGGGTCGGCCAGGCCGATGCCCGGCACGAACTTGCCCGCCAGCACCTTCGGCGGCGCGAGTAACGAATAGAAGAGCTTCTCGGTCACCCGCCGCGCCAGGTGCTCGCCGAAGTTCGTCACCTCGGTGTCCTCGTTGAGGAACAGCACGCGGCCCGTCTTCTTCACCGAGGCCTCGAGCGTGGGCCAGTCGTACGGCCACAGCGTGCGCAGGTCGATGACCTCGGCGTCGATGCCCTCGGCGGCGAGCGTCTCGGCGGCCTTCTTCGCCAGCAGCATCGTGCGCCCGTAGGACACGACGGTCAGCTGGCTGCCCGCGCGCACCACCTTCGCCTGGCCCAGCGGAATCGACGCGTCGACGAGCTCGGGCCACGCGGGCTTCCACTTCGAGCGGTCGCCCAGCGGCGCGTCGATCATCTTCGACAGCTGCTTGTCGTCACCCGGCTCACCCGGAATCGCCTCGTCACCCTTCACGCGCATGAGCGCCTTGGGGATGAGGAACATGACGGGGTTCTGCTCCTTGCACGCCGACAGCATGAGCCCGTACGCGTCGAGCGGCGTCGACGGCATCACCGTCTTCCACCCGGGAATGTGGGTCATCGTCGCGTCGAAGGAGTGCGAGTGGTAGATGCTGCCGCGAATGCCGCTGCCCACCGGCGTCATCACCACCATGGGCAGGTTCCACTGGCCGTTCGAGCTCCACAGCGTGTTGCCGGCGAGCTTGAGCAGGTCGATGGTGTTGTAGACGTAGTCGCAGAACTGAATCTCGGCGACGGGGCGGCTGCCGGCCATCGCGAGGCCCATGGCGGCGCCGATGATGCCGCGCTCGTCGAGCGGCGAGTTCCACGCCGTCTTCAGGCCCTGCGTGCAGGTGAAGACGCCGCCCAGAGGTGGGCCGACGTCTTCGCCGAAGATGTCCGTCACGCCGAGGTTCGTCTCGGCAAAGTGAAGCGCCATGCGGATGGCCTGGGCCATGTTCGCCACGGGGGTGGGTCTCCGTCGTTCGAGAAGGTCAGGGGAAAGAATCAGTCGGCCAGCGGGTCTTTGGGCGCCTCGCCTGCGTACACGTGGTTCCAGATGGAGCTGCCGTCGGGAAACGGCTCTTCCTTCGCCACGCGCGCCAGCTCGGCGTAGTCGGCGGCGTACTTCTCGCGCAGGGCCTTCGCCTCGGCCTTCGAGCGAACGCCGTGCGCGTCGAGCTTGTCTTCGAACTGCGACAGGCAGTCGGCCTCGACGGTGCTGAAGTTGGCGCCCGACGCCGACGAGTGGCCGTACAGCCGCGAGACGCGGGCCTCGACCAGGTAGGGCTTGCGCTCGGTGCGCACGTACTCGAAGGCCTCCTTGAGCTCGAGGTAGGCCGAGATGGGGTCGTTGCCGTCGATGGTCTTCGTGCGCATGCCGAAGGCGACGCCGCGGTCCGAAATCTTGTCGACGCCCTGCACCTGCTCGTACGGCGTCGAGATGCCCCAGCGGTTGTTGGTGACGATGATGAGCACGGGCAGCTCTTCACCGGGCCGGCTCGTCCACACCAGGCAGGTGGCGAAGTCGCCCTCGGCGGTGCCCGCGTCGCCGCCGGTGACGATGCTGATGCCGTCGCCGCCGTGGCGCTTCTGGGCGAGCGCGGTGCCGGCCACCATCGAGTACTGCACCTCGATGGGGCTCGAGACGGGCACCACGTTCCATTCCTTCTTCGAGAAGTGGCCCGCGAAGTTCCGCCCGCCCGAGTACGGGTCGGTGACGGTGTTCTTCATCTGCCGAATGGCCCCCATCGGCTCCTCGCCCATCGCGAGCAGCGTGGCCGACTGGCGGTAGTGGAAGTGGCAGAAGTCGAAGGCCGGGCCCTGGCCCTTCTTGATGAGCATGCCGAGGGGCACGTTGAAGGCCTCTTCGCCGGGCCCACCAATCCAGAAGTAGCCGTGGCCGGACTTGTACATGGCGATGAGGCGCTCTTCGAGGCAGCGCGCCTTCACCATGGTCTCGTGCATGAAGCGCAGGCGCTCCGGGTCGAGCGGCAGCTCGGTGCTCTTGGTGATGAGGGGCTTGAACTCTTTGACGGGTTTGAGCTTCTTCGCGTCGCGCGCCATGGCGGGGACGGCTCTACTTGAGGGGGCGAGCGAGATCCACGCTTTGGGAACAGGCCGGTCTTTCGCGCAGCGTTACGGAAGCGCGACCAACCCACAGGCCCGCGTTGATGCGTCGTCATCAGGATGAATATGCTGACGCACATGAGAACGACCCTTGAGCTGCCCGACCCCCTGCTCCGCAAGGCGAAGAAGCTCGCTCGGGAGCGCAAAGTCCCCTTCCGGACGATCGTCGCCGAGGCCCTGACACGCTTCTTGAGGGAACCCGAGGCGCCCACCCCGTTTCGGCTGCCCGACCGCTCGTTCCGGGGAGACGGCCTGGTGGCTGACCTGGCTGACGCCGACTGGGAGCGCATTCGCGACCTGGCGTACGAGGGGCGCGGCGGGTGAGGGCGTTCGACACGAACCTGTTGGTCTACGCCCATCGGAGCGAGTCGCCGTTTCATCAGCGTGCAGCATCGGCGCTGAGGGCTGCAGCAGAAGGTCGCGCCGCATGGGCGATTCCGTGGCCATGCGTGCACGAGTTCATCGGCATCGTGACGAACCCGAAGATCGTCAAGACGCCAACGCCGTTGGAGGCGGCCATCGCCCAGGTGGACGCGTGGCTCTCGTCGCCGACCCTCGTGATGCTCAGCGAAGAACGGGAAGGGTACTGGCCGCTCCTGACCCAGCTGCTCCGCGCCGGCCGCATCCAGGGGGCCCGGGTTCATGACGCGCGGGTCGCTGCGCTGGCGAGACTCCACGGCGTCGACGAGCTGCTCACGGCCGACCGGGACTTCAGCCGCTTCTCGGGACTGAACGTCCGCAACCCGCTCGTCGAAGGGCCGTGACGCGGCCTACGGCTCGGCCGGTGACACCGCCGACTGGGGCTGGCGCTGCGCGCGGGTGACGACGTCGTTTCCGTTCACGTTCGAGTCGTAGCCATTGCCTGCCGTCGCATCAGCGCCACCCGGCGCCATCGACATCGACGTGCTGCTCGCGTTCGCCTTCCGCTCGAGGCTGGCCGGCTGGTACGGCGCGCCGGTGCCCCACGCGCCCTGCGGCGCGGGCGTGCCCTCTCCGAACGGGGCTCCGGTGCCATACCCGATGGTGTCGACCACGAGCGGGTCTGTCCCCGGCGTGGCGGTCGTCGCGCCCGGGAGCACGAGCCGCACATGACCGTTGGCGTTCGCGAGCCCCAGCACCTTCGGGTTGCCCGAGGTGTTGCGCGCCACGAAGTCGGCCGCGGGCATGCCCGAGTAGCCGGTGGCCGTGCCCGAGCCGACGAGGAAATACCCGCGCGCGCGAATGACGAGGCCCGTGCCGGTCAACGTGTTGATGGACGACCAGCTGCCCGCCGTCGGCCCGCGTGACTGGAGCGCCCACCCGGCCAGCGACACGTCTTCCTGCCCGGGGTTGTACAGCTCGATGAACTCGTCGTCGGCACCCGACGGGCCCGCGGCGGCCAGCTCGGAGATGACGAGGTCGCACGCGTCTCCGCGCCCGTCGCCGTCGGTGTCGCGCTGCATCGGGTTGGGCAGGGTCGCGCAGTTGTCACAGACATCTCCCTTCCCGTCGGCGTCGGCGTCGGCCTGGCTCGGGTTCGCGACCATGGGACAACTGTCGCAAGCGTCTCCCCGGCCATCGGCGTCGCCGTCGGCCTGCGAGGGGTTCACCACCGAAACACAGACATCGCAGACATCTCCAACCCCATCACCATCACCATCGAGCTGGGTTGGATTGGTGGTCGTTCGACAGTTATCACACGCATCACCGAGCCCATCGCCGTCACCGTCGGCCTGGGTCGCGTTCGAGACGGTGGCGCAGGTGTCGGACGCGTTGGGCACACCGTCGTTGTCGCGGTCGCCATCGCACGCATCGCCCTGGCCGTCGCGGTCGGCGTCCAGCTGGTCGGCGTTCACCACCGAAGCACAGTTGTCGCAGGCGTCGCCCACGCCGTCGCCGTCGCCATCGGCCTGGGTGACGTTCGAGACGGTCGCGCAGTTGTCACAGGCGTTGCCGAGGCCGTCTCCGTCACCGTCGGTCTGCTCGGGGTTCGCGCGCGCGGGGCAATTGTCGCAGGGGCTGGCCACGCCGTCGGAGTCCGGGTCTTCCTGCGAGGCGACGCAGGTGGTGCCGGTGCCGGTCGAGTCACACGCGGTGACGCCGCAGCCCGAGGCGCCGGTGAGGGTGCAGCGCTGGTTGAGGCCGCTGACGTCGCTCTGGCCACAGGCGCCGCAGTTGTTGCGATTGGGGCCTCCGCAGAACGTGGCCGTGCCACTGCTGGCGCATTGGAGCGTGCCCGAGCAGCCCCCGGTCGTGCACGACGCCCCGACGTCCATCACGTCGGGCCGGTTGCAGACGCCGCAGTTGTTCCTGGGCGCGCCCAGGCACGCCGCGTCCGAGCCTCCGTCGACGGGGCAGATGGTGGTGCCCATGCAGCCGTTCGCGCCGACGCAGGGTTGGTTGAGGCCGGTGACGTCGGGCGCGTCACAGACGCCGCAGTTGTTGGGCCGCTTGGTGTCGCAGCGCACGCCCTCGAGGCCCGCGCACACCCAGGTGCCGCACGGCTTGCACCGCGTCCCGGGAGTCTCCTCGAGCATGGTGCACCCGCCGCAGGCGTTGGTGACGCCTTCGTCGGTCTGCCCGTCGCAATCGTCGTCTTCTCCGTTGCAGAGCTCGGCCTCGGGCACCACCGCGCCTTCACACACGCCGAGCCGGCCAGCCGCGGAGCAGACGGCCTGCCCGGCCTTGCACCGGCCGACGCCCTGCGTGCCCATCGGGCCGGGGTAGCAGGTGTAGGCCTGGCCCCGCTCGCAGGACTCCGGTGAGGGCGCGCAGCCCACGGCGCTCACGAGGAGCGCGAGGCTGAGGCACCAGGAGCCGGACCGGGACGGCATGGAGAGGCGTTTGCCCGATCGACCGACTGACGCGCAAGTCACGGGCTCGTCCCGGGCCTCGAGGTCGACCGTCAGGCGCATGACGTCAGGGCGCCCACGCTGTCGCGCCCCGACCACGTGTGGTCCTCCGTGCTCGAGCAGCGGCCTGAAGGCGGCTGCGCACCCTGAACGCAGAGGGGCACGCGGAGTAGCGGTGCCCGCGTTGGTGGTCCACACTCGGGCAATGGCGCGCACGAAGCGGACCTCGGCCTTCCCGTCGATGCTCGCCGCGCTCACCGTCCTGGCGTGCGGAGGAGCGCCGTCGGTCGACGCGGGGCGCGAGGCAGATGGCGGCGCTGTGGCTTCGGGCGACGGCGGACTCGGCAACGACGGCGGACTCGTCGGCGATGGAGGACTCGTCGGCGACGGAGGACTCGACCGCGACGGAGGACTCGACCGCGACGGAGGACTCGGCAGCGACGGCGGACTCGGCAGCGACGGCGGACTCGTCAGCGACGGCGGACTCGTCAGCGACGGCGGACTCGTCAGCGACGGCGGACTCGGCGGCGACGGCGGACTCGTCAGCGACGGCGGACTCAGCAGCGACGGCGGACTCGGCAGCGACGGCGGACTCGGCAGCGACGGCGGACTCGGCAGCGACGGCGGACTCGGCAG
>JANRKQ010000063.1:0-10981 GCA_033763395.1 Myxococcaceae bacterium
AATACGGTCGTGATGCGCACGGCGGTCCTTCCTTCGGTGACGAGTCTCGCAACCCGGAACCTACGAAAGCCGACCGTGCGCGTCCTTCTCTCAGCCTCCTACGCGGGGCTCTGCTTCACCCACACGAAGTCCAAGAGAGCCCAAGTTTCGCGGCCCCTCAGGCAGCTGCCATCGTGTCGCTGCTGGGAGGAGAATGGCGGGTAGCTAGACCTTCGCAAGCGATACCCAACGAGGTGGCCAGGGCCATCCTTGCAGCTTCAGCTCAGCACAATGTCGACCGAGTGGTTACCCCTGCAAGGACTCCCAGTCTGCCAGCATTCGTGCACCTTAGCGAGTTCGACGGGGCGGGTGGAATCGACGCTAACGGTGCCGTGCTTATTTTCAGGCAGAATCACCACCGTCAGATCTTGGGACCTGTAAATTGTCCTGCCAGAGGCGGGGCGAATTTGCAAAAGCTGCCGGGAGCGTCCTTCACGCTTCGGCCTTACGAGCGTGCGCGAGTGGCTCTCGCGTACGCATCTCGGCCAACTCAATTTTACTCGCCTGAGGCCGATTTCGACCTCGTCATTGCAGAGGTCGACTCCCTTGGACAGATCCTGAGGCTGGCAGCCACTACGGGGCACTCAGACAACACACTTGAGGTTGTCGAGTTTCAGGCAACGACAACGACAACCTATCAAGCCTACTACCGGAACACCACCATTGGAAAGTGCACCCCGCCACCGTACCTTGGATACGCTTGGTGGCCTAATGTGCAGAACGTTCCGTGAGCACCTCACGACTTGCACTGGTTCTCGCCGTGGTGTTCGGGGGATGTCTCAGCCTCGACACTGCGCCCGGCGATGGCGGCACGGATACGGCCAGTCCTCAGCGACTCTGTTGGGCTCCGGCGGGTGATGTGCTAGAGTCCGTGGCTGTAACCGTACTCGCACGCCAGTACCTTGGTGATGGCGGGAGGTGTTTTCCGTCGGACGCCCTTTACCGGCTCGTCAATTCCACGGGTGGAGACGTGCCTGAGACTTTGACAGGGGACGCTGACGCGGGGGTGCTGTTAACGCCCCGGCAGATGAATGGCGTCTTTGAGATTCAGGTGCGGCTATCTGATGCATGGCAGGCGGTTGGTAGGTTGTATCTCGCGCGTCCAGTGAATGGACGAATGATGAGCCGAATATGTTCAGTCCTGTCGCCGTTGGCTCAGGGTTTCGCCTGTGATGGTAGGGTTGAATTCGGCGATGGCGGCGTCGGTCCTCGAGCCTTCGACTGGCTTCAAGCGGGCGCACATACCTATGCACTTACGGACGGCGGAATTCAGAGGCTCTCAGTTGACGCCGCCAGTGCCGGTGCCTTCCTTCGCCATCCATCTGATGTGAAGCAGTGGGGAGCTGACGAATTCGGCCTCTCGACGCTCGATTCACTGAACACGCTGCGCGTGTTTGGTTCTGATGGTGGGTATTTTGCTATCCAATTTCCAGACGACTCGCCTTTGGCTGCTGTTTGGCGCCAGTCAGGTGTGACTTTTTTCTCACGGGACAGTGCGGATTCGGTTGGTGAGGTTTGTGAGGTGAGAGCCTCGGCCGAGGTTCAGTGCTCGGCCGGCTTCATCTCGGCTGTTGCCAAGGATAACGCTTGGGGCTTGGCGTCAACCTTTAGTAACGAATTCGTCTGGAATCATTTCCAGTTCGATGGCGGTTGGCGCGGTGGGGCCGTCCCTTTTGTCAGTCCGTCTGGTTGGTTCCCGCTAGGGTCAGGTTCCCGCGCTGTTCCAGAGGGGGTCGCTCTCAAGTCTCCAGACCAGCGACGGGTTCTTGTTTGGACCGCGAGCGAGACCCATGGTGGCTACGAGTTAGTTCTCTTGAATGCGCCCAGTTCGGTCCTCGCTTCCGGGGTACAGCAAGGGTTGTTTTGGGCTTCTTGGGACGGCGGTATTTTCCTCGGCCGCTGACGCCGCGGGTAGCGTCTGGCTGCCGTCGAGACTCGCGTGGTGTCAGCGTCCTACGAGGCGCAGCAAGAACGCGCCGGTGAGTCCTTCGCGGTCGGGCGGCCGGTCCCACGGGGGGCCATCGAGCACCGGCACCCGCCACGGCCAGTCCGAGGTGCCGGTCACCCAGCGCGCGGCTCCCGCACGAACGGGTGTCCCCGTGAGCGGGAAGGGCAGGTCGAGCGCCACCGTCGCGAACGTCGGGGAGTCGGGGTCTGGGTAGCAAATCTCGGAGACCGAGATCGTCCCGCTGAAGGACGGGGCCAGCATGGCGCCGACGTAGCGGTAGCCCTGCACGAACTGACGCTGCGCGTAGAGCAGGCTCGCCGTCTTCGTCGCGGTGTCGATGGCGAAGACGCCGCGCTCCCGGTCGAACACAGCGAGCTCGCCGTAGCCGAGCACGCCGAGCGTCGTCGCCACGAGCCCAGTCGCCACCACCTCGCTGCGCACCTGGGAGCCCCAGTCGCCGTACACCACCGAGCCAGCCCGCGTGCCGTATGCGAACGGGCCGGTGTCGGTCACCACCAGCGCCGAGACGTCGGGCTCGGCGATGACGCGACGGGCCTGCCGGCTCACACCGTACAGCGGCACCTCGTACAGCCCGTCTTCGAGCGCCAGCACGTAGGCGTACGCGGTGAGCGAGTTGATGCCGAAGCCGGCGCCGAGGGGCTGCGGAAGCTCGGCCACCACTTCGGAGTCGATGGGCGTCGCCGAGTTCCAGGCCCGGAGGGTGGAGCGGCGAGGGCTGCCCGCGATGGGCGCCCATTCGGTGACGACGTAGTGAAACGTGCCGCCCATCCACTGGCCCATCACCGAAGCGTTTCCTTCGCCAAGTCGCTGCAACTGCACCAGCGCATCGGAGCGCCGCGACTTCGCCACCAGCCGGCGACCGAGCCCCGGCCGATACGAGGTGAAGACCAGCCAGTCGGGGCCGAGCCCGCCCTCGACGGCGAACCAGAAGGACTCGGTGCCCGTGCCCCCCGAAACGAAGGTCAACGCAGACGTCTGCTCCTCGACGGTGAAGAGGCACCCGTTGCCACAGCCAGCGTCACGAGACACCTTCGCCTCCAGCACCGAGTTCAGCGACCCGCAGGCGGCCGGCACCGGGCCCGGGACCGGCGCAATCAACGCGCTCGTGGGCATGGGCGTGCCCGCATCACTCCGCCCAGCGTCGGCGACGTGCGCGTCGGGCGACGGTGGACGCACCCCGGCATCGGCGGTGGCGCTATTCCGCACGATGGGCATGAGGTCGTCCTCCACCTCGGTGAACGGCGTCCAGCACCCGGAGACGAAGGCCCCCACGAGCAGCAATCGAGCGGTCATGCGGGGCCAGGTGTCGGGCCCCATGCGACAGCTTCACGAAATCGTACGCGGGCCGGGCTACACCGCCGGGGCATGAACGACACCCAGCGGCCGCTCATCGCCATCGCCTTCTTCATGGCGCTCTTCCTCGGTGCGCTCGCGGGGATGCTCTACGTCCTCTCGCCCTTCCTCGCCGACTTCGTGCTGGCCTTCATGTTCGCGAGCCTCGTGGGGCCGGCGCATCGGGCGCTGCGGGCGCGGCTCGTGAAACGGCCGGCGCTCGCGGCGGGCCTCATGACGGCGCTGGTGGCCGTGGTGGTGCTGGTGCCTGTGGCGCTCATCAGCACCAGCCTGTCGGCGCAGGCGACGGCCTTCTACGACGACACGCTCAAGGGCTTCGGCCGGGAGCAGCTCGACGCGATGCTGTTCGGAGACGGGTTCCTCGCGCGCCGCGCGCGCTCCATCGCCGAGGCGCTGGGCACCACCTGGACGCCCGAGGTGTTGAGCGGCTGGCTGGTGAAGGCGTCGGGCACGGTGGCCACCTTCATCTCGTCGCAGGTGAACGCGGTCGTCACCAACGTGCTGGCGGCGGGGCTCCACTTCGTGCTGATGCTGTTCATCGTCTTCACCATCCTCCTCGAGGGAGAGCGGCTGCGTCGGTACGTGTTCGCCACCTCGCCGTTGCCGGACGACGAAGAGGCGCGCCTCGTCGACACCTTCAATGCCGTGGCCCGCGCCATCGTGGTGGGCAACGGGCTGGGGAGCCTCATTCAGGGCGTGCTCGGCGGGCTCTCGATGGCGGTGCTGGGCTTCTCGTCACCGGTGCTGTGGGGCACGGTGATGACGGTGATGGCGTTTCTCCCGCTGGTGGGCATCTCGGTGGTGACGGTGCCGGCCACGGTGGTGCTGGTGGCGCAGGGCCGCTACGGCGCGGCGGCCGGCTTCCTCGCCTTCAACGTCGCGCAGGGCCTCTTCGTGGAGAACGTGGTGAAGACGAGGCTCATCGGCGCGCAGGTGCAGCTGCCGAGCCTGCTCATCTTCTTGTCCATCGTCGGAGGCCTCGCGCTCTTCGGCGTCCTCGGGCTCGTGTACGGGCCGCTCATCGTGGCGCTCTTCCTGACGCTGTCGGAGCTGTACCACGAGGGCTATCGCCACCTCGTGGTGCGGGCGGGGTGAGGCGGAGGGCGGTTCAGGGCGTGGTGGGCTCGAGCGTGGCGTCGACGCGGGCGACGATGGCGAAGACCTCGTCGCGGCTTAGCTTTGCGCCAGCACCGCGGGTCTCGACGACGTCGAGCGTGGCCACCGCGAGCTCCACCGGTAGGAGCGTGAAGGTGAGAAGGCCCACCGGCGCGCCGCCGGTCGCCAGGGCGTTCACGTATTCGCGCGCCAGCTGCAGGTCCGCGCGGGCGAGTTCGAAAACGGCGCTCCGCTCGACGGCCGGAGGGAGGAAGCGCCGCCCCTCGGCTGCGTCGGCCTCGGCGTCTTTGAGGATGTTGACGAGCTGCAGCCCTTCGCCGAACGCGACCGCCCGGTCCTCGAGCTGCGCCGCCACTCCCTCGAGGGACGGCACGTCGATTCGGAAGAGCGCCGTGAGCAGCTCTCCGACGAGGCCGGCGACGACGTAGCAGTAGGCCTTCAGCTCGGTGAGCGAGGTCAGCTCGTGCCCGCGCGGCATGGCGTGGTTCAGCATCTCGCGCATGCCGCGCACCGAGCGGATGACATGCTCGAGGACGACGGCGCGACGCTGCGGTGAGAGCCCATGCACCGCGCGCATCAGCTCGCCTGCGTGCTCGAGCAGCTCGCGGCAGCCTTCGTCATCGGTCACCGCATCGCGGAGCCAGGTCGCCGCCAGCGTCTCGATGTGGCCCGGGTGGGCGTCGAGCGCCGTGGCGAGCGAGTCGAGCGCCGCCTGCCGCTGCGAGACGGGCCAGGTGGCCGAGTCCTCCACGGTGTCGGCGAGGCGCAGCAGCAGGTACGCGAGCGTCACCGCCTCGCGCGTCGGAGACGGCAACCTTGGAATCACGAGCGCGAAGGTTCGGCTCGTGCGCAGGAGCAGGTGCTCGAGCACTGCGGTTCCATCAGCCGTCCGGCTCGTCTCGACTGCGGTCATGAACGCCCCCACCAGGTGAGCCCCTGTCGTAGTGACCCGCGGCTCGCCGTGCACGGCAGCAAACGTCAACGATGGCGCAGTCGTCACGTGTCGATGGACGGCACGCGGCGCGTGGTACGAGGCGCGGTGATGCGACCTGCTCCCAGCGCGAAGCCGCTCGTCGAGAAGCTCCAGCTGAAGACCGACCGGCTGTACGCCCCCAACGTGCCGAGGTCGGTGAAGCCGAGGCTCCGTGGCGTTCGTGTGTCGAAGGTGCGGCCGGCCGTCGTCGAGGCGACGCTCCTGTTCGCGAAGGACCAGGCCGAGCTGCGCCGGGTGTTCGCGCTCGTCGCGAGTCGGCTGGGCGACGATGCGCTCGTGTGGATTTGTTACCCGAAGGGTGGGTCGGGCGTGGAGACCGACCTCAACCGCGATCGCGGCTGGGCGCCGGTCGACGATGCGGGGCTGGTGGGGGTGCGACAGGTCGCGGTGGACGACGTCTGGTCGGCCTTGCGGTTCCGCCGAAGCTCCTCGAAGAAGGCGCGATGAGCATCGCCTACACCGTCACCGCCGAGTTCGACGACCTGTCCGTGGCCGGAGAGTACGTGCGCTGGTTGCAGGACGGGCACCTCGCCGAGGTGCTCGAAGGAGGCGCCGCCGAGGCCACGCTGGTGCGCCTGGAGCCCACCGCCGCTGCGCCCCTGCGCTTCGAGGTGCGGTACCGCTTCCCGTCGATGGACGTGTTTCGCCGCTACGAGGCCGAGGTGGCGCCGAAGCTGAGGGCCGAGGGGCTGGCGAAGTTCCCCGCGTCGCGTGGGGTGCGCATGAGCCGCTCGCTCGGAGAGGTGCTCACGACGAAGGTCCACTCGTGACGGCGCGCACGGTGTGGCTCGTCGTCGGGCTCGTCGCGGGCGCGGCCTGGGCTGGTCCGAAGAAGGGGGCGCCGAAGCCCGTGGCGGCGAAGAGCGCGTATGTGTCGTTGGCGCCGGTGGTCGACCGGTCGTCCACACCGGGCGTGCCGGAGGCGGGTCGCCAGGCGCTCGAGGCCGAGCTCGGGCGCTGGAAGGTGACGCTGGCGCCTCCGGGAGAATCGGACGCGGCGGCGAGGGTGGCGCTGGGCGCGCGGAAGGTGAAGGGCGTCGAGCTCGCGCTGTCGATCAAGGCGCCTTCGGGCGGGAACGTCGAGGCGGCGTTGTTGGTGTCGTCGTACCCGGAGCGCGCGCTGGCGAGTGAGTACCGGGCGAGCGGCTCCGGAGGCAGTGTGCTGGAGTTGGTGCCGCCGCTGGTGGGGCAGCTGGTGAACGACCTGGCGAAGGCCGAGGGCTGGGCTCCGGCGTCACGCCCGTGAGTTGCGAATTTCGGACGCCCAGTGCGACGATGGCCTCCATGGCGTCGCCCAGGAATGTCAGCCCCCTCGTGTATTCAGCGCAGATGACGACTCCAACAGATGACGTCCCGATGCTGCAGCTCGAGGTGCTGAAGCAGATTCAGGCCGAGCTGGTGAACCTGAGACATGAAGTGACGAACGTGAAGGCCGAGGTCACGAGCGTGCGTACCGAGCTCAAGGCCGAGATCGCCAACGTTCGAGCCGAGATGCACGAGGGATTCATCCGACTCCGCACTGAGCTCGTCGGCTTGCGCGACGACATGGAGGTCGGCTTCACGGCGCTTCGGATTCAGAACGACCGACGCTTCATCGACCACGAAGGCCGGTTGCGCGCGCTCGAGACCGGGCGCTGAGCCTCCATGGTGCATGGCCAGCGTGGTCGACAGATGTTCCTCGGCGACCTGAAGCACCGCCCCCAATCGGACCGGTCAGTGGAGGTAGCGCAACAGGCAAGAGAGCGTTTCGGTACCGCCGCGTACGGCGTGTTCGTCGTCGGTGGCCAATGAGGACCCGCATGTCGCGGCAGTTCAGTGCCCTTCTCGCACTCCCGCTTCTCGGGTGTTACCAACCGGTGATTGAGGTCGATGGGGGCCTTCCGGTCGAGCCGCTTCTCACGTGCGGGGAGCGAGGAAGCCAAGCAAGTCCGTTCGCACAGGCCCTCCAGGGCTGTCAGAGAGTTCTTGGTGGCGTCACCTTCATGGGCTTCCAGGGTGAAGTCGTGTCGGCACCAAACCTCGCAACTATCAAAGTCATCGATGAGAATCTCCAGTTTGAGAGAATGCCCAACGCCATCGAACTTGCGGGCTTCGGCACGCTCGAGGAAGTTGGTGAAATCTACATCACCCGTGCGCCGCAGCTCCAAAGCCTCGCTGGGCTCCGGGGCGTCAGTCGGCTTCGGGGCTTCATTCTCGGCTCAGGGGTTGGTGTCTCGACGCTAGACGACCTGAAAGCCCTGTCTCGATTGACTGGGCGACTCGGGCTGAACAGCACGTCAGTGAGGTCGTTGACGGCCTTTTCGCAGACCGAAGAACTCGAGACGCTCACACTGGTGAACAACCGGAGCCTCACGAGCCTCGCCGGCTTGAGCGCCCTCCGTGTGGTGACGGGTGACGTACAGATTCGCGACAACGCCATCCCGAAAGAGGAGATTGACGCTTTCCTGTCCCGAGTCGAAGTCCGAGGTCGCGTGTCGCGCGCACCTTGATGACGTGTCGTCCTTCAACGCCCGTGATGCACCGCGCCACCAGCTCACGCGTGTTCAGAGGCTCGCCGTCGGTACAGTGCCCCGTGTCATGGAGCACATCAGCGTCTTCGACCTCTTCAAGATCGGCATCGGCCCCTCGAGCTCGCACACCGTCGGCCCGATGCGCGCCGCGCGCCGCTTCGCCGAGCGCCTCGCCTCTGACGGGCAGCTCGAGCGCGTCGCCCGGGTGAAGGTCGAGCTGTTCGGCTCCCTTGGCTTCACCGGCAAGGGCCACGGGAGCGACGTCGCCGTCGTCCTCGGCCTCGAAGGTGAAGACCCGAAGACCGTCGACGTCGACTCCGTCACCGCGCGCGTCGCCGCCATCTCCAGCGCGCAGCGCGTGACGCTCCTCGGCCGCCGCCCCGTCGCCTTTCCCGCCGACGCCATCGTCTTCCACCGCCGCGAGAAGCTCCCGCTGCACCCCAACGGCATGCGCTTCTCGGCCCTCGACGAGACCGGCACCGTCGTCGCCGAGCGCATCTACTACTCGGTCGGCGGCGGCTTCGTGGTGAACCACGAGGGGACTCCGGAAGGTGGCCTCGCCTCCACGAGCGGCCGCTCCATTCCGTACCCGTTCAGCACTGGCGAAGACCTGCTCGAGCTCTGCAACCAGCACGGCTTCGCCATCTCGACCCTCATGCTCGAGAACGAGAAGGCCACGCGGACCGAGGCCGAGGTGCGCGCGGGTGTGGTCGAGATCGCCCGCGCCATGGAGGCCTGCGTGCGCCGAGGCTGCGAGCGCGAGGGCATTCTCCCGGGCGGCCTCAAGGTGAAGCGGCGCGCGGCGGCCCTGTACCGCAAGCTGCGCGCCGACCCACGCGGTGGAACCGACCCGCTCGCCGTCATCGACTGGGTCAACCTCTGGGCGCTCGCCGTCAACGAAGAGAACGCCGCGGGCGGCCGCGTGGTGACGGCTCCCACCAACGGCGCCGCCGGCATCGTGCCCGCCGTGCTCACCTACTACCAACGCCACGTGCCCAACGCCGACGACGAGGGCGCGGTGCGGTTCCTCCTCACCGCCGCCGCCATCGGCGCGCTGTACAAGAAGAACGCGAGCATCTCGGGCGCCGAGGTCGGCTGTCAGGGAGAGGTCGGCGTCGCCTGCTCGATGGCCGCCGCGGGCCTCGCCGAGGTGATGGGCGGCACGCCGGAGCAGGTCGAGAACGCCGCCGAGATCGGCATGGAGCACAACCTCGGCCTCACGTGCGACCCGATCGGCGGCCTCGTGCAGGTGCCCTGCATCGAGCGCAACGCCATGGGCAGCGTGAAGGCCATCAACGCCGCGCGCCTGGCCTTGTCCGGTGACGGCAAACACAAGGTGTCGCTCGACAAGGTCATCGCCACCATGCGCGCCACCGGCGCCGACATGTCGTCGAAGTACAAGGAGACCGCCCGCGGCGGCCTCGCCGTCAACATCATCGAGTGCTGAAACGACGACGGCCGACGCGGGAGCTCGCTCCCACGCCGGCCGCCGGTAAAAAACGCAGCTCGTCAGTTCGACTTCACGTCGAAGCGGTCGAGGTTCATCACCTTCGTCCACGCCTTCACGAAGTCGCGCGCGAACTTCTCCTTCGAGTCCGACTGCGCGTACACCTCGGCGATGGCGCGCAGCTCGGCGTTCGAGCCGAACGCGAGGTCGACCGGCGTGGCCGTCCACTTCGCCTTGCCGCTCGCGCGGTCGACGCCCTCGTAGAGGCCCTCGGTCTTCGCCTTCGACCACTTCGTCGACATGTCGAGCAGGTTGACGAAGAAGTCGTTGGTGAGCGTGCCGGGCTTGTCGGTGAAGACGCCGTGCCGCGCCTTGCCGGTGTTGGCGTCGAGCGCGCGCAGGCCGCCCACCAGCACCGTCATCTCGGGCACCGTCAGCGTGAGGAGCGCCGACTTCTCGACGAGCAGCTCGGCCGGCGACTTCGTCTGGCCCGCCGCGTAGTAGTTGCGGAAGCCGTCAGCCGTCGGCTCGAGCACCGCGAACGACTTCGCGTCGGTCTGCTCCTGCGTGGCGTCGACCCGGCCCGGCGTGAACGGCACCTTCACCTCGACGCCGCCCTTCTTCGCCGCCTGCTCGATGGCCGCGTTGCCGCCAAGCACCAGCAGGTCCGCCAGCGAGACCTTCGTCGCGCCCTTGTTGAAGTCCTTCTGCACGGCGTCGAGCTTCTGAAGCACCGCCGCCAGCTCCTTCGGGTCGTTCGCCGCCCAGTCCTTCTGAGGCGCCAGCCGCACCCGCGCGCCGTTCGCGCCACCGCGCATGTCGGTGCCTCGGAACGTCGAGGCCGACGCCCACGCCGCCTTCACCAGCTGCTGGGTGGTGAGGCCGCTCGCGAGGATCTTCGCCTTCAGCGCCTCCTGGTCCTTCTCGGTGATGGCGGCGCCCGCGGCCTTCGGGAGCGGGTCCTGCCAGATCAGCTCCTCGGCCGGCACCTCGGCCCCGAGGTAGCGCGCGCGCGGGCCCATGTCGCGGTGGGTCAGCTTGAACCACGCCTTCGCGAACGCGAGGCGAAACTCCTCGGGCTTCTCGCGGAAGCGCTTGCCGATCTTCGCGTACTCGGGGTCGACCTTCAGCGCGAGGTCGGTGGTGAACATGATGGGCTGGTGACGCTTGGCCGGGTCGAACGCGTCGGGCACCAGGCCCTGGCCACCGCCCTTCACCGGCACCCACTGCGTGGCGCCCGCGGGGCTCTTCGTCTTCTCCCACTCGAAGCCGTAGAGGTTCTCGAGGTAGCTCGAGGTCCACGCGATGGGGTTCACCGACCAGGCGCCCTCGAGGCCGCTCGTCACCGCGTCCTTGCCGACGCCGGTGCCGCACTTGTTCTTCCAGCCGAAGCCTTGCTCCTCGGAGCCGGCCGCTGCGGGCTCCGCGCCCACGCACTTCGACGGATCATGCGCGCCGTGCGCCTTGCCGAAGGTGTGGCCACCCGCGATGAGCGCGAACGTCTCTTCGTCGTTCATCGCCATGCGGCCGAACGTCTCGCGAATGTCCTTCGC
>JANRKQ010000064.1:0-2837 GCA_033763395.1 Myxococcaceae bacterium
CCGGAGACGGCACCCAGCGTCCACCGACGATGCTGCCGAAGCGCGCGAGCCGCGCGGCCCCGGGCCCGCCAGCGCCTCCAGGTCCGTCTGGCCCTTGCAGCCCGTCCTGGCCGTCGTTGCCCTGAATCGCGCTCGGGTAGCCGCTCTCCTGCACCTGGCTGCAGGTGACTCGGGACAACATCGAGAAGGTGCGGTCGAACCCGCCGCGGCCGTTGCGACTGCCCGCCGCGGGGCCCGCGTATTCCTGCTGCACGCCGAGGTTCGTCACCATCGAGTACGACGGACACACCGAGTTCCCGCCGCGCGGCGCGTTGCCGCCAGGACACTGGGGGTTGAGGCCGCCCGCCGCGCCCGCGCGATGTGAGGCAGGGGTGCAGTCTCCGAAGGGGAAGTGCTCGCTGTCGACGCCCCGGCCGCCGTTGAGCGCCGTCGACACCTGCCGGCCGAAGCCCTGGTCGCCCGTGCGCCCGTTGCCACCCTGCCCGCCCCGGCCCGCGAGCACGTCGTTGCTCGAGAGCACCACGCGAGGGCCGGTGTTGAAGAGGTACACGGTGATGCTCGCCTCTCCAGCGGCGTCCACGGCGGCCGGAGGCGCGTCCCACCCGACGAGCGTGAAGCCCGCCACCACCGTCTCGGCCGTGCCCTGGCCTGCGTTCTCGACGTGCACCGCGGCGAAGGCCTGCGCGGTCGGCTGCACGCCCGCGATGAAGGTGGTGTGGATGAGCGGATCTCGCTTCAAGAAGTCACTCGAGTAGCCACCGAAGAGCTGCTGGCCCTCGGTGAGGCGCACGTTCTCGCGGTACAGCCCCTGGGCCACCAGCACGTAGCGCTTGTTCTGCGGGCCCAGCGCCGCGAGCCCCTGCGAAATGGTGCGGAACGGCGCCGTGCGCGAGCCGTTGGCCACCATGGGCCCCGTCGCCGACACGAAGATGGCGTCGGTCTGCACGCCGTCGATGCCGTCGCAGTTCTCGTCGACCCAGCTGGCCGCACCACCCACGCCCGGCGCGCGGTCAGGGAGGTCGTTCGACACGTTCCCCTGCACGCGGCGGCACTCGCACCCGTCGGAGGTGTCGCCGTTGACGTTGACGAACTCGAAGGTGACGCCGCCCACCGTCTCGGTGAGGCACGGGCCCATCACGCAGCGCGGGAGCGCCTGGCTCGTGTCACACACGCCGTTCGTCTTCTGCAGCGCGGGCGACCAGATCTTCGAGCAGTCGTTGTTGCAGAACCCGCAGTGCTGGAGCGCCTCGTACCGGCCCGACGCCTGGTTGCGGAAGCCCTCGTCGACGCGGCCGTCACAGTTGTTGTCGCGGCCGTCGCAGATCTCGGGGTTGAACGAGTCGACGTCACAGGCGCTCCACGAGGGCCCGGGCGCGCGGCACGTCTCGAAGCCCCGGCACGTCTGCCCGCCGACCGGCGCGGTGACGCTGCACGAACGCGTGGAGTTCAACGTGCGCGGCGAGCAGGTGCAGGTGTTGGTGGTCGGCACGCACTGCTGGCCCGAGGGCTCGCATCGGTACCCGGTGGGGCACGCCGTCCCGTACGCCGAGGTGGGGCTGCAGTCGCGGCCGCACACCCGCTGGCCGTCGAGCGTGAGGCAGCGCGCGAGGGGGCCGACACAATCGGAGTCGGTGGCGCAGGCGCGGCACAACGTGTCAGGCAGCTCCTGGCAGAACGTGCCATCGGCCGAGGGGAAGAACCCCGTGGCGCACGCCAGCACCCGGCACCGGAAGCGTCCCGTCAGGTCCTCGCAGCGCGTCTGCGTGGCATTGGGAATCTTCGCGCAGTCATTCGAGCAGCGGCCGCAGTGCGCGAGCTGGGGGTACCGGCCCTGGGCGTCGACGAAGCCGTTGTCGATGACGCCGTCGCAGTCGTCGTCGCGGCCGTTGCACGCTTCCATCTCGGGCGCCTGGGCCGTGCAGATGAGACCGGCGCTGGCGAGGCACACCTGGGGGCCGGTGCACGTCCGTCCGCCCAGCGTGCGCGTGCACTGCGGAGGCATGAAGTCGTCGACGCGCCCGTTGCAGTCGTCGTCGATGCCGTTGCACGTCTCTTCCAGCGCGGCAGGCGCGTCGCAGGGCGTGAAGCCGCCATCGGCCTGACACACCTGGTTGCCTTCACAGCGGCCAAAGGGCGTGGGCGTGCCGCGGCAGCCCTTCTCGAGGCCCAGCGTCTCGGGCGTGCAGTCGCAGGTGCGGCCATCGGGCACGCACTGGCGCGCCCCATCGGGTTGGAGCGCACACCGATACAAGTTGGGGCACCCGCCGAAGGTGCAGTCGCGGCCGCAGAAGCGTCCACCCTCGAGCGTCACGCAGCGGTCTCCACCCGAGGCGCCGCAGTCCTGGTTCGTCGCGCAGCTCTGACACAACAGCGGCTGCGGAATTGTGCAGAGGGCCTGGTCGACGCCCGAGTCCGGCCGGTCCGGGTCCGGCACGCGCTTGCACGAATACCCGAGCGCACAGCCCGCGTCGGCGCTGCAGGCCTCGGTGCAGAACGTGCCCTGGGGGCCATTGAGGCAGAACGCCGACGCGCACTCGCCACCACCGTCGCACGGCTCGCCGAAGCGCCTGGTGCCGCGCAGCCGGCCGCCGTCGAGCTCATCGAGGAGCCGGCACTCCTGGTTCACACAGCGCAACCCTTCGGGACAGTCGGAGTCGAAGACGCACGGGTCGACGCGCACGAAGAAGACGGTGCGCCCACAGCCGCCGAGCGCGAGCAGCACCAGGAGGGCGAGTCGCGCGCGCATCAGAACACCACCACCTGTTGCACGACGCCGGCCTGCCCATCACGTCCGCGGAACGCCGGGCCGGCAGGAGACGAGCCTCCGAGGCCTGCCG
>JANRKQ010000065.1:0-39700 GCA_033763395.1 Myxococcaceae bacterium
TACCTCAACGACAACTCCAACTCGTTGCCCACCACCGAGGCGCTCAAGAAGTACATGACGGCGTGCTTCCCGCCCGAGGAGCGCCCGGCCATGGGCCTCCTCACCGGCAGCACGCCGTCCTCGTTCCAGAGCCAGAGCAAGCCCATCGACACGGCGATGGGGAAGGCGCTGAGGCGAGACCGCCGGCCGGTGCTCGCGGGGGCGGCCGTGTTGACGCTCCTCGTCGCTGGCGCCTTCTTTCTGATGCGGACGCCCGCCGAAGCCGTGCAACCGCCGCCGGCGCCTCCGACGCGGACCGTCGAGGCCCCGCCCGCCGTGGTGCCACCCCCTCCGGTCGAGCCGCCGCCCGCCGTCGCCACCGCCGAGGCTGCCCTCGACGCCGGGCTCGAGGGGCTCGACCTCGCGCCCGAAGACGACCTCTCACCGCTGGTGGGCAAGGTCGCGCCGAAGGCCGTGGTGCGGAAGAAGCCGGGCCTCCTCTCGCTCCAGACGACGCCGTGGACCATCGTCTACTTCGGCGGGAAGAACCTGGGCGAGACGCCGCTGGTGAACGTGCCGCTGCCGCCCGGGACGCACCGGCTCCGACTGGTGAACGACGAGAAGAAGCTCTCGACGACCATCGAGGTGGAGCTGAAGTCGGGTCAGGTGACGACGAAGCGCCTCAAGCTGTGACGCAGGGTGCTCACGGCGTCGGCGTTCTCCAGAAGGACGCCATCGGGCCTTCGTTCACGAGGATGGCGAGCGTTCCGTCGGCGTGCTCGAAGGCGACGGGACGCTGGTCGCCCGGCAGGTTCCAGGTGAGGACCTGGGTGCCCAGGGGAAGCATCGCGATGACCACGACGTTCGAGCCCGTTCCCGGGGTGTAGGGAATGGCCTGGCCCGCGAAGCTCACGGCGCGGTCGACCCACGCCAGCACGAAGACCCCCTGGGGCCCGCGGATCAGGTCGACGAGGACCATCGGGCCCGTCGAGTCGAGGGGCGGCTGGAGCCCGAGGTCGCCCAGCGCCCGCCGCTCGAGGCGGAGCGCTCCCCCTGTGAGTTGACCGCCGAGCCAGAGGAACAGGTTCCCGTCGCTCGCGGCGCGCACCGGGCCCGTGAAGGTCGGCGCGCCCGAGGTGACGAGGTCGACGAACTGGCCGGGCGGCGAAGCGTTGACGCCGGTGGACGTGAGCGGGAAGGTGCTCCACGCCACGCGCGGGGTGATGGGGCCGTAGCTCAGCCCGGTCAACGACGCGTACGAGGGCTGCCCGTCGGCCCGCCCAGTCACCAGGAGCCGGCCCGTCGTCGAAGACTGCGCCGGGAGCTCCACGAGGTCGTCGCCGAACGCATCGCCCGTCATCGCGGTGGAGAACAGCTGCATGCCAAAGCTGGTGAAGACCGTGTCGAACCGCCGCACCCGCGCGATGTGTCGCTCGGTCCGGTCGGTGAGCACCACGATGGGCGAGGTCGTCGTCGCGAAGAGCCCACGAATTCTCGAGACGCGCGGCATTCCCGTGGCCGCCGACTCGAGGAGGACGCTGCTCGGCGCGCTGAAGTTGTTGGCTGGATTCACGAACTCGAGGCGAAGGCCCGCAGGCGCGACACCGCCCACGGCCGTGATGGCACCCGTGCCCCCAATCGCCTGAACTCGAAGCTCGCTCGACCACGCGGTCGTCCGGCGGTTCGCGAGCGGACCGCCGTCAGCTGCACCCCATGTCTCGAGGATCGAGCTGCCACCATCGATGGGTTCGCTCACCGTCGCGAAGCGCTGCGGTGGGGCCGTGGGGTCGATGCGCGCGAGACCGACGAAGCGACGGTCGGGAATCGTCCAGATGATCAGCGGTGGGCCCGCGTCGGGTCGAGCCATTCCTCCGTCGGTGGAGCCGCCCGCACTTCCACCGGCTGCGCCACCGGCGCTTCCACCGGCTGCGCCACCCGCACTTCCACCGGCTGCGCCACCCGCACTTCCACCGGCGGCGCCACCCGCACTTCCACCGGCTGCGCCACCCGCAGTTCCACCGGCTGCACCACCGGCACTTCCACCGGCTGCGCCACCGGCACTTCCACCGGCTGCGCCACCGGCACTTCCGCCCGCTGCACCACCGGCACTTCCGCCCGCTGCACCACCGGCACTTCCGCCCGCTGCACCACCCGCAGTTCCACCGGCTGCACCACCGGCACTTCCACCGGCTGCGCCACCGGCGCTTCCACCCGCTTCTCCACCCGCGGTTCCACCGGCTGCCCCGCCCGCGTTTCCGCCGGCCGCTCCTCCCGCACCACCGGCGCTCCCGCCTCCTCCGGCCGATCCGCCGCCCGTCATTCCGTCGATGGCCACGCAGTACTTCGCACCTTCGATGACCCGACACGCCTGCCGCGACGACGGACAGCTGTCATCCGCCGCGCACCGGTACAGCGCCCCTTCAGGCGGCGCGACGCACGCCACCCACAGCGCACCACCTGTCAGGACCCACCATCGTCTCATCGCGTGCGCTCCCCGAACCGGAGTGTGGCAGGCCTGCATCACCGCGCAATCACCCGCGCGGCGTTCTGACCACCGACTGAACTGGCGAACGAAACCCAGACCGATGCGTCAACGTTCGCGATGGTGCATCGGTCAGGGTAACCTGTGGCTCGCTCGCGCATGTCAGCTGATTCCCCACTCGACGCCACGTCGGTACGTGATCCGCTGCTCGGCGCGAAGCTCGGCGACTACCAGGTCCTGGGTCCGCTCGGCGAAGGCGGCATGGGCGTCGTCTACGAGGGCCTGCACACCGTCATCAACAAGCGGGTCGCCATCAAGGTGATCAAGCCCGAGTTCTCGGGCGACCAGGTACTGGTGCGGCGCGTGCTCGCCGAAGCGCAGGCCGTCAACGCCGTTCGTCACCGCGGCATCGTCGACATCCACGCGCACGGGCTCACCCCCGACGGGCGGCCCTACCTCGTGATGGAGCTGCTCCACGGCGAGACCCTTCACGACCTGCTCGCGCGGCAGGGCCAGCTCTCACAGACCGAGGCCATCGGGCTGCTGCTCGAGGCGACCGGGCCCCTCTTCGCGGCGCACAAGGCCGGCATCGTGCACCGCGACCTCAAGCCCTCGAACCTCTTCCTCTGCCGTGACGACGACGGCGAGCGCTTCTTGAAGCTGCTCGACTTCGGCCTCGCCAAGCGGACCGCGCCGGGCGTGTCGTCCTCCACCATGACCTCTGCGTCGCTCATCGTCGGCACGCCCGACTACATGGCGCCGGAGCAGGCGCGCGCCCAACCCACCGACGCCCGCACCGACATCTACGCCCTGGGAGTGCTGGCCTTCGAGCTGCTCGCGGGGCGTCTGCCCTTCACCGCGGGCTCGTCGGTCGACCTCGTGATGCAGCACCTGTCGGCGCCGGTGCCCCGCCTCGTCGACCTCGACCCCTCGATTCCGCAGGAGCTGTCTGACCTCGTCGCGCAGATGATGGCCAAGGAGCCACCACAGCGGCCGCAGTCGCTCGAGCCGGTGCGCGCGCTCCTCAGGCAGCTCTCTGGGCGCTCGGCGGCCTCACCGTCCGCACCACGCCCCTCGCAGGTTCGGCCGTCGCCGGTGACGCCCGCGGTCTTCGAGCCCACCTTCGTGCGCCCCTCGCAGAAGGCCCCCAGGGAGGCCACCGAGCCCGAGCTGCCGCTGGTGCCGACGGTCGACCGCACGGTGGTGGCGATGACGCCCGAGGCCACGGCCAACGACGTCGGCACCGCGGACACGGCGATGTCGCTGCAGCAGGTCGCCCCGAAGCCATCAGGGAAGCGGCGCGAGCCGGTGAAGGCCGCCGAGCCCGCGGTGATGGAGACGGTTCGCCACGGCGCCTCGACGACGGCCGTGGTGAAGCGCGCGGTGCAGCGTGAAGCCCAGGTGACGGTGTCACCGGAAGACTCGACGCCTCCGGCGCCGCGCGAAGGGTCGAAGCTGCCGCTGCTCGTCGTCGGCGGCCTGCTCGTCATCATCATCGGAGGTGGCGTCTTCGTGATGGCGGGGCGAACGTCGACCGAGACAGTCGATGCGCAGCCCGTCGTCGATGGGAAGCCCAGCCCGAAGCCCGTCGAGGAGCCGAAGCCCGCGGCCGTCGAGCCGCTCCCGCAGGTGGTGGTGCCACCAGAGGTTCCGCCGACCGTCGAGGTGAAGCCCGTCGTTCCCGCGCCGACCGTCGCCACGAAGCCCGACAAGAAGCCGCACTCCGCGACGGTGCGCCCCACCACGCCCAGGCGCGTGCCGAGCCAGGAGGAGCTCACCGCGCGGGTCGAGAAGCTCCGTGGGCGCCTCACCGACTCGTCCAAGCGCCTCATCCTCGAGAAGCGCCTGGCGCCGAAGCTCAAGCAGCCGATGAGTGACGACGAGCGTCAGGCGTTCTCCGAGAGGCTGAACGAGCTCGAGCGGTAACGACCCGGCTGCCTCCGACGCTGGCGCTCGCCGGGCGCCGTGCCATCATGTGACTTCATGACGATGCTCGCTGCCGCCGTGGTGTTGTCCGTGCTGCAGGCCGACCCCGTCGGGCTCCTCGTGCTGGGCCGCCAGGGCATGCCGAACGACGAGCTCAAGAAGGCCTTCGCCACGCTCGACGCCGAGCTCCAGCGCGCGGGCGTCGAGGCCCTCACCGTCGAAGAGACCACCCGGCGCCTCAAGGCGGGCGGCGGCGCTGACGCCACGAGCTGCGGCGGCAAGCCCGCCTGCCTCGCCGCGCTGGGGGCGAAGCTCAACACCCTCTGGCTGGTGACGGTGTCGGTGACGAAGCTGGGCCGCGACCGCGCGTGGGTGCTCGAGGCCATCGACGTGAAGGCCGGCACGGCGGGGGCGCGCGAGGAGTGGCTCGACGAGACCACCGGCGACATCTCGGAGCCCGCGGCCCGCTTCGCCGTTCGCCTCGCGAAGTCGATGAAGCCGGCCGACGCGCCGGTGGTGGCCAGGCTCGACCCCCCGCCGCCGCCGCCCGTCCAGCCGCCGCTCGTGACGGCGACGCCCGAGCCAGGACCACCCACCAGGGTGCTGCCGAAGGTGCTGCTCGTCGGCGCTGGCGTCGCCGCGGTAGGCTCCGTCGTGCTGGCCGTCGTCGCCGCGTCCACCTCGAGCCAGCTCGGCATGACGACGACCGGCCCGGGCGGACAGCGGCTCTCGCCCTGGACGGCCACTGAAGCCGATCGCCTCGCGTCCACGGCGAACGGCCTCACTGGCGCAGCCATCGGCGCTGGTGTCGTCGCGGCGGGCCTCGGCGTCGGCACCGCCCTGACGTGGTGATCCGCCGATTCCACCCGCATTGAAGTGGAGCCGACGTGCTCCAGCCAGGGTGTCTCCTCCCCACGCCACGCGGTGGCCCGCGGCCAGGCAACCTCGCGTCATCGCGCTCGAGCCTCGAGGGCACGACTCGTGAAGTGGGCTCCGGCATGGATCAGCGCGCCGCGACCCGCATGCCCCGGAGGTGGAAGGCCCTCTTCGGCACGCAGGCGCCGACGCAGGCAGGCTTCACTCAAGACATCAGCGCGACGGGGCTCTTCATCACGGCGTCGCAGCTCCCGAAGCTGGGCACCCGGCTGGTGGTGAAGCTCGAGACGGCGTCCGCGGCGTCGACGGAGATGCACGGCGAGGTCGTTCGGCACGTGGTGGTGCCGCCCGAGCTGCGTTCGGTGAAGCGGCACGGCTTCGGCGTACGGCTGGTGGGTGACTGCGCGGCGATGAAGCAGCTCATCGACCGGGACCAGCGCTCGCGGGGCAACGTGATGGGGCCTCTGGTGGCGCCCGAGACACCGCCAGGACATCGGCGCGCCTTCAGCACCGAAGCGGAGTTCTTGAAGGCCCGCGCGGAGGAGTTGATGCGCGGGGCGCTCTCGTTCTCCACGAGCCGCGCGGTGGCGCTCAACACGGCCGTCGAGGTGACAGTGTCCTTCGGGTGGACGCGCGCGGAGCAGGTGGTGCGCGGCCGCTGTGTCCACGTGCGCGCAGGGGAGGGAGGCGCGCACGCCGTCATCCTGATGGTGGACGAGCCCCAGCAGACGCTCGAAGCGATGGACCGGCTCGCCCGGCGCTGAACGAGCGCGTCGTCGGCGCGCGCGAACATCGACTCGCCGAAGAAGACGTCACCACGCGCGACGGGGTCTCGTCACCGCCGCGACCGACATCAGGCGTGAAAGCCGCGTCTCCTTCAGAGGCTGAGGCCGTCGAGGGCCCACGGACACTCGCTGGAGCGCGCCGCACCCAGAAAAGACGACTGCCGCCAGAGGCGCCGTTGATTCTCGGAGCGCCCGGGCGGCAGTCACGTCACCTCGTGCGAGGTGTCGTCAGTTCATCACCCACTGCGGGTCGCACGCGAAGCGGGCGCAGCCGCGGGTGCCGGCGTTCCACACCATCGGCGTGTAGTCGGCCTCGCAGTACGGGCGAATCTGCGGGCAGGTGACGGTCGGCACGCAGCCGGCTGGCATGAGGCAGCGGTTCTCGTTGCGCACCCACGACAGCGTGTAGCCAGCCGCGCACTGCTGAATCGACACGCGCGGGCAGGACTGGAAGGGCTCCGGCAGGCGCATGAAGACCTGGCCGACGTCCAGCACCTGCTCGCGGCCCCGGGTGACGAAGCGCGCGGCCACCACGGCGCCGTGCTCGGTGATGCGGTCCTTCATCCACACGCGGTCGACGCTCACCTTCGCGGCGCGGGCCACGTCGACGTCGTGGAACAGCGTCGTGGCGCTGGAGTGGATTCGTTTGGCGCGCAGGTCGGGGCACGGGGCGGTGATGCAGCGAATCTCGGGCGCGCCCTCGACGGTGTAGAACGTGTCGGTCGACGCCACGGTGACGCCCGGCATGCCGCGGAACGCCTCGGCCACCAGGAAGGTGCGCGTGTTGAAGCGCGTCTCGATGGGGCCCAGCTTTCCGCGCAGCACCACCTCACCCTCGCGAGCCTCGGTCACCTTGTTCTGCGTGTCCTCGGTGAGGCCCGACGGCGTGAAGTCGAAGCCGCTCACGTACTCCTCACGGAGCGTCTTGCGGTTGACGTCGCGCACCCAGTACCCGCCGCACATCGGCGAGACGCAGCGGCGGTAGTCCCGCCGGAAGACGACGTACGAGTTGGTGCGCGTCGACAGCTCGCCCGTCTCTTCCGCCGTCGCGTCCACGCCGTCCGTCGGCTCGGTGACGTCGACGTCACTGACGCCACAGCCAGCCAGCAGCACTGCCACCACCACCCCGAGGTGCTTGTTCATGGTGGGGGCGGGTAGCAGCCTGTCCCACCTGTGTCTACCCACACCGGTTGTGTATGGAGAAGAACTCCCATATGGGCGCGGCGGTTTTTCGGCCCATTCGAAGGAAATCAGCCATGTCTGGACCTGCTCCTGCGCCCAACGCCCCGCCGATGCCTTTCGGAGAGCCGACGCCGCTCGGGCTGCTGGGGCTGTCCATCGGGTGCGCGGCGCTGGTGCCCATCGCCTTCGGGTGGCTGCCGACGGAGCCGGCGAAGGTGGCGACGATGATGAAGACGGCGTCGTGGTTCTGCCTGCTGTTCGGCGCGGGCTGTCAGTTCCTCGCGGGCGTCATGTCGCTGGCGAACAAGAACACGCTGGGCGGCACGCTGCTGACGACGTTCTCGTTCAACTGGGTCTTCAACTGGTACGTGCTGGACGAGGCGAGCCAGGGGCGCGGCGTCGACGGGAGCGTGGTGCTGTCGGTCGACGTGACATTCCTCGTCATCTTCGTGGTGCTGTCGTACGCGTTCGGGTTCTTCTCGAAGCTGCTCTTCTTCTTCCTGGTGGACATCGACGTGCTGTACCTCGCGCGCATCGGGCGGCACTTCACGGCGCCGGGCACCGCGGGCTTCGGAGCGCTCTCGACGCTCATCGGCGTGGCGACGCTCGCGCTGATGGGCATCGCGCTGTACATCTCGTTTGCGCTCTTGGTGAACCCGGCGGCTGGGCGCGCGGTGTTCCCCGCGTCGGGGCCGATGTTCAAGCCGACGCCTCCGCCCGCGGGGTGAGCGGTGGGGCTGCTCCTCGGACAGGCGGCGGCCGTCGCGACGGTGGTGCTGGGGCTCATGGGGCTCGTGTTTCCAGCGCGCGCGGCGGCGTTCACCGGGTTGTCGGCGCAGTCGCGCACGGGCTTTGGGGAGTTCCGCGCGACGTACGGAGGCCTCTTCGTCGCGCTGGGGCTCGCACCACTGGTACTGGGCCAGCCGGTGGTGTTCGGCGTGGTGAGCGTGACGTGGCTGGGCACGGCCGTGGGGCGACTCGTCTCGCTGGTGGTCGACGATGGGCTGCGCGAGCCCCGAGGCTTCGGCGCGCTGGCGCTCGAGGCGGGGCTGGGCCTCGCGATGGTGCCCGCGGCGGGGTGGTGAACGGGCAGCCACACCGAACCTCGCCTTCATCTCTGCGACGCTCGCGGCGAAGGGCTCGTCCGAGCGACGCGGCGATGCGAGGGAGCAGCTCGCGCGACTGCGGGAGGTGAGACAGGACGACCGCTCGCGCTCAGCGCCTCGACGGGCTGCACCGCGCTGATGCCAGCGCGAAAGCGGTCGGCGGCCGGTCACGTCAAGTGGTGTACCGGGTTGCGCCACCTGGCTGAGTGCCACGCGGACCTCTTCATCGTTCGAGGATGCGCTTGGCTTTGTTGGCGTCGACCTCGTCCAGGGGTGTGACTTCAACGTCATGGAGCGGCGCACGACCCTCGGAATTCGAGCTCACCTGAGAGGGGCGGACCGGCGAGCCGTGGCGACTCGGCCCATGGGGGTCCTCTGTCCCGTGGCGCGTTCGACTCGGGAGCAGGACCTGTTCGACGTGGTCCTCGCCTCTCGAGGCTTCGGAGCGGTGACGCTGAACCCATCGCTGCCTCCGAGCCATCGCAGCGCCAGCTGCGCACTGGGTTCTGCACCAAGGCGGCGCTGAGGCCCCGTCCGCCAGGCCGCTGGAACGTGCTGCGGCTCGAGCCACAGCAGCGCCTCACCAAACCCGAGGCGCAGGCCCAGCAAGGCGCTCGGCACCGAAGGAACCACCAGCTGTTCCGGCGCTTTCCGCGCAAACCGGCGCCGAGTCCCGCGAGCGCGCGAGCCCCTGTAGAGCGCGCAGGCATGAAGCTCCGACGCGTCGGCTGGTGGTGCTGCCTGCTGCTCGGCTGTGGCCTGGGCCTGCGCTGCACCCGCGGAGCGAACTCACCCGAAACCCGCGCGCCGGCGGTGGTCGATGGAGCCGCGGTGGAGCGCAGCGGCACACCACGCGCGTCAGAGGTCTGGAGCAGCCCTTCTCCTGTTGCCCAGTCGACGTCCACGCCCAACGAGCCAGGAAGCCCCATGAACCACTTCGTCGCCGACGCCTCCATCGCCCGCCTCGCCGAGGCCTACTCGCTCGACGTGCGCGACCTCGCCGCCCGGGACTTCCACAAACAGCTCGACTTCACCGACGCCAGCGTCACCGAGCTCGACGCCATCCTTGAGACGTACTTCCAGAGCCGCTCCACGGCGCAGCCCACCGAGGAGCAGGTCGCCCAGTTCGGGAAGGCCTTCGGGTCGTACCTCGGTGAAGTGTTGCGCCGGCAGCATGGCGCCGAGTGGGGCCTGGTGACGTTCGATGGGCAGACGTTCCCCGGCATGCGGCTGCGGGACGGTTCGCTCGTGTGGCCGTGGGGGCGCGCCCAGCAGCGCTTGCTCGAGGGGCCCTCGGAGAGCGTCGTCGAGTACCTGGTGTCACTCACGAAGTCGTAGTCGCTCGACTCGAGCAGCGCGACGCAGCGGCGCGCGAGACGAACGGCTGAACCAGCCGGCGTCACGGAGCGCGTGGCTGGGGGCTCGACCTCATGAACTGACGACAGGCGCGCTGGGCGGCCAGGTGAGGACCAGCGCACCGCCAAAGGGTGTCGCCTTCCATGCGCCGAGCGCCGACCGGAAGCGCGCTTCGACCCCGCGCAGGTTCGCCAAGGTGAACGACGACGGGAGGGCCTCGACGAGCAGGTCATGAGGAAGTCGGCCCTGCAGGTACGACTCGAGCGGACCGACCAGACCTTCGACGCGCCAGAGGGTGGTGAAGGTCGACGGAGGCGTCTCCCGGTCGTTCAGCACCTCGAGCGGAACACCGCTGGCGAGCAGGCCCCAGAAGCCCTCGTCGAGGTCGAGCTCGGCCTCGACACACCAATGAACGAGGTCGTGAACGAGCAGCGAGCGGGTCTCGAGCTCGACGCTGACGATGGCGCCATCGTCGAGCCGCAGCGCCAGCGTGTGTCGTTCCGCAGAAAGTCGATGGAGTCGTGCGATGAGCATCGCGCCAGCGGACGTTCGGAGCAGGCGGCGCTGACTCCAGCCCCTCGACCGCGAATGGGAGCCCTTCGCCACCAACCCTCACCCGGCCACATGGCATGCCACCGCGCGCTGACGTAGACCTTCAGCCTCACGGAGCCACAGGCCCATGTTCTGGAAAAAAGACGACCCGAACGCCTTGAACCAGCCGGTGCCTCCCGGGTGGGACATCACCGAGCTCGGGCTCCTGGGCCAGGGCGGCATGTCACGCGTCTTCCGCGTGCGCGACGAGGCGCTGGGCCGCGAGGTGGCGCTCAAGGTGCTCAAGCCCGAGCTCCTCAAGCAGGACGAGACGCTCGAGACCTTCGTCGACGAGGCCCGCATCACCGCGCAGCTCGACCACCCCAACGTGCCGCCCGTCTACGCGCTGTCGAACGACCGCAAGCGCTCGACGTGCTTCACCATGAAGGTGCTCGAGGGCCAGACGTTCCAGCAGATGCTGGACAAGAACAAGCAGGGCGGCATCGAGGCCCTCTTCGCCGCGCTCGAGGTGATGGTGCGCGTCTGCGACGCCGTCGCGTTCGCGCACGAGAAGGGCATCTTCCACTGCGACCTGAAGCCCGGGACCGTGATGGTGGGCACCCACGGGCAGATCTACGTCGTCGACTGGGGGCTGGCGCGGCGCAAGGAGAAGCTGCCGAAGGAAGGTGAAGACGACCGGCGCGCGGTCGGCACGCCCGCGTACATGGCGCCGGAGCAGGCGCGCGGGCAGAACCACCTCATCGACGAGCGCACCGACACGTTCCTCCTCGGCGGCATGCTGTACCGGGTGCTCGTCGGCAAGCCGCCCTACGTGGCGACGACGGCCGAAGACACGCTCGAGCTGGCGCGAAAAGTGACGTTCCCGCCGCCCGAAGTCGTGGCGGCGCCGGGCCGCCCGATGCCGCCCCGGCTGCTCACCATCTGCCGCAAGGCGCTGTCGCCCGAGAAGGCGGGGCGCTACCAGTCGGCCGGCGAGCTGCGAAAGGACCTCGAGGAGTTCATTCACGGCACCGCGAAGCTGCCAGAGCAGGTCTTTCAGCCCGGCGATGTCATCGTGAAGGAAGGCGACCCGGGCGACTGCGCGTACATCATCCTCGATGGGCACTGCCAGGTGACGCGGGTGGTGGCGGGGAAAAAAGAGAACCTGCGCCTGCTCGGCCCCGGAGAGATGTTCGGCGAAGCGGCGGTGCTGACGAACAACGTGCGGCTGGCGACGGTGACGGCGTTGATGGAGACCCGCGTGGCGGTGGTGCAGCGCTCGTTCCTGCAGGACGAGATGGAGCGCACCTCGCTCATCTCGCTCGCCATTCGCGCGGTGGCGTCGGCGTTCGTGGACTTGAATGGGCAGACGGCCGCGCTGCTCCAGGACCAGGCCGTGTCACGCGCGTGGGAGCTGGTGCTGCGCGAAGTGGCGTTCATGGGCCGGGCCGAGGCCGACGGCGCGCGCTCGATTGCGTGGAGTCCGACGCTGGCGCGCGTGGCCCGTGAGAGTGGCGTCGAGCCCGAGGCCCTCTCGCGCCGCGTGCACCGGCAGAAGGGCGTGCGCATCGACGAGGCGCAGGACCGGCTGGTGGTGAGCCCACCGAGGTGAGGCTCGCCTGGGCGCCGAGCTGATCGACGACTCGCCGGGCGGAGCACGGGCCCGAACGCTCGAAACACCCGTCGCGCTCCTTCGAACTGCTGGCCCTGGCTCGAGGTGCGTCAAGCCGTTCGCCACTCGTCGAGACGAGGCCGGCGAGCGAGGCGTCGACGGGAATGGCGGCGCAGGTGGCGCCGGGCGTGCTGGAGCTGCGCTTCGTGTCCGCTGGCCACGTCGACGGACGAGGGCGGTTTCTCATTGGACGTCTGCTTTCTTCACGCATGAGAACAACGCTCGCGAGTCGCTCGGGATGTGTCGTCGCTGGACCTTCTCCCAGGACCGTCGTCACGGCTTCGCCTCGAGCGCCGACGCCACCGGGTGCCAACGGGCCTCGTACCGAATCGCCTCGGCGAAGGGCACGTGGGCGACGTCGCTCCCGACGCCGAGCGAGAGCACCGCGTCGGCGCTCGCCTCGAGCCGTCTCGCCAGCGCGCCATCGCCGTTCGCCTTCGCCGCGCTGATGGCCAGGGCGCTCGCGGCTGTACCGATGCCCAGCACGATGGGGCCTGAGTCGACGTCTCCGCTCCGGTCGACTCCACGCGGCCACTCGCGGAAGCCGATGACGCCGAAGGGCAGCTCGACGAAGAAGCCGGCCTTGTAGCGCTTCCACCAGCCATGGGTGCGCGCCGGGTCGACCTCGGCGAGGTAGCGGCTGATGAACGACTGGGCGCACCCGCGGGGAAACCGGGCGCCGGGGCCCTTGCCCGTCAACTCCGAGACCGGGAGACCGCTGCGGTGCGTTCCCTGTCCGTCGATGGTCGAGAGGAAGGCCGTGAGCGGCTCGACGTGAAACGTCGTTCCATGCGCGGCGTCGGTCCGCGCGAGGCCCGCGAGCAGCGCGCTCTGGTCTGCCGGCCAGCGCAGCGGGAGCTTCCGGTACGACGGGGGCGCATGCCACGGGTCGTCCATCGACTGCCGCGTGAGCGCCTGCGCCAGGGCTCGATGGAGCCCCTCATCAGGGCACGGCCCCACCCGGTCCGCCGCGCCCATCACCAGCAGCAGGTACGCGAGGCCCAGCGGGTCTTCCTCGGCTGCGAGCTTCTCGACATCACACCTGAACCCGGCCTCGACGCTGGCGCACTGGTGTGGGTGGAGGGCGAGCGCCTGCGTGTACGCCCCGGTGACGCACGCCCGGGCGGGCTCGGCGAGCGCGGGCGCCGCGACGCCCCTCGCTGCACAGCCATCGGCCAGGTGCGAGAGGGTGATGGCGCGGAAGCCGCCCGGGGTCGCCCCGAAGTCACCCGCATCGAGGACCCGCCGCAGCGCCGGAGGGAGGCCGAGCCCGCTCCAGTCAGGAGGAGACGATGACAGCACCAGGGACACGAGCGCGAGGACCATGCCCACGAGCCTGTCGCAGCCGGGTGTGACGTCACGTGCGAGCGTGGTGAACGGTCTCGTGGTGAGGCCGAACGGCTCCGGCGAGCCGGCGAGCCGCCGGGGCCGCTGGCCATGTTTCCATTGGTTACATCAACGCCGCACCGTCGGGTCGTCAATGTTTCCACTGGCCACATTGAATCCCACCGTTTCGAGGCGGCATGTTTCCACTGGCCACATCGGCAACCCTGGAGAAGTCGATGATGTTTCCTATGGTCACATGGCTCATAAGGCCTGAGCGCGTCGCGGCGCTGCCGGGGCCACCTGCGGCGGGTGCCTTCACCGCGACTCGACGCGAATGACCGACTTCACCGACCGCGAGATGAAGCATTCCTGGTGTGCGCGCGCATGGAGCGCCTCGAGCCTGACCGCATCGGGCGCGCGCCCCTCGGCCCACACGATGCGCGGGCGCAAGGTCACCTCGGTCACGCTCTGCCCTCCCCCACCATCCGCCGCCAGGAGCCCGGCCGCGTCGTCTTCGTAGGACTCGGCCACGAAGCCCTCGTTCGCCGCGAGGAACAGGAACGTGAGCATGTGGCAGCTGGCGATGGCCGCCACGAAGGCCTCCTCGGGGTCGACGGCCGCCTCGACCGTCCACGGCTTCGGCACCACGTGCGGTGACGCCGCCGCAGGCACCTCGACGCCCCCGTCGAATACCCAGCGATGCGCGCGCTGATACTTCTTCCGGGCAAACTCGCCCTCGCGGGCCCAACGAATCGTCGCGGTATGGGTCGACATGCGCCTCGCGTAACGCCGGTTGCAGTCGCCGCTCAAGAAAACGAGCGGTCGGGTGTCGCCCGGTGCGGCTGCTGCCGGCGGGCGAACAAGTGGTGGCGCCGACGAGCGAGCGCTTCTTCACCGCGGAGTCGTTCTGCGGGCAGACGTTCGCGCTCTCGACGACGGGCCTGGCTCGGCTCGTCGTCACCTCGACTGGCGCGGCCTGGGAGCTCGTGGACCTGGGCGACGTTTCCTCGGCGCGCTTCTCCGAGGGGCGCCTGCTGGCCGAGGAGAACTCCCTGCTGGTGCTGCTCCCCGGCGTGACGCCGCGGCTGGTCGAAGCGTTCGCCTGCGCGCAGTGAGCTCCCCGCCGCTTCCTGGCGTCACCTCGGACGTTCCAGAAGCGCGGGAGCCGTTCACGCCGATTCCCACCGACGTTCTTGTTGGACCTCGCCAGGGTGCGCATCGCGTCGGTCCTGCCCGACCCCACGCGGACCGCCCGGCGCATCGACGACGGCGCGCACGAAGGAGCGGCTACCAGCCACCCGGCTGCAGCGGCATGCTCCTTGTCACCGAACACACGATGGCGACGCGGTCGAAGCCACGAGCGCCAGGGCCGTGAGGGCTGCCCGTGACGCTTCTGACGCTCCCGTTCACGCTTCCTGTCGTGCCACCTGCTCGAGGGTGCGTTCGATCTCGGGCAGGGCGTGCTCGATGAAACGCGACTCGTGACGCTCCCACCGTTTGCCCACGAACGAACCCGGCACGATGAGCAGCTTCGCCGTCTCTGGCAGCGCGACACAGCCGAGGTCGATGCCGTACTCGTCGCGAGACCAGCACCACTGAAAGCCGAGACGATGAACGAGCAGGTCACCGAAGCCAACCCACGCGCAGGCAATCATCGTGTCGAGTTGGTCGCCGGGTTCGACCTCGAACAGACCTTCCCAGAAGTCGTCGAGTTGGCGAGGAGCGGCTGGCGAATGTGGGTCGAAGCCAAGGGCGAGGTGGAGCGAGCGGCGGCGCTGAGCCAGCCACGGGTCGAGCGAGGCGCCGAGCGGTCGGATCTGCAGCGCGTCACCATCATCGAAGGGCGCGTGGGACCAGCCAGCAGTCGCGAGGACATGCTCGGTCGCAGCGGCGAGCCGCGGCGCGTGCGTCGCGATGCTCAGGTGATCACCAAAACCGTGAGTACAGGTCTTCTCGTCTCGCCGTTCATGTTGTCTCGAGAATTCCGCTGGGCTGCCGTCCTTGTTGCGTACGGTGAGCGCAGAGAACTCGATGACGCCGTCTTCGTTTCGGGCGAGGAGCGAGCCGCTCAGCGAGTACTCACACGAGAAGCCCTCGGGGAGATCGAGGTCGATGAGCAGGTCTCCGATGGCGTAGCGGGGCATGTCGAGAGCGTCGTTCCTGGGCGAGGTGAAGTCGAAACGGAGGGAGAGAACAACCCACGAAATTGGGGTGAGGGGCAAGCGACGAGCGGGCGGCGGACGTACGGGAGATGATGTGCAGAAAGGGTGTCGATGCGTGCAGGCGTCGCTGAGGCCCCACGAGACGGGCCCACAGTCGGCGTTCGAATCTTCGCGATGAGCAGCGCTCCGACTCCCCGGTTCAACAGCCGACGCGTCCGTGGTGTCGTGTCGCCATGCCCGTGCACTGGCTGTCGAAGCGCTCCCCACGCCAGCTCCTCACCCTCGACGCGGTAGGCGCGGCGATGACGGCGGTCACCACCGCGCTCGTGTTGCCGGGCCTCTTCGGTCCCCTGGGCCTGCCTGCGTGGTTCTTTCGCTCGTTCGGAGCCGCGGCCCTGGCGCTCTGCCTCTTCTCGACGGTGAGCGCGCTCGGGAGCCACCATCGCGCGAGCCTCACGTTCGTCGCGCTCGGCAACCTCACGTACCTCGTCGCCAGCTTCGTGGTGACGGCCACCGCCTGGTCCACCGTCTCACCGCTGTGGCTCGGCTCCCTCGCGTTCGAGAGCGCGGTGATGCTCGGCCTCGTCACCATCGAGTGGCGCGCCGCTACCGGCACGGAGGCGCCTGCATGAGGCCCTCCGACTCGCCGGCTCGTTGGTCGCGCCACCTGCTGCCACCGAAAGGCCCAGGTCGACGAAAACCATCGAGCTCGAAGCCTTCCTGCGGGCCGCGCCTGCGCGCTCGCCCACGCATCACGACGTGCCGCCTCCTTGACAGCCGCAGAGAGGCCCCGGGCGCCGCGGCGCTCGAACGAACGCCAGAGACGAGTGCCAGCAGGCCCGCGCTGTGGGCGAAGCGAGCACACGTGCCGGTCGTGTCGGGTTGAAGCGAACCCCCGCAGCGACGACACTCCCTGCACCATGTTGCGGGAGACCATCGAGCGATTCCGACAGGCTCACCTCCGCATCGCCGAGGCGCTCGGGACTGCCGACGAGTCCTTGCTCGAGCCCGCCGCCTTGTACGCGCACCTCAAAGCCGTGCGCGCCGACATCGTGAGCCACTTCCGCGAGAAAGACGCGTTCTACCCTGAGCTGAGTGAGGCACTCCAGACGGCCGGGGACAACGCGGGCGCTCAGCTCGCGCGCATCTTCGAGTCGAACATGAAGATTCAGTCGGCGGCCGTGCAGCGCTTCTTTGAGGCGCTCGACCGGGCTGCGCCGGCGCAGTTGCCGCAGTCGTACCAGACGGTGGCGTCCGTCATTCGTCAGCGCCTGTCGACCGAAGAGAAGGCCGTCTTCCCGCTCACCGTTCGCAAGGAGCCCCGTCGAAAACCATGATTCCCGTCGACGCGCACCCCGACCGCTTCCTCGCCACCATCGCGGGCGAGCCCCATGTCTTTCACTGCCACCACTACAACTGCTTCCTGCAGAAGGTCATCACCGACCAGTCCGCGCTGGTCGACGCGCCGGGGCTGCTCACTGAGGCAGCGGTCGAGGTGGTGCTGACCGAGCTCGACGGGCTGTCGGCCGACCGCTCCATGGCGCAGGCGCTCTTCGCGCAGCTGGGCTTCGGCCAGCTTGACCTGTCGGCGCTCTCGGCCGCCGGAGGGCGGGCAGTGGCGTCAGGGAGCCACTACGCCCTTGGGTTTCGCTCGAAGTTCGGTTCGTCCGGCGAGCCGGTCTGCTTCTTCGTCGCTGGCTTCATCGAGGCGGCCGCGCGGCGGCTCTTCCGGGCGCCCTTCTCGGTGCGCGAGCGGGCCTGCGCGGCCATGGGCGCGCCGCGCTGCGAGTTCGAGGTGTCCCCGGGCGGCCGCGATGCGGTGCCTCGCACCCCGGGCCTGGGGCAGCAGACTCCGTTTCCGGTACGGCCCGGGGCCGCGGTCAGCCCGCACGTCGACGAAGGCGCCATCATCGCGGCCTGTGCGGGGCTCCCGCTGGCGGGGAACGCCGAGGGGCGCGTCGACGCGTTCGGCGTGTCGCTCACCCGGCACTTCGCCAACTACTACAACCTCGTCAGCTACCGCTTCGACCGCGCGATGGAGGCCACCGCGGGTGAGGCGGCGGCGCTGGCAGCGCGGATTCTCCTCGTCGAGGCCGGGCAGGTCTGCGCCTTCCACACCTTCGGCGGCATCATGGAGAGCGCCGAGTGGGAGGCGCTCGTGAAGCCGATGATTCGCTCCACCGAGGACTGGGTGTACGGCATGACGGCGGTGGTGAACGCGCTGGGGTGGGGCCGGTGGTCGGTCGCGTCACTCGAGCCCGGCCGCCGCCTCGAGCTCGTCATCGACGGCAGCTACGAGTCCAACGGCTACCTCGCCATCTTCGGCGCCTCGGCGTCACCGCGCTGTTACCTCGGCACCGGCGGAACGTCGGGGCTGATGAACCTCGTCTACCAGGCCGACATCATGTCGAGGCCGCCGCTCACTCCCGCGCTCTACGAGAAGACCTTCCGCGACGGCTCGTTCTTCGTCGCGCGCGAGGTCGAGTGTCGCACCATGGGCGCGGCGTCGTGCCGCTTCGTCGCCGAGCGGTTGTGACGTGGCGACGCTGCGCGAGCGCCTGGTGGGGCAGCGCTATGTCGTGTCGCCGTCCATCTGGGCCGAGGTTCGCAAGAGCTGCCGCGACGAGCTGAAGATTCTCTACGGCGGCGGCCCCTTCGACGACGCCACCTGGACAAAGCTCGACACCTTCGGCCGACGAGAGGTCTTCGAGGCCTCGAAGCTCAACCCGGCGATGCGTGACCTCTTCCGGGTGCACGGGCCAGGGCTGCGACTCGAAGGCGCTCGCGGCGGCGAGCTGCTGGTCGCGTTCTTCCTGCGGCCACGCGCGGCGTCGCTGCGCCGTCGCCTCGAGGACACCCTTCGTCAGGCTCGACCCTGAGGCGAACATGCGCTCCAACGGAATTCCATTCGCGCGCGTCGGCTCCCGGCGGCGGGGCGTGACGGCCCACAGGCCCGGCGCTACACCGCGCGGCCATGATGAAGAACCCGATGCGTCACGGCGGCGACCACATCGCCGACGTCCTCTCGAAGTGGAACATCTCGGCCCTCTTCACGCTCTGCGGGGGGCACATCTCGCCCATTCTCGTCGGGTGCGAAGACCGGAAGATTCGCATCGTCGACTGCCGTGACGAGCGCAACGCCGTCTTCGCCGCCGACGCCTGGGCGCGCATGACGGGCCTGCCGGGCGTGGCCGCCGTCACCGCGGGCCCCGGCGTCACCAACACCATCACCGCGCTGAAGAACGCACAGCTCGCGCAGACGCCGATGGTGCTGCTGGGCGGCGCGACGGCGACGGTGCTGAAGGGGCGCGGCGCGCTCCAGGACATCGACCAGACCTCGCTCATCCGCTCGGCGGTGAAGCTCGAGCTCAAGTGCAGCACCGTGGCGCAGCTGGGGCCCACCATGGAGCGGGCGCTGCGTGAGTGCCGCGCCGGCGTACCCGGGCCCGTCTTCGTCGAGGTGCCCGTCGACGTGCTGTACCCGGAGTCGCTCGTGCGAGAGTGGTTCATCAAGGAGGCCGGCGTCGAGCACCCGAAGACGCTCGGCCAGCGCGCCCTCAAGCTGTACCTCGAGGGGCACCTGTTGCGGCAGTTCCACGCGCCGCACGTCGACGTCACCCAGTTCGTCCCGGAGCCCCCCGCGCTCCAGAACACCGGCGCGCTGCTCGACGAGGCCGCCGCCCTGCTCGAGAAGGCCGAGCGGCCCGCCCTCGTCATCGGCAGCCAGACGATGGTGAACGTGCGCGACCCGCAGTTGCTCGCGCGCGCGGTCGAGGCGCTGGGCCTGCCGGTGTGGCTCGGCGGCACCGCGCGTGGCCTCCTGGGCAAGGACTCGCCGCTGCAGTTCCGTCACGCGCGCGGCAAGGCCCTCAAGGACGCCGACGTGGTGGTGGTGTGCGGCTTCCCCTTCGACTTCCGCATGAAGTACGGCTTCGGCATCGGCGCGAAGACGAAGGTCATCGCCGCCAACCTCTCGAGCGAGGAGCTGTCGAAGAACCGCACGCCCGACGTCGCGGTGCGCATGCACGCTGGCGAGTTCCTCCAGAAGCTGGCCTCGAAGGTGCGGCCGAAGCCGTCGTGGCAGGGCTTCATCGACGCCTGCCGCCAGCGCGAGGTGGCGCGCGACACCGAGATTCGCAGCAAGGCGAAGCCTTCGGGCGAGAAGGTCGACCCGATTCACTTCTTCCTGCGCCTCGAGGAGCAGCTGTCGAACGACTCGGTGCTGGTGGTGGACGGCGGCGACTTCGTGGCCACGGCCGCCTACATCCTCAAGCCGCGCAGCCCGCTCTCGTGGCTCGACCCGGGCGTCTTCGGCACCCTGGGCGTCGGCGGCGGCTTCGCGGTGGGCGCGGCCACGGTGCGCCCGAAGGCCGAGGTGTGGATTGTGTACGGCGACGGCTCGAGCGCGTACTCGTTGTCCGAGTTCGACACCTTCGTGCGCCACGGCTACGCGCCCATCGCCGTCATCGGCACCGACGCGTCGTGGCAGCAGATTGCGCGCGACCAGGTGACGATTCTCGGCTCGGCCGTCGGCACCGGGCTGCGCCACACCTCGTACGAGAAGGTGGCCGAGGGCTACGGCGGCAAGGGCCTGCTCCTCACCGACCCCGCGAAGGTGGACGAGACGATTGCCGAGGCCAGGCGCCTGTCGGCCTCGGGCGTGCCCGTCTGCATCAACGTGCACATCGCGAAGACGGACTTCCGCGAGGGCAGCATCAGCATCTGACGACCCGAAATCGACGTTGGGTGACTTCCGTCGGCGAAACGAACGTGGTGAAACAATCGCTCAGGAGGACGTTCCCATGCCTGGCGTGACTGGACCCCGTGGTGGCAGCCCGATTCGGCCGATGAACGCGAAGGACATCGGGCAGACCGATGGCCCCGGCTCGGCGGTGGGCACGTTCAAGCCGGCGGGCTGGGGCGTGACGAGCCCGCTGCGGCAGCTCACCTTGAGCGCGTCGGGCGACTTCTCAGCCACCCTGCGCGGCGGCGGCAAGGCGAGTGGGCGGTTCGAGTTCCGAGACGGAGCGGCCGCCTTCATGGACACCTTGAAGCTGACGGGCGCTGACGGGAAGGCGCTCCTCTTCGCGGTGTCGGACGCGAAGAAGGACGCGCAGGGCACCATCTCGGAGCTCAAGCTGGCGCCCATCACCGACCGCGGCGTGGGCCTGCCCTTCACGCTGCGCCTCGAGTAGCGAAGGGCGCCGTCACTTCCCCGCGGTTGCCTTCTCGAGGGGAATCTCGTGCTGCTTGCCTTCCACCGTCGTGAAGACGATGGCCTTCGCGTCGGCGCGGAAGTCGGGCCCGGCACCGCCGATGGACGAGAAGCCCCGCAGCCACCCCTCGCTCGTGCGCACCGGCGCGTCGCTCGACACCACCGTCACCGCGGCGACGGCCCAGGCGAGCTGCGCGCGGTCGAGCACGTACACCACCCGGTGCGTCTGCCACCGCGAGGGGAAGCTGGCCGTGTCGAAGGCCACCACCCGCTCGCAGTCGTCGCTCACGAAGCGCAGGTGCCGCTTACGCACCTGACAGGGCCCCTTGTCGCTCCACTTGAGCTCACCCGTCTTCGACTCGCAGCGCAGCTCACAGCCCTTCGAGAACTCGGCGCTCGTCACCGTGAACGCCCCATCGCGGGTGGTGGAGGACCAGGCCGTGTCCTTCTCTTCCACGACGTCGGCGAAGGCCACCAGCGCGCGGCCCGGCACCAGCGGCTTGAGCGGGAGGCGGTCGGCGTCGCTCGGAAAGTGTGACGCCGCCACCTTGACGTCATCGGGCACGACGCCCAGCACCTGCACGAAGGCCTTCACGCCGGCCGAGCCCACCACCAGGCGCTTGCGGCCCTCGAGCCTGACGCTGATGGAGCGCCGGTTGCCATCGGGCACGGCCTCGGTCTGCGACGCCGTCACCACCACCGGGCCCTCGGGGGTGACGCCTTCCCGGGCGAGCGCCTCCTTCAGGCGCTGGGCGAACACATCGGCGTCGGGCGCGTCGGGGGCGTTCGCGAGGTCGTGCACCAGCTTCTCGACGGTGCGTGGGGCCTGCGCCGCCACCAACCACTGCCAGCCGCCCAGTCCGAACGCGGTGAGGACGAGACCCAGAATGGCCCAGCGCATGGCGGGAGTCTGCCACGCGCCGCGCACGCGCGGGAACTCGATGGTGACGCTGGGCGGAGCCGCGGAGCGGGAGGAGACCTTCGGGCGTCTCGGCTCGTCGTCGACGGGCGGGGCCCTGCGTCACGTCGACGTCACCGAGGCGCTGGCTTGAGCGGGCGGCGCGTGGGTTGCGTCGAGGGGCTCGCAGGGGCGGGCTGCTGAAAGGACACCGGCGTGAAGGGGTTCGACGCGTTCCACCGCTCACGAATCTCCGCGGCGGTGCGGGCCTCCCGGGTGCGAAGCGCGAGGAGGCGGTGGTAGCCCTCGACCTGCTGTTGCTCTTCGTCGGCCGCCCGGAGCGCGATGGTGGCGCCGACGAGGGGGAACGCGCAGGAAGACGACACACAGCACACGAGCACGACACGAACGAAGGGCATCCCGGGCGCCAAGGCACACGTCGTGCCGAGTGTGGGTCGTCACGAAACCCATGGAGATCCAACGGGCTCGTCGCTGCTGCGACGACGGCGTCACGGGCGTCGATGTCACGATGATGGTCGCTCGAGGCGGGGCAGTGACTTCGGCGCCAGCTCGGCGGCGTCCGGCCCGTCGGCGCGGCACGGCTCCGTCGAAGGCCTCGGGCGCGGCCGCCGACTCGCGGACCCGGAGCCCTCTTGACCGCCCTCGCTGAGCCGCGAACGCCTCGAGAGACGAGAGCGCGAGGGCCTGCGATGTCGCGTGCCACTGCTGCCCGGAGTCGGGACGCGCGCGTCTTCGAGCGAGCGACGCCGCGACCGCGACCTCACCTCGTCCCGCGCCTGCACACCAGGACGACCCCGGGCGATGGCCTCGGCCTTCTCAGCGCCTGAGAAGAAGGTGGAGCGTCCACGCTCGTCCGCTCTGCGAGACGCGGGGGCCTCGAGGCAAGCGCGCGACACCTCTCGCGGAGCGGGGCTGATCACCCATGGCACGCGCGCTGCTCAGCCGAAGCGTCGTGCACGGCACTCACGCCGGGCACGAACGAAGCGGAGGAGCGATGGAGAAGACACAGCCACAGACGCAGTTCCAGCCTGGCAAGCGGTACCAGGTGTTCAGCATCAAGGAGACGAAGGAGCGCGACGGCCGCACGACGTCGGTGTGGGTGCGCGCAGGCTCGGCGTGGGTGAACCGCGACGGGAGCTTCAACGTGTACCTCGACGTGCTGCCCCTCGACGGGAAGCTGCACGTCCGCGAGGCGGTGGCCGACCGCCGAGACGAGAGCAAGACCGCGCAGCACGAGGCCGATTCGGTCGCGGCCTGAAGACGTAAATCACGGCACCAGACGAGGGCAGTTCCACGCAGCAGCAGTTCAACCAAGGCAGTTCCACACTCAACGCAGCACACACAAAGGAAGAACGGACATGAAGACGGCAACGAAGGTGATGGCGGTGGTGGCGGTGGCGTTCCTGGCCATGTCGGGCGAGGCGCTGGCCGCGAAGCGCGCGAAGACGAAGCTGCAGCTCACCGGGCAGCTCAACCTCAACACCGCGACGCAGGCGCAGCTCGATCAGCTGCCGGGCGTCGGAGAGAAGGCGGCGAAGCGGATCATCGAGCACCGCACGAAGACGCCCTTCACGAAGGTGGAGGAGCTGACGAAGGTGAAGGGCTTCGGGAAGAAGAAGCTCGAGAAGCTCAAGGCCAACCTCACCGTGAGCGGGCCGACGACGCTCACCGTGCGGCGGGTGGCGAACACCGACGCGCCAGCGGGCAGTGGGCCAGCGGCGTCGCTGCCCGAGGCCCAGGGCCGCGCGGCGCCCGTGAAGCGGTGAGTCACCGGTTGGCGACAGGGTGACGGCGCGCCGGAGCGGGGAGGACCTGCTCCGGCGCAGTCGTTTGGAGCTCGAACGATGCTCGGCCAACCGGGTTCGGTGCACGCTCGTGAACGAGCCCGCATCCCCCTCGGTGGAGGCACCATGCGGAGCTCGAGCGTCACCTTGCTGGTCGTCGTCGCCATCGCCAACGCGCTGGGCATCGTCGGTGCGTGGGCGGATCAGAGCTGGGGCGCGCTCGGCATCGCGTTCCTGGTGTTGCCGTTCGTGAACCTGGGCATCGCCGTGTGTTCGAGCCTGCTGACGCCGGCGCTGAGGGAGACGCCCGGGTTCTCGGTGGGAGGGCATCTGGCGCTGTCGTGGAGCGCTCCCGTCGGCGCGACCATCGCCGCGGTGCTGATCATCGGCCAGATGGGGCTGCACGGCTGCTGAAGCCACGTCGCGCGCCGCGAGCGAGCCCGCTGAACCGTGCCACCCGCCCATCCTCTCACCGTGCTGCAGAGGCTTTGGCCATGCTTCTCAGATGAGCGCGAACTGAAGCACCCATGACAGGCCAGGTCTCGGTCGGCGCCTCCCACGGTTCGGCGCGTTCACTCTCCGAACTCGATATCGACGCGGTCGTCTTCGCAGACCGAGATGAACGTCGCTCCGCCCTTGGCGCGCGGCACCTGCCACCAGAGGCGCCAGCAGCGGTGGTGTGTCCCCGGGGCGGCGGCGAGGTCGTCGAAGACGGCCGACTTGAGGTACTGCCGCGAGAGGTCGACCTTGCGTTTCGTCGCTTCGGCCTTCGCTTTCACGAGGGCTGCTTCGAGCGAGACCTTCGCCGCCTCGCCGGAGTCACCGGTGGGGCCGGCGAGCGACGACGAGGCGGCAACGAACGTGAGCAGGACGATGCGGCGCATGCGCTCGATGAAAGCGCATGCCCGAGGTCGCGGCGAGCCCCCAGCGTTCGGCGGCCGGGGTCGGTCAGTTCCTCGACGCGATGTTCGCCGCGGGCCGGGGTGGTCAGTTCATCGACACGGTGTTCGCCGCGAGGGTCGTCGGAATCACCTGAGCCTCGACGGTCGTGACGACTTCATCGGTGTCGACGCGAGTGGCGGTGACGGACACGACGAGGTCGACGAAGCGCCACTCGGCGCGCGCCTGCGCGAGGAGCCCCGCGCTCAGCGTCTCAGCCTCGAAGGTGCCCTGCTGGCGATGGGGTTCGCCGAGGCGGTCGGCCCAGCTGGAGCGTTCCTTCGCGGCACCCGCGCGCGCGACCGAGAGCGGCGCGCGCGCCACCGACGCGAACGCGACGACGCGCCCACGCTCGTCCGTGCGCAAGAAGACCGTCTCTGTCTCGGTGCGGCACTCGCTGACGAGCCCGGTCCGGTCGCGCGTGCAGTCGACGAGCCCGAGCGCGCTGCGCGCGGCGTCGAGAGACGTGGCGCCGAGCACCAGGCCCCGCACCTCGAGCGAGGGCGCGGGCCGTGTTCCCCGCCGAGGCTCGAGGCCGCGCACGCGGGTCGCCTCGCGCTGCGCGGGGGTCGCGTCGAGGTCGCCTCCGATGGGGCACGCCGCGCGCGCGAGGAGTCGACGAAAGGGCGGCGCGTGCGCGACGGCGATGAGCGAGAACGCGGTCACGCCGAACAGCGCGAGGCGCGTTCCCCAGCGAACGAGCCGCCCCCGGCTCACGGGCACCCCGACGGGCGCGGACCAGACTGCACGGTGTCGCACTTCACGCTGCCCGCCTTCTTCTCCGTCACGGGGGGCGCGAAGCAGTTCATGATGTCGGCCGTCGGGACGCCGTTGTCGGACAGCGCGGGCACGACGACGTTGGTGATGAAGTAGTCGTACTGCGCCTCGGTGATGTTGAGCCCCTGGTGCGCCGCGAGCATCGTCTTGCCCTGGTAGGTGTTGGGGCCGCCGTAGGCGACGACGAGGAAGGCGCCCAGGTTGGTGGTGAGGGTGGCGGCCTGCTGCTGCGAGAGGCCCTGAAACGAGGTGCCGACCGACGCCGTGGGCGCCGCCACCGCCTTCGAGATGATGCTGTTGTTCACCGCGGTGAAGGCGGCCATGCCGTACTTCGAGTACATCATCGACGAGCAGGGCGCCGCGGCGCCTCCGCCCGAGCCTCCTGCCGTTCCTCCTGCAGAGCCGCCCGCCGCGGCCGTGCCTCCGCCTGCTCCACCATCAGGCGTCGATGGCATGGAACCACACGCTGCGGACACGACGAGGCCAACCACGAGGCTGCTGCGACGAAACATGAGTGTGCTCCAGTGTTGCGGGGGACGTTGATGAGACGCCGCACTACGGGAGCGGGCCAAAGTCGGATTTCAGTCGCGACGTCACGCGTACCGCGTGCGCGCGAGCTCGAGCTGACGTGCGAGGAAGGCCTTCAGGTCTTTCCCGGCCGCCGCGAGCTGCTGCGGAATGAACGAGGCCTTCGTGAGGCCCGGGAGGGTGTTGATCTCGAGGAACACCGGGCCCTCAGCCGTGAGGATCATGTCGGTGCGCGAGTAGCCGCGGCAGCCGACGGTGGTGTGCGCGAGCAGCCCGAGCGCCTGCGCCTGTTGCCGCTCGCGGTCGGTGATGGGCGCGGGGGTGAGCTCTTCGGTGCCCGTGCCCAGGTACTTGCCGGCGTAGTCGAAGGCGCCGCCCGGCACGGTGCGCACCTCGGACACGGGCAGCGCGAGCGGGCCCGACGGCTCGTCGACGACGCCCACGGTGAGCTCGCGCCCCTCGATGAACTGCTCGGCGAGGTAGCGAATGCCGGCGTGGGCCAGCTGCGTGGCGGCGGCCGAGGCCTGCGCGGGCGAGGTGAGGTGGATGAGGCCCACGCTCGAGCCGTCCTCGACGGGCTTCAGCACCCAGCGGGACGCGCGGCGGAAGAGCAGCAGCAGGCGGCCTTCGAGGTCCGAGGGGCGCTCGGGGAGGAAGAGCTCGGCGTGGGCGAGGCGGGCGCCCTTCGCGCCGACGAGCGACTTGGTGACGGCCTTGTCGAAGGCGCGCGCGCTCGCGTCGGCGCTCGAGCCGGTGAACGGAATGCGGCGGGCCTCGAAGAGGCGCTGCAGCGTCCCGTTCTCGCCAGCGCCGCCGTGGAGCGCGAGGAAGAACGTGTGCCGCCCGGCGCCCGGCGCCTCGAGCGCGGCCTCGAGCGACGGGAAGGCCTGTGGAGTCTCAGGGTCGAACTCGGTCTCGAAGGGCTTCACGTGTCGGGCGAGCGTCGCCCGGTCGACGACGTGCACGGCGTGCGTTCGGGTGAGGAACCACAGGCTCGCGTCAGGCAGCTGCGCCGACACGTTCTGCGCGGAGGCCACCGAGACGAGCCGCTCCGACGAGGAGCCCCCAAAGAGGATGATGACGTTGGACGACATGGGCCGGGTGATACCGCCAAACCGCCAGCCGCGCGCCTTTCTGAGGCCCCCACTCAGGCTCAGGGGTCGAGGGCGTTGATGGCGTCGACGGCCTCCTGCACCGCGCGGCTGCGCTTGCTTCGTGAGCCCCGCTCGGGCCGCGTCATCGGCTCCCGCGCCCGCCCACCCGGAGCGCCCTCGAGCTCACCGGGCGTGTCTTCGCTCGACGCCGTCGTCTCGTCCACGAACGTCACAGGCAACGACCGGCGTGTCTCGCCATCGAGCGTGTGGAACACCGAGAAGTGCAGGTGTGGCTCGCTCGAGAAGCCGGTGTGGCCGGACTCGCCGAGCACACTCCCGGCCGCGACGTTGACGCCGAGGCGCACGCGCACGCCGAGGTGACGCAGGTGCTGGTACTCGCTGAAGGTGCCGTCATCGTGCCGGAGGATGACGTAGTTCGAGTCGTTCCTCAGCGCCTCGTCGGGCCCTCCCTCGGTGCAGTCGTCGCGCACCGCCACCACCACGCCGTCACGCGCCGCGAGCACTGGAGTCCCTTCGGACATCGCCCAGTCCCACGCCTCTTCGTTCTGCGAGCCGGCTCCGTGGCTGAACGTGCCGAAGGGGCGCTGGAGTACGCGCGCGTCGACCTCGAAGGGCCGTCGCCAGGTCTGCACCCTCACGGGGCCCGGGTGCCGTCGACCCAGCTTGAAACGAAACCGCCAGTCCCGAACGCGCCACGGCTTCCCTGGGTCTGCCCGGCGCCAGGCTGCGACACGGAACCGGGTTCGCCCTGCGGCGTCGACCGTCGCTGGCACCGCGTTGGTGACGTTGGTGAGCTCATCGGCCGAGATGGTGATGGTGGCCTCGGTGCATTTGGTGAGGCGCGCCCACAGGTCGATGCCGTCTGGCACGTTCGTCTGCGTCACCTGCACGCAGCGGTCCTCGGCCAGGCAGAGCGCAGGGACGAGGAGCATCACGAGGCACCACCGCATGCTGTCGAGGGTACTCCACCCATCGCGAGGCCTACAGCCGCTCCGCATGGCAGTCGCTCCGCGCGGCCACCCCATCACCCAGCACTCGGCCACGCCGAACCCAGCGGAGCCTTTCGCCCACCAACGACGAAGCCCCGGCCTCCTCGCGGGAGAACCGGGGCTCCATCACGACGTCCGTGACGTCAGGGCGTCACATGTCCATGTCGTCGCCGCCGTAGTCCGGGCCACCCGCGCCCGGCTTGCCGGCCTTCGCCTTCTTCGGCTTCTCGGCCACCATCGCCTCGGTGGTCAGCAGCAGCGAGGCCACCGACGCCGCGTTCTGCAGCGCGCAGCGTGACACCTTCGCCGGGTCGATGACGCCGGCCTTCTCGAGGTCTTCCCACGCCTCGGTGCGCGCGTTGAACCCGAAGGCGCCCGTGCCCTCCTTCACCTTGTTGATGACGACCGCGCCCTCGTGGCCCGCGTTGGTGGCGATCTTCCACAGCGGCTGCGTGATGGCCTTGCGGATGATCTCGACCCCGAAGTCCTGCTCGCCGCCGAGCTTCAGCCCGTCGAGCGCCTTGAGCGTGCGGATGAAGGCCACCCCGCCGCCGGGCACGATGCCCTCTTCCACCGCCGCGCGGGTCGCGTGCATCGCGTCCTCGACGCGCGCCTTCTTCTCCTTCATCTCGGTCTCGGTCGCCGCGCCGACGTGAATCACCGCCACGCCGCCGACCAGCTTCGCCAGCCGCTCCTGGAGCTTCTCGCGGTCGTAGTCGCTCGTCGTCTCTTCAATCTGCGTGCGGATGAGCTTGATGCGCCCATCGATGTCGGCCTTCTTGCCCACGCCGTCGACGACCGTCGTGTTGTCCTTGTCGATGGTGATCTTCTTCGCGCGGCCGAGGTCGTTCAGCGTGAGGCTCTCGAACTTGGTGCCGAGCTCCTCGCTCACCACCGTGCCGCCGGTGAGCACCGCGAGGTCCTTCAGCATCTCCTTGCGGCGGTCGCCGAAGCCCGGTGCCTTCACCGCCGCCACGTTCAGCACGCCGCGCAGCTTGTTCACCACCAGCGTCGCCAGCGCCTCGCCCTCGACCTCTTCGGCGATCAGGAGCAGCGGCTTGCCCGAGCGCGCCACCTGCTCCAGCACGGGGATGAGGTCGGCCATCGCCGAGATCTTCCGCTCCGAGATGAGGATGAACGGGTCGTCGAGCTCGACCAGCATGCGCTCGCGGTTGGTGACGAAGTACGGCGAGATGTAGCCGCGGTCGAACTGCATGCCCTCGACCACCTCGAGCTCGGTCTCCAGGCCCTTGGCCTCTTCGACCGTGATGACGCCTTCCTTGCCCACCTTCTCCATCGCCTCGGCGATGATGGTGCCGATGGTGTCGTCGCCGTTGGCCGAGATGGTGCCGACCTGCGCGATGTCCTTCTTGCCGTTGACCGGCTTCGACAGCTTCTTCAGCTCGGCGATGACGACCTCGACGGCCTTGTCGATGCCGCGCTTCAGGTCCATCGGGTTGTGGCCGGCGGCGACGAGCTTGAGGCCCTCTTCGTAGATGGCGCGCGCGAGCACCGTCGCGGTGGTGGTGCCGTCACCCGCGGTGTCCGAGGTCTTCGACGCGACCTCCTTCACCATCTGCGCGCCCATGTTCTCGAACTTGTTCTCGAGCTCGATCTCCTTCGCCACCGTCACGCCGTCCTTCGTCACCGTGGGCGAGCCGAACGACTTCTCGATGACCACGTTGCGGCCCTTGGGGCCCAGCGTCACCGCCACCGCGTCGGAGAGAATTCGAACCCCGCGCAAAATCGCCTCGCGAGCGCCCTGGTGGAAGAAGATTTCCTTGGCTGCCATGGTTGTAACCTCTTGGAATAACTTCGTTGTTGGTGCGCAGGCGCGTTAGCACTCGCGCACGGCGAGCGCCAAATTAAGGAGATCGCGCCCAAAGTCAACCGCGCCCGGCTCAGTGGGTGGCGAAGCCGACGAGGTCGAGCAGCTTGGAGAGCTCGAGGGGCTTCGAGAGGGTCAAAGCGACCCCCTTGCGCATGCCCTTGTCGGTGATGTCGTCGGTGCCGTAGGCGGTGATCATGATGACCGGCAGGCCGCCCAGGCCCGGGAGCTGGTGAATCTGCTGCGTGAAGGCGATGCCGTCGACGTGGGGCATCATGAGGTCGGTGATGACGAGGTCGACCTTCTCGGTCTTGAGGAGCTCCAGCGCGCGAATCGGGTTGGTCGCCAGGAGCAGCTTGTAGCCGTGGCGGCGCAGGAAGGTGCCAATCATCTGCAGCGTCGACTCGTCGTCGTCGACCACCAGCACGGTGCGCTGTGGGCCCGGCGGCGGGCCTGCGACGTCCGACATGCGCGGGCTCGTACCATGGGCGATTGACTTTCGGTAGCGGCGCCCTGACAAGGCGAGCGTGGCCAACCCCCGCTTCGCGCAGCTGCTCGACCGTGCGGAAGACGCGCTCGAGGCGGGCAACGCCGACGATGCGTTGACGCTCGCGAACGAGATGTTGGGAGACGAGCCAGACGACGTCGACGCGCTCGACGTGAAGGCGGTGGCGCTGCGGCACCTCGGAGAACTCGAGGCGGCGGCCGAGGTGTACGGGCGCCTGCGCGAGGTCGAGCCGAAGAACCCGGCGTGGCCGCTGGCCGAGGCCGACCTGCTCGTGCGCGACGCCGAAGACGACCGCGAGCTCATCGAGCAGGGCCTCGAGGTGCTCGACGCAGCAGAGCGGCTGGTGGGCCGGGACCCGGAGCTGCGCTTCGAGCTCGAGCTGTTGCGGGCGACGGCGCTCAACCAGCTCGGAGACTTCGCCGACGCGCTGGCGAGCGTGGAGGTGGCGCTGGGGGTCGACCCGACGTCGGCCGAGGCGCAGCTCGAGCAGGGGCAGGCCTTGTTCGAGCTCGGCCGCTTCGACGAGGCGCGGCGAGTGTACCAGGCGCTCGCGCGCGAGTACCCCGACGAGGCGTGGGCGCATCACGCGTTGGGGCTGCTCGCCGAGCGTCGCGGAGAGGACCCGGGCCCGCACTTCGCCCGCGCGCGCAGCCTGAGCCCCGAGGAGTTCCCGCCGCCGGTGCACTTGACGGCCGAGGCGTTCGACCAGGCGGTGGCCGAGGCCATCGAGGCGCTGCCAGAGCACGCGAGGCCCGCGCTCGAGAACTGCATCATCGACGTGCAGCCGATTCCGACCGACGAGGACCTGAAGGAAGGTGGGGTGTCTCCGCTCATCCTCGGGGTGTTCCGCGGCGCGGCCGTCGACGAGCGGAGCCCCGTGTCGGCCGCCGACCACCAGACCGCGCACATCACGCTGTACCAGAACAACCTCGAGCGCTTCGCCCGCACCCGCGAGGAGCTGCTCGAAGAGATTCGCATCACCGTGCTCCATGAGGTCGGCCACCTGCTCGGCCTCGATGAGGACGAGCTGTACGAACGCGGGCTGGACTGAGCGGCGCGGGGCGGGGTCTGTCGTCGTCGGATGTGACCGATGGAAACATTCGTGGGCTCATGATGTCTCCGATGGAAACATGGTGGCGCGGCGACGAGCCGAGGCCGAGGTGCGGGAGCCTCACTTCGTGGATGGGTCGGAGGCCCGAGCTCGCGTCGCGCACGTGGGCTCCGGGGGCGTCGTCGAGCGTGCACTGCCTCGCGAGGAGGGACCTGGAACCTGGCCGGTCGGTTGACCGGGCTTGAGACGGGGGAGACGCTGGAGCGGTGGTGAGACCGGGTACGGATGGAGTGACGTCGCGTCTCGACGCGGGTTCCCGTCGTGACGGTGGGTGGTTCGTCGGGTGGGGAGGAAGATCAAGCCCACGAAGGAGCGGGCCGCCGAGGAGTCGAACGATGAGGGACAGCGACGACTCGAGCGACCGGCCCGAGTCAGATTCAAAGTGAAGACGGTTCACCCTCGATGGGGGGGGAGTGGTGCTGAGATCGCAGCGTTCGACCGGGCTTGAAGGTGTGCGGGCGGTCGAGCGCTTTCCGGGTGCGTTCAACAGCGCAGCCGCGAGCGGAGAGCGGCTTGATTGAAGGAGGGTGCGATGCGGGTTGCCATCGTGACGGTGCTGGTGCTGGCAGCGTGCGGTGGTGGTGAACCCACCCTCGATGGCGGGGCCGGGGGAACAACCGGTGGTGGAGGTACGAGCGGTGGCTCGTCGGGTGGTGCGTCGGGTGGCTCCTCCGGCGGGACGAGCGGTGGCTCGGCAGGTGGTGCATCGGGTGGCTCCTCCGGCGGGACGAGCGGTGGCTTGGCGGGTGGTGCGTCCGGTGGCTCCTCGGGCGGCGGTGCCAGCGGCGGCTCGGCGGGTGGCGCGTCGGGTGGCTCCTCCGGCGGGACGAGCGGTGGCTCGGCGGGTGGTGCGTCGGGCGGCTCCTCCGGCGGCGGTGACAGCGGTGGCTCGGCAGGCGGTGCATCGGGCGGCTCCTCCGGCGGCGCGAGCGGTGGCTCGGCCGGTGGTGCCTCAGCGGGCGGCAGTGCCGGTGACGGTGGCGTCCGCGGCTGGTCGCTGCGCTTCTTCGGCACGCAGCGCGACGACCTCGACCGCGTGAAGGTGCGTTCCGATCAGGGCCCGGTGAACGTCACCGGCGACTTCACCTTCGAGGCCTGGCTCAAGGCGAGCGCCGTCGACAACCCGCTCGACAACTGCGCGAGCGGCGGCACGGGGTGGATCAACGGCAACATCTTCGCCGACCGCGACATCTACGGCAGCGGCGACCGCGGTGATTGGGGCCTCTCCCTCAATCGGGGCCGCGTGGCGTTCGGGGTCGAGGTCGGCACGAACGGCGCCACCCTCTGCGGCGCGACCTCGCTCACCGATGGCGGCTGGCACCACGTGGCGGTGACGCGGCGGGCGAGCGACGGGCGGCAACAGCTCTTCGTCGACGGCCGCCTCGACGGAACAGTGCAGGGCGCGTCGGGCGACGTCTCGTACCGCACCGGCCGGGCGACGTCGTACCCGCAGTCCGACCCGTTCCTCGTCTTCGGTGCCGAGAAGCACGACGCGGTGCCACCAGGCGTCGGCGGCTACTCGGGGTTCCTCGACGAGGTGCGCCTGTCGCGGGTGGTGCGCTACGACGGCGGCTTCCCAAGGCCGACGGCGCCGTTCGTGCCTGACCCTGACACCGTGCTCCTGCTCCACTTCGACGAAGGCCAGGGCCTCACGGCCATCGACAGCTCGGCCTCTCAGGTCAATGGCGTGCTCCGCGACGGAGGCACGCCACACGGGCCGCGGTGGAGCGCCGACACGCCCTTCTAGAGCGCCGACCAGGCGCCGGAGCGAGCGTGGCGCGCGGACCGGCGCAACGAGAGACGCTGCCGACGGCCCGGTGACCGGGTGCACGGAAGGGCTGCGACACCAATCGGCGCCCTCACGACGGGCGGGACTCTGCTCGGTGCTCAGCGCCCGGACTCGTCCCTGACCAACTCGGGATGTGACCAACGGTCACTTTTTCAAGGGGTCGATGTTTCCAATGGAAACATCGGGGCCAATCATCATGTCACCACAGCGTGCGCAGGAGCAGCCCGGCCGTCGTCGTGTACCCGACCACGCTGCCCTTGATGCGCCCCGACTCGTCGAGGAAGTACACGGTGGGAAACGACGTCACCTTGAGCGCGTCGGCCAGCCCCACCTCGTCGAGCAGCACCGGGTACTCGACGCCGTTGCGCTGCACGTACGCCTGCACCTGCCCTTCGGCCTCCCACGCCGTCGCCACCGACACGACGTTCGCGCGGCTGCCGGCGAGTGAGCGCGCCCAGCCCAGATTGCGCGACTCCGTCTCGCACACCGTGCACCAGGGCGCCCAGAAGGCCAGCAGCGTGGGCTTGCCTGCCAGAGACGCCATGTCGAGCGGCGCGCCGCCCAGCGTCCGCAGCGTCACCGCCGGCACCACGCCGCCCTTCACGTGCGCCCGGGTCTGCCACAGCCCCACGCCCGCCACGATGGCCACCAGCACCACGCCGTCGAACACCCAGCGCAGCCACGCCCGTGAATCGTAGGCCTGCTTCAGCCGTCGAAGGGCGCTCGCCGGCGCTGGGCTGGGAGAGAGGTCGTTCATGACGTCGAGACAGAGCCTCTGTATCGCAACCGGGGTGCGCGCACGCACGGCCCCCGCACGAACGGTGAGCGAGGCGCCCGCGGTCCATCGAGCAGCCGGCGCTCCGTGGCGACGCAGGGTTCCCGCCCGGGCCCTGCTCGCGATACCCTGTCACTCCCGCTGGAGGGCTTCATGAGCGCCTGGTTGGTCGCGATTCCCCTGTTGGTCCACGGCGGCATCGGCGTGCGCCTCGAGAGCCTGCGCAGCGAGCTCGACGACTGGCCGACGCCGCGCCTCGAAGAGGTCACCGTGCGCGCGCTCGAGCGCACCGCGAAGCTCAAGTGGGCCGAGCACTACCTCGCCGTCGGCGAAGACGTTCGGGGCGACGTCGCCTTCAAGGGCGTGCTAGCTGCGCTCGAGGGTGGCCCGAAGGTGCGCTTCACCTGGAAGCTCGAGACGCAGAATTGCCCCGCGCTCACCGACGCCGTCGGCTACGACTTCAACTCGTCGAACCTCACCGACGCCGGGCTCGACTCGATGATGCGGGCCCTCACCAAACGCGCGGCGCGGCTGGTCGAGCGTGCGAAGGAGAAGCGCTCCGAGTCGTGCATCGACCCCGCCGACCTGCCCTCCCCCGAAGAGCTCGAGCTGCGCCGCGCTCGCGCCGCCGCCGTCGCCAACGGCGTCGCGCCCACCCAACCACGCCCCACGCCGCCTCCCCCGGCGCGCCCGCCCACCCCGCCCCCCTTCCTCCCCGGCCCCTCCATTCCCGTGCGAAATGTCCGGTAGTCGAACCCACTGAAAAGACGTCGCTTTGACCGCTGGCCACAACTTCGTGACGCGCCATGTCGACAATGGGTAAGTCCATGTCGGACAGAGTGTGCCTGCCGCGATGAACAGCGACCCGACCAGCCTGGACGTGATGACGCCGGAGGCCGGTCGTCCTGTGCTTGCTCCAGCGCAGCGTCGGCCCCACACTCCGAGCCTCATGTTGCAGGAGCCTTCGCCGGAAGCGCCCGTGCCGTTCGGGCGCTACCAGCTCATTCGCCGGATTGGCGCGGGTGGGATGGGTGAGGTGTTCCTCGCGCGCGAAGGAGGCGAGAACCCGCGCGCCTGCGTCGTCAAGAAGGTGCTGCCGAACCTGGTGGCCAACCGCGCCTTCGTCGGCCGCTTCCTCGACGAGGCCAAGGTGGTGGTGCGCCTCAAGCACACCAACATCGCGCGCGTGTACGCGATGGGCGACGTGGGCGGCGAGTACTTCCTCACCATGGAGTACGTGCAGGGCAAGACGGTGAGCCGCTTCACGAAGCGCCTGCGCGACCGCAAGGCCGAGATGCCGCTCGGCCTCATCCTGCTCCTCGGTGAGAAGGTGTGTCAGGGCCTGCAGTACGCGCACGAAGCGAAGGACGAGTCGGGCAGCCCCCTGCACCTCGTGCACCGCGACCTCTCGCCGGCCAACGTCTGCATCAGCTACCGCGGGGACGTGAAGATCATCGACTTCGGCGCCGCGCAGTCGACGCTGAAGGAGGAGCAGACCGCGCCGCGCGTCGTCATCGGCAACCTCACGTACATGGCGCCCGAGCAGGCCAAGAAGCTCATCGTCGACGGGCGCGCCGACGTGTACTCGTGCGGCGTGATGCTGTGGGAGCTGCTGGCGTGGCACGCGCTGCCCCAGAAGGGCGACCCCATCGAGCGCTGGCGGCGGGCGGCGAACCCCTCGTGGGACCCGCCGAGCAAACACAACGGCTCGGTGCCGAGGGACGTCGACGAGCTCATCGCGAAGGCGCTCAAGAAGGAGCCCGGTGAGCGGTGGAACAACGCCGCCGACTTCGGCGAGGCGCTGAAGAAGGCGCGGCTGCGGCACGCTCCCGACGTGAAGGAGCGCGACCTGGGCGACCTGCTGTCGCGCGTGTTCCACAAGGAGAAGTCGAGCGAAGACGCGGTGCTGATGGAGGTCGTCTACGGCAAGACGGTGACGCCCATCGCCAGCGACAAGACGCGACAGCTCGCGGTGGTGCCGCCGACGGCCCTGGCGTTCGAGCACACCGCGGTGATGGCGCCCGCCGACATCCTCAAGTCGAACGACGACATCACCGACCCCGGCAAGCCGGACCCGACGCTGGGGGACGACGGCACGCCGACGCCCGCGAAGGACCCGCGGCTGACGCGACCGCTCGACGCGAAGCTGCTCGAGCAGCGCAAGAGCTTCGGCCTCACCTTCGGTGAGGTGCAGGAGCCGCTCATCGAGCAGAGCCTCATTCAGGAGATCGAGGCGACCGGCGACGAGGAGCCCTACATCTCGGGCGAGGGGAACACCGCCGCGTTCCAGCGCGCCTTGTGGTGGCAGCGGGTGGCGTTGTTCGGTGGCGTGTTCTTCGTGGCGGTGGGCCTGGGCTTCCTGGGCGTGTGGCTCGCGCTGCGGTGAGTGGTTCGTTTCGCCTCCGTGGTCGGGGCCTGTGGGTCGTCGGCGCGCGGGTTGGTTGCCGTCGCCTTGCGGACGAGCGCGGACGGTCATCGAGCTCGCGGGGACACGTGTGACGTCCTCTCCGCCCACCGGTTCGTTTCGCTTCACCTCATGGGCCCTGAGTTCGACTCCAGCGTCGCCGAGCGCGGTCGCCTCCGCCTCGCGGGGACGCGTGCAAGTCCTCTCGGCCCGCGTCATCTCACGGCCGTGAGCGCGTCACGAGGCCCCGTCGCAAGAGGCCTTGAGCCACCTGCGCGGGGACGTCGAGCGATGCGCCGGTCTCGAGCGTGCGCATCACGGTGAGCTCTTCTTCGCTCAGCTCGATGACCTCAACGCGCCGGCCCGTCGGACGCAGCGCGACCGTCCAGGCCCGGCCTGGAGCTCGCGCGGCGGCCTGCAGCACACCCTCGACGCCGCTGCCCTCGAAGCCCGCGCTCGACCACGGCGCGCGGTCTCGCAGATGCCGCCCCACCGCTCGCGCCGCGAAGAGCACCTCGCCGAGGTCGAGGCCGTACGTGGCGAGCCTGACGCCCGTGGCCAGCCCCGTCGGACGCGTCGACGAGGGCCTGCGCGCCGTCTCGGCCAGCCACCCTTCGAAGTCGAGGAGCCGCCGCGCGCCCACGCCTACGCCCTCGCGCCGGGTCTCGCCCCAGGCGATGAACACGTCGCGCAGCTGGAGGCCGCGGGCAAAGCCATCGCGAAAGGCGACGCTCGTCATGAAGGCGAGCAGCGCCTCACGCCCGGGGGCCAGCGCGAGCCGCGCCCAGGGCACTTCGGCGTCGAGCGCCTGCGCCAGCACCGCCAGACGGAAGTCCTGTTCGGCGAGGGCGCCAGCGACATCGTCTCCGCGGCCGGCGTGAACGTCGTCGAAGAGCGCCCAGCACGCCTCGGCCTCGCTCGCGGAGAGCGCCTCGCGCGGTGGCCTCGGCTGGGTGATGGCCGCGGTCGAAACCGAACGGTGGGTCGCCGTGGGCCGATGGCCCGTCGTCGTCAGTTCAGCAAGGGCACTGTCTGGGAGGGTCCCGGTGACGCTTCGGTCGGGCCTCGGCGCGAAGGGCCGGAGCCGCTCGAGCCCGCGCAGCGCCTGGAGGTCCGGGTGTCCGTCTGCCTCGAACGTGAGGGCCCGCAGCCCGTGGCACTTCGGCGCGAGGTGCTCGACCAGCTGCCACACCTCGTCTCGAACGGGCTGTGGGTGGTCGTCGACGTAGTGCAGTCGTCCGCCGCGCGTGGTGATGACGCCGCCCGCCACGTGCAGCTGCGCGACGCGGCCACAGTCGAAGTCGTCGAGGCCGTCGAGCAGCCCCCGGCCCCGCGTGAGCTGGTGCGAGACGAGGTGCCCGACGTCGAGGAGTACGGGGCAGCCCGTCGCGTCAGACAGGCGCGCCATGAAGTCGAGCACGTGGAGCGGGCCGCGCGCGCACGCCACCGTCGGGTTCTCGAGCAGCAAGGGCACCCGCAGGGCGGCTCGCACCGCGCGCGCGTGCGCCACGCACACCTCCAGCATCTCGAGCGTCAGCGGCGGCGAGAGGTACAGCGCTCCGGGCAGGAAGGTGCCCCGCTCGTGCCACCACGCGACGTCGTTCGACACCCAGGGGCTGCCCACCGTGGCGCAGTGGCGGTCGAGCTGCGCGAGGCGCTCGGGCGTCTCGGTCGCGGGGCCGAAGAGGTTGAGGTGGACGGGGTGGTAGACGAGCGGCACGTCGTCGCGGCGCGCCATCATCTCTGGAAAGAGCGAGGCCTCACGCGCGGCGGCCTCGACGTCGAGCGGCGCGCTGTACTCGAGGTAGTCGAACACGCCGGGGCGTTGCCGCAGCAGCTCGTACGGCCGCGGCACATCGGTGACCTGCGCGTTCGACGAGAGCCCCAGACCAAGGACCGGCGGCGGGTGTTTCACGTGGAACACCTGTTCAGCTGCGACGCTCGAGGGGGCGTTCGTATCGCCCGCGGTCCGCTCGGAGCAGCGACCGACCTGGCCACCGGCCTTGCTGGGCCCCCCGCGTGCGCGAGGTTCCCTTCGGTCGCGTCGCCGTCACGTCTCGACGGAGCCGATGTTCACGCCGGCGACTTTGCCGTCCGACGTCCGGCCGATGATGACGTAGGCGTAGGCACCCTGGTCGACAGAGAGCGAGCCGGTGCGGGCGTCCTTCGGCCCCACCTTGAACACCTGGAGGTCGGTGAGGTTCTTCGTGAGGAGGGCGTTGATGCCTTCGAAGGCCTTCGCGCTCTTCGTGGCCAGCGCGTCGCCATCGTCAGGAGGCGTCGCCAGGTCCTTGATGAAGGCCTTCGCCTCGCGCGCGCTGAACTTCTCGAAGGTGTACGACGAGAGGTCACCGTCCTGCTGGTCGAAGTGTGACGACAGCACTCCGTTGAGCGCCGTCATCACGTTGTGGCCCGTGAGGTCGTGGCCCGCCGGAAACGGCCTGGCGAAGAACTCGGGGTTGGAGTCGCCTTCGGACATGTAGATGGCGTCCTTCGCGAGCTTGCCGACCTCCTGGCCGAGCTTCGTGGACGAGAGCGCGCCGCCGCCGTCGGCGGCCGAGGCCTTGAGCACCTTCGCCAGGTCGACCGCGCGCTTGCCGGTGAGCGACATCTTGCTGATCTCATCGCGCGACAGCCCGTTCTGGTTGAGGTCGTACTTCGCGATGAGGTGCGTCTTGGCGTAGGTGACGGCGCGGTTCACGTCGGTCGCGGTCACCTGGGCGCCCTTCTTGAAGTCCCGGTGGTCGATGAAGCGGAAGAAGATGTCGGCGAGCGCGCGCTGCTCCTTCGGCAGCTCGCTCAGCCTGGCTTTCATCTCGGCGCGGCTGGTGCGGCCGTCGGTGCCTCCGGCTTCGATGATGGTCTTCGCGGCGACGGTGAGGGCCTTGTTGACGTCGGCTTTGGCGATGCGAGGCATGGTGGTGGGGGCTCCTGGGGCGACGAGAAGGGCCGCCACTCGAGGCCAGCGGCCCCGGGAACGTCAAGCGGCATCAGCGTGTCCCGCGTCGCCCCATGCCCCGGCAACCTCGACGTCGAGGAGGGCCTGTGGCTGTCGTTCGCCCCTTCGCTCCTCGCGGAGCCTTCTGCTTCTGGCAGGCGGGTCGGGTTCACGCTTCTTTCGGCGCCACACTCACGGATTGCGAGCGCACACAAACACCGAGGCCCGGCCATCCCCCATGGATGACCGGGCCTCGGCATGGACTCGTCCCCACCGGGAGACGACGCTGGAGGCGGCGGTGCGGCTCGCCGCGCAAGGTGTGTCGGAAGGCCCAACCAGCTCCCCTGTGGAGCGTGAGCGCTTGCCGTTCGAACTGCAGGGGAGGCACCGCCGTCGCAGTGCCTCCCCGCTCCCCTCTGCGCCTTACGAGCGGCGGCGGCGGGCGAGCGCCAGCATCGCGAGGCCGAGGCCAGCGAGCGAGGCATCCACAGGAATCGCGGAGCACGAGTTTCCGCTCCCCGGGGCCGAGCCGTCCGGCGTGGCCGTCATCTTGAGGGCCGACACCGAGTCCCGCTTCTCGGGGTACGCGCGGTCCGGGAAGGCGAGGTTGGCCTGCAGCTGGATGTCGTACTCACCGTCGACGTCCGAGGTGAAGGTGGGCACGGCGCCGTCCTGGTACGCGTAGGCGTAGTTGCGCG
>JANRKQ010000066.1:0-90717 GCA_033763395.1 Myxococcaceae bacterium
GCACGGTGCCGCTCTCGCGCGAGGTGTCGGACTTCGCGAGCGCGAAGGCGAAGCTGCGCAGCGCGTCACCGAGGGCGCCACGCTCGAGCTGCCGGGTGCCGCGATGGAGCGCGATGACGGAGCGCTCCCTGAAGCCAGAGCTTTCTGGCAGCGCGAGCAGCCGCTCTCCTCGTGCGCCTTCGTACACGGTCTCTTTCTCGGTCTCGCTCGTGAGAAAGCCCAGCCACCCCATCGCCTCGTCGCCGGCCTCGCGCGAGACGAGCGCATCGACGACGTCGAGCGTCAGCGCCGTGAGGGCCACCGTGTCGGTCGCTTCGGGACGAGCCTTCGAGAAGAGGAACTCGCGTCGCTGCCGCGACAGCGTGAGCCACTCGTCGGCGCGCCAGGTGAGCGTCTTCTTCAGGAACGCCTGCTGGCCTGGGTCGTCGAGCGCCTTTGCGGCCTGCTGGCCCGCCTGCTTCGCCGCCGTCGCCGACATGTCCTGCCCTCGAACCTGCTCGGCCTTGTCGAGCGCGACCTCGCGCTTCTTGCGTCCGCGCAGCTCGGCCAGCGCGAGATCGAGGTCGAACAGCCGGGCCTCGATGACGGCCGTCGTCGTCACCAGCTTCCGGTCGAGCGTCTTGAGCGACCGGGTGAGGAGCCGCTTCATGATCGCGCCCTGCACCTGGCGGTCTTCGAGTTCCGCGAAGGGGTCGAGCTCGTACTCGAAGAGCACCAGTCGCGGGAGCAGGCACGCCGTCTGGGAATAGGTGACCGACTGGAGCTCTTCGTCCGCCAGCACGTCCGACAACGACACCAGCCGCTGTTGGCGTCCGACGTCGAAGGCGTTCCACGGCTGCGGCAGATCTTCCGGCTGTCGAGCGGTCAGCACGTGGTTGTGGAGCCCCAGCGGCCACAGGCCCGCGCCGCCCGCGTCGTCGTCCTTCGCCACGCCGTCTTGACACAGGCCCAGCGCGCCGGTGGCCGCCCACACGAGCGAGCGGAACGGGCCGTCGTGGACTCCCGCCTGCCCTGCGTCGACGAGTGCGTTGCGCAAAAGCCACAGCGTCAACACCTCGGAGGGCCTCTTCGACCGCTGCGCGAGCCGCGCGTTGTAGAAGACGAGCGTCTGTTTCGGCAGCTCGTCCACCGTGGGCTCGGCCGACAGCACCAGCAGCGTGAGGAGCGCTGGCGTCACAGCGCCGCTCCGACCCCCAGGGACAGCTCCCACCACCAGGTGAGGCCCGCGCCGGGGACGCCGCTGAAGACCGGGAGCCCGAGCAGCACCCGCGGCGTCACCGCGATGCCGGGCCGCAGGTACAGGTCGAGCTGGAACCCGGCCAGCACGCTGTAGCGCGTGCGCGCGATCTGCATGCCCGGGAGCCGCTGGCCTTCGAGGTTGTCGGCCTCGCGATCGGTGATCTGCGGGTTGAACAACGCCCCCAGCACGTCGAGGGCGGGCACTCCCGCGAGGGAGCCGAAGTAGTACAGGTAGCGCACGCCCGCGGTGACGCTGAAGACGAGCTCGGCGGGCGGAAGGAACGACACCCGCGGCGTCACCACACCCTCGGCGAGCGCGTACGAGAGGTTGACGTCGACCTCGAGGCGGCTCGGCCGGGCGAACTGCCGGTAGGGTGTCAGTGACAGCTGCTGGGACGAGAAGCTGCCCCAGGTGTGCACGTAGGTGACGGCGCCCTCGAGCATGAAGCTGCCCAGCGCCTTCCGCACGTACCCGCCGATGCGCGCGCTCGAGAAGTTGTTCAGCTCGACGACGCTCGAGCCCAGCACGCCGAAGCCGATGCGCGACCGTCGCCAGTCGAACCGCACCGCCCGCGAGGCCTCGCCGACGGGCCGCTCCGTGAGCACCTCGAGGGGCGTGCGGTAGCGCTCCAGCGTGGTGTCGGGCGTGGGCTCCTTCGTGGGCACGCCTCCGTCGGGCTCGGCAGCCAGGGACGGCGTCGCGGCGACGAGCACCGCGAGGCTGACGGCGGCCTCACGGATCATCCGGAAAGCCGCCTCCGGGCGGTACGGGGAAGCGCGGCGCGTAGCACTGCTGGGCGAACGCGAGCCGGAAGGGCGCGGTGGGTTGGTACACCCCGGCCGAGTCGAACGTCGGGTGATCGCACCAGCGCGTGCACTGCGTCAGCGCATCGGCGAGTGGAAACGTCTCCTGTTTCCACTGCTCGCTACCGAGGAAGCGCTCGGCGGTGCTGACGATGCCGAACGGGATGGTGACCGACACCACGCTCGCCGCCCCCGCGAGGCGCGTCTCGTAGTCCATCTTCACGATGAAGGGCGATTCCCAGGCCAGGCCGAGCGCGTAGAGCGTCGAAGGCGACTGCTGGTGCAGCTGGGGCAAGCCCTGGAGCTGCGTGATGGCGCCCGGCATGTCGACCGCCTGGACGACGGCACGCGCGACCGACTGCGCGCGGGCCTCTTCACCCGGCTGACAGAACGAGAACGCGTCGGTCGGCGCCGCGCTGATGCGCTCGTTGTTGAACTTCGTGATGACCCCCACCTCACCCAGCGGAATGTTCTCGGACACGGCCGAGCGCTGCGGCCCGCGGAACGAGAGCGCCGTCACCCGGCCGGTGTTGGCCTCGGAGTACTTCGCGACGAACGTCTCGTACTGCTGCCGCGTCGGCAGGATGGGGAGCTGCGTGAAGCTGAAGGGCCCCAGGTTGATGGGCGGGGCGTCGGGGAGCAGTGGGCAGTCGCGCTCCGAGGCGCCGGGCACGAAGTCGAGATCGGTCTGCGTGACGAGCCGCGAAGGACACCACAGCACCAGGGACTTGAGCGTGTCGCTCGTCAGGCGCGACGAGGCGCTGTCGAAGACGAAGGCCCCGATGAGCCGCGGCGTCGACTTGTCCCGCTCTGGGAGCACCACCTGCAGCAGCACGTTCTCGAGCGCGCGGTTGATGACGACGGTGGTGTCGTCACGGTGCAGGGCGACGACGAGCACCAGGTCCTTCCCGGCCGTCCGCAGCCGATCGATCCGTGTCTTCAGCTCTCCGACGAGCCGATTGACGAACCCGGCTGACGCGAAGTCGTCGATGCAGAGCGTGGGCGCGCCCTCGAGCTGGAGCCGCTGCACCTGCATTGCCAGGTGCGCGTCATTGATGACCCGGTTGCAGGGCCGGAGGATCACGCCCACCGGCTCGAGATCGCGAATCGGGCTCCGCAGCAGCGGGAAGGCGGGCTTCGTCTGCGGGTTCTTCCTCGCGATCGCCGCGAACGTCACCTCGCCGAGGGCGTCGGTCACCGTGGCGGCCGCGCACACGAGGTCGCTGTCGGACGCGGCGAGGGGCAGGGCCAGGGGCTCGAAGAACGCGCGGTCGGTGGTGCGCTTCGTCTCCCACGGCAGCGGCACGAAGCCAGCGGAGCAGACGGGAGACACCGCGTAGCCGTACAGGTTGTCGGCTGGCACGGGCCCGAGCTGGCCGTAGCCGACGTCGCTGATGGTGAACTGCCGACGGAGCCCCAGCGCGGTCGCCTGCTCGTTGCGAATGGTGGGGAACTGGTGGCGCGCCCGCCACTGCACTCGCGTGTTCGTCTCGTCGAAGACGCCGTAGACGGCGAGGCTCCGCACCAGATGGGCGGGGCCTGGTCCGACGACGTTGAGGGCCACGTCGGCGTTGAGGCTCAACACCCCGCTCCGGTGGTACCGCAGCCGCAACGCCACGTCGCGCGGCACCTGGTCGACGGCGATACTCCAGCTGCCGCACTTCGTTCGCGGGCCACAGTCGGCGGGCAGGTGAGTGTGCACGGCCGGGAGCTGCTCCAGCGGCGTCCAGTCGACGAAGACGTCGTCGGTCCGGTAGCGCAGCTCGATGAGGGACTCGGGCCCCAGGCCCTGCTCGGCGTCCACCCGGTAGAAGACGAACATCGTGCGCTCGTCGTCGAACCAGCTGACGTCGGCGATGGTGAAGGCCGCGTTGATGTCGACGATGGGCACCTTGTCGCACGACGCCGCCAGGGCCCAGAGGCCCAGCACCATCGAGCGTGCAAGGGCTCGCGCGGTCATCGTCAGTTCACCAGCTCCGGAAACGAGAGGGCGCCGCCCGCGATGCGGCGACGCACCGACGCCACCAGCTCGGCCTGGCCCTTCTTCGCCTGCTCGAGCTGCTCGGCGCGCGAGGCGAAGGCCATGCTCGCCTTGAGCGCGGTCTGCACCGAGGCCGACAGGGGGCCCACCAGTTGCTCGCGACGCGAGGCCGGCTGCAGCGACAGCCACGCCGCCAGGCCCCTCACGTCGACCTCGAGCAGCAGATCGGTGCGCTGCTCTGCCGGCACCTTGAGCAACATCTGCGGCGACAGGATGCGCTCGTACCACCCGGGGAAGCCGTCGCCCGAGAGCGCCTTCTCGAACAGCGTGCGCCGGTCGGCGTCTTCGAGGTGCCCGAGGAGAATGGAGAGCGCTCCCGCGGCGTCGAACTCCTGGCCCTGATCGACGACGTCAAGCACCACCGGCGCGTGGCCATTCTTGAGCGGCCGGCCCTCGCGCGCGTTGCCCACGGCTTCGAACAGCGCCGCGCGCTCGTGCTTGCTGCTGCGGTTCGAGAGCAGGAGCTGGTGCGCGACGCCCACCTTGAGCGGGTACGGGAGCAGCCGCGCCACTTCGTCCTGCCGGTCCATCGGCGTCAGCGCGAAGAGCAGGGCGCCGTGCCGCGGCGGGAGCTTCTCGATGAGCTGCACCACGGCGGCGCTGCCGAACTCGTCGGACAGGCTCCGGTACACCTCGGTGTCGGGCTGGGCGAGCAGCGAGGCGGCCACCGCGTTCTGGTTGAGCGTGCGGAAGAACTGCGCGTCGGTCGGGAGCGAGGCCGCGTCCATCGCCTGGAGGTAGCGCGCCAGCTCGGCCTTCTTCGCCGTCAACGTCGGGTCGGCCTGGAACGCGAGCGACAGCCGGTCACCGAAGAGCACCGTTGCCTTCGCCAGCAGGGGGAACTCGCCCTGCCGCAGCCACTCGCGCAACAGGTGCCCCACCAGCGCGTCGTCTTTTTCGAGCGGGGTGTCGGCGATGCGCTTCGCCCAGGCCCCCTGCTGCTCGGCCACGAAGGCCGCGTCGGCGTCGACGGGGGGCGTGGCCTCGGGCTTCATCTCCGGGGCCGGCGCTGGCGGCTGAGTCAGCTGCGCCAGCATCGCCTTCTCTTCGAGCGTCTCTTTCCCGAGCCGGCGCGCGGCCCAGATGATGACGAGCGTCGCGAGCGTCGCGAGGAAGACGGCGATCATCCAGCTGAAGTGGGGGAGCAGCGCCTGCCACAGCTCCCGCAAGGCGACTTCGGCGTCCCACTTCGGGGGCGGCGGTGGGGCAACGGGCTCTGGCTTCGGCTCCTCTTTGGGGGCCGGCTTGTCTTCCTTCGGCGGCGGCGACTCGGCGAGCGACGGGTTGATGGGGTCGAGCACCTGCCGCGACACCGTCACCTTGAGGAAGCCCTTCGACAGGCGCTGCTCGAGCCGGCGGGCGAGCGCCTCGACGTCGCGGGCGGGCACCGACTTCTCGTGGGTGAACTCGCAGCGCGCCTGCGTGAGGTAGAGCTGCGCCGGCACCGAGCCCGGGCCCTCGCCCGTCCCAAGGCCGGGGAGCGAGGTGGTGCTCGGGGGCAGGTCGACCGACAGGTGCTCCCGATACACGCAGCCCTTCGACGAGCAGCGCTCTGGCGCGCAGTCACGAAGCAGGGCCTGATCGAACTGCCGCTCGAGCTCGCGCACCTCGAGCACGATCTGCGGCGGAATGGTCCGGCCGGGGGGCGCAGGCGCGACGACTGGCGGTGGCGTGACGGGGGGAGCCCCGAGCCCGGGCAGCGGCGGTGACGAGGGCTGGCCCTGGGCGAGCGCTCTGGCGGCGACGAAGGCGAAGAGGAGCGGGGTTCTCATCAGTAGATCCTCACGACCACGCGCCGCAGCCTCGCGTTGCGCTGGTCCACCGAGAGGCCCTGCAGCTCGGCCTCGGGGAGCGGCTTGGTGTCGGCGTAGCCTTCCACGCGAATGCGCGTGCGGGGAATGCCCACGCCCTCGAGCCGCTCGCGCACGACGATGGCGCGCTCGGCCGCGAGGTCCCAGTTCGACGAGAACGCCCCGCCGGCCGCGACCGGGTTGGCGTCGGTGTGGCCCTCGACCGCGAAGCTGTACTTCGTGCCATACGGCTCGAGCGTCTTCAGCATGCTCACCACCACCGGCTCGAGCTCGGGGCGAATCACGGCCTTGCCCGAGTCGAACACCAGGCCCGAGTTGAGCGACATCTCGAGGCCGTCGTTCGTCACCGTGGTGCTCACGAGCTCCTTGAGGTTCTGCGCGGCGATGCGCTCGTCGATCTCCTTCCGAATCGACTCGAGGCTCTGCGGCATCTCGGCGCCCGACAGGCTCTTTGCGATCTGCTGCATGCGGCCCTTCGACAGGTTCGCGGCGGTGAGCAGCACGACGAAGAAGAGCAGCAGGTTGGTGATGAGATCGGCGTAGCTCAAGAGCCAGCTCTCTTCACCGGCGCTTCTCGAGCGGCGCATGTCAGGCCCCCACTCCGCGCGAGACGAGCTCGTTCACGCTCTTCTCGCACCGCTCGAGCAGGCCCAGGCGCTCGTCGAGCAGCCCGTTCCAGAAGTGGCCGATGGGCCCCGCGATGCCCGCGCCGAAGGCCACCCCGTACAGCGTGGCGAGCAGCGCCAGCGACATGGCCGCGCCGATGTTGAGGTTCTCGGAGGACATGTTCCGGAACAGCTGGATCATCCCGGTGATGGTGCCCACCATGCCGAAGGCCGGGCCAAGCTTCGACAGCATCTCCCAATTGTGAATCGCCGGCTGCCAGTCGCTGATCTCGTCGTGGCGCAGCTCGGTGAACACCTTGGCGCTCGAGGCCTCGTTGGCGCGCTGGAGGAGCAGCTCGAGCGTGTGCTTCGTCGACGAGAACGCGCTCTTCTCGGCCAACGCCACCGCCTGCGCGCGCTGCCCGCCCTTCCACAAGGCGCAGAGCTGGTCGCGCTCGGCCTCCATCGCCTCGGTGGTGGCGTGGAACGAGCGCAGGCCCGGCACCAGCTCCTTCAAGGCGACGAGCGTGCGCAGCGCGTTTCGCGCCGACGACGACAACAACACCGCCGACGCGGAGCCGACCACCACCATCACCAGCGCGTGCAGATCGAACGCCGACACCGCGCGGGTGGCGTCCCGGTCGGCGAAGCCGAACCACACGATGAAGGCGAGCACGGCGATTCCAAGGAGCTGCATCACGTCCTCCAGCGAAACGTCAGGGTTGTTGCTTGCGGAGCTCTTCGAGCTTCTTTCGCACCGCGGGGTCGCTCTCGACGGCCTCGGCGGCCTCGTAGAGCTCGATGGCCTTGTCGCGCTCGCCCAGCATCAGCACGAGCGAGGCCTTCGCGCGCAGGAACTCGGGCTGTGACGGGTACCGCTGCAGCACCGTCTCGCACCACTCGAGCGCCAGCGCATAGTTGCCTGCCTTCGTCGCTTCCTGCACGAGGGTGAGGGCGCGGGTGAGGCTGACGTCGGGCGCTCCTTCGTCCACCTTGAGCCCCCGCGCCCGGTACGCCTCGACGAGCGATGCGTCGGCCTTCGTGGGCGGGGGCGGTACCACCCGCATCGGCGCGATCGTCTTGATGCCCGAGTTACCGGCGCCGTGCTCGATGACGATGCGCTGGCCGCTCGCGAGCACCGGCACGTCGACCTCAGTGAGCACCTTGCCGTCGTTCCACCGCACCTTCATCACCGTGGTGGAGCCGTAGCCGAAGGGCCGCACCAGCGTGTCTTCCTCCTTCAGCGCGGCGGTGCGCTTCACCGGTGGATCGATGAGGTAGTACGTGTAGTTCCTCGCGGTGCACGAGAGCGTCAGCACGACGGCGAGCGGGAGCAGTCGGTTCATGGGAGGAAGGGCAGGAAGGAGAAGTTGAGCAGCGAAATGCCGATGGCGACCCGACCGTTGGTCGAGACCGACGCCACCACGCCGTAGTTCGTCTTGAAGAGCGGCACCCGCACCATGAAGACCCCGGTGAAGAGGCTGTCGCCCAGGAAGGGCGCGGGCTGATCTGGGTTGATGGCGGTGATCAGCGCGTTGGGGAGGCTCACCAGCAGCTTGGCGCCGACCATGAGGTTGAACGCCGGGGGAATGACCCGGAAGTAGCTGGCGCCAAGGCCCGCCAGCGGGTCGAAGAGCGAGGCGGTGAAGCCCGAGAGGTTGCAGTTGTCGGGGCCCCACTGCTCGAGCCAGTCGAGCGAGACGTGCTGCTGCGGCAGGAAGCCGATGTCGACGAAGAGGTGCGCCAGCGCATCGCCCCGGCTGCGCCGCTCGTACTCCTCGGCCCGGGTGACGCTCTCGCGGCTCGCAGCCTGCTGCGAGAGGCTCGTGTCGACGTTCTCGGCGATGAGAATGCGGCCGTTGCGCAGGTCGACGATGCGCACGGCCACGCCCTCGGCCGTCTCATCGAGCCAGATGGCGCTCACCGCCGGCGCCGAGGTTCCCCGCGTCAACGCGTCGAGCCGCACGAGATCTTGAATCGACAGGCTGCTGGCGACCTGCTCGAGCCGCCCATCTTCCACCACCAGGCGCTGGGCCATGCAGGCCTCGCAGGCCCGCAGCGAGCCCGCTCCGAGGACTCGCGCCAGGCTCGTCACCGCCGCCGCCGGGTACCACGCGCGCGTCTGCTCGAAGGCTGGCAGCGTGCTGACGACGAGGGCGGGCGAGAGGTCCTTCAACGACAACACGCCATCGTTGAGCCTTCGCGGCAGCGACTCCTCGAGGCGCGAGAGCGCTCCACGCGTAGACTCACGCTGCGCCAGCGCCGGGAGCGCGACGACGAGACTCCCCACCACGAGGGCGCGCGTCAGAAGCAGAACGACACCTCCACGCCGAACGACTGGAAGCGGATGAGGAAGTTCACGTACGTGCCGATGTTGTCGGTGATCTCGATGGCCGGCAGCGTCTCGAGGAACGCGATGAGGCTGATGCGGTTCTTCACCCGCAGCTCGAGGCCCAACGAGAACAGCCCCAGCGTCGCCCGCGGCTCGTTGTTGGTGTTCGTGTTGATGATGTCGTCGATGGTGGGGTTCGTGTTGCGGAACGCCAGCATGCTGCGACCCTGGCCGTACATGACGCCCGCGCCGAAGAACCCGTAGAGGTCGGGCCAGGTGAGCGAGGTCGAGCTGCCCGTCAGCAGTCGGGAAATACGGCCCTGCGCCATCACCGCGACGTGCGACTGCGGCAGCCACGAGAAGCCGGCGTTGATGCTGGCCGTCCACGCGCGGGCCTGGCTGAAGGCCGCCTCGAGGCCCGTCGAGAGCCACAAGAAGGGCACGTTGCCGAAGTTCGTGTTGGTCCCCGTGGCGTAGGCGCGCACGCCGAAGCGCACCGGCACCAGGAAGAGGCCCCGCCCGCCCAGCGCCTCGAGGTACTCCTTGCGGGCCTCCTGCGCGCTGACGAGGCGCTCGCCCGAGCGCAGGAGCGCCGGCTTCGAAGTCGACGTGGTGAGCGTGCGCGCCGCGACGATGCGCAAGGACGGGTCGAGCGTGGTGAGCCGCGCCCGCAGCACCAGCGAGGCGCCCTCGGCCTCGAAGTCGAGGAAGAGGGCGTGCTTGCCGCCCGGCCCGAGCCCGCCCTGCGCCAGCGCCTCGGGGTCGTCGTAGCCGCGCGTCACCACTGTGCCCACGGGCCCCGAGCGCACCACCCACGCCGAGCACGCCGGGCAGTGCACCAGCTGAACGTGCGACTTCGGGTTCTTCGTCACCAGCGAGGCGAGGTGGTTCTCGAGGTACGCCTCGAGGCCCGTGCCCAACGACACTGGCACCGTCACGCCGGTGAGCACCACGGGCGTGTCGACGGGAAACGGCGGCTCCTGCGTCCACCCGTAGACGAGCTCGTCGAGCAGCCCGGCGGCCTGGAGCTGGAGCTCGCTCGCCACCTCGGCCCGGAGCAGCTCGACCTGGCGCTCCTTCAAGTCCACGTCGGCCGGCTCAGCCGCGAGCGCGCTCGTCGCCACCGCGATGCCGAGGAGCCCGGCCCTCATGGCAGCCACCGCCACGTGCCTTCGCTGCAGACGCCGCCGTGGAGGATCGTCTCCTTCGCGTCGACGATCATCACGCCGAAGAACACGTCACGCCCCTCGAGCACCCTGGTCTCGAACGAGCGCCGGCACGCCGCTGGGTACACCTCGGCGGGTGGCAGGGTCGCAAGCACCGCCACGTCGCCGGCGGCGAGCGTCGGCACCCGGTTCGAGACGGTGAGGCCCCGCTCGGCGAGGGTGGTGCGCGCGGCGATGGCGATCTTCTGCGCCACCGGCAGCGACGGATAAAAGGCGTCGACGTGCCACACCGCCTCGCGTCCGTAGAGCGCGCCGGCCTGGTCGGCGAGGGCGCCCACCTGCTCGCTCAACGTCGACAGAATGGCCTCGTCGCGCGCTGGCCGCTCGTCGATGGCGAAGTACCGCGAGGCGCAGGTGAGCACGCCGGGGTCTTCGCTCGCGACCGTGCGCGCCTGCGGGGCCGGCACCTGGCCGGGGTACCGCTCGAACGCCTCGAGCTGCGAGAGCCGGGTGCAGTCGATGCTCCGCCGCTCGGCCCGGTTCGAGAAGATGACGGGGTCGCCGAGGAAGCGCGGGTCGAGCACGCAGCCCGACAGCGCCAGCAGCACCACGAGCGCGCCGCGGCCCGTCACGGCGCGGCTCCCTTCGGCTTCTCGGGCGGCCTGACGGGAGCGTCGGGCTCGAAGCTGCGCATCACCCGCGCGCGCACGCTGGCGTTGTAGAGCACCTGCCCGAGGTGGCCGTGGAGGTCCTTCGAGAACTCCTCCTTGTAGCGGTCGCCCGTCACCTGCTCCTCTTTGGGCCGCACGATCAGATCGATCAGCCCGTTGAGCGCCCACACGCCGACGCCGAAGGACTCGACGAAGCGCTCCTGGAACGACTGCTGGGCGAGGATGAAGCCCTGGCTGTCACGCACCGTGACGTCCTGCGCGAAGCTGTACTCCTCGACCTGCGGAATGATGGTGAAGCTGACGATGCACAGGAGCGTCGAGACCACGCTCGCGCTCTGGGCGACGCGCCGTGAGGTGACGTCCATCACGTACTGCGGCGGGTCGACGTTTGGCGCCATCGCCGAGCGCCCGGGCTGACGCACCACCTCGGTGGTGACGGCCGCGCCCTGCTTCGAGAAGGCGGTGCGCAGGTTGCGGCACAGCACGTCGGCCTCGACGCCATCGGCCTGGTGGCAGCGCAGGTGGAGCTTCGTGCCCTCGAAGGTGTTCGACCAGCTCGGGTCGATGGCGATGGGGCGCTGGAGGCCGACCAGCGGCTGGTAGACCGTCACGCACCCCGTCGAGATGAGCGCCACCACCAGCCAGCCGGCTCGCACGTCGGGGCGCTGGTGCAACGCCAAAGCCATCTCGTTCCTCGTGCGGCGGCGCCGCGGCCGCGCGGCGCATGGTTGCCGACAGCGAACACACCGATCCGCGGGCCGCTGTTGAGCGGTCGAGTTAGCACGACAGGGCTGTCAGGGTGCCGTGGACTTCTGGCAGCCGACGAACGGGCTGCCACAGGCCTGTGGCGAGGGTTACCAGCTGATCCGAACGCCGACGCCGACGCGCGAGTCGCCGCGGCTGTCGTGGCTCGCCGAGAGGGCGAAGTCGACGTTGTCGCGCACCCGCCAGGCCGCCTCGGCGTTCGCCGTGGTGCGGTTCGTCTGGAAGTTGTGATCGACGCCGGCAGAGAGGCGGAAGTCGTCGTTCGGCCGGTACACCACGCTGCCGCCGATGTTCTCGAGCCCGCTCCGGTTGGCGTTGACGTAGGCGTTCGCCGAGAGCGTGTCGGTCGTGTACGAGCCGTTGAGCCCCGCCCGCGACAGCCCGCTCGAGTCGACGGTGGCGTTGGCCGAGAGACGCCAGGCGTCCTGGGTGTAGGTGTAGGTGAGCGAGGCCGACGGCTTGAAGTCCTTGAAGTGCGCCTGCCAGTCACCGCGCAGTTTCACCTCGAGCTGATCGTCGAAGAACTTCGCCTTGATCTCGGGCTTGATGCCGAGGCTCTGCAGCTTCGCGCTGCCGCCGCTCCACGCCGCGTACCCCGCGGCCGCCGCTGCACCGGCCGCCAGCCCATAGAACGCCGCGGGCGAGTTGCTCCGCAGGTCCTTGAGCAGGTCCTTCGCGATGTCGGCGCCGATGTCGCCGAGATCGCCGAGCTTGGTGCTGGCGATGTCACGCACCTGCACGCCGCGCGACTCGAGCCGGCTCTGCACTTCGCGGGCGAGCGCCGGGTCGAGCGCTCCCAGCGGCATGTCCTTGATGAAGTCGGTGGCCGCGTTGCGCAGCTCGGTCTGCTGCGCGTCCGTCAGCACGTCGCCCTCGCGCACCGGCGTACGGCCGCGCGCGATGCTCATCGCGTCGTGACCGAGCGCCTGCTCGAGGCGGCTGTTGAACCGATCGATGTTCGCGTTCACCGCCGTGCGCACGGGGTTCGGCAGGGTCGCCTGCACGTCGGCGGCGTTCGGAGCCGGGGTGTTGACGTTCGGGTTGACCGAGCCGCGCGCTCCCGTGCCGGCGGCCCACCCGTTCGTCCCTGAAGGCGTCGACGGCTGCGTGGGCGCGGCCGGGGTGGGGGTCGAAACGGTCGAAGTGCCCGTCAGCGGGCGGGGGCCAGTCGGTCCAGACACATTGGGCATGGCTCCACCCTAGGCCGACAGGCTAGGAGAGATCCATATGGTGAAGATCGGAATCCTCGACACGACCGCGCTCCTCGACAGCAGCAAGGTGGGGGCCGACGCCGCGAAGGCCCTCGAGAAGGCGTGGACCGAGGCGAAGGCGCAGCCCGAGGAGAAGAAGCGCGAGCTGCTGGGCCAGCTCGAGCAGAAGCGCGCGGCCCTGCGCCAGCAGCTCATCGATCGTGCGCGGCCGGTCATCGCCGAGCTGGCGAAGAAGAAGGCGCTCGACGTCGTGCTCGAGAAGGGCGCGATCGTCTGGTCGACGGGTGAGGACCTCACGAAAGAGGTCATCACGAAGGTCGACGCTGGCGGCCCGCTCAAGGTCTGACGGACAGCTCGAACGTCTCGTCGTCGACCCGCCAGAGCGCTCCAGCTTCGAGGAGCCCCTGCAGGAGATCGAGCGGGGCCGCGAGCCCGGCGCGGGTCAGCTCCTGCTCCATCCGGTCGAGCGTCAGCGCGCCGCTCAGGCCGCGCAGCACCTCGAGCGCGACGGGCTCCGCGCCCGACATGGGGCGGACGACGGCGAGGTTCGCCCGTCTCGGCTCGACGGTCGGGATGCGAACGGGCGCCAGAGGCTCATCGACGGGGCGGCGACCGACCACCCGCTGAGCCAACCTCGAACGAGCGCTCTCGGCGGCTCCGGCCTCGAGGCGGGCCGACCGCGGGTCGATGTGCTCGTCGCCCCTCGAGACCAGGCCCTCGGCGTGAGCGGCGGCCTGGCCTCGGGCTTCGCTGCGGGTGGCCCGATGCTCGGCGAGGAAGGCGTCGAAGGCCTCGGCGACGTCCTGGCAGGTGGGCCAGCGGGCGGCAGGGTCTTTCGCGAGCATGCGGTCGACGACGTCGATCAGCGCGCGAGGCGCCTCGGGCCAGACCGCGCCCAGAGATGGGACGCGGCACGCCACCACCTCGTCGAGCGTCGACACGTCGGTCTCTCCCGCGAAGAGGCGCCGCCCGCCGAGGAGCTCCCACGCGACGACGCCGAGCGCGAACTGATCGGTCTTCGCGTCGACGAGGCCCTCGAGCGCCTGCTCCGGCGCCTGGTACTCGTACGTTCCGCCGTGGGACCCGTCGGTGCGCGTCGCCCGCACCACCGAGAGCCCAAAGTCGATGACGCGGGTGACGCCGTCGGTGCCGACGATGAGGTTCTTCGGCGTGACGTCTCCGTGCGCGAGCTCGAGGGGGCGGCCAGTGTGGTCGCAGGTGCGGTGGGCCGCGTCGAGGCCCCGCGCGGCGTCGGCGAGCACCTGGCACGAGAGCACCGGGTCGAGCGGCTCACCTCGGGACAGCGTCGCAAGGTCGAGGCCCTCCACGTACGCCATCACGAGGAAGAGCCGGCCTCCCTCCGAGCCCAGCTCGAACACCTCGGCCACGTTCGGGTGATGCACGTGCGCGGCGGCCCTTGCCTCGTGGAGGAACCGCGTCACCAGGGCCGGGTCCGCGGCGAGGTGCGGGAGGGTGCGCTTGATGACGACGAGCCGCTCCGGAGCCAGGGCCTCGGTCACTGCGCGCGCGAGGAAGACCTCTCCCATGCCGCCGTGCCCGAGCCGGCGCAGCAGCTCGTACTGGCCGAAGCGCTCGGGCATCGCGAGCACGCGTCAGCGCACCTCGGTGACCGTGAGGCTGCCGATGAGGGGCGTGATCTCGGAGTTCCCCTCTTCACCGACCTTGAAGTGGGTGGCGTCGGCAACGCTCTGCCCGAAGGTCGGGTCGAGCTGCGTCCACTCGCCCACGTAGGCCTCGACCCACTCGTGCCAATACAGCGCGGGCACCTGGTCTTCGTTCATCAGGTAGACGACGCCGTCGGCGCGCCGGGCCGGAATGCCGACGGCCCGCAGCAGGGCCACCATGAGCAGCGAGTGCTCGGTGCAGTCGCCCTTGAGCGTCTTGAGCACGTCGGTCGCGCGATCGGACGAGGCGCCGTAGTCCTTCTGCACGCTCTTGTTGACCCAGTCGTTGATCTTGAGCGCGGCGGCATACGCGTCCTTCTCCTGGCCGACGATCAGCTTCGCCTGCTTGATGATCTCGGGGTCCTTCGCCTCGACGATGATGTCGCTCTCGAGGTTCTTTCCTCCGTTGGGGTCGACCAGCGGGCGGAGCTGCCGGGTCTTCGGCTCGGCGGCTGACAGCTTCACCACCACGCGCTTGTCGTCGAGCTTCTCGAACTGCTGCCGGTAGGTGTTGACGTGGAAGCGCTCGGGCAGGCCGCTCATCACCATCGTGAGCGAGCCGGGAATGCGGCGGGCCTCGGGCGGCGCGGGCTTCGGCAGCTTCACCCGGGTGAGCGAGAAGACCTCGACGAGGTCGATGCGGCGGGCCTGATCTTCGGGCTCCATGCGCATCATCATGGTGGGGCCGAACTGCACCTCGAGCATGCGGCCCTTCTCGTCGATGAACGCGACCTGGGGCACCTTGTCCTTCTCGCTCACCGTCGTGGCCTTCTGGAGCTTCACCTTCACGCCGCGAATGGTGCGCGTCTCGGTGCCAGCGGGCGTCGTCGTCCACACGTACTGCTTCAAGTCGGTGCTGTCGGTGACGATGCCCTCGACCTTCGCGTTGCGCTTGAGCGCCACCCGCACCTGGTCGGCGTCTTCGGCGAGCTCCTTCGGCATCGGCAGCACCAGCGTCTCGTCGGCCTTGCCCGGCCGGGTGCGAATGACCTTGAGGCCCTCTTTGGTCACCAGGCCATCGAGCAGTTGATCGCCGCCGTCGCCCTTCTGCTCGAGGCGCAGCGAGAGCAGCTTGCCGCCGCTCTTCGCCTCGAAGACCTTGGTCTCTTTCATCATGCGGTCGGTGGTGCGGGTGCCGACCTTCGCCAGGAAGTGCAGCTCGTTGATGGCGACGAGCTGGTCGCCCGCCTGGTTCGCCTTCACCTGGCTGAACATCCACCCGACCTTCTGGTTCGAGAGGTAGACGCCAAAGTACTCGCCCTCTTTCGGACGCTGAACGGTGAGCGCGTCGGAGAGGGGCGCGGGCTTCTGGGCCGCGGCGAGGGAGCTGACGACGAGGGTGAGGGCGATGAGCACGCGACGCATGGAAGCGCGCACCCTACCACGGGGCATCGACACGTTCGGGCAGACGGTGGCCACACCCGCTGGACGGCGGGCCCCGGCCGTCATTCAGAGGCGCTTGGCGAGGATGATGAGGTCTTCGCCCGGCTTGTAGAAGTCGCGGAAGCGCGACTCTTCCTTGTACTGCATGGCGGCGTAGAAGCCGCGGGTGGGGCCGTAGGCCTCCATCGCGCTCGTCTCGACGCGAATGAGGCGGCCCTTGCGGCGGCGAATGTCGCCCTCCATGGCGCTCACCAACGCCGCGCCCACGCCCTGGCCCCGCACCAGCGGGTCCGAGGCGATCCAGTAGAGATCGAACGTGCCCGTCGTCATCGGCGTGGGTCCGTAACAGACGTAGCCGACCACCTTGCCGTCGCGCGCGGCGACGAGCACCTGGTAGTCCTTGTTACTCGGCTGGGCGGCGGCGTCGATCAGCTCGAGCGCGCAGTCCACCTCGTCGGCCGAGAAGGTCTCGATGCGGCGCAGCAGCCCTTCGAGCTGCGTTCGGTCCTGTGAGACGACGGGCTTGATGTCCATGGTGGCGTTCCTGAGCGAGCTCGATGAGGTGCAGGGCGAGGTCCTGGTACGACAGGCCTGCCGCCTGCGCGGAGCGGGAATAGCCGGCCTGCGGGTGGAGGTCGCAGTTCGGGTTGATGTCGATGACCCAGGGCTGGCCGCTCGCGTCGACGCGCAGATCGACCCGACCGTAGTCCCGGCACTCGAGGGCCTCGAAGGCGTCGAGCGCGACGGCGATGCAGCGCTGCTGGAGCCCGCGCGGCAGGTCGGCCAGCCGTGACGGGCTGTCGAGGCACTCGGGCGACGAGGTGTCCCACTTGGCGGTGTACGAGAGCACCTTGGGCTTGTCGGCGAAGGCCGCGCCGAACTGGATCTCGGTGAGCGGCAGCGCACGGCGCCCCGCGTTGCCCAACAGCGGGACGTAGATCTCCCGCCCCTCGACGTACTGCTCGACGAGCGCCGGCTGGTGGAACGTGCGCAAGACGCGGCTGACGGCCTTGCCCAGGCTCGCGCGGTCGCGCACCACCGAGTCGAAGCCGATGCCCATCGAGGCGTCTTCGCGCGTGGGCTTGACGATGAGCGGGAACGAGAGATCGACGGTGACGAGATCTTCGACGCGCTCGATGACCATCGCACGGGGCGTGGGCACGCCTCGCGACGAGAGAATCTCCTTGGCCTTGTTCTTGTGCAGCGAGAGCGCGAGCGACAGCGACGAGCTGCCGGTGAAGCACAGCCCGGCGAGCTCGAGCATCGCGGGCACCAGCGACTCGCCGCGGCTGTCGGCGCCGAGGGACTCGCAGAGGTTCACCACCACGTCGGGCGCGTCGCCCAGCGCGTCGGCCACCGAGGTGACGTCGTCGACCGGCTTCACCAGGACGCGTCGCTTGCCACCGGAGAGGGCGTCGGCCATCGCGGCGGCGACGTTCACCACGTCGGCGCGCGCCTCGCGGCCAGGGTCGTCTTCGAGGAGCGCGTGATCGTGGTTGTGCAGAATGGTGACGAACATCGAGAGGGCGCGTTGGTAGCACACGCGGCCAAATCGCCGGAAGCGAAACGCAAGCCTTCGTCACCGCTCGGCGTCGGCGATGGCCTTGAGCTCACGTCGCAGCCAGGCGTTCGCCGGGTCGGCGCGCAGCACTTCGCTCACGAACCAGGCCATCGAGAAGCCCGGCAGTGGCACCGGCGGCTTCACCACCACCACGTCGGTGTTCGTCGCCCACGCCCGGGCGAGGCGGGCTGGCACCAGCGTGACACAGTCGGACTGCGCGACGAGCGAGAGCGCGGCGGTGAAGTGGGGCACGCGCGCGGCGACCTGCCGTGACAGGCCCCGCTGCTCGAGCGCGTCGTCGACGAAGTCACGCAGCCCCCCGCGCGGAGAGGCCACCACGTGTCGCAGGCTGGCCCATGCCTTCGCCGTCGGGTGCTTCACGAATGGGTGCCCCGCGCGCACGACGCAGACGTTGGTGTCGGTGAAGAGCGGCTGCGTCACCACCCCTGACAGCCCGGTCACCGGCGGCCCCACCGAGAGATCGACCCGCCCCTCGCGCACGTCACGCAGCACCTCGTCCATCGCGTCGGCGCGGAAGGTGACGTCGAGGGTGACGTTTGGCGCGCTGGTGGCAAGCCGGGTGAGGAGCTTCGGCAGGAGCACCACCTGCACGTAGTCCGAGAAGAAGACGCGGAACGTGCGCGTCAGCGCCTTCGGGTCGAAGTCGGCCTGGGGCGCCAGCGAGGCCTCGACCTGCCGGAGCGCCTCTTTCACCAGCGGCGCCAGGGCCTTCGCGCGCGGCGTGGGCTCGAGCCGCGGTCCGACCCGGACGAAGAGCGGGTCACCGAACACCCTCCGCAGCGCCGCCAACGAATGGCTCACCGCCGACTGCGTACGGCCCAGGCGCCGCGCCGCTTCGGACACGTGGTTCGTCTCGAGCAGCTGACCGAGCACGACCCAGAGGTTGAGATCAACCTGATGAAGCGCCTTCATGATGGGTATCGATACCATGCGTTGGCGTCATGGGGCGAGGCGACGCACTGTCCGCTCCGTCGTTCACCCCAACCCTGGAGTCGTTCCCATGTCCCGCCTCGTCGCCGCCGCCGTGTTCACCCTCAGCGCCCTCACCCTCGCCGCAGACGCCGATCTCAAGAAGTCCGCCACTGGCCGCTGGAAGAGCGAGGCCGCCGAAGACCTCGGCAACGGCTCGTTCGCCACCCGCGACTTCACCTTCACCGCCAACACGTGGCGGCTCACCTTCACCATCTTCGCGGACAAGGAGCTCAAGACGCCGCTGGTGGCGATGGACTTCGAGGGCCCGTGGGCGCCCGGCAAGGCGAGCGAGAAGGTGCCCGGCGCGACCGAGGCCACCTTCGACTTCGCCAGCAAGAAGGTGACGCTCAAGGCGAAGGACGTGGCGAAGAACTTCGGCATGGACGGCTGCGGCCTCGAGGTCGGCAAGGCGAAGGACGTCTCGAAGACGGGCTGCTCGTTCGTTCCGCCCGTCGAGAAGTACGGCCGCGAGTTCGACCTGCTCAAGGTGGACGGCGCGTCGATGTGGCTGGGGGCGCGCCCGGCCGACGGCAACATGGGCGCCGAAGACAAGCGGCCCACGGCGCTCGGCGCGAAGCTCGTGAAAGCGAAGTGACGAGGGAAGGGTGCTAACGAGCGGGGCGTGCGAATTCGCGACCCGATTCACGGCACCATCACGGTCTCAGACGACGAGAAGCCCATCATCGACAGCCGCTTCTACCAGCGGCTGCGCAGCGTGCGGCAGCTCGGCTTCGGAGACCTCGCCTTCCCAGGCGCCACCCACACGCGGCACGCCCACTCGTTGGGCGCGATGCACGTGGCCTCGCGGCTGTTCGACGCGGTCGCGAGCCGCTCGAGCCTGAGCGACGGGGCCCGGGAGCGGTTTCGGGCGGCGGTCCGCCTGGCGGTGCTCTGCCACGACCTGGGCCACATGCCGCTGTCCCACGCGTCGGAGTCCATCGCGCCGAGGCGAGCGCTGCTGAAGCTCCCCGCGTGGACGGGCGACGACTCAGGCCAGGCCTCGCACGAAGACTTCACCGCGAAGCTCATCATCGACAGCGCGCTCACGCCGATCATCGAGCAGACGTACGCGAGGCACGGCATCACCCCGCAGCTCATCGCGGGGCTCGTCATCGGAAAGCTGCCTCCAGGCGTCGAGGGCTTCCGGGACGGCGGGCTCGACTGGACGCCGCTGCTCCGTGCCCTCGTCTCGGGCGAGCTCGACGCCGACCGCATGGACTACCTGCAACGCGACTCGTTCTATACGGGCGTCAACTACGGCCGGTACGACATCGAGTGGATCCTCCAGAACCTGCGCGCGGCCGAGCGGGACGGGAAGGCGGTGCTGGCGCTCTCGAAGGCGGCGGTCTTCGCGTTCGAAGACTTCCTCTTGAGCCGGTACCACATGTTCCTGTCCGTCTATTACCACCACACCTCGGTGAGCTTCGATTGGATGCTGCGGCGCTACTACGAGGAGGCGCCGGGTGAGTTCGAGATCCCCGCCGACCCCGACGAGTTCCTGCTCTGTGACGACGTGGCGCTGTGGTGGACGCTGCGCCGCTCGAAGAACCGGTGGGCCGAGCGCATCTCGGCGCGGCGCGGCTACCGGCGCGTGGCGCAGTTCACCGAGCGCGACACCGACTACGACTTGAAGGCCATCTCGCTCGCGCTCACGGCGGCCGGCGTCGATCACTTCACGCTCGAGTCGCGTGGGGTGCTCTCGCGGTACCACGACGAGGGTGAGACGCCGTCGTTGTTCGTCTTCGACCCCGCGAGCGGCCGGCTCACCGAGGTGTCGAGCTACACGCCGCTGTACCAACGCTTCGCCGGCGCGGTGCTCTTGTCGCGCGTCTTCGTGCGCCCGGACCAGGCCGAGGTGGCCCGGCCGATCGTCGCGCGGCTCACCGTGCAGAGGCCCACGCCATGAGTGAGGCGCTCCCGGGCGTTCCGGCGCCGCCGCCGCCGAAGCCGCCGAGAGAGGCCGCGGCCGTCATCGTGTTCCGTCGCAGCGCTGGGAAGGTCGAGGTGTTCTGGCTCGAGCGCGAGCAGCGGCTGTCGTTCGCTGGAGGCTTCTTCGCGTTCCCCGGCGGGAAGGTCGACGCGGCGGACGCGCACGTGGAGGTCGAAGGAGCGACCGGCGTACAGGCCCAGCTGATCGTCACCGCTGCACGTGAGCTCTTCGAAGAGACGGGGCTCCTCGTCGCGCAGGGGGCTGCGCGGTCGCAGGACGAGCGTGACGAATGGCGCAAGCGTCAGCTCGACGGTGGATCGTTCGCGTCGCTCCTCCAGGAGAAGGGTTTGTCGTTGCGTGCGGCCGACTTCGTTCCTGCTGGCCGGTGGGTGACGCCGCCGTACCTGCAGCATCGCTTCGATGCCCGCTTCTTCCTCGTCGAGGCGCCGGCGGGGCAGCTGGCGAGCGTGTGGCCGGGAGAGCTCGCGGCGGGAGAGTGGATCGATCCACGCGCCGCGCTCGAGCGATGGGAGACCGGGAGCGCGCTGCTGCACCCGCCGAACCTGCACGCGCTCCGCGTGATGGCGCAGTTCTCGACCGCCGCTGAGGCTGCCGCGACGCTGAAGAGCCCGCCGTGGTGTGACGACTTCATCGCGCGGCACCTCGAGTTCCAGCGCGGCGTGCACGTGGTGCCGTTGGTGACGCCCACGCTCCCGCCGGCGACGCACACGAACTCGTACGTGCTCGGCACGGGTGAGCTGCTCATCGTCGACCCCGGCAGTCCAGATGAGGCTGAGTGCCAGAAGCTCGTGCAGGTGGTGCGTGAGCTCGCCGCGCAGGGCGCCACGCCGAAGGCCATCGTCGCCACGCATCATCACGGCGATCACGTCGGCGGGCTCGAGTTCGTGGCGAAGGCGCTTGGGCTGCCGGTGTGGGCGCACGCGCGCACGGCCGACCGGCTTTCGGTGCCGACGGCGCGGCTGCTGGTGGACGGCGAGGTGCTGTCCCTGGCCGGCGAGTTCCCGATGAAGTGGCGGGTGCTGCATACGCCGGGGCACGCCGCGGGCCACGTGTGCCTCATCGACGAGCGCTCCCGCGCGGGCATCGTCGGCGACATGGTGTCGACGGTGAGCACCATCGTCATCGACCCGCCCGAGGGGGACATGGCGGTCTACCTCGCGCAGCTCCAGCGCCTGCGTGAGCTCCCGCTCGGCGCGCTCTACCCGGCCCATGGCCCGGTCCTGGCCCACGGCGTCGCGAAGCTCGAGGAGTACCAGGTGCACCGCGCGTGGCGTGAGGCGAAGGTGCTCGAGGCGGTGCGTTCGTTCGGGGTGCCCGTGGGCCTCGAGGCCATCGTGCCGAAGGCCTACGACGACGTGGCCGCGTTCGTGTGGCCGATCGCCGAGCGCAACACGGTGGCGATCCTCGCCAAGCTCGAAGCGGAACATCGCATCATCTCGGGCGAGGGCCTCTTCCGCGCCGCCTGACCTTCGCGCGCCCAGGTGGGTCGTGCACGTTCCGGCGCGTGCCTGCATCACCCCGCCGTGGACGTCGTTCTCCAGCACACGCCGCAGGTGATGGAGGACGAACCAGCGGCCGATGACATCGAGGCCCTCGCGCGGGTGCTCCGCGAGCGGCCGACCACCCGCAACGCCACGCGCTTCACCATGGCTGTCGAGGGTCTCGTCCCCGGTGCGGAAGCCGCCCGCGCGCTGGCTCAGGTCGCGGAGCTCGTCGCCTCGGTCGATCGCCTGGACGTCGATGGCCGCTGGTGTCTCGAGGTGGTGGTCGAGAAGTGGCTGTCGTTCGGCTACCCGTGGGCGCTCGAGCTTCCGCCTGAGCTGCTCGCCTGTGTTCAGCGCCGGCGCGCGGAGTCTGGGAGCAATGGCTGGGCCGTGGTGACCCTGGTGAGCGCCATTCTCTCGGGGTGCTGGTACGCCTTCCTGCTCGTCGCGGTGAGCACGGCGGTGCGCCGTTCCGAGGCCGGTTCGTTCGACCTCGAGGCCCTCTTGTTCGGCGGGTTCGCCGTAATGTGTCTGGGGTGGCTCTTCGAACTCCTGAGAACGATGGCGACCGCGGCGCTCACCGATCGCGACGACATCGAGCGAGCGGGGCAGCGGCTGCGGAACGTCGGGCAGGTCATGTGGCTCGCTCCCGCCGGTGTCGCGAGCTGCGCGTTGCTCGACGTCAGGCTCGCGTTCCTCGTTGGGATGTTGTTGGCCCCGCTGTCCATCACCGGCGCCGCGGCCCGCCTCTCCGCTCGTCGCCTGCGCCTCGCGCTGCGCTGACGAGCCGCTCATGGTCCCTGGGGCGCGATCGGTGGCCTCAAGTCGAGAGCGACAGCGGGAGGCTGACGGCGCCGCGTGAGACCTGGGTCGAGTGGGTGCCGGGCGCGTCGGCCTTGAGCCCCACGCGAGCCCGGAGGTGGCGCGGGCGCATGGGCCGCTGCCCCTCGCAGCCTGAGGCCAACTCTGGCTCGGCGCCTCGAGCGCTCCCAGGTCGCCCGCCCGGTCGTGAGGTCGTCGCCCGCTACGAGACGAGCCCTTCAGCCCGCGCCCACGCCTCGACCCCGCGCATGCCTTCCGCGAGGCTCACCAGCGGCCGGTACCCCAGCACCGCCTTCGCCTTCTCGATGGAGTACGCGTGAGGCCGCAGCAGGTACCGCACCGCATCGGCGCGGGCCGGAGGCTCCTTGCCGAACGCCGAGAACCCCGGCGCGATGACCGAGAAAGCTCCGAGCAGCAGCCACGAGGGCACCGAGCGCAGCGTCGTTCCACTCATGCGCGCGAGGTGCCCGAAGTACTCGCGGCACGACGTCGCCACGCCATCGGCCAGACAGAACGTGCCCGAGGCGTCCTGCTCGACGGTGCGCCGAAGGCCGTCGGCGAGGCTGTCGACGTGCACGTGGTTGATGACGCCGCGTCCTCCATCAGGCAGCGCGAAGAGGCCCTGCTTCATCAACTGCAGCGGCCGCACCACCCACGGAATCGACCCGGGCCCGTACACGTCCCCAGGCCGGACGATGGTGACCTCGAACCGACCGGGCTCGTGCAGCGGCTGCAGCGCCGCTTCACTCTCGATCTTCGTCTGGCAGTACGCGTTGCCCTCGCCGCGCGTCGGCCCGTCCTCGGCCACGTTCGGCGGGAAGCTGAAGCCGTGCACCATCACCGACGAGAGGTGCACGAAGCGCCGCACGCCCGCGGCCTTCGCTGCGCGCGCCATCGTCACCGCGCCGCCCACGTTCACCGCGCGGTACTGCTCGAGATCGCCACCTTCACCGACGATCGCCGCCGTGTGCACCACGACGTCCGCTCCGCGCACCGCCTCGATCGCGCTCGCCTCGGCCGTGACGTTCCCCGCGACCACCTCGAAGCCCTTCGCACGCGCTCGCTCCACGGCCGGACCGGCCAGCTCGAGGCCGCGCACCGAGGCGCCCGCGTCGCGCAGCACCTCGCCCAGCCGAAGCCCGATGAAGCCGCCCAGGCCCGTGATGACGACGCTGCTCCCGCGAACGTTCATGCAGCGCACGGCATAGCCGCGCCGGCTCGCCTACGCCGCTCTCTTCTGAAACTGCCCGGCCAGCGTCTCGAGCACCCGCTTCGTGTCCTGCACGAACTGCTCGTAGTGCCGCAAGGTGAGCGAGAGCGCGTTGAGGGCCTTGTCGCGCGCGTCGTCGTGGATCGACGTGATGCCCGACACGAGCGGCATGTCGTCGGCCTGCCGGTACACCGTCGGCGTCACCCCCCAGCCGGCGCCGTAGGCGATGTGCTCGGCCACCATCTGGATCGCCACCGACGGGTGAGGGTGACCGCCCACCAAGAGGTTGTGATGGTTCTTGACCACCAGCGTCAGGGCCGGAGGCAGCTTCCACGAGTCGAGCAGCTTCCCGCCGATGGTGTCGTGCTGCCGCTCGACGGCGAGCCAGTGCTCCGGGCGCAGGCGCACCGGCTGCTTGTGCTTCTTGAGCCACTCCGACAGGCCGATGAGGCCGACCGACAACCCCACGTCGTGCAGCAGCCCGATGAGGAAGGCGTTCTCGGCCTCCATCGCCGTGTTGCGCGCGATGAAGCGCGACAGCCACGCCGTCGCCGTCGAGTGCCGGCGGATCGCCTCGAGCGTGTCGTTGAAGCCCTCGGCGCGAATGACGGTCATCTGGTACGCCGCCTCCATCACCACGTCGCGCACCGTCGCCAGGCCCATTCGAATGAGCGCCTGCTTGAGCGTGGTGACGGCCACGGGAGCGCCGTAGAGCGCCGAGTTCGCCAGCTTCAACACCTTCGCCGCCAGCAGCGGCTCCCGCTCGAGCAGCGACGCGATGTCTTCGATGCGCGCGGTGGGCTTGCGTGAGATCTCGAGGATCTCCATCGCCACCGCCGGGAGCCGGGGCAGCTCGACCGTGGGCTTCGAGAGGAACCCGTCGAGCCACTCGCTCAGCTTCGCTTCCTCCTGCTCGATCGACGGCCCGTCGTCGCCGATCGTGTGCTGGCCCTTGCCGTAGTTCGGATTGTTGAAGCCCGGAGGAAGCATGGGGCAGGGTGTTGCAAGCCACATGCGCCGCCCGGCTCCGAGGGAAAGCCCGTTCAGGCGTGGGGTCCCTGCTGCGCCGTGGGTCGAGGGTGACCCGACGCCGCCGCTACTCGTTCATGAGGAACTGACTGGTGTCGACCGCGCCGGCCTCGGGCTCGTGATCTTCCGGCTCCGTGCCGCGCTTGAACCAGAGATCGATGGTGCCCTTGCCGGTGGCGAGCTTGCCGGTCTTCTTGTCGACGCGGCGGCGCACGAGATCGAGGTGCGGTGGTGGATCGAACTCGGGCTGGGCGCGGCCCTGGAGTGCGCGCGTCATGTACGAAAGCCAGATGGGCAGGGCCGCGCGGCCGCCCGTCTCGTAGCGGCCCAGCGGGTGCTTGTTCAGGTCGTACCCCACCCACGCGGTCGTCACGAGATCGCGCGTGAAGGCGGTGAACCAGGCGTCGAACGAATCATTGGTGGTGCCCGTCTTGCCAGCGGCCGGCTTGCCGAGCCGTGAGGCCGCCGCGCCGGTGCCCTCGCGCACCACGCCGCGCATCAGGTCCGTCACGAGGAAGGCGGTCTCGGGTGAGAGCACCTGCTCGCCGGGCTCCGAGAGCCGTGCGTAGCCCGCGGCCACCCGGTCCTGCAGCGAGGCCCAGGGGTCGTCCCACGCGGTGTGATCCTCGATGGTGCGGCCGAAGCGATCTTCGATCTTCCGCACGAAGTGGGTCGGCTTCTTCACGCCGAGCCGGTTGATGGTCGCGTACACGTTCACCAGCTCGAGCGGGAACAGGCAGGTCGAGCCGAGCGCCGTCGAGTAGTTGTGGTTCACCGGAGAGTCCGCCACGCCGTCTTCGTTCGTGTCCGCGTGGTTCGAGATGCCCAGCGAGCGAATGAAGTCGGCGAAGGCCTCGATGCCGACCTTCTCGTTCTTGTTGCCCAGCTTGCTGGCGATTTCGATGAACGTCTTGATGGCCGGCAGGTTCATCGAGTTCACGAGCGCGGTGCGAATGAGCACCTCGCCCTTGAAGTCCTCGTCGTAGTTCGCCGGCTTCCAGCGGTTCTGGTTCTCGGGGTCGTCGTAGACGATGGGGCTGTCGACGAGCACGGTGCCCTGCGTCCACCCGAGCTTGTCGAAGGCGGTGGCGTAGACGATGGGCTTGAAGCTCGAGCCGGGCTGCCGGCAGGCCTGGAACGCGCGGTTGAACTCGTTGGCGTCGAAGTCGTAGCCGCCCACCATCGCCACCAGGTACTGGCGCTGCGGGTCGATGCTCACCAGCGCGCTCTGAAGCTCCGGCTCCTGTTCGAGGCGCACCAGCGGCAGGTCGAGCGGCACGTCTTTCGCCATGGCGTCGTTGCGCGTCTCGCCGTCGTCCGTGAGGCCCTTCACGTCGGCCACCGCGCGCACCACGACCAGGTCGTTCTCCTTCAGCGCGGCCTTCACCGAGTTGATGAGCACGTTCGGGTAGTACTGCTCGGCGTTGAGCGCGCGCGCCCACCGCAGCCCGAGCGCCGGGAGCCGCGCCTTCTTCTTTCCGATGAGCACCTCGGCCGCGCTGCCGTTCGACTCGAGCTTCGTGACGAGGCCCACGTAGTAGCGGCCGGGGGTGATCTCTTCGTCGCCCATCACCTTCTCGGCCCGCTGGAGGAACGTCTTGCGCTCGGCCTCGCTGGCGAGGTTCCCGAGGACGCCGCGGAAGCCCTGGCGCTTGTCCACGGCGAGCAGGCCCGACAGCACCGAGTCCTGCGCGGCGCGCTGCTTCTCCGAGTCCATCGTGGTGAAGATCTTGAGCCCCTCGTTCAGCAGCGCCGGGTTGCCGTAGCGGGCCACCACGTCGCGGCGCACCTCTTCGGTGAAGTAGGGCGCGAACTCGTGGAACACGTCTTCCACGTCGTAGACGCTCACCTCGGCCTTCGACGCCTCTTCGTGCTCGGCCTTCGTGATCATGCCCTTCGAGAGCATCTGGCCCAGCACGTAGGTGCGGCGCTTCTTCGCCAGCTCGGGCTTGGTGAAGGGCGAGAACGCCGACGGCGCCTGCGGCAGGCCGGCGAGGAGCGCCATCTCGGCCAGGGTGAGATCCTTCACGTCCTTGCGGAAGTAGTTCTCGGCGGCCGACTGCACCCCGTAGCTGTGGTGCCCGAGGTACACGTTGTTCAGGTAGAGGTAGAGGATCTGCTCCTTGGTGAGCTCGTTCTCGAGCCTTCGGGCGAGCAGTGCCTCGCGGATCTTCCGCTTGATCGTCTTGGCGGTCGACTCCTTGTAGCCCTCGGTCGAGATGAGCACCGCCTTCGCGGTCTGCTGCGTGAGCGTCGAGCCGCCCTGCACCTTGCCCGAGCCCGTCACCTTCTTCATGACCGTCTTGAAGACGGCGCGGCCGGTGCCGAAGACGTCGATGCCGAAGTGGTCGAAGAAGTCGGCGTCTTCGGCGGCGATGAAGGCCTGCACGAGGCGCTTGGGAATGCGCTCGTACGGCACCACCTTGCGGCGCTCGTTGTAGAACTCGCCGGCCAGCACCGCGTCCTGGGTATAGACCTCGGAGAGGATCGGCGGGCGGTACGCCTCGGGCCGGGGAAAGTCCGGCAGGCCGTCGGAGTACTTCCACACCACGAAGCCGTAGCCCATCACGGCGGCGGTGAGGCCCGTCAGCGCCAGCCAGCCCAGCGCCTTGAAGGGGAACTTCCACCACCGCGCCTTCGGAACGTCGACCAGCACCAGCTGTCCTTTCCGTGTCGACGGCGTCGCAGCCTCGTCGGACTTGCTCGCTTGCTGCTTCCGCATCAGCTCGCCTCCGTCTCGCCGGCGTCCACCGCCGGTCTGCCGCCACGTGGGCCGTCGGCCACGTGTTCATCGGTCCTCGCGCCCGCCACGCGGACCGAGGGTGGAATCGTCAGGCCCGCCCGCTTCAGCACCTCGGCGAGCGCATCGGGGAGCGGCGCTGCAACGATCGTGCGCTCCCGGCCCTTCGGGTGGGGGAACTCGAGCCGGGTCGAGTGCAGAAACAACCGGCCGAGGCCCCACTTCGCCTTCGCGTCCCGATTGAACGCGAAGTCACCATGCTTCGGGTCGCCCGCCACCGGGTGCCCGATGGCTGCGAAATGTCGCCGAATCTGGTGCGTCCGGCCAGTTTCGATGGTGCAGCTGACGAAGGCCACCTGGCTCGTCTGCGCCAGCACCGTGTAGCGGGTGCGGGCTTCCTGCAGGTTGACGCCCCGCTTCGCCCGCGACTCGGCCGTCTGCTGGTGCTCGGCCAACGGCAGGTCGATGAGGCCCGACGACTTCGGCAGCTTGCCCTTCACCAGCACGAGGTACTGCTTCTTCGCCAGGTGCTTGGTGAAGACCTCGGTGAAGTGCACCATTGCGGGCCTTCGCTTGGCCACCACCAGCACGCCGCTCGTCTCGCGATCGATGCGGTGCGCGGGGCTCGCGGTGAAGCCGTTGCGCTCAGCCTTGTCGCCCAGGTACGCGCGCACGAGATCGACCACCGTGCCGCTGGTGATGCCGCTGCCCGTGTGCACAGCCATGCCCGAGGGCTTGTCGAGCACGAGGATGAAGTCGTCTTCGAGCAGCACTTTGAGCTCGCTCAGGTCGACCTTCGGCGCGGGCGCTGGCTTCGAGAGGTCGCGCTCCTGGCGCAGCGCCTGCTCGTCGCCCCGAATGGTGACGACGTCGTCCTTCACGAGGTGCTGCTCGGGCTGGCCGCGCTTGCCGTTCACCCGCACCTTCTTCACGCGAATCATCTTGAAGAGGTGCGAGGTGGGCACGTTGGGCAGCGTGCGGCGCAAGAACTTGTCGAGCCGCAGGCCCGTGTCGTCCTCGCTGATGCGAAACTCGAGCATCTCAGTCGGGGCTCAAACCACATCGAAAACCGTTCGTCACCCGCTGGGCACCCATGTAGAAGGCCGACCCGTCATGCCCAAGCAGCCAACGATCGAAGAGCTCCTGAAGAACGGCAGCAAGCAGTGGAACCAGCTCCGCAAGGACGGGAAGGTGGGGCTCGACCACACCGGCGCCACGTTCCCGCAGCTCTTCTCGGCCAACGCCGACCTGTCGGGCCTGACCCTCATCGGCTCCGAATGGGAGAAGTGCGATCTGTCGAAGGTGAGCTTCAAGGAAGCCGACCTCTCGAACAGCTACTTCCACGGCGGCCGCCTGCAGGACTGCGACTTTCGCGGCGCGAACCTCGAGGGCGCGACGTTCGAGAAGCTGAAGCTCCTCCGCTGTGACTTCACCGGCGCGAAGGGCCTCGAAGAGCTCGAGTTCGACGACTGCGACATGGACCGCGTGGTGGGCCTCAACGGCGAGATGGCGCCGCCCCCGCCTCCGCCGCCCGCCGTCGGCATCACCAGCTTCACGCGCGAGCAGCGGGCCGCTGCCATGGCCGCCCAGCAGCAGCCCGAGCAGGACAGCGAGCTGCCGCCGTTCCGCCCGACCGACCCGCCGGGCACGCTCTTGTTCCGCGGCCTCAAGCACGTGGCCAACCCGCCGCCCTGGGTGCTCGACGTGCCGGGCCTGCGGCCGCCCCTGCCCGTGCGCATGGCGCCTGGCGTCAGCCTCGAGCATCTCTACCGCGAGGCGGTGAAGACGCGCATGGAAGGCCGCCGCCCGGTGCCCGACATGCAGGCCATCGAGAAGGCGAAGGAGGCCATCATCAAGGGCTCCGCCGAGACCGCGGTGGGCGTCATGTACCTGCGCGAGGTGGGCGTCGAGCCGACGCCGTCCGACGCGGCCCTCGCCTCGCTGGCGAACGACCTCACGGCCGCGATGGAGGTGGAAGACACCACTGCCGACGTCGACCCGCGCATCACCGGCGCCATGCTCGAGCTGCGCGCGACGGCCGACGGACTCGAGCACCTCGGCGAGCTGCGCGTGCGGCTGGCGGCGGTGCAGCTCTTCACCTCGCTCCTCGAGGCCGGCTTCGCGCCCGACAACAACTGGGAAGAGGCCGTCGACTCGCAGGAGGCCTCGCAGGACCTCGCCCACGTCGCGTCGAACGGCGACCGCGGCCAGCTCAAGGAGGCCTTCGAGGCCTTCGCCGCGCTGCCCGACGAGGTGCGCATGCGCCGGCTGGCGTACCTGGCCGAGGCCACCGCGCACGTCGAGGCGATGGCTGGTGGCGGAGAGCCGCCGGCCGCCTGAGTTCTTCAACCCGGGGGAAGCCCATGACGAAGGTCCTGTTCGTGTCCCTGGCGCTCTGGGCGCCGCTGGCCCTGGCGCAGCCGTCGGCCGATGCGTCGACGGACGTCGAGCTTGCCGCCGAGACGACGAAGGTGCTCAAGCCGCTGCGGGCCGATGCCCGCCTCACGGTCGATACCGACATTCTGCTGGTCTACGTGAGCTTCGGCCTGTCAGGCGACTTCGGGCTGGTGAAGCTCGGGCCTGGCACGCTGGCGGCGGGCGCGGGGCTCGACTTCGGCTTCTGCGGCTCGGCCTGTCTGCTCATCGGAGGCCTGCTCGGCGGCTCCTACGGCATTCGCAACTTCTTCCCGCACGGACGCTTGAGCTACCACCTCGAGCTGCCGGCGAAGGGCGCCAACAACACGCTCCAGAAGGTGAATGTGTATGGCGTGTTGTTCGGCGGCGTCGTCATCTCGTCGATGGGCTTCGTGGGCCGCTCCCAGGGCGTCGAGGTGAGCGCCACCAGCACGGGCCTGGGCCCTGGCATCGGCATCGGCGCGGGAGCGAGCTACTTCTTCACCGAGCGGGTGTTCGTCGGCGCCGAGGCCGCCGCGCGCTACCAGGTCGTGAGCTTTGGCGACGTGGTGACGGTCTCGGCCCCCGGCTCGAACGTGAACTTCGTGTGGGAAGACCGGTACAAGTCGCAGAGCTTCTCGGGCTTCGGCCTGCGCTTCTACGTCGGCTTCCGCATCTGACGCGGGCGCGTCAGGCCGCCTTCTTCTTGCCCTTCTTCTTCGGCTTCTTCGGGGTGTCGGCCTCGGGCGCCTCCTTCTCGGCGAAGGGGCGCTGCGGCGGGTTGCGCTCTTCCGAGGCGACCTTCGTCGGGCGGTTCTGATCGTCCACCAGCACGACGTTCGGCTTGTGCTTGCGGGCGGCCTTCTCCTTCATCCAGCCGTAGGCGGCGATGATGACGAGGTCTCCGGGCTTCACGAGGTGGGCGGCGGCGCCGTTGATGCCGATCTCACCCGAGCCGCGCTCCGCGGGGATGACGTAGGTCGCCAGCCGAGAGCCGTTGGTGACGTCGTAGATGTCGACCTTCTCGTTCTCGAGGAAGCCGGCGGCGTCGATGAGATCCTGATCGATGGTGATGCTGCCCACGTAGTCGAGGTCGGCGCGCGTCACGACGGCGCGGTGGATCTTCCCGAGCAACAGGTGCCGCAACGTCTTCTGGGACTCAGCCATGTCGTGAACCTCTTCGAATGCCGAGCGCGAACACCCGCTCGCGCGCGGGCGCCTTAGGCCAGGTGGGGCCCGGATTCCTAGCGGATCCGTGCGGCCTTCCGGGCAGGCGGCGCGGCGGCGCCGAAGAAGTCGAGCTGCACCTTCTCGCTCACGGCGCGGGCGAAGAGCCCCTCTTTGCGCAAGCCGGCGGCGAGCTCTTCGGCGAACCCGAACAACGTGATGACCTCGCGCGCGCCGGTGGCTTTGGCGAAGTCGACGAGCGACGGGTAGTCGGCGTGATCCGACACGGGGAAGGCGATGTCGGCGCCGGAGCGGCGTGCCCCCCAGGACTCGAGCGCCCAGCCGGTGAGCACGGCGGTGGCGATGGGCTCGGTGACGTGCGGCCGGTGGCGGTTGAAGGGCGGGAAGAGGCCGACCTCTCCGTCGCGGAAGGCGCCGTCCCAGCAGCGGGCGTCGATCGGGACGCCGAGCGAGGTGTAGAGCGCCGAGATGGCGTGGTTCGACTCGTGGGTGACGAGCGAGAGGCCGCGCGAGGCGAGCTGCTGAATCGTCTCCTGGCTCTTGCCGAGGCTGTACGCGAGGAGCACCGGCCGCACCCCGCGCTCGAGCTGGCGCCGGCACCAGCGCGCGACCTCGTCGTACACGGCGTCACGCGGGGGGAAGCGGTACTTCGGGTGGCCGAAGGTGGACTCGACGACGAGCGTGTCGCACGCCGGCGTCTCGGCCTGGCGCGCGGTGAGGAACCGGCCGGGGCTGAAGTCGCCGGTGTAGACGAGGCGGTGGCCGTCGGGGCGGGTGACGCGCACCTGCGCCGCGCCGAGCACGTGGCCGGCAGGGAAGAGCTCGAGGGACAGGCCGTCGAGCTCGAAGCGTTCGCCGTAGCGGAGCGGCACCGTGTCGTCGATGGTGCCCACGCGGTGCTGCATGAGGGTGAGCGTCTCGGTGGTGCCGATGGCGCGGGCGTGGCGGGCGATGTGGTCGGTGTGGGCGTGCGAGACGAAGCTGACGTCGGCCTTGCGGCGCGCGTCGAACCAGAGCGGTGAGCCCGAGAGCCTGAGGCCGCCTTTGACCCACTCGACCGGCATGGGGCCGGGTTAGCGGAAGGGGGAGGGCGGTGTCACGCGGGGGCCGACGAGTTCCGGCTCGCTTCAGCGCCTCAACACCTTTTCCATGAGCTGCCGGTCGAGCTCACGGAGCGTGTCCCGTCCCCACTCTCCATTCTCGAGCGTCGAATAGAGATGGTCCGGCAAGTCCTGCTCCAGCCCCGGACAGCAAGAGCCTGCAGCCATAGCGATGGCTGCAACGGTGTCGACGTCACCTGTGAAGGCGATGCAGTCCTTCAACAGCTCACTCATGCTGGTCGCGCGACTCAATGCCGTGATCGCGGCTCGGACGCTCATCCACCCCTTCGAGCCCACCTTTCCCTGCCAGGGAGTGCTCCACTGACCGGGGACGTACTCCGTGAGGAACTCGCCAAGCTCGGAGACCGCCCCGAGTTCGTAGGCGCAGAAATGCACAGCGAGCGCCGCCGCCACCGCTGCGTTGACACCGTCTGGCGTGTCGTGTGTCAGGCGAGCCTGGAGCGTGGTGCGTTCAATGACGTCTTGCAGCCTGGGAAACAACCCGATGGGGCCGGCACGCATGGCTGCGCCACTCTTGTCGCTGTCGGGACTGATTCGCGCGAGGAACTCGGAACCGTCGTTCACCTCAAGGAGCACCTCGTAGAAGCCTCGCGCGTAGCCTTCTCTTGGGTCGCGCTTGAATGCCTGCACCATGCACTCTGCAATGAGCTCGCGTGAAAACGGCCTGTGCGACAGGATCGCCTCGGCAATGGCGATGCACATCTGAGTGTCGTCGGTATAGGTGCCCGCAGCGATTCGCTGCTTCGGATGCGCCCTGAACGCCGCGAGGGTGTTCTCACGCGCGACGATGGCGGGCCTCGCGTACTCAAAGCCAGCGCCGTAGGCGTCTCCGAGAGCTATCTCGACCAGCAATTGGGTCCCCAGGAAAAAGTCCTCAGGACTCTATTGCTGCACGGGCGTTCGCACAAGCTCTCCTGCCTGGGGTTGTCCGCCGGAAACTGGGCGCGAACGACGCCGCCATCTCCGCGAGGTCCCTCGCAACAGCGCAACGAAGCGCTGCACGGCGAGAGCGGCAAGGACCCCTCGGAACGGGCGTCGTCGAGTTTCGGTCAAACAGCCAACAGACCGCGCACGAACGAACCCACCGCGACGTCCTTGCGGAACGCCAACGTGCCCAGCTGCACGTGACTCAAGAAGCCCAGCACCCGGCGGTTCACCTCGACGCGGGGCAGGGCGAAGACGTCTCCGTCGAAGCACTGTGACGTCGCGAGCTGCGCCGCGGCGAGCGGGGCGAGGGCGCCCAGCGACTCCGACGACGCCTTCTCGAGCGCCACAAAGCACCGCACCGGCAACCGCCCCGGCCGCCCCACGTTGTCCTCATCCGAGCGGAACGGCGTGCCTCCACACGTTCCGTCGGGAAACAGCTGCACGATCTCATCGGTCAGGAGCGCCAGGCCCGAGGCGCGGCACAGGCGCGATAACGTCGATTTGCCGTCACCGCTCTTCCCGGAAGCCACCAGCGCGTGGGCGCCATCCGAGATGCCAGCCGCGTGAATCAGCACTCCGCCCAGCTTCGTCGTGGTGACCAGGTACCAGGCCAGCCGCAACACGAGCTCGCCCTGGAACATGCCGTCGGGCACCTCGACCTGCATCCGCGCGCCTTCGAGCAGGAACCGGCAGCGCCCCAGCGGCCCCTCGGCGACCCGCGCGTGGGCCGGCAGCTCGGCGTGACGCTCGATGACGAGGGCTGGCGGCCGCGACGATGACGACGCGAACGCTCCCAGGTGCACGCGGGGCCGGGACATGTCGGCCAGCGACCGCTCGACGCGAATCACCTCGCCCGCACAGTCGAAGTCGAAGAAGTCCATCAGCTCCAGGCCTCGAAGCGCAGCCCGCGCGCCTCGAGCACCTCGCGCGCCTCGAGCCCGCAGAAGGTCTCGAGCTCGACCTCGCGCTGGGCCGAGTACCCGCTCTTCACCTCGCTCGGCGCGAACCCGGGATGGCACATGAGCTCGACGAGGCCTTCGGTCGGGAGCTCCGCCAGCACGTCGACGAAGCGCTTCGACGTCCACCAGGCCTCGGTGCCGGTGTCGCCGATGAAGACGTCGTTCGTGCGCACACCCGCGTCGCGAATCGTCGCGCGCATCGCGTCGTCGATGCTGCGCACCGCCAGGCGGCGCTCCTCGGCGGCGCGAAGGAGCCCCTCGAGCACGGGCGGGTGCCGGTGCAGGTGCTTGTGCACGTCGATGTGGGTGGCCGGGCGGTCGAGGAGCGCTTCGAGTTGGTCGAGCTGGGCGAGCGTCTCCCGGCGGACGAAGGCCGGGTCGAGCGTGGGCGCGGCCGCCTCGGTGAGCTCGTAGGACTTGAGGCTCAACGCATAAAAGCGCGCCAGGTTCAGGTGCAGCCCGATGGACAAGCCCTCGGCCAGCGTCGCCGCGTCCTCGGAGTACGGCGTGTTCACCATCATCGTGGTGCTCGATACCACGCCGTGGCGCATGGCCTTGACGATGCCGCGCGTGACGGCCGGGTCGTACCCGAAGTCGTCGGCGTTGAGCACGAGGCGCGCGCTCACGGCGCACAGCCTGCGATGAGCTTGTCGGCCTCGGCGGGGAAGCGCTCCCGCAGCCGCTTCTTCGCGTCTTCCAGCTCAGCCGTCGTCTTCTCGTGCACCTCGAGCTCACAGAGCGCCACCAGCGGCCGCGTGTCCGTGCCGGCCAGCGCGTCGGCCTCGAGGTACGCCGCGCGCGCCGCCTTCGCGTCACCCTTCACGTACAGCACCGCGCCCCGGTAGTAGTGCGCCACCATCAGGTCCGGCTTCTCCTTGACGGCCCGCGACAGGAGCTTGAGCGCTTCGTCCGGCTGGTCCTTGCGGAACTTCACGAAGCCGAGCTCGGCGGCCGCCTCGGCGTCGAACTGCTTCTTGAGCACCTGCCCCAGCACCGCGGCCGCGTCGTCGAGCCGGGCCGATTGCGACAGCCAGTAGCCCTGCCGCGTCAGCGCGCGCAGATCGTTCGGCCGCTTCCTGGCCGCCTTCGTCCACGCCTCGAGCGCACCGGGGGCGTCGCCCTGGAGCTCCCGCAGCTCGGCCATCACCACGTCGGGTCGCACGTCATCAGGCGCGAGCGCGCTCGCTTCGGAGAGCTCGGTCTCGGCGCGCTTGCCCTTGCGCAGGTTCATCGCCGCCCGGGCCTTCAGCAGGTGGGGCTCGACGTTCTTCGGGCTGCGCACGAGCCAGGCGTCGGCCAGCTCGTCGGCCACGGCCCACTGCTTGCCCTTCACCAGCAGCTCGCCCGCGCGCTGGAGCTGCTCGTCCGACGCGTCCGAGGCCTTCGTCAGCGCGCTCAAGATTCGGCCCTGCTCGTCGGCCGACGTCGCCTGCTCGGCGCGTGTGATGAGCTCGGGCGCCGAGACGCCACCGCCGCCCAGAATGACGGCGGCCGCCGCGCCCACCACCAGCAGGCCCACGACCGCAAGGATGACGGGGGTGTTCGATCGTTTGCCCGGCACCTGTGCAGGGGTTGACGCTGGAGCCACCGAAGGCAACGGCGCAGCGATGCGGTCCGCGGCCTCGGAGATGGCGGCGCTCGAGGCGCTGGGCTGCTGCGCGAGTGGTGTTTCGGGAGGCGCTGCGGTCGCCTCGGCGCGGGCCCGGCTCACCGCGGTGTCGGCCAGCTCCGGGCTCACCTCCTGGGCGACGTCCGGTGCCTTGACGCCGGGGATCGACGGGTCGACCTCGCGCGCGCGTCGCAGCGTCTCCCGGCGCTGATCCGACGACGGGAAGATGCGCCCCACGTACTCCGCGACCTCTTCGGTCGAGGCCAGCTGCGCCTCTCCGCCGACCATCTCCATCGCGTCGATGAAGCTGCCCATCGACTGGAAGCGCGAGGCGGGGTTCTTGTTGAGCGCCGTGAGGCACACCGCCTCGAGCGCGCGCGGCAACGAGGGGTCGAACTGCGAGGGCGGCACCAGCTTGCCCTCGGCGATCTTCATCACCACCTCGTCGACGCTGTTCCCCGTGAAGGGCCGGCGGCCGCACATCTGCTCGTACAGCATCACGCCCGCCGCGAAGATGTCGGCCCGGTGGTCGACCGGCTTGGCGAGGATCATCTCGGGCGACATGTAGAAGAACTTGCCCTTGAGTGTTCCGGGCTCGGTGCCCGCGCCCCAGTTGGCCGTCTTGGCGATGCCGAAGTCGATGACCTTGATGTCGCCGCTCACGCCCACGTGCACGTTGTCGGGCGTGAAGTCGCGGTGCACCAGCGAGAGCGGCTGGCCGTCGTCGTCCTTCGCTTCGTGCGCCGCACCCAGGCCACGGCACGCTTCACAGAGGATGCGCAGAGCGACCGGCAGCGGCACGCGCTTGCCGTCTTCGGCCGCCTTCGCGCGGAGATCGGCGAAGGTGCGGCCCTCGAGGAGCTCCATCGCGATGAACGGCTCTCCGCTCACCTGCCCCAGCTCGTGAATGCGCACCACGTTGGGGTGGTTGATCTGCGCGGTGATGCGCGCCTCGTTGAGGAACATGCGCACGATGGAGCTGTCCTTGACCAGGTGCGGGAGCAGCTTCTTCACCGCCACCATGGGCCCGAAGACACCGGCCTCGTCGATGTGCCGGCCCACGTAGACCTCGGCCATGCCACCGGTCGCGATGCGCGAGGTGAGACGGTACCGACCGATCCACAGGGGGTTGCCCAGGTTCTCCACGGACTTCACACCGTAGCAGCGCCTCGTGGCCTGTCACCCGTGGACTCAGCGCGGTTGGTCATCGAACAGCCCGAGCTGCGGGCTCGCTTCCCGGTGGCCGGACTTCACCTGCGCGTCGAAGAGCGTCCGCACCGTGTCGAGGCGGTCGGCGTCCTTCGGCGCCTTGTCGTCGCGCAACCGCACGATGCGGGGGAAGCGCAGCGCGAAGCCGCTGTCATGACGCTTCGAGGGCTGCAGCCCGTCGAAGGCCACCTCGAGGACGATCTCTGGGCGCACCCGCAGGTATCGGCCATCGGTGCCGACCGCGATGGTCTGCAGCCGGGTGGTGAGCGCGGCGATCTCGACGTCGGTGAGGCCCGAGTAGGCCTTGCCGATCTCCACCAGCGCCTCGCCGTCCCAGACACCGAAGGTGTAGTCGCTCAACACGCCAGCCCGCTTGCCGTGGCCGCGTTCGGCCCGGGTGATGACGACGTCGAGGGTCGCGAGCGCACGCTTCACCTTTCGCCAGGCACTGCCGCGGGAGCCGGCTTCGTAGGGCGCGTCGGTGCGCTTGAGCATCAAGCCTTCGTGGCCGCGCGCGCGGGCCGCCGCGAAGAGGGTCTCGAGCTGCGCGTCCACGGGCTGCGAGGCGTCGAGTGGGGTCACCGGGTTCACGCGGACGCCGAGCTGCTCGAGCCGTCGCCGCCGCTCGGACCATGGTGCCGCGAGGAGCGAGGCGCCGTCGAACAACACGTCGTACGCCACGAAGGCCACCGGCGTCTGCGCGAGCGCCCCAAAGTCCGGTGCGGTGCGGCCGAGGCGGGCTTGCAGCGCCTGGAACGGGCGCGGGCCACCGTCGGGCGTCACCGCCAGCACTTCTCCGTCGAGCACGACCTTCCCACGCAGCGTCGCGAGCGCCGACACGACGTCGGGGAACGTCGCGGTGACCTCGCCGGTGCCGCGCGCGAAGAGCGTCACCCGGCCGTCGACCACGTGCGCCTGCACGCGAATGCCATCGAGCTTGTCCTCGACGACGGTGCGCTCGGGGTCGACGGGCTCCTTCACCGTCTCGGTGGGCGTCGCCAGCATGAAGGCCACGACGCGACCTGGCTCGATGGTCGCTTCGTTGAGCCGATGGTGCTTGACGAGCAGCGCCAGCGTCCCGACGTCGGGCGTGAGCGCCGAGGCGGCCCGAACGGAGGCCGCCGGCAGGTCGAACGCGAGGGCCAGCGCGTCGTCGAGCGTTCCGCGCTGCACCCCGATGCGCAGCTCGCCCAGGAGCGCCTTCACCAGGTACTTCGCCTCGCCGCCCGCGCAGCGCCGCAGCGCTGTCGTCAAGAGCGCTCGTTTCTCATCGCGCGACTCGGTGGCAGCGAGGCCTTCGAACAGGTCGACGACCCGCCCGAGCGGGAGTCCTTCGCGCTCGATGGGCCACAGGGGCTCGAGCCCGTCACCGAAGTCGCCCGCCGTTCGCGCCGCGTGGAGCAGGGCGCCTTCCTCGAGCTGTGATGCCGCGAGCGTCGCCTCGATCAGCAGCGCCCAACCGACGCCGAGCGAGCGCGCGTCTCCGACCGCGAGCGGACTTCCGACGATGACGCGGCACGCGGCGATCAGCGACGCGTCGTCGAGCGGCTTCAGGAACGCCGCCAGGAGGGCGAGCTTCTCGAGCCGCGAGCGCGTCGCCTTCACGGCGTCGAGGGTGATGGCCAGGTGCTTCACGGACGTGATGGTAGCGATGTGCGGTGGCGCTTGCCGCGCTGATGACGCTCGAAGGTACACTCACAAGTGACTGATGACTTCGACGCTCAACGTCACTCCCCGCGGCGCACTCGAGTTGACCGTCGAGAGTGAACGAATCGTCGCGCGCTTTCGTTGCGAAGAGGAGGACCGGCGCGCTGGGGCCCGCGCGGTCGTGGAGAAGGCGGGGCGACTGTCGCACCCCGCAGTCGTGCCGATGGTGGAAGAGGGCACGCCCCTGCTCGAGGTCCGCCCTGACGTGCCGCCGGCCCTGGCCTCGCTCATCGACGCGTGCGTTGCCCGAAACCCAGCGATCAGGCCGGAGCCAGCAGCGCTCGAGCGCCAGCTTCGCGCCCTCATCCCGGCGCCTGTGTCCCGTCGCCCGTGGTGGAAGGTCTGGGGCTCATGAAGTGGCTGCCTGGCCTGGTGGCTGCGAGCCTCGTGGGGTGTGCTCCGGGCGGGCCGAGCGCGCAGAGTCCTGTGCAGCCGTTGATGCTCCCGTGGCAATCCGCCGTCGCTGGCACCGGCGTCTTCATCTCGCTGTGGGTCTTCGCCGTTCCGCTCGCCGAGTCGCCGCCCGTCGTCGGGACCCAGGGCATCATTCGAGCGTTCTCCTGGGGCGGTCAGGACGTCGGGAACCCCGTGTCAGCGCGCTCCCTCGACGTCGCGACGTCGATGAGCGGCGGCAGCTTCTCGTTCTCGCTCGATGGCGTGGCGTCGAACGACGTCGACGTCGTCGTGAACGGCCGGGTGGTGGCGCGGGCTCCGGCGACGCCGCAGTTGGTGCCGTGGCTCCCCAACTCCAACAGCGTCTTCATCGTGGCCGAGAACTTCGGCAGCGGCCGGCTGGTGACGCCCGAGGGAGAGCCGTTGCCCCCGTCGTCCTTCACCTGCGAGCGTGCGGCCGAGGCGTTGCGGGAGGTGGCCATGCGCTGCGAGGTCTTCCGGCGGGGCCCGCTCGAGCCCGCCGGGTTCTCTGGCGCCTCGGTGCGCGCGACCGTCGACACGCCGTCAGGACCGATGTTGACGGCCGAGGTCCGCCTCCCCTGAAGAGCGCCGCGCGCGTCCACCCGTGACGCCGGGGCGTGTTTCGGCCACAGTCGGCCGTCCTCGCAGTCCGTCGGGGTGGCCATGCGTCGCTACGAATTCGTCGAGGGGTCGTCGAAGAAGTTCTGGGAGATCGAGCTCGAAGGCGAGTCCTTCACCACGCGCTGGGGCCGCATCGGCACCGACGGCCAGGAGAAGACGCAGGACTTCGATTCAGCCGCCGAGGCGCGTACAGCACACGACAAGCTCGTCGCCGAGAAGGAGAAGAAGGGGTACCGGCTGGTGAGCTCGGACGAAGGCGGCGAGGCCCGCCCGCTCACGGCGAAGGTGCCGTCGAACCCGACGCTGCTCGCAGCCGTGGTGGAGCGGCCGGACGACGGGCAGGCCTGGCAGGTCTTCGCCGACTGGCTGCTCGAGCAGGGCGAGTCGTGGGGTGAGGTCATCGGCGCCGCGGCGCGTGGCAAGCCGGACAGCGCGCGCCAGTCGAAGGTGGCGGCCGAGCTGCTCGGCGACGCCGAGGCCGAGCTCGAGTGGAAGCACGGCGTCATCGACCGTTTCGTCTACGCGCCGATGGACTTCGACCCCGAGCTGCCGATGGAGGCCGTCGTCGAGCGCGTGCTCAAGCACCCGGCCCGTCACTTCGTGCATGAGGTCTCGTTCGGCCTGCCGCCGTGCGACGACGGGGACATCGAGTGGCACATGGAGGGGCTCGCGAAGGCGCTCGAGAAGGCCGGGCCGCTCCCGCGCCTCGAGGTGATCGACTTCAGCGAGCCCTCGGAGCACATGGACCAGGAGTCGTGGCGCCGCGTGGGTGACGTTCGGGGCTTGTGGAAGGCGGCCCCCAACCTGAAGACGCTGAAGCTGCGCGGCTCATCGGGCAGTGACGACGGCACGCCCATCAAGCTCGCGCCCATCGACGCGCCGAACCTCGAGACGCTCGTCATCTTCTCGGGCGGGCTCGACGAGGCCGCCCCGCTCGAGATCGGCAAGGCGCAGTGGCCGAAGCTGAAGCGCCTCGAGCTGTACTTCGGCGACGAGAACTACGGGTGCACCAGCACCGTGGAGTCGCTCGCGGGCATCCTGGCTGGCAAGGGCCTGCCAGCGCTCTCGTACCTTGGCCTCGAGAACTCGATGTTCGAGGCCGACCTCGTCGAGGCGCTAGCGAAGGCGCCGCTCGTAAAGCGCCTCGAGGTGCTGGATCTGTCGAAAGGCATCCTCTGGCGTGCCGGTGCTGAGGCCCTCGTGAAGCACGCGGGAGACTTCGAGCACCTCAAGCGCCTCGTGCTCGACGACAACTACCTCGAAGAAGCCCACCGCACGGCCATCTCGGCGGTGCTGAAGAACGTCGACTTCGGCGAGCAGAAGGAACCCGACGACTTCGACGGCGACGAGCCGTACCGCTACACCACGATCGCCGAATGACGCCGCGGTTCGTCGTCCTCGGGAACCCGGAGAACCGGCGGGTCTCGTTGTTTCAAGACGCCCTCGCCGCCGAAGGCCTTGCGCCAGCGCTGGTGTTGTCGTGGATCGAGCTGCTCGTCGATAGGCGCCTCGAGCTGCCCGACGGCCCGGCCTTCGTCCGCATCGACTCCTTCGGTGAGAGCTTCGAGGTCGAGCGGCGGCTCCTCGAGCGCGGGGGACGCACCGACGCGATGCAGCTGGTCGAGCGCCGCGGCGAGGTGCTGACTCCGGCCGTGAGCCACGCGGGCTTTCGCGACGTGCTGCAAGGGCTCGAGGCCACCTTCGCCGAGCGCCCCGACCTCACGATGCTGAACGTGCCGGCGGAGATCGACGAGCTGTTCGACAAGCGCCGCACCTCGCGTCGTTTTCTCGCGCAGGGCATTCCAGTACCGGAGCCGATGGAGGATCCGCCTGAGGACCCCGCCGAGCTGCTCGAGCGGCTGTCCGACCTGGGGTGGAGCGAAGCCTTCGTGAAGCTCTCGTCGGGCTCCTCGGCCAGCTGTCTGGCGCAGGTGTCGTTCGACGACGAGGGCGTGCTGGTGCGCACGTCGCTCGAGTGGGCCGCGCCGCGGTGGTTCAACAACCTGAAGGTGCGTCACCTGCGGGCCGTGCGCGACGTGCACCGGGCGCTGGGGTTCATCCTCTCGCAGGGCGCGCAGGTGGAGCGCGGCGTTCCCAAGGCGCGCCTCGCCGACGCCTTCTTCGACCTGCGGGTGCTCTCCATCGCGGGCGAGCCGCGCTTCGTCGTGGTGCGCCAGAACACACTGCCCATCACCAACCTCCACCTCGGGGGCTGGCGGGGCGATCTCGACGCGCTGAAGGCCCGGGTGGGTTCCCAGGCCTGGGAGGCGGCGATGGCCACCTGTCGCAGCGTGGCGAGGCTCTACCGGTCGCTGCACGTCGGCATCGATCTCATGTTCGAAGCGGACTTCGTGGGCCACCGCGTACTCGAGGCGAACGCGTTCGGAGATCTGCTCCCCAACCTCACCCTCGACGGCGCGTCGGTCTGGCAGTGGGAGATCCGCGAGGCGCTGCGTCAGGCCCGCGCTACAACGATGGCCTGAGCGGCCGGGCTGCGTCATTCTCCGTCGCCCCGCGATGAACACCCTGCGCTTCAACCTCAATGGCACCTGGGTCGAAGAGTCGACCGTTCCGCCCACCACGACGCTGCTGCGCTACCTGCGCGACGTGCGCCGCATGTCCGGCACGAAAGAAGGCTGCGCCGAAGGAGACTGTGGCGCCTGCACCGTCGCCGTCGCCGAGTTCGGGCCCGACGGCCGCGCGACCTGGCGGGCGGTCAACTCGTGCCTGGTGCTGTTGCCGATGCTCCAGGGCAAGCACGTCGTCACCGTCGAGGCCCTCAAGGACACCGAAGAAGACGCGTACCACCCGGCGCAGGTCGCCATGGCGAAGGCGCTCGGCAGCCAGTGTGGCTACTGCACGCCCGGCATCGTGATGGCGATGTTCGAGGCGACGTACCGCGACGACCTGAAGGCGCCGTGGCAGCTCGACGATCAGCTCTGCGGGAACCTCTGCCGTTGCACCGGCTACCGGCCGATTCGAGAGGCCGCCTCGACCATCGCGGGGTGCCGACCGGACGATCGGTTCGCGCTCACGCTCCCGACGCTGAAGCCCCAGTCGATGCGGTTCCGGCGAGAAGGCGACGGCGTGCTGTTCGCGACGCCCACCACCTTCGACGAGCTCTGGGGCCTGCTCGAGACGCACCCCGACGCGCGCTTCGTCGTCGGTGGCACCGACCTGTCCCTCGAGATCACCAAGCGGTTCCAGGTGCCGCCCAAGCTCATCTCGCTCGAGGGGCTGCACGAGCTGCACACGCTGCGGACCGGGCCCGTGCACCACCTCGGTTGCGCGGTGACGATCGCCGAGCTCGAGGCGTGGGCCGAAGCGCACCTCAAGCCGCTCCACCGCATGGTGCGGTACTTCGGCGCGCGGCAGATCAAGCACCGCGGCACCATCGGCGGGAACCTGTGCACCGCGTCGCCGATCGGCGATCTCGCGCCCGCGCTCATCGGGCTCGGCGCGGCGGCCATGCTGCGCTCCCGCGTGGGGGAGCGGCGCGTTCCGCTCGAGGCGTTCTTCGTCGGGTACCGCAAGACGGCCCTTCAGCCGGGAGAGATCCTCGCGGCCGTCGAGGTGCCCGCGCTGTCGGCGACCACCCGCGCGGCCTCGTACAAGGTGAGCAAGCGGCGCGAGCTCGACATCAGCGCGGTCTCGGCCGGGCTGCTCGTCGAGGTCGACGCGAAGAACGTCGTGACGGCGGCGCGCCTGGCTTTCGGAGGCATGGCCGCCACGCCGAAGCGCGCCAGCCACGCCGAGGCCGCGCTCCTCGGCAACCCGTGGACGGAGGCGACGGTCGAGAACGCGGCGAACGCGCTCGCGCAGGACTTCACGCCGCTGTCCGACCACCGCGGGAGCGCGCCGTACCGTTCGCTCGTCGCCGCGAACCTGCTCCGGGGCTTCTTCGACGAGACGAGAGACGTGCCCCAGCCCGTGCTCGCGCCGGGCCACGCCGCGACCGTGTTGACCGCCGAGGAGGTTCGCCATGGCTGAGCCCACGCCCTCGAGCGCGAAGTCCACGGCGCCTGCCACAGCGAAAGGAGCGCCGGAGGGCCCGGTGACGCCGCTCCACCAGCCGCTCCTCCACGAGTCGGGGCTGAAGCACACCAGCGGTGAAGCGAAGTACGTCGACGACCTGCCGGCTCCGCACGGGCTGCTCGTCGCCCAGGTCGTCACCTCACCCGTTGCGCACGCGCGCATTCGGCGGCTCGACACCGTCGCCCCGCTCACCGTGCCGGGCGTCGTGGCCGTGTTCAGCGCCAACGACGTGCCCGGAACCAACGACGTGGGCCCCGTCATTCACGACGAAGAGCTCTTCGCGCACGACACCGTTCGTTACCTCGGTCAGTCCATCGCGCTCGTCGTCGGTGAGTCGTACGAGGCGTGCCGGCGAGGCGTGGCCGCGGTGAAGCTCGAGCTCGAGCCGCTCCCCGGCATCGTCACCCTCGACGAGGCGATCGCGAAGGGCAGCTTCCTCTCGAAGGATCACTTCCTGCGGCGCGGTGACGCGGCGGCGGCGCTCGCGAAGGCGCCCGTGCGCTTTCAGGGCGAGGTGCGCACCGGCGGGCAGGATCATTTCTACCTCGAGACGCAGTGCACGCTGGCGATCCCCGAAGAGGGGCCCTCGGTGCGCCTGGTGTCGTCGACCCAGCACCCGAGCGAGGTGCAGACGATCGTCTCGCAGGTGCTGGGCTGGGGCCGGCACCAGATCGTCGTCGAGGTGCCGCGCATGGGCGGCGGGTTTGGCGGCAAGGAGACGCAGGCCGCTCCGTACGCCGCGATGGCCGCGCTCGCCGCGGTGCGCACCGGGCGCCCCGTGAAGGTGTGGCTCAACCGCGACCAGGACATGATGTGGACGGGCAAGCGCCACCCGTTCCTCACGCGCTTCGACGTCGGCTTCACCATCGACGGCCAGCTGCTCGCCCTCGACGCCGAGCTCTTCGCCGACGGCGGCTTCAGCACCGACCTGTCGCGGGCGATCCTCGATCGGGCGCTGTTCCACATCGACAACACGTACTTCCTGCCCGACGTCTCGGTGCGCGGGCACGTCGCGAAGACGAACCTGCCGTCGAACACCGCCTTCCGCGGCTTCGGCGGGCCCCAGGGCATGGCCGTCATCGAAGACATCATGTCGCGCGCGGCCGAGCGGCTTCAGCTCGACCCGGTGGAGCTGCGCCGCAAGAACTTCTACGGCCCCGCCCCGCGCAACCTCACGCCCTTCTGGCAGGAGGTGAAGGACGCGCGGACCGAGCGGCTGTGGGCCGAGCTGCTCGCCTCGAGTGACTACGCCGCGCGCCGGCGGCAGGTCGACGCCTTCAACGCCTCACACCGCCACGCGAAGCGCGGGCTCGCCATCACTCCGGTGAAGTTCGGCATCAGCTTCACCACCTCGTTCCTCAACCAGGCGGGCGCCTTCGTCGTCGTGTACGCCGATGGCTCGGTGCAGCTGAACCACGGCGGCACCGAGATGGGGCAGGGGCTCCACACGAAGATGTTGGCCATCGCCGCCCACGAGCTCGGGCTGGGGCCCGAGCGGATTCGGGTGATGACGACGGCCACCGACAAGGTGCCCAACACGTCGGCCACGGCGGCCTCGAGCGGCTCGGACCTGAACGGCTTCGCGGTGAAGCAGGCCTGCGAGACGGTGCGGGAGCGGCTGCGGCCCGTCGCGGCCCGACTGCTGGGCGTGCCGGCCGACACCGCGAGCGGCATTCTTTTCGCCGGTGGGCGGGTCTTCCTCGGCAGCCGGCCCGAGCTCGCGCTGCCCTTCGAGAAGGTGACGCAGGAGGCCTACCTCGCGCAGGTGTCGCTCTCGGCCACCGGGTACTACCGGACGCCCGACATCCACTTCGACAAGGCCACTGGACGGGGCAAGCCGTTCCACTACTTCGCGTACGGCGCGGCGGTGTGCGAGGTCGAGGTGAGCGGCCTCACCGGCGAGCACCGGTTGCGGCGCGTCGACATCCTCCACGACGTGGGGGCCTCGCTCGTGCCCACCATCGACCGCGGGCAGGTCGAAGGGGGCTTCTTGCAGGGCTGGGGCTGGCTCACCGTCGAAGAGGTGCGCTTCGACGACAAGGGCTTCCTCCGCACCCACTCGCCCGACACCTACAAGATCCCCGCGTTCGGTGACGCGCCCGTCGACTTTCGCGTCGCGCTCCTCGAGAACGCTGCGCAGGACGCGACGATTCATGGCTCGAAGGCCGTGGGCGAGCCGCCCCTCATGCTCGCGCTGTCGGCCGTCGCCGCGCTGCGGGACGCGGTGGCGGGCTTCGGGCCCAGGGGGCGGGAGGTGCGGTTGTCGATGCCGTGCACACCCGAGGCGGTGCTGTTCGCGGTCGAAGCCGCGCGCGCACCCTGACCGAACATTCGAGGCCTGGAGGACCGCATGGCGAGCCGACGACGAGCACGTGCAGCGAAGAAGCCGGGCCGCAAGGGCCCGTCGAAGGCGCGCCCACCGGCCAGGTCGCCGCGGGCCAAGCCATCGAAGAAGGCGCCCCGTGCCGGCACGAAGCCGAAGCGGACCGCGAAGCGCGGCCCTGGATCCCGCTCCACGCGCTCGACGTCACGGCGCGCGCCGGCGCCAGTCGCGTTCGACGAGGCCGAGACCCAGAAGGTGAGCGCGGCCGAGGTTGTCGAGGACATCGAGATTCAGCTGTCGCTCGACCTGCTCCCCAACCGCTGACGTCACATGCAGGAGCCGTTGGCCTGGCACTGCTGGCCCATCGGGCACGCGGCGAGACTGCCGTTGTTGCAGTTGGGGCGGCAGTACCCGACGAGCGCCCCGGGGGTGGGCGCCAGCGCGCAGACGTAGCCCGTGCGGCAGGTCGACTGGCCGGTGCCCGGGCCGGGGCAGGTGCTCCGGCACGAGCTCGCCATCATCCCGAAGACCGGCTCGGTGACGCACACGCCCGAGGCGCAGGGCTGGTTCGGCCCACAGGTGGCGGTGCAGTAGCCGCCCGGGTAGCCCGAGGGCTGGCCGAACGGAGACTCCTCGAGGCAGGTGCCATCACACACGCTCATCGCGGTGCAGGCGCTGCCAGCCGGAAGGATTGGAGGCGTCCCCCCATCGGGAAGCAGGTTGGGCAGACACACGCCACTGCGGCAGCTCGTCCCGCCCTGGCACTGCTGACACATCGCGCCCGCCAGGCCGCAGGTGAAGTTCGTCTGCTGCATGACGCAGCGGCCGAACGCGCAGCACCCAGTGGGGCATGACACCGCGTCGCAGGAGCCCGGCATGCCACCGTCGGTGCCTCCGCCGCCCTGACAGGTGCCGCCCACGCAGCGCGTCCCACCGGGGCACTGCTGGCACATGTTGCCGCCCGTCCCGCAGGCGAAGGTCTGCTGCTGCGCCGGAGGAACGCAGCGACCGAACCCGCAGCACCCGGAAGCGCAGGTGACGGGGCCGCACGCCTGCGCGGGCTGGCACGTGCCGTTGATGCAGTCCTGGCCCATGGGGCACTGGCTGCACATCGCGCCACCCTGTCCGCACGCGAGGCCACTCTGCATCGACGGGGCGACGCAGAAGTTCCGGGGGGCGCAGCAGCCCGAGCAGGTGCCCGGCCCGCAGGCGCCCATCACGCAGGCGCCGTTGACGCACTGCTCTCCGGTGCCGCAGCGCACGCACCGGTTCCCCGCCGCGCCGCAGGCCAGGGGCGAGTCGCCAGGCTGGCACTGCCCGCCGCCCGTTCGGCAGCCGCACGTGCCGCCGTCGACGGCCGAGCCACCTGCCGTTCCGCCAGCCGCGCCACCCGCCATGCCCCCGCCGGTCGCGCTTCCTCCGCCCGCGCCCCCACCCGTCGAGCCAGCGTCCGTGGTGTCGCCGGCGTCGACGGTCGAACCACCCGCCGCGCCGCCGTCAGGCGTCCGGCAGCGGAAGTCGACGCACGTCTGCCCCGCCATGCAGTCGGCGTCGGTCGCGCACTGTGCCTCGCCGACGGGGTTGAAGCACGCGCTCGCCAGCGCCACGAACCAGAGCCCTGCGACGATGGTCCTCATCACTGCACCTCGAACAAGCGGGTTCGGCCGTCCCCGATGGGCCCGAGTCACAGCACCGGCGCGCCCCTCGCGCAAGCCGTGAGGCCGTGGCTCACGTCAACAGCTGGCGGAACCCCAGGTACAGCGCGCCCGACAGGAGCATCGAGACGGGCAGCGTCAAGAGCCAGGCGAGGGCGATGCTCCGCACCGTGCTCGCGTTGAGCCCCGATCGATGCGCCACCATCGTGCCGGCGATGCCCGACGACAGCACGTGCGTGGTGCTCACCGGCAGCCCCGACACCGACGCCAGCCCGATGGCCGTCGCCGCGACGAGCTCGGCCGACATGCCCTGGGCGTAGGTGAGGTGGCTCTTGCCGATCTTCTCGCCCACCGTCACCACGATGCGCTTCCACCCCACCATCGTGCCGATGCCCAGCGCGAGCGCGATGGCCACCAGCACCCATGACGGCGCGTATTCGGTGAGGCTGCGCAGATCCTTGCGGTGCTGGTCGAGCGCCTTGCGCTCCTCAGGCGTGAGGCCCAGGTGCCCGCGCTCGAGGAGGAGCGAGAGGCTGCGGTCGGCCAGGAGGATGTCCTGCCGCACCGGAAACCGTGCGTCCTTGTCGAGGGCCGAGACCGACCCCGCCGCGCCCAGTCGCCGAATCAGGTCGTCCAATTCGCTCGTCGCCTTCGCGATCTCCTGCTGGCCCTGCTCGTCGCCGTGCGCCTTCATCGACTCGATGAGGGCCTGGGCCGCCGCGCGGGTGCGCTCCACGGCCGCGCCATCGGCGTCGGGCCGCAGGGCGAAGTTCGCCGGCAGCAGGCCCATGAGGATGAGCATCACCAGGCCGACCCCCTTCTGCCCGTCGTTCGAGCCGTGCGCGAAGCTGACCGCCGAGCAGGTGCCGATGAGGATCGCTCGCGTGCCGGGGGGCGGAGGCGCCTCGCCCTTCGGTGCTTCGAGCAGCGCCGGGTTCTTCGTGTAGCGGCGGATCAACGCGAAGAGCGCGAACGCGCTGCCAAAGCCGACGAGGGGGCTCACCAGCAGCGACAGGCCGATCTCCTGCGCCTTGCTCCAGTTGACGCCGTCGCCGAAGACGTGGCCCGCGGTCAACGAGTTCGCCAGGCCCACCCCGAGGATCGACCCGATGAGGGTGTGCGAGCTCGACGACGGCAGGCCGAAGTACCAGGTGCCCAGGTTCCAACCGATGGCCGCCACCAGCAGCGCGAGCACCATCGCCAGCCCGGCGCCCGGTCCGCTCGACACCAGCAACTCGACGGGCAACAGCTTGATGATGCCCATCGCCACGCCGATGCCACCGGCGAAGACGCCCGAGAAGTTGAAGAGGCCCGACAGCACGACCGCCACCCGGGGCTTGAGCGAATTCGTGTAGATGACGGTGGCGACGGCGTTGGCCGTGTCGTGGAAGCCGTTGACGAACTCGAAGCCGAGCGCCACCAGCAGGCAGACGAACAACAGCACCGTCGAGCCCGTCGAGAGCGAATGATCGAAGAGGGCTTCCATCGGCGCCCCGTCAAGAGAGGCGAACCCGGCCCGGAAGGCCCGTAACGTTTGGGTTACGCGGGGGCTGACGTGCCGTCGAGCATGCGCGCCAGCTCGTCGAGCTCTCCGGGGAGCGCCGCGCGGGCGACGTCGGCGCCGGGCCCGCGCACCAGCCGCTTGGTGAGCGCGTAGCCGCTCCCGGTGAGGCCAGCGAGGTGCCTGGCGTGCATGAGGGCGGCCGCCATGAGCGACTCGGGCGCGTGCACCACCTCGGCCACGTGCATGCTGAGCGCCTCATGCGGCGTCAAGATGCGCCCGTGCACCACCAGCTCGGTGAGGCGCGACGACGACACGGCCGCGCGGGCCAGCTCGATGGCGAACGTGGGCACGAAGAGGCCGGCGGGCACCTCGTTGAGGCCGAACTTGAACGGTCCGTCGGCGAAGACGCGCAGGTCGGCCGCCAGGGCGAACATGGCGCCCGCGCCCAGCGCGTGCCCCGACACCGCCGCCACCACCGGTTTCGGGAGGAGGAAGAGCTTCAACACCGCGCTCGCCATCGCGCGCACGACGTCCTTTTTCTCGTCCATCGAGAGCGCCGGGAGCGCCTTGAGGTTGAGCCCCGCCGAGAGGTACCCGGGGCGGCCCGTCAGCACCACCGAGAGCGCCCGCGAAGAGGCCACCTCGTCGAGCGCGGCCTCGAGCGACTGGAACTCCGGCGACAGCACCGCGTTCGCCTTGCCGTCGTCGAGCGAGACGATGGCCACGTCGTGCTCGAAGGTCACCTGCCAGGTCGCCATGAGGAGTCTCCTTGCGAGAAGCGTCGTCTACCTGAAGTCCTGTCCGCCGCAGAGGGCGCAGTCGAGCTGAGGCAGCCGGCCGCGCGACACCGCCGGCACGTCACCCTCGAGCGAGAAGCCGATGTCTTCGATGCCGAGGGACGGCGCGGGCTCGCCGCGCGCGTCGTACGTCCACTTCGCGCCGGTGCGCGAGCGGAGCCAGTCGCGGGCCTTCGCCTCGCTCTGCGCGCCCACCACCGAGTGCTCGACGCCGTGGTACCCGCTGACGGGCAACGTCACCACCGTCGTCGAGGTGCCCAGGGGCAGCGGCAGCCGCCGCACCACCGCGCTCTGCGGGTCGACCCGGTGATCGTCTCCTTCTTCACACTCGTGGAGCAGCCGGATGGGCATCGACACCGCGTAGAGCCGCCGGGCGCGCGAGGCGTCGACGACCACCTCGAAGACGGGCTGGGCGTCGTCGAAGCCGGCGGCCTGCAGAAGGGCCCGCTTCGCCTCGAGCGACTTCGGGGCGGCTCCGGTGCAGGGCTGGCGCACGTCGACGTCGGTGACGCACACCGCCTCGGGGAGCTTCGGCCTGGGGGCGGTCCACACGGCGCGCTCGAGCGGGCCGCGGCACCCGTAGGCGAGCCGGGCGCGCCTGGGCACGGCCCACACGCGCTCGAGCGCCGCCGAGGCCACCCAGGACGGCCGGCGTGCGCGCCAGGCGGCCTCGAGCAGCTTCGCGCGCACGCCCTCCGTGGGGCGCAGCAGGAAGAGGCGATGCCAACGAACGAGGGCGCGGTCGAAGCCCTCGTCGGTCTCTGGCTCGTTCATCGCCTCGGTCGCCAGCTGGACGGGCTCGAGCGGGGCACGCACCAGGGAGGCCGCGGGCACGACGCCCGACACGGACTTCCACGTCACCGAGACGGGCTCGGTGCCTGTGGGCCCGAAGTCGACGCGCGCGGCGAGTGACACCGTGACGTTCGCCGTTCCCCCGTCGAGCGCGTCGACGGTGACGCGAGTTCCGGCCGGCAACGACGCCAAGACGGCCCCGGGCTTCGCGCCGCGCTTCTTCGGCGGAGCGCGCACGTCGGCCGTGGCGACCCCCACGAAGGCTTCACCCGGGCCGTCGATGGGCTCGCCAGAGGCGGGCAGCTCGGGCAGCTCGCTCTCGGGCTTCGCCGCCGCTGGCCCCGGCAGACCCCGGCGGCGCGCGATGGCCGCGACGATGCCGATGTGGAACGCGCTGGGAGCGTTCACCTGCTCGAAGACGCGCACCAGCCGCTCGGGGTCTCGCAGCAAGAGCCGCTGCAGGGCGCTGTCCCGCACGTCTTCGGCCGACCACCGCGGGTCGTCCGCAAGGCCCGTCGTGGGCACGCCGTCGAGCTCGTCGACGGGGACGGTGACGGTGGGCGGGCCAGCGTCGACGGGGGGCGCAGCCTCGGCCACGGGCGCCACCTTCGGCGCGACAGGCGGTGGGCGCGGCGGCGCGTCGCAGGCGAGGAGCAACACGAGGGGAGCGAGGGAGCGCATGGGCTAACCGACTGCGAGCACACCATGGGCCCGCATCGGTGGGTGCAAATTCGAAGGCGGGTTCCTAGACAGGCGGCATGCCTCACATCCCGTTGCTCGACGAGGTGGCCCTCATCGCGGCCCTGGGCGTGCTCGTCACGCTGGTGTTGTCACGCCTCCAGCTCCCCGCCGTCGCCGGGCTGCTCCTCACGGGCGCGCTCATGGGGCCGTCTGGCTTCGGCCTGGTGAAGTCCCTCACCGTCATCGAGGTGCTGGCCGAGGTGGGCGTGGTGCTGCTGCTCTTCACCATCGGGCTCGAGTTCTCGCTCGCGCGGCTGGCCACCATCTTCAAGCAGGTAGCCCTCGGCGGGGTGCTGCAGGTGGGCCTCACGACGGGCGCGGTGGCGGGCCTCGCCGTGGCGTTCGGCCAACCCGTCGGGCGGTCGGTCTTCCTGGGCTTCGTCTTCGCGCTGTCGTCGACGGCCATCGTGCTGCGCGCCCTCACCGAGCGCCGGGAGCTCGACGCGCCGCACGGCCGCTTCATCGTCGGCACGCTCATCTTCCAGGATCTCTGCGTCATCCCCATGGTGCTCATCGTCCCGCTGCTGGGCGACACGAAGGGCGCCTCGAGCCCCGCCCTGGCGGTGGGCCTCGCGCTGGCCAAGGCGGCGGGCGTCGTCGTCGTCACCATCGCGCTGGCGCGGGTGCTGGTGCCGCGGCTGCTCTCGTGGGTCGACGCGAGCAAGAGCCGCGAGGTCTTCCTGTTGGCGGTGCTGGCCCTCTGCACCGGCACCGCGTGGCTCACGGGCATGGCGGGGCTGTCGCTCGCGCTGGGCGCCTTCCTCGGTGGCATGGTGGTGGCCGACACCGACTACGGCCACCGGGCGATGAGCGAGATGATGCCGCTGCGCGACGCCTTCGTGTCCATCTTCTTCGTCTCGCTCGGCATGTTCTTCGACGTGCAGGTGGTGTTTTCACAGCCCGGGCTGGTGGCGCTGCTGACGGTGGGCTTCGTCTTCGGCAAGGGGTTTCTCGCGACGGTGGCCGCCATGGTGATGCGCTTCCCCGCGCGCGTGGCCTGGCTGGCCGGCGTGGGGCTGGCGCAGTTCGGCGAGTTCGGCTTCGTGCTCGCGCGCCTGGCGCAGGCGAGCGGCGTCATCGACGCCGAGGGCATCGCGCCGGTGCTGTCGGCGGGCATCATCTCGATGTTCTTCACGCCGCTGATGGTGCGCGTGGCGCCGCACGTGCGCGCGGGTGAGAAGCTGCTGCTCCCCCTCGAGCGCGTCATCGGCGCGCGCTCCATCGACGAAGAAGACGCCGAGGCGGGCCACGCGCTCAAGGGGCACGTCGTCATCGTCGGGTATGGGCTGGCTGGGCGCACCATCGCCGATGCGCTCAAGGCGACGGGGCAAACGTACGTGGTGCTCGAGCTCAACGCCGAGACGGTGCGGGCCGCGCGCGCGCGCGGAGAGCCCGTCTTCTATGGCGACGCCACCTCTCCCGAGGCGCTCGCGCACGCACACATCGCCGACGCGAAGGCGACGTTGCTGGTGCTCAACGACCCCGCCGCGGCGCAGCGCATCGTCGACGCGGTGAAGCGCGCGGCGCCGGGGCTGCCCATCTTGATGCGCGCGCGGTACCTCAAGGAGGCCGAGGCGCTCAAGGCGCTGGGTGCGCAGGACGTGGTGGCGGAAGAGCTCGAGGGCGGGCTCGAGCTGCTGGTGCGGCTGCTGCGGACGCTCCAGACGCCCCGCAACGTCATCGACGCGCGCGTGAAGGAGGCGCGCGAGGCGACCCACACCTCGGAGCGCAAGCCCACCATGCCGCGGCCCACCGTCGGTGAGTTGTCGCTGCTCGCGGGCCTGAAGGTGGAGCCGGTGCGCGTCGAGAAGGGCACCCAGCCGGTGGGGCGCTCGGTCGTCGACCTCGACCTGCGCAAGACGAGCGGTGCGCTGGTGGTGGCCGTGGCCCGCGAGGGGGTCCTCTTGCAGACGTGGTCGCCCACGGAGCCGTTTCACGAGGGCGACGTCGTGTTCCTCGCGGGAGATGGAGCGGCGCTGCGTGAGGCGACGGGGCTGCTCACCCGCGCGTCGTGAGCCCGTGCGTCGGCGCTCACAGCATGGCCGCGACGAAGCGTTGGAGGCACCGCCCACTGCGCAGGTGCTTTGACGGCCACCCCGCCGGTGAGCACCGCGAGGTCCCTACAGGTGCTCTTCAGTCTGCGCGCCTCTGCCACCGCCAACGGCGGCCACGAGCAGATGGACTTGAACCGCGGTATCGACAACGCCGTCGAGGTCATCGTCGCCGAACTCAGGAAGCGGTCGAAGCCGGCCACGGCAAGAAGGGCCAATCGAGCCGCGGCCCGCGCGTCCCTGATGTGACAGCAGCGCCTGAGTCGCCGAGGTGCTGAAGGGCAGGGAACCGAGCGCGCGGCGCCTCTTCTCTCGTCAGGGCTCCGTCGCGTGACTCGTTCGATGGCAGAGCCCATGCCTTGCGTCGTCCGGTGCGGGAGGGCTCGAGCGGCGACGAGCCCGCTCGCATGGCTTCACGGAGGCAGCGTGGCGACGAAGCGCTCGAGCTCGGCGACGAAGCGTGGGCGCTCCTCGAGGAAGGGAAAGTGCGCGCTCTGCTCGAACCACACCAGGCCGGCGCCCCACGCGTCGGCGTCGCGCACGACCGAGGGCCCGATCGTCTGGCTGTGGCGGCCCGCGAAGACGACGGCCGGCATGGGGAGTCGTTCTCCGAGCTCGCGTGCGTGCTGCCCATCGAGGTGGCCGCTCGCCGCGTAGGCCTCGACGACCCGCCGGTCGGTGCAGCGGTCGAGCCCGTCTTCGGCCTCGGCCCGCCGGTGGGCCTGGCGCGCCGCTTCGTCGTGCCACTGGAGCCTCCGCTGGGCCGCCTCGACGCCCACGAGCTGGTAGGCCTCGACGAGCCGCCCGAAGACGGAGGTCTGGCTCGACACGAGCGCCTCGAGGCGGGGGTGGTCGGCGGCGAACTCGGGGGTCGCGGCCAGCGTCTGCAGTTGATGGGTGAAGGCGGCGTTCGTGTCGGCGTTGGTGTCGACGAAGACGATGCCGCGCACGAGGTGTGGGCGGGCGCGCGCGAAGGCCACCGCCACCGAGGCGCCGAAGCTGTGCGCCACGAGCACCGCGCGCTGCGTCTGCGTCGCTTCGAGGACACGCTCGACGTCCTCCACCGTCGGCTCGAGGCCGACCGCGCTCCCCGGCCCCAGCTGCGAGCGCCCGCACCCGCGCTGGTCCATCAGCACGAGCCGGCCTCGGAGCTGCCCTGCGACCGCCCGCTCGAAGTCCAGGCTGTGATGGCCCGGGCCGCCGTGGAGGTAGAGCAGCGTGTCGGCCGTGGCGCTGCCCTCGATCACCTTGAACCACAGCGAGACGCCGTCACCCGTCGTCAGCCGGGTCCCGCCCGAGAGCTCCTGGCAGGCCGGTGGCGCGCCGCCGCCCGTCGGGCCGGTCGAACGGCAGGCGGCCAACAGGCCCAGTCCCACGGCGAGAGCGCGACGAAGCCACGGTGTCATGGTGTCACCTTCGCTGCACTTCGTTCGCCTCGCCAGCAACAAGCCGGCGTCGAGCATGTCGGCCGGGGCGAGTCGTCGCTCGATCGACGCGCCACGAAGATCCGTCCGAAGGCGCACGGCAGTGGGGGACGTCGGCGTCCTGGGGTACCCGGGGGCGGCCGACACGGCCTTCAGACATCCACTCGAGGTGCCGCGAGCTCAAGCCGCGGTACGCGCGCACGAGGTCCCAGGTGGCGGGGCGCCGCTCGTCAGCGCCCGGCGTGCCGCTCGTCGGGGCTGGCCTGACTGGTCGTCGACGTCTGCCGCGCCGCTGGTCGAGGTCCGAGGTGCCGTGGTCGACGACCGAGGTGCTGCTGGTCGACGTCCGAGGTGCTGCTGGTCGAGCCCCGACGTGCCGCTCGTCGACGTCCGGCGCGCCGCTCGTCGAGCCCACTCCTGGACGTGATGAGCTCATCGCCTGCGAGAGGCGATTCGCACCGTCCGTGGGAGCGGGCCGGTGTCGACGGTGAGCCCTTCGGCGCGGGCCGTGGCGAGCGCGTCGTGGAGGTACGCCAGCTCCCGCAGCACGCGGCCCTCGATGGCGCTCGTGCTCATCGAGTCGTTCGTCGCCTGATTCCCCCACGTCGCCGCCACCAGCGGCCGGAGCGCCTCGGCCTCGGCCTCGGCCTGCGCGATGAGCGCCTCGGTCAGCCCGCAGTCGTCGGCGAGCAGCCGCCGGTCCGCGGTCGACCGCTGCGCTCGCGCCAGCACAGCGAGGGCTTCGAGCGTCTGGTACTGACCCTGCGGCGACGGCCTGGGGTCGTTCACCGCGGCCACGCGGCGCTGGTGGCGCATGTCAGCGGGGGCGAGGCGCTGGAGCGCCGAGACGAGCCGCCGCCGGAGCGGGTCGAGCTGCGCGGCGCGGGCCTTCGCCTCGATGCGAACGAGCTTCTGGGACGGGAGGTCGTCTTCGGCGATCGCCGCGTCGAGCGCGATGACGAGTTCACACAGCCAGGCGAGACGGTGCTTCGGGTACCCGGGCACGTCGCACCGGTCGAGGAGCTTCGCCGTCACCCCCAGCGCTCGCTCGGCGTCACCCAGCACGGCACGCGCCCAGGTGCGCGAACCCCACGCGTGGCACTGCGCGTCGGTGAACTGCCCCAGGTAGAGGGCGCGCCGCCGAGCGTCGAGCTTCGGCAGCCGGGGCTGCAGCTTCGCCGCGATCCGTCGACTCGCACCGACCCCACTCAGCGCCACGGCCCCTTGCGCCCCGGCGGCTCCGACCGTCTTTCGGCTCATGGTTGCCCCTCGAAGCGCCACGGCCCCTTCTTCGTGGGCAGGTGCGCCAGCGCGTCGACGCCCGCGAGGAACTTCTCGCGGGGCCACCCCTCGGCCCCGAAGCGCGCGAGGTGCGCGGTCTCCTGCTGGCAGTCGATGAGGCCGACGCCCCAGCTGCGCAGCCACTCGACCAGCGTCACGAACGCCAGCTTCGAGGCGTCGTCGGCGCGCGCGAACATCGACTCGCCGAAGAAGACGTGGCCCAGGCTGACGCCGTACAGCCCGCCCACCAGCTCGTCTCCGCGCCACGCCTCGCACGAGTGCGCCAGCCCCAGCTGGTGCAGCGTCACGTAGGCCCGCCGCATGTCGCGGGTGATCCACGTGCCGCGCTGGCCGGGCCGCTTCGTCTTCGCGCAGCCGTCGATGACCTGCTCGAACGCCGTGTCGAGCGTGAGCCGGTAGGGCTGCCGCGCCGCCGTCTTCTTGAGCGACTTCGGCACGTGCAGCCTGGCCGGCTCGAGCACGAAGCGCGGGTCAGGGCAGTGCCACAGAATCGGCAGCCCCTCGGAGTACCAGGGGAAGATGCCCCGCTGGTACGCCGCCACCAGCCGCGCGGGCGAGAGATCGCCGCCCACCGCGAGAATGCCGTCTTCATTCGCCGTGTGCGCTGGCGGGAAGGCGTTCGGGTCGGCCGAGAGGAAGTGCATGCCACGCACGAAGAAGAGGCTACTCCTTCGAGGCCTTCAGCCTGAACTCGCCCTTCGCCGAGAGCGGCTCGCTGTAGAGCGCCGTCTTCAGCTCGCCGACGATCTCATACGGCACCACCAGGCCCTTGATGATCTTCTTCACGTCCTTGCCGTGCGACTCCTCGTTCATCGAGGCCGTCACGTCGAACACGTCGGTGGCCGACACCGCCGTCTTGATGCCCGCGCCCTGCGTGCCCTCGGCCACCTTCTTGCCGGCCATCGTCACCGTGTAGGTGATGGACGAGAGCGTGATGGGGAAGGGGTTGGGGTTGACGACGTGGAGGTGAAAGACGGCCTGCACCTCGGACTCCGAGAAGCGGCCCGCCTCGGCCTCGCCCAGCTTGAGGTGCGGCAGGCGCGGCGTGCGCACCTCGCGGCTGCGGGCGAACGGCAGCTCGACGGCCACCGTCTGCATCGTCGCCTTGCCGTCCACCATCACCTCGCGCTGCACCGTGCCGGTGAGGTTGCCGCGCAGCGCGATGAGCAGCGAGCCGCCGCGGGTGTCCATCGCCTTGAGGTCATCGGCGCTGGCCACGTAGGTGAACGACTCCTCGAAGTCGAAGGGGGCCGCCTGGCCGGTCGCGAGCGTGAGGGCGAGCGCCTCGCGCTTCTTCGACAGCACGGTTCCATCGACGACGAACTCGACGTCGGCGCCGGTGACGGAGAGCGCCTCGTCTCCAGCCAGCACCTCGCCCGACAGCTTCACCGTCACGTCGGTGAGCGTCTGCGAGACGATCTGCATCTCCTGCTTCGGCAGCTCGGCGGGCTTCGCCTCGGGCCGCGCCTCGGGCGCCGACTTGCAGGCAGTGACGGTGACGACGAGGGCCAGGACGGCCGTGCGCAGGAAGGTCATGTCAGGGCGCTCCAGTCGAGCAGGGGTCGGTGCCGCCATCTGGCGTCCCGACGTCGCGAATGCGCTGCAGGTACACCGGCGTCGGGTTGCCGCCAGCGATGTTGAAGGGGCTCGAGATGGTGATGAAGCCCACCTCGCGCACGAAGACGCGCCGTGGGTCGGCCCCGCGGTCGGTGGGCGACTGCGTCGTCAGCACGGCGAGGCCGTCCGCATACGTCGCCGCGGGCGTCTTGAGCTGGTTGGCCGGCGCCGCCGTCGTCGACACCTGGTAGGTGGTCGGCTCGGACATGCCGGCGCCGGACTGGTTGACGATGAAGGCCTGGCTGCTCGTGCGCTGCGACTGGCCGGGGCCCACGTCAGGCAAGAGCCAGGTGACGCCGGTGATGGCCATCGCGTCGTTGCGGAAGGTGATCGACTGGCCCTGCTGCGGGAACTCGCGGCGCATCAGCTTGAGCGAGCCGTCGGCGCCGAACGCGAAGTTGTCGGTCATGCGCGTCTGGCCGCCGGTGCGGTAGTCGACGGGCAGCACCTGCACGCCGCCCTCGAGCGTGAAGACGGGCTTCACGAAGACGCCCAGCGCGGGCGGGTCGCTCGCTGTCGACTCGTTGGACGAGTACTCGAAGCAGCGGTTGACGATGAGGCCGAACGTCTTCTGGGCGACGCAGTCGAGGCCGCACGAGGTGTCGATGGAGCCGCCATCGGTGGTGGGCCGCGGCGGCCCGCAGGCCACGAGGGCGAGGACGAGGGGCGTCAGGAGCAGGGAGCGCATGTCAGGGCCGCGCATAGCACGAGGCGCGAGGCGGTCACTCCCCCCGCATGAGGATGGGCATCACGCTCTGGAAGTCGTCGGTCCACACGAGCGAGCGCTTCGGGCCCCCCTTCGCCTTGTCGCCCGCCAGCGCCACCACGCGCGCCAGCAGCGCCTCGTCGGTCGACGCCAGCACCCAGACCGAGAACATCGCCCACTCGCCCTCGGCGCCGACGACCACCACGTTCGGCAGGCCGGCCGCGCGCAGCACGCCCGAGGCCACCTCGACGAGCGCCAGGTACCGGTTGGTGACGTGGAGCGCCAGCAGCCCGTTGGGCTCGAGCCGCTGCCGGTACAGCGCGATGGCCTCGACGGTGAGGAGGTGGGCGGGCACCGCGTCTCCCGAGAACACGTCGCACACGAGGAGATCGACCCGCGGGCGGCCCTGCTCCACATCGGCGACGAGCGCCGCGCGCGCCTCGGCCTCGCGCACCGTCACCGTGGCCTTCGAGTCCTGGACGAAAGTGAAGCGCGCCAAAGGCCCCGAAGCGAGCGCGATGACGTCGGGTGAGAGCTCGACGAACTCGACCTGGTCTCCCTTCTCGAACAGCGCCGCCGCGACGCCGATGCCCAGGCCGAGCGCCTGCGAGGTGATGGGACGGGCGAGCCGGTCGTGCAGCGCGGCGAGCCCCACCCCCAGCCCGCTGGTGCGCGTGAAGTAGGCGGTCGGCTCGTACCGCCGCTCGGCCGACTGCAGCTGAAAGCCATGCATGGTGTCGCCGTGCCGCAGGCCCAGGGCATGAAACGCCGTGCCCTCTTTCTCTTCCACCACCCGCACCACGCCGTAGCCCGAGCGGAGCGCCGCCCGTTGCCCCTCGGGGCCCTTCACCCAGAGGCCCAGCACGACGACGCTCGAGGCCAACGAGGCGAGGGCGAGCCAGCGCCGAGCGGTGCCCTGTGGCCACCAGCGCACCAGCGCAGCCGAGGTGAGGACGAGAGCCAGCGGCAGCTCGTAGAAGTCCTCGAAGACGATGGGCGCCAGCAGACCCACCACCGCGGTGCCGAGAGCGCCTCCGACGGCGATGGCGAGGTAGAAGGCCGACAGCCGCTGGGGCTCGGGCCGCGTGGCGTACACCTCGCCGTGGAGCCACCAGCACCCGCCGAACACCGCGAGCCCGAAGCCGAAGCCAGACAGGGCGAGGTTGACCTCGGGGCGGCTCAGCGTCGCCAGCATGATGGCCAGAACGCCCAGCGCCGTCAGCGTCGCCGCGAGGAGCGGCCGCCGGAAGCGCGCGTCACCGAAGCCGATGATGAAGCTCGCGAGGTAGAGCGCCAGCGGGTACGCCCACAGCAGCGGCGTCGGCGTCAGGTCCTGGCAGAGGGCGTTCGTCGCCGCGGCCAGCAGCGTCGTGCCGAGCGCCGGCAGCACCAGCCAGCGCCAGTCGAAGGCGCCCTGGGCCGGGCCCGGCGTGGTGCCCGCGGCGCCCCGCAGCGTGAGGCCCAGCGCGACGAGGTACAGCACGAAGCCGCCCGTGAGGCCGATGGCCTGCGCCCGCATGCCGACGAGGGGCTCGAGCCCGAGCGGGTACACGATGAGCGCCGCCAGGGCGCCGGCGTTCGACACCGCGTAGAGCCGCCACGTCGCGCCACCCCGCGCAGCCGACACCGCCGCCGAGACGAGCGACGCCGTCGTCGACAGCACCAGGAAGGGCAGGGCCGTCGTCTTCACGAGGAAGACGAGCACGTCGAAGACGGTGCCGTTCCAGGTCGTCGTGTCGGGGATGAGTGGGGCGCCCCAGGCCCACCATTGCCACCCGAGCGCCGCGAGGGCCCCGAGGCCGAGCAGCCCCTGCGCGGTGGCGTGGTGGCGCGGGTGAACGCGCGTGGCCAGCAGGTGCGCCCAGCCGTAGCCGGCCACCAACATCACCTGGAAGAAAAGGAGGCACGCCGTCCACACCGCGGCGCTCCCACCGAAGCGCGGCAGCGCGATGCGGCCGACGAGCAGCTCGAGGAGGAAGAGGAGCCAGGCGCTCCAGAAGACCGTGAACGTCGGCAACACCCTCACGGGGGTCGCATTGTGCCCAAACCGCGCCCGAAAGCGCCTACTTCTTGGCCGACGTCTTCTCGCGCAGCGGCACCAGGAAGGCGTTGTGGCAGCTCATGCAGGTGCCCATCATCTGGTTGTACGCGCTCAGCAGCTCGTCGGGCTTCTTCGCCTCGCACGCGGCTACCAGCGCCGTCGCCTGCTTGCGCAGCCCGTCTTGCAGGCTGAAGAACGCCTCGGGCAGGTCGAGCGACTGGCCGGACGCCTTGTCGAGGCGCGGCGCGTTCGCGATGCCCTGCGCGTACTTTCGGCACTCGTCGTACTTGAGCGTCGCCACCGCCAGCACGAGGTCCTTCATGTCCTTGTTGTGGGCCTTCATCTTCCCCTTGATGAAGGCCTTCACGTCAGCCGACATCTGCTGCGGCTCGAGCATGCGCGCCATCTCCTTCTCTTCCTTCGACGGGAAGACGGACTCCTGCGCGAAGGCGGAGAGGCTGAGGAGCGAGACGACGACGAGGATGAGGCGACGCATGAAACCCCCGGGGGTGGACGAGCGACTGCCGGCTCTGCAACCCCGGGACCACGCGGCGTCAACGCGGGGTGAGCTCTGTCTCGAGCTCCCACATGCACTCGACCTCGGCGCGATCCCAGTGAGTCCGTGGCTCCGAGGGGCTCGGCGCAATGCCGCCAACGTTCGAGACTGCTTCGAGAATCTGCTTCACCCGCACCTCGCGCTGGGGGCCCGACAGGCGCAGCACCCGCAACAGCGCCCGCAGCTCGCGAAATTCTTGCGCGGTCGGTCGAGAGGCCAGAAACCGTTGCACGAAGGCCAGCGCGTGCCCGCGGCCGACGACGACGAGCCCCGCCTCCCGGTTGAGCGCGTCGATGTGCTCTTCGAGGAAGGCGTCGATCAACACCCGCTCGGCGTCCTGCACGGTGCCGTCGCTCCAGGCCATCTCGATGAGCGGCAAGACGTCGAGCAGGTACACCGCGGGGCCACGCACGCCCCGGCGCGCCAGCTCAGAGAGGGCCTCGTCACGGGACAACCCATCGAAGTCGTGGTGCGCGTCGATCATGCTCCTCCTGTACCGACGCGCGGAGCCCGGCCCATCGATTGTCTGAAGGTGCGGACTTCCGCTTGGTGAATGAGCGGTCGCGTCAGTAGGGTGCCCCGGTGACGAAGCGGCCGGATTTCACAGCGAGCGTGCGGCGGTTGATGGCGCACGTGGCCGCCACCACCCGCGAGTTCCGGCACCTCGACCCCGACGCCATTCTCGTCGTCTCGGGCGAGGCGCGGCGGGCGTCGCGGGGCACGGTGAAGCCGCTCTGCTTCCCCGGAGGCCGCCGGCGTGACGCCATGGGCCGCCGCAAGCCCCTCGTCACCTACCAGGGCCACCGCGTGCTGTACGCCATCACGCTGCGGCCGCTCTTCTTCCGGCGGTCGACGCCGCGGCAGCGGGTCGCCACCATCCTCCACGAGCTGTTCCACATCTCGCCGGCCTTCGACGGCACGCTCGACCACCGCCGCCGTCACGCCCACGCCGGGGAGGGCTTCGAGGCCGAGTTCGCCCCCGTCGAGCGCCGCTGCTGGAAGCGGCTGCCGCCCGAGCTCGTCGAGGCCTTCGCCTACGACGGCGAGGTGCGCGTGCTGCAGTGGCTCGAGAAGCCGCAGAGCTGGCTGCCGGGCGAGCGGGCGAGCCACCGCACGCACTACACCGAGGCGCACCTCTTCGAGGGCGTGGTGCGCATGAAGACGCCCCAGCCGCGCCGGCGCCGCGAGAGCACCTGATCAATCCACTTCGGCGACGGCGTGGCCCTCGTCGGTGCGCTGAGCGTCGAGGCGCGCGTTGGGCAGGGCCTGCGCCAGCGCGTCGCGAGCCAGCAGGATGAGGTTCTGCGAGAGGTCGAGCCGCTCCAGGTGGCGGAAGCGGTCGGCGTGCCGCACGAAGAGCTCGGCCTCGCCGTCCGACAGCAGGCCTTTCGACAGGTCGAGCGAGCGCAGGCGCGGCAGCAGCGGCGAGCCGAGCAGCATCGGGAGGATCTCGTGCGAGCGCTCGCAGTCCACGAGGCCGAGGTGGGTGAGCCTGGGCGTCCCGCTGCCCTCGATGAGCGGGCGCAGCGCCTCGGCAGGCACCTCGGCGCCGAGGCTGGTGGAGCCCGTCCACAGCTCGAGGTGCTCGAGCGACGGCCAGCGCGCGCCGACGATCGCGCTCAGCTCCGACGCCGACAGCCCACCCGACTCGCGGATGAACGTCTTGAGCCGTGGGTGCTCGATGCGGCCGAGCTCTCCGCCGGCGCCGGAGCGCAGCCTCAGGTGCTCCAGCGCGGGGAGCCCCTTCCAGAGCCGCGAGAGGTCTCCGAAGGGCGTGCTCGCGAGGTCGGCTTCCTCGGGGCCGAAGTCGTCGAAGGCGAGCGAGGTGAGCTGCCGGGCCTGGAGGGACTCGACGACGACCCGCAGCGTGGTGGACCAGTCGTTGTCGGCTTCGTGGCTCGACAGGCCGAAGCGCAGGCCCGTGACGAAGCGCGCGAAGGGCCGCTCGAGGAAGGCGCGCGTCAGGGCCGCCAGGTCGGTCTCGCGGCTGCGCAGCCGACGCAGCCGCGCGCGGGTGAGGAAGCCGTGGCGGAAGGTGAAGTCACCCACCTCGTGGGGCAGGTGGTGCGCCACCGCGCCCAGCAGCACCTCCCGCTGGCGCTCCAGCAGCTTGAGGCCGGCCTCGGTCTTCCCGCCCAGGAAGAGCGCCGCCAGCTCGCCGCGCACGTCGCCCCGGCTCTCGAGCCAGTCGCCATAGACCTTCCACGGCCGGGCGTCGTCGCTCGCCGCGGCGAGGCACGCGGCCTCGTGCTCGGGGTGGCGCGCGGCGACGCCCCGGTGCTCGGGCTCGATCGCCTGGGGCTGCACCCGCTCGTTCTGCCGCTCGAGCTCCTGCATGCCGTCACGCACCAGCAGGCCCGTGCGCAGCTCGAGCTCGTCGAGCGCCTGGCTCGGCTCGTCGAACGCGCGGGTCGAGATCTGCACCTCGTCGGCGCCGCCCCAGAAGCGCCGCTCGGTGAGCTGGGTGCCCGCCACCGACAGCTCGAACGACGCGCCGGGGCGCGCCAGCCGCACGGTGAGCTGCTCCACCTCGAGGGCTGAGGTGTCCACGCGCCCGCTCGAGGCCTCGAAGCCCGCCCGGGTGTGATCGGCGATGAGGCGCTCGTAGGCCCGCCGGGCCGAGGGCAGGTCGTCGTACCGGCGCGTGGTGCGCGCGCCCTCCGCGCCGAAGTCGCCCTGCACGATGGTGATGACGGGCCCCTCGAGGTCGATCTGCCAGAAGGCACGGTGGCGTCCGTCGACGCGCTCGAAGCGGGGCATGCGCGTCATCAGTCTGCCAGCGCGCGGCCGTTTTGGGGTGGGGCACGGGGCGGTTTCCGTTCTATGCAGGGTGGGTCATGTCCGAGCTGCACCCCCTGGCCGACCGCTACCTCGATCTGCTGTACGACGCCGTGCCCGACGAGCTGCGGGCGAGGAAGGACCTCGAAGACGCGCTGGCGGCGCAGCTCACCGGCGGCAACCACGTGTGCATTCGTGGCTTCTGGCGCATCGGCAAGACGACGCTGCTCAAGGGCGTGCTGGCGCGGGCCTGTGAGCGCAGCGGCGGCGCCGCCATCTTCCTCGACCTGCGCGACCCCGAGCGCCCCGACGGCCTGCCCCAGACGGCCGACGCCGTGCTCGCGCGCCTGGCGAAGAAGGTGACCGACTTCCTCAAGGCGGTGGGCGCGACTGAGCTGGTCGTCGACCCGAAGTCGCCCCTCACCGTGCTGGGTGAGCTCGCGGCCCCGCTCTACGTGGGCCTCGACGAGGTGCTGGCGCTCCACCACCTGGGGCCCGAGGCGATGGTGAAGCTGCTCGACGCGATGCTGTCGACGCCGAAGAACGTGCGCGTGGCCCTCGTCGCGCACCGGCACCGCGACGTCGACGCGCTCTTCGAGACGGCCCTCCTGCAGCGGCCGGGCATGGCGTCGGCCTTCGTGCCCCTCATCTCTGACGACGAGCTCGTCGCCCTCGTCAACACGCCCGCGCAGGCCGAGGGCGTCACCTTCAGCAACGAGGCGCTGGGAGCCCTCGCCGAGGTGTCGGGCAACCGCCCGTGGGAGCTCGTCTCGTTCTGCGCGCTCGCCGCCATGAAGCTGCCGAAGGGCTTCACCGGCGAGGTGGGGCCCGATGCCATCGACGCGCTGGTGAACCTCGACGAGCTGGCTGAGGTCGACGAGGGCCGCGCCCTGGTGGACAACGTGCTGCGCATGCTGGTGACGGCGATGACGCCCGCCGAGCGCGCCCTGTGCGAGCTGCTCGCGGTCGGCGGAGAGGGCGAGGTGCCGGAAGACGCCATCGCCTCGCTCGAGGCCGCCGGGCTCGTCAGCACGGCCGAAGGGCTCTCGCTCCACGGTGCGCTCTTCGCGGGCATCGTGCAGGCCGTCGCCTCGGGCGCCATCAAGGTGTCCGTCGAGGGCTCCTGACGCAAAGTTCCATCGCGAATGGATGTTGGGCGCCGCGGAGGTTTGCGGCGTCAACGCCCACCGGTAGGGTGAGCGCGCCTTGAAGCCGCCAGCCCTGCTCGCCCTCGTCGTCGTCGCTTCGTCCTCGTGCCAGCCGGCCACGGCGCCACCGACGCGAGAACACCTCGTCGTCTCGGGGACGGCGTACGAGCGGGGGCTCGCGCACGGCACGCAGCTGCGCTCGAAGATTCGCAGCTTCTACACCACGCTCATGACGAACTCGTTGTTCCCCTTCCTGTCGCGGGAGCAGCCCGACATCGCCACGCTCCTCAAGGAGTACGAGGGCGAGAAGTACCAGAACGGGCGCTTTGCCTTCGAGCTGCTCCTCGAGAGCGCGAAGAACCTCGAGCGGAACCTCGGCCGCAACGGCCGCGACGAGCTGCGCGGCATCGCCGACGGCTCTGGGCTGTCGTACGACGAGGCCCTCATTCTCAACACCTTCGTCGACACCACCCTGGCGGTGCGCGGCATCGGGCTCGCCATTCGGCAGGGGCGGGCGCCCGTCGTCGAGTCGGTCGAGCTGCTCGGGCTGCCCACCGACGGCGTCGACAACGACGGAGACGGTCAGACCGACGAAGCCACCGAGGGGCTGCTCTCGCCGTACGACCCACCGTTCTTCGCCGCCGCCGTCGAGGTCGACGCCCGCACCCGGCTGCGCGTCGTCTTCAGCGACCCGGACGGGGTCGATCCCCAGACGGTGCGCGTGCGCGTCAACGAGGGCCTCTTCACCTTCGGCGACCCCGCGCTCGAGGTGCTCGAGCTGTCGCCGACGCGGGTGCAGGCCACCTGGACGCCGCTCGAGCCGCTGCCCGCGGCCAGCCAGGTCACCTTTGTGCTCTCGGCGGGCGACAAGCGCATCATCGAGGTGCCCGGCCCCCCGCGGGCGAGCTTCCGGCGAGACGAAGAGCTGGTCGTCACCACCCGGGGCGCAGGCCTGGGTGTGCGTGAAATCAGCCGCCCGCCGCTGTTCGACAACCGCACCCGGCCCCCGCCCTTCATCGTCGCGGTGCGGAACGGGCGGGCCGAGGGTGGGCCGCTGATGGCCCACAGCTTCGCGCTCCTCGACGCCAACACGGCGCACAAGCACACCGTGTCGATCCTCCACCAGCCCGACACGGGCCCTGCCTTCGTCACCGTCGGGTGGGCCGGCATCGTGTACGGCCTGTCTGGCCTCAACGAGCGCGGCGTCGGCGTCGCCTGCAACCCGTCCGACACCCTCGACAACTCGGTGGTGGGGTCGGTGCTCGACCAGGTGGCCGACCTGTCGAAGGCGCGGCTGCTGGCGAGCGGCCTCCCCGCCGGCTACCTCGTGCGCCGGGTGCTCGAGCGGGCCACCACCGCGGCCGAGGGCGCCGAGGCGCTGAGCGAGGTCGACCCGGTCTACGGGTGGAACTGCACCGTGGCCGACGACCAGGGAGGCCTCGAGGTCGTCGAGCTCGACTCCGACGTCTTCAAGCAGGGCCAGGGCGGCGTGTACCGCTACGGTCCAGCCGACCGCGACCCGGCCTCGATGCGGCGCTACTCGAGCCTCACCGACGACGACGTGGTGGTGGGCTCGTCGTTCACCCGCAACGTCGACGACAGCATCGTGCTCAACCTCGCGGGGCAGCGCGTGGTGCCCCAGCGCTTCTGGTCGGGCTTCTTCTTCCGCAGCCGCCGGGTGATGGACAACGTGACGCGCCGCCTCGGCGCCCGTCAAACGCCCGTCGACGTCGACTGGCTCAAGGGCGTGCTCGTCGAGCCCGAGGTGGTCGACCGCAGCGACAGCATGAACGCGGTGGTGCTCGACCTCAAAGGGCGCGTGGTGCACTCGGCGATGGGCACCGTGCCGGCGACGAACTCGCCCTTCGTCACCACCGAGGTGCGGCGATGAGACGACTGCTCCTCGTCGCGGCCCTCGTCGCCGCCCTGCCCGCGGGGGCGCTCGAGACCCAGGTGCTGCCCCAGGGCGCCATCTCGCTCGACCTCGCGTACCTGCGCACCTCGCTCGACAAGCAGTGGGGCGGTGACCGCCGCGCGATGTCGCTCATCGACGACATTCCCCGCTACGAGCCGGGCGGTGGCCTCCAGGGCATTCTGCGCGCCCGGCCCGTGGCCGAGTTCGACTTCCTCCTCGTGCAGGCGCTCTACGGCGTGACCGACTCGTTGTCGGTGGGCGTCAACGTGCCCATCCTCATGCGGTCGACCATCGCCACCAACATCGCGTGGGAGCCCGGTGACTACCAGCCGCAGCTCGGCCGCGCGTACTCGCTCGAGGACTTCTGGTCGTGGGCACAGTCGATGGGGCAGGGCCGCGTGCCCGATCGCGCCGTCGACACCCGCTTCCGCCTCGCCGACATCGTGCTGGGCGCCAAGTACCTGTTGCCCCGCTTCGAGTGGATGAAGACGAACCACTTTCGCTGGTCGACGCAGCTGAACGTCGCGCTGCCGACGGGCACCAACGCCGACCCCGAAGAGGCCGTCTCGGTGGGCACCAACCTGTGGGAGCTGCACGCCGCCGGAGACGTCGAGCTGCACCTGGCCGCCGACAAACACTTCTTCGTCGACGAGCACGGCGTCTACCGGCTCAACGTCGGCGCCGACGTCTTCTATGCCTTCTTCCGCCCTCGGCAGTACCAGGGTGGCCGGGGCCTCAAGAACCCGCTCCTCAACAACAACGCCTTCTACGTGGGCGACACGTATTGGATCGACCCGGGCGACTGGCTCGCCGGCACCGTGAGCGTCGACGTGGTGCCGTTCCTCGGGCCGACCCGCGCGTCGATCGTCTCGGGCCAGAGCCTCGAGAAGGCGCAGGCGTTGCCGCCGCTGCTGACGCTCAACGCCAGCTTCACCTACGTCGCCACCGCGCAGAGCGACTGGCAGTCGAACAGCGCGCTGTGGGACTGGGACCGCGAGAAGATGTGGCAGCCGGGTGAGAAGAACATCTTCCGCTTCACCGGAACGGTGAGCCTGTTGCGCCTCGGCATTCCGGTGCAGCTCTACGCGTCGTACCGGTCGCAAGACATCCTTCCCGGCCGTTTCTCGCGCCCGGCCAACGTCTTCACCGCCGGCGTGCGCGCCGTCGCGAAGTTCTGGTGATGCCCATGCTCCGCCTCGTCGCCTCCCTCGCGCTGCTCGCGCTGTCGTCGGGCTGTGCCCTCACGTCTTTCGTCGGCTACCGGCTGTTCCCCGACGCGCCAAAGGACCGCCAGGGCGAGTCGCTCAAGCTGCCCGGCCTGTCGGCGCCGGTGTCGGTCACCTTCGACGCGCAGGGCGTGCCGCACGTCGAGGCAGGCTCGCTCGTCGATCTGGCCCGGGCCACCGGCTTCGTGCAGGGGCGCGCCCGCTTCTTCCAGATGGACCTGATGCGTCGGCTCGCGCGGGGCCGGGTGTCAGAGGTGGTGGGGGAGCAGCCGCTCGTCTCGTCCACCACCGTCGAGTACGACAAGACGATGCGCGGCTGGGACATCGAGGGCCGTGCCGAGGCCGACTTCGCGCGCCTGTCGGCCGAGCAGCGCGCGGTGCTCGAGGCGTTCACCGAGGGCGTCAACGCGGCGCGCGAGCGCTGGCCTCCTCTCGAGTACCGGCTCTTGCGCATCGAGTCCGAGCCATGGCGCCCGTCGGACTCGTTGGCGGTCGGCGTGCTCAACGTGTGGAGCGTCACGCACAACTACCAGCAGGAGCTCGCCCGACTCCTCTTCGCGATGCACCAGGGCGTCGACCGCATGGAGCGCCTCTACCCGAACGAGCCGGTGCGCGGCGGGCGTAGCATCGCCACCACCTCGGCGCCGGCGCCGCTGCCCCCGGCGGTGGCCGAAGAGCTGGCGAGCCTCTTTCCCGTGCGCTTCACCGCGCCGGCCACGGTCACGACGGGCCTGTCGTCGATGCCCGTCGAGGGCGCGTCGAACGCGTGGGTGGTGTCGGGCGCGCGCACGGTCTCGGGCAAGCCCCTGGTGGCGAACGACCCGCACCTCGCGCACTTCCTGCCGGGCATCCTCGTGCAGCAGCACCTCAAGGCGCCCGGCCTCGACGTCATCGGCGTCACCGTGCCCGGCGTTCCGTGGGTGCTCTCGGGCCACAACGCGAAGGTGGCGTGGGGCATGACGTCGACGATGAGCGACGTCATCGATCTCGTCGTCGAGCGCGAGGCCGAGGGGCGCCCGGGCTTCGTCGACAACGAGCGGCAGCCCTGCGCCCTCACCACGCGCACCGAGGTGCTGCGCGTGCGCGACGGCGGCGAGCTGCTCGAGCGGCAGGTCACCTTCCGCGCCACCTGCAACGGACCGCTGGCGAACGACCTGCTGCCGCAGCTGTTTCCGCCCGGCTCACCCCTGGTGGCCATTCGGTGGCGGGTGACGGGCCTCGAGAACGCGATGGACGCGCTCCTGCGCATGGATCAAGCGACGAGCGTCGAGGCCTTCGGCGACGCGGTGGCCCGGCTGCCCTCGACGTGGAACACGTGGACGGTGGCCGACGTCGACGGCCACATCGGGCAATTCCTCTCGGGCCAGGTGCCGCTGCGGCCCAACCACCGCGGCACCTTCCCCGTGCCCGGGTGGGTCTCGAAGTACGAGTGGGGCGACTTCGCAGTGGGGAAGCAGCTCCCGCACGCGATCGACCCGCCCACGGGCGCGCTGGCGCACGCGAACAACCTCATGGCCGAGCCCGGAGCGTCGGAGTTCGCCCGCGCCCAGGTGGACTCGGCGCCGGCGTTCCGCCACCAGCGCATCGGCGAGCTGCTCGATGCCACCGCGAAGCACGACGTCGCGTCGTTCCGCGCCATGCTCGCCGACACCACCTCGCTGCGCGCCCGCACCGTGTGGCCCTTCGTCCGCGCGGCGCTGGGGGACGGCGCGGCAGGCTCCGAGACCGAGCGCACCGCGCTGGCCCGGCTGTCGAGCTGGAACTTCGACGCGCGGGCCGACGGCCCCGAGGCGGCCATCTTCTTCCTCACCTACCGCCACGCCGTCGTCGCGGCCGTGGAAGACGAGCTGCCGGCGCCCGCGGTGAAGTTCTTCCTCGCGCAGCGCTATTCGACGAACACCGCCGACCAGTGGTTCGAAGACGCAGACCACCCGGTCTGGGACGATCGCACGACGCCTGCCATCGAGCGCCGAGACGAGGTGGTGCGCCGCGCGTTCGCGAAGGCGGTGCGCGCGCTGCAAGACGCCCAGGGCGCGGACGTGTCGCGCTGGCGGTGGGGCGCCCTCCACTGGCACCGGCCGATGCACGCCTTCGGCAGCAAGGCGGTGCTCGATGGGCTGGTGAACCTGCCGCCCTTCGAGGCCGGCGGCGAGATGGACTCGGTGTGGAAGACGCACTTCGACTTCGGGAACGAGAAGGCACCCTTCAAGGTAGTCGCCGGGCCCGTCTTCCGCAGCGTCGTCGACCTCGCCGACGTGGCCCATGGGTGGTGGATCATCGACACCGGGGCGAGCGGGTGGCCGGCGTCCGCGCACTATGGCGATCAATACGAGGCGTGGAAGCGGGGCGAGCTCGTGCCGATGCTCTTCGACGTCGCCGAGGTGCGCCGCGGCGTGCACGGGACGTTGACCCTGACGCCGTGAGGGGCGCGCTTCAGGCCGCGGCTTCCGAGGGCCGCTCGAGCCAGGTGCGCAGCGTCTCGGCGAGGGCCTCGCGCTGGAGCGGTTTGGTGAGCACGCCGTTCATGCCGCAGGCGAGCGCCGCGTCGAGCTCTTCGCGCAGCACCGACGCCGTCAACGCGACGATGGGCGTCGCCTGGTTGGGGCCGCCCGCGCGAATCGCCTTCGCCGCGTCGGTGCCGTCGAGCTCGGGCATGTGCAGGTCCATCAGCACCAGATCGAAGCGCTCCCCGGCGCAGCGGCTGACCGCCTCGCGCCCGTTGGTCGCCCGCGCCGTCGAGTAGCCCAGCTTGCGCACCAGCCCCTCGGCGACGGCCAGGTTGATGGCGTTGTCGTCGACCACGAGCACCTTGCGGCCTGACGCGGCCCGGGCGGCCTCGGCTGGCACCACGGCTGGCCCGAGGCTCGCTGGCACGCAGGGGAGGGTGAGGCTGAAGCGGCTCCCCACGCCCGGCTGCGACTGCACGTCGAGCTCGCCCTGCATCAAGGTGACGAGCCGGTGCGTGATGGCGAGGCCCAGCCCCGTTCCTCCAAAGCGCCGCGTCGTCGACGACTCGAGCTGCTCGAACGGCCGGAACAGCCTGGCGCTTGCTTCGGGCGTCATGCCGATGCCCGAGTCCTCGACCGACACCACCAGCTGCCCACCGCGCGCGCGCGCCTGCACCTGCACACCACCCCGGAGCGTGAACTTCACGGCGTTCCCCACGAGGTTGGTGAAGATCTGCTTCAGCCGAACGGGGTCGCCGATCAACCCCGGGGGCACGCTGGGGTCGATGGTGAGCGCCAGTGTGATGCCCTTCTCGAGCGCGAGCGGCTGGAACAGCGCCACCACCTCGTGCAGCACGGTCGCGGGGCTCAGCGGAATGCGCTCGAGCGTCATGCGCCCCGCGTCGATCTTCGAGAAGTCGAGCAGATCGTTGAGGAGCGAGATCATCGTCTCGCTGCTGGTCTTGAGCAGCGTCACCTGGTCCCGCTGTTCGGCCGAGAGCGAGCCCTGGAGCAGGAGCTGGGTCATGCCCAGCACCCCGTTCATCGGCGTACGGATCTCGTGGCTCATCGTGGCGAGGAAGCGGCTCCGCGAGGCCTCGGCGTGCTGGGCGCGTTGCAGCGCCCACTGCCGCAGGACGCCGAGCAACAACCCGACCGCGCCCGCGCTGGGGACCCACGTCGCGAGCCGCACCGTCTGCACCAACGCGAGCTGGTCCGAGTGGTCGCCCAGTGTGATGCCGGCACGACCGAGCACCAGCGCCGCGGTCGCGAACACCACCGAGGCCAGCGCCCAGAACACCGCTCCCCGCAGCGAGACGAACATGCCCATGCAGAGCGGCGTGAGCCCGAAGAAGGCCAGCATCGAGCTGTCCCAGGGAGACGAGCCGATCGCCTCGAAGAAGAAGAGCGCCGTCATGATGGCGGCCTGCGCGTGGCTCAAGATGCCCTTCAGGCCGAGCGCGCGCGTCGCCACCATCGCCGCCACCGCTGCCAACGAGGCGAGGGCCGCGATGCCGGCCAGCAGCATCAGGCCGCACCACCAGTACAGCCCGGCGAACCCCGCATAGAGCAGCGCGACGGCCACCGAGAGCAGACCGAAGAGGGACTCCTCATCGGGCGTGTGGTGTGGGGGTCGAACGGCACCCGGTGGCCCAGGCAGACCCCGGGTCCATGCCACGACCGTCATTGGATCTGCTGGCATCGTGCGCCCTCGGTGTGAGCGAGGAGCAGCAGCCGTGCCATGCTGGAAACCTGGGAGGCCAGGGTCGATGACGTCACAGGACGAAGCGGGCACTCGCTGTCCCTGTGGGAGCGGGCCGTACGATCGCTGCTGCGGCCCCCGGCACACCGGTGCGCGGCCCGCCGAGACGGCCGAGGCCCTCATGCGCTCGAGGTACAGCGCCTTCGCGTTGGGCCGCGGCGACTACCTCGTCGAGACGAGCACCCGCGCCCCGCGGCCCAACGAAGCCGTAGAGCTGAGCGCGTGGGGCCGCTCCGTCGGCTGGGTCGGGTTGACCGTCGAGGTCGTCGAGCGCGGCGGGCCCGACGAGGTCGAGGGCATCGTTCAGTTCACCGCGCGGTACGTCGAGGCGGGCACGCTCGTCTCGCTGTCAGAGCGGTCGTCCTTTACGCGGCTCGAGCGGCGCTGGGCGTACGTCGAAGGCCAGGCGCAGACGCATCGCCAGAAGCTGGGCCGAAACGAGCCATGCCCCTGCGGCAGCGGGCGCAAGGTCAAGCAGTGTCACGGGTGACGGGTCCTCCCTTTCGCGCCTTCCTCGACGCGAACAACACCGGCGGGCTCGAAGGTGTGTGGCGAAGGGCCACCCCCGCGGAGCGGCTCACCCTGCTCTCGCTGCTCGACGAAGGCCCCGCGCACTCCGAGGCGCACGAGGTGCTGCGGGCGTTGGTCGACCCAGCGTTGCCGCTCGACGTCCGCGTGCGCCGCGTCGAGGTGGGCCTCGAGGCCTTGTCCGATCTCGCCTCGCTCGCGTCCGCCGATCGCCGGGAACGGCTGGCCCGCTGGGCCGGGGAGCCAGCCGTGCGTGAGGCGCTGCTGGTGACGGCCGCGCAGCGGGGGCCGCGCGCCTCGCCCGAGCTCGTCGACTGGCTCGCGAGCGTCGATGACGACGGCCTCACGGACGCCCTCATTCCCATCTTCCTCGCGGCCGTGGACCGCCGGGACGGGGCGCGCCTGGCCCAGCTCGCGAGGTGGGCGCAGGACCGACCCACCCTGTCAGGCCTGGTGGCGCGCGCCGAGTCGCTCAAGGCGACGAGCCGGGCCGAGTGGGGCGCCTTCCTCGACGCGCTGGGGCTCTCGGGCACGCCGCCGTTCACCGCGACGTGCAGCTTCCGCGCGAGCGAGCCCGCCATCGTCCTCGAGATCGATCCGCGCCGACTCAACTGGTTCACCCTGCGGTGGGGCGAGGCGCGCGTCGATTCGGCGGGGACCGGCTGGGCCGACCTTCCAGCGCTCCCACGGGGGCCGCTCGCCTCGCTGCCAGCGGCCATTCGCGGGGCGATGCGCGCGCGCGGCCTGCGCGGGCAGAGGGTGGTGCACTGCTCGGGAGACGCACCGCTGCAGGCCCGCCTCGAGGCCTGGTGCTCGGCTACTTGAGCCGCTTGAGCGCTTCGCCGGCCTCGGCCACGTCGAACTTCTGGGCCTGCTCGTAGGCCCTGCGGGCTTCGTCCTTCTTGCCCTGGTCCTCGTAGAGCTCGCCGAGCGAGAGCCAGGCCTGCCCAAAGCCCGGGTCGACGCGCGTCGCGGCCTTGAATGACTCCTCGGCCTTCGTCTTGTCGCCCTGCGTGAAGAGGCACTGGCCCCGGTAGTGGAGCGCCAGCGCGTGCCGGTCGTCGGTGGTGAGGATCTCGTTCATCGTGGTGACGCACCGGCTGGCGTTGTTCGAGGGGTCGCCCCGGAAGAGCAGGAAGCCCAGCTCGGCGCGCGCGTCGAGGAGTGACGGGTTCACCTGCACCGCCTTCTCGAGCGGCTCGAGCGCCTCGTTCGGCCGCTGCATGCGCGACTTCATGAGGCCGAAACGCATGAGCGCCTGGCCGTCGTTGGGGTCGGCCGCCATCATGTCCTTGAGCGCGGCCTCGGCGTCGGCGAACCGGCCCTGCGCGGTGAGGAGGTCGATGAGCCCCAGCTTCGCGGCGCGGTTCTGCGGCTCCTCCTTCAGCACGTCTCGGTACAGGGGCTCGGCCTGCTTCGCCACCCGCTTCTTCGTGTAGGCACGGGCGAGATCGAGCCGCGCGTCGGTGCCCGGCTCGAGCTCGAGCCGCTTCTGGAACTGCTCCACCGCGCCGTCGTAGTTCTGCTGGGCGAGCAGGGCCTCACCCAACGCCAGCCGCGCGGAGCCGTCTTTGGGCATCTTGTCGACGGCCTGCTTGAGCGTGTTGACGGCCTCGTCCACCTTGCCCATCTGCAGGTAGGCGAGCGCGAGGCCGCGGTAGGCGTCGGTGGTGCGGCGCATGTCGTTGCGCTTGAGGAGCGCCTTGAAGCCCGAGTCGGCCTTGTCCTGCGCCTCGGCCACCTCGATGGCCTTCTTGAAGGCCTCGACCGCGCGATCCCGCTTGCCCTGCTTGAGGTAGAGCGTGCCGAGCTGCACGTAGGGGCCGGTCGACGCGGGCTCGAGCTTGAGCGCCGCCTCGAAGGCCTTCGTCGCCTCGTTGGGCTTGTTGAGCTTCATGAAGCTCATGCCGGTGTTGAAGAACGCCTCGGCGAACGTCGGGTCGGCCTGGGTGGCCTTCTTGAAGTACTCGAGCGCCTTCTTCGTGTCGGCCATCGCGTCCCACGCGACGCCGAGGTTGTTGAGCGCCTGCGCGTGCTTCGGCGTGATGGCGAGCGTGCGCTCGAACTCCTTCACCGCGCTCGAGGCGTTGCCCTCGCGCATGAGGATGACGCCCAGGTTGTAGTGGGCCTCGGCGTCGTCGAGCGTGTCCTTCGAGACGGCGACGAGAATCTCCTTGGCCTCGCCGAAGAGGCCCTTCTCGGCCAGCGCCTTGCCGAGGTTGACGCGCGCCGCGGTCAGCTCCGAGTCCAGCTCGAGCGCCTTGCGGTAGCCGGCGATGGCCTCGTCGAGCCGCGAGGCCTTCTGGAGCGACTCGGCCAGGTTGAAGCGCAGGCTCGCGTCGGTGGGCGCCAGCTCGACGGCCTTGCCGTAGTGCTCGATGGCCACGGTGGCCTCGTCCTGTGAGCGGGCCAGCGCCCCCCGCTCGGCGCGCAGCGTGGGCTCGTCGGGCTGCGCGAGAATCGCCTTGTCGAGCAGCTCCTTCGCCTTCGCCGTCTCGTTGGCGCCGCGGTAGGCGCGGGCGAGCAGCAGCTTCCCGTCGAGCGACTCCGGGTCCTTCTGCACCAGCTGCTCGAGCGCCTTGATGGCGCGCTTGAAGTCGTTGAGCGCGAGGTGCGCGAGGCCCAGCCGGTAGAGCGCCTCGGTGTCGTCCGGGCTGCGCTCGACGGTGGCGCTCTCGACGGCGATGGTGCGCTTCAAGGCCTCGGGGTCGGCCTTCTGTCCGAGGGTGAGGGCGAGCGCGACGGCGGTCAGCATCATGGGTGTCGGCCCCTCACTCGACGAACGGAGACGCGCGCGCGTCGAAGGTCTTCTTCGCCAGGGCGGCCCGGGCCTTCTCCCACTCGGCCCTGACGCCCTCGGCTTCGGTGTTGGTCTCCTTCAGCTTCTCCTTCACCGCGGTGTACTCGGCGTCGCAGTCAGCCACCTGCTGCTTGAAGGCCGCGGGATCGTAGTCTTCGCTGCCCTCGAGCTTCGCCTTCCGCGCCGCCGCCAGCCGCGTCTCTTCGTACCGCGCCATGGCGCAGGTGAGCGCCTGGTCGGCGAGCGTCTCTTCACGCACGTTGACGCGCTGGCGCGCCCGGAGCCACTCGACGCGGGCGTCGGCCTCGAGCACCGCCAGCTCGGCCACCTCGCGCGAGAGCTGGTCCTGCGCGGCGCTCACCTCGCTCTTCGCTGCCGAGTAGCGGTCCTTCGCGCGGCGGATCTGATCGCGCGTGCGGTTCACCTCGGCCTTGGCCTCGTCGAGCCGGTCGACCGCCAGCGCGAGATCGTTCTCGCTCTCGAGCAGCTCGATCTTCGCCTCGTACGGCAGCTTGTCGAGGATCGTCTGGGGAATGCGCTTGATGCCGCAGCCCAGGCAGAGGGCGAGGGCCGCGCAGAGGAAGGGGAGTCTCATGGGGGAATCACCTTGGCGGAAAAGCGGCCGAACACCGTTCGGCCCGACGCGACTTCGATGCCGTTCTCGAACGTGAGGTTGAACTCGCCGTTCACCGTGTTCATCGTCTCGTTGCTGGGCGCGCGGTCGAAGAAGAGGCTCCCCACGCGGAGCCCGGGGAAGGTTCGACGGGGATCGTTGAGCACGTTGCGCGCCAGCGTGGTGCGCGGCAGCCCGTTCGCGTCGAGGAACGTCAGGTCGATGCGCTGGTTGTTGGGGGGGGCGTCGCCCTGCAGCTCGTAGCCGAGCTGCAGCACGAAGTCCTCGCTGGCCCCGGCCATCACCATGCCGCCGTCGGGCAGCGTCGTGTCGCCCAGCGGCCGCGTGCGCACGAAGTCGAGCGAGAGCGACCCATCGTTGCGCGCCTCCGTCGGGGCCACGTAACGAATGCGCGCCTCGTCGTAGCCGAGGTTCATCAGCTGCCCCAGGCTCCCCTCGAGCACGAAGCGGGGCGGGGTGGGCTCGCCAGGACGGGGCGCGCAGGCGCCCGCCAGGACGGCCACCAGCCCACCCACCACCGCCGTGGTTCCGCGCGTCGTCATCACTTGCAGCTCTTCCACTCCGGGTCGACGTCGGGGCCGGTGAGGCTGCCGACGTCTTTGAGCACGCTCGTCTCGCGCTTGGCGCCCTCGACGTCGAGGAAGCGGCAGCGCAGGGCCGCCAGGTTGGCGCGCGCCTTGTCGAACGTGGGGTCAGCCTCGAGCGCCCGGCCGTACTCGGCCCGCGCGGCGTTGGCGTCGCCGTTGAGCAGGAAGGCGTAGCCCAGCGCCGAGTGCACCGAGGCCCGCGCCTCGTCGATCTCCAGCGCCCGGTTCAGGTTGAGAATGGCGTTGTTCACCTGGCCGGCGCCGAGGAACGCGAGGCCCACCGCCTCGAAGTCGGCGGCGTTCTGCGTGGCCTCGGCCTTCTTCTGCAGCTCTTCGACGTTGACGGGGCGCTCCGCCGGAGGGCCCTTCAGCGGCGAGCCCGCTTCGTCCACCTTCCTGCGGCAGCCCACCACCGCGGCGCTGAACACCTCGAGCGACTCGGCGCGATCGAGGCACGTCTGGTACGTCTGATCGGCCTGCTGCTTGAGCGGGTCGACCTGCTGCTTCACCGCCGCGCGGAACTCTTCGATCTCGTTCGGCTTGAGGCCAGCTGGCGGAGGCGTCGCCTCCACCGCCTCGGCGATGTTCTGCAGCGAGTTCGCGATGCGCCACAGCGAGGCCACCGCCCACTCGGCCGAGCCCAGCGACGCGGCCTGCTGGTAGAGGCCCTGGAGCTGCTGCAGCTGGGCCACCTTGTCTTCGATCTTGTCGTTCGGAATGGCCTTGAACTGCCGGTACAGCATCTCGGCGAGGTACCAGATGGCCTTGGCCGCATCGTCGCCAGCCGCGTTCGGCGAGTTCGTCACCGTCTGCATCATCGCCACCAGCGGCTCGACCTTCTCGCCCGGGGTGTTCGACGCCACCTCGCAGATGATGGCCGCCGCGGCCGTGTTGGCCTTGTCGATCTTCATCACCTGCTCGGCCGTCGCGCGGGCCTTGCCGCTCGCCTTCATCTTCATGTGCGTCTGCGCGAGGAGCACGAGGACCTCGACCTTGCGCGCGCCCGCCTGATCGACCGTCTGCTCGAGCACCTTGATGGCGCCCGGCATGTCACCCATCGCCATGCGCAGCCGCGCCGACGAGATGAGCGAGTCGAGGCCGGTCGAGTCACCCGCGAACATCTTGCCCATCTGCTCGAAGTACGCGGCGGCGTCCTGGAACCGGCCCGCCTCGGCGGCGTGGCGGCCCAGCGTGATCATCACGTCTGAGACGAACTGCGACTTGGCGTACTCCTTGATGAAGCGCTCGCCGATCTCCTTCTCCTTCCGCAGGTCGCGCTTCTCGCGCGCGGCCACGAACGCGCCGTAGAGGGCCTTCTCGCCGATCTCCTGGCCCTTGTTCTCGTCGGCCACCTTGAGGAGGCCGGTGATGACGTCGCCCGTCTCTTCCGACGACTTGAGCGCGAGCTCGCCGAGGGCGTCGGCCTTCGACTGGTTGAGGATCTTCGACACGTCGGCCTTGAAGGCGGCCGGCAGGTTCGCGGCGAGGTAGGCCTTGCCGTACTCCTCGATGGCCTTGAAGTCGTTGAGCTGGCGGAGCGAGTCGAACGACAGGTTCCCGGCTACCACCGCGTCCTTGTGATCCGGGTGCGAGAGGGCGAACTGCTGGAAGAGCTCGGCCGACTTCTTGTAGTCGCCGTCCTCGTAGTAGGCGCGCGCGATGTTGAACTTCACCTCGAGCGCGTGCTCGTTCTTCGGGTAGCGGCCGATGAACTGCGCGCCCAGCAGCTTGAGCGCCTGGCGGGCGTCGGCGACTTCGAAGGCGGTGAGCCGCTCGACCTCACCGGGCTTGAGCGCCGAGAAGTGCGAGAGGAGCGCGCCGTAGAGCGCCTCGTCGTGCGACTTGGTGTCCGAGAGCGTGCGCTGCGAGGCGGGGCCCGTGTTGGCCACGGTGGCGACGGCGGCGAGCTTGGCGTCCCTGGGCGCGTCCTTCGCGGGCGGGGGTTTGGGCGCCTCCTTCGGCGTCGCCTCCTTCGCCACGTCGACGGTGTCCTTCGAGGCGTCGGCCTTCTTCTCGCTGGCCTTCGGATCCTTCGAGTCGAGGTAGGTCGCGAGCTCTTCGAACTGCCGGGCTGACTCGACGTAGCGCTTGGCCGCGAAGAGGGCGTCGGCGCGGTTCTGCATGATGATCGTCGCGTACTGCTTCGGGCGGAACAGGGCGAGGTACTTCTCGTAGGCCGCGGCGGCCTCGATGTAGAGCGGCTTGTCTTCCTTCTTCTGCGCCTGCACGTGCACCGAGGTCGACAGGTCGCGCGACATCTCCTCGAGCTCGGCGAGCGTCTTCTTGCGCGTCACCTCGTCCTTCGTGGGGTCGAGCTTCACCTGCACCGCTGCGCGCACCAGGAAGTTCACGTCTTCGGGCTTGGGCTGCACCTTGCCCTTGGCGGCCTTGAGCGAGTCGTACAGCTTGCCCACGCGCTCCACCTCGAGCTCCGGGTCAGGCTGAATCTCGAGTAGCTTGCGCAGGGCCGGAATCGCGAACTCGTACTGCTGCTTGATGAAGTAGCGGTTCGACAGCTTGTCGAGCGCGAGCGCGAAGGTGGCGCGCGACTCGGACAGCTTCTCGAAGTACTGAATCGCGCCCTTGGCCGGCCGGGCCTCGGTGTAGCTGTAGACGAGGTCGAGCAGCGCCTCACGCTTGACGTTGAGCGCCTTCGACAGGTCGGTGCCGGGGAGCGGCGCCGACGCCGCGGCCGCCTCGAAGAAGGTCACGGCCTCGTTGTGGTTCTGCTGGTTGATGCGGATCCACCCCATCTTGTAGCGGGCGAGGTCGTGCACCGGCGACGGCGGCGCATCGAGACTGGCCTTGTAGTGGTCCTCGGCCTGCTTCAAGTCGGCCTTGTCGAACCAGTAGTCACCGAGAATCTGCTCGGCGTCGAGGCGCAGCGGCGAGCTCGGGTACTTGCGAATGAGATCGGCGTGCGTCTTGAGCATGGTGTCGAACTCGCCCATCTCGCGTTGCTCGTGTGCGAGGTAGAACGTCACCTTGTCCGCGTCCTTGAAGTCGGGGAACTCGCGCAAGATGCGGTTGTAGATCTGCATCGCCTTCTGCTTGAGCAGCTTGGTCTCGGGCGAGACGAGCGCGCCCTTCGCCCCCTCCGGCCGCGTCTCGGCCTGGAGGTAGTACACGTAGCGGCTCTTCTCGACGTAGAGCTCGGCGAGGCGGAACTGCAGGTCGGGCAGGTAGGGCGCGTTGCGGCTCTTCGCGATGAGCTTGTCGGTCTCGCCGATCGATCGATCGACCTTGAAGATGTCGCGCCGCAGCTTGTCGATGAGATCCTGCTTCTCGCGCTGCCGCGTGACGATGGGGTTCTCGAGCTTGCTGATGGGCGCCTGCGACACCAGCGCCCCGACCAGGACCACGTGCAGCGGGCTCATCGCGCCGTCTCCTCGATGCACCGCGACTTCAACGAGAAGCGGTAGGTGCGCAGTTCGTCGTTCCAGTACTCGTCCGCGAACTTGAACGAGACCTGGTTGCTCTTGAGGGCCTCTTCCTCGATGAGGGCCACCAGCTTCGAGCCCTTCTTGACGCGCTCGTAGAGCTTGAGGCCGACCTCGTACTCCATGAGGCGTACCTGCTCGGCCGCCCGGAGCAGCTTGTCGGCCTCGACGCGCACCGACTCCTGCAGGCGGCGCTGGTACACCCGCACCGCCTCGGCGCGCGCCAGATCGTACACGCGCGTCATGTAGCCGAACATGCGCTCCCCGAAGGTGCCGGCGTACCGGCCGAGCTGCTCGCCCTCGAGCTCGAGCGACTCGAGGAACTTGCGCGCCCGCTGGGTGCTGCCGCGCGCCGAGGCAGCGCGGAGGAGCCGTGGGTCTCTCGTCAGGTCGTCCCGCTCACGGACCGCGTCGAGCGACTCGGCGTACCGGCGGGTCAGCTCCTTCGCCGAACGCTTCGCCGGCAGGTAGTGGCAGAGGTCGCGATAGATGAGCGCCTTCAAGAGGAACTTGTCGGGCAGGAACTCCTCGCGGAACGAGGGCGCGTCGAGGGTGGTGAGCAGGCCCATGGCCGCGTGCACCTGACCCAGCTGGTACCGCGTCCACGCCTCTTCGAGGTACAGCGCCGCGCGGCCGGGCTCGAGCGGCCCGAGCTTGACCAGGTTGTAGGCCTCGAGCGCGCCGGGGAAGTCGCCCGCTTCGTACCGCAGGCGCGCGACCGCCAGCATCGCGTCGTTCCGCGCCTCGCGGGTCAGCTTCTCGTCCTTCGCCAGCTCGAAGAACTGGTCGACCATCTCCTTCGGCAGGTCTTTGCGTGCCTGCTTCAGGCGCGTCACCAGCATCGCGTACTTCGCGCGCGAGGCCTCGGTGCTCCCCTCGGGCAGCTTCGAGAAGTGCGTCGTGGCCCACCGCTCGTTGCCGACGCGAAGGTCGACCAGGCCCTGCTGGTAGTGCGCGTAGCCAGCGACGTCTTCCGACAGGAAGCCCAGGTCGAGCGCGCCGAACACCTGCTCGTCGATCATCGCCTCGTCGTGGGGGCGATCGGTGAGCTGCTGCAGCTCTTCGAGGGCGCGCGTCAGCACCTGCGGGTTGGTGCGCTCACGGGCGATGCGCGAGAGGTACACGGCGCCCGCGTGGTGCAGCTTCAGCTCGATGAGCGAGCGCGCGAGAAAGAACTGCGCCCAGGCGTAGTTCTCGTCGGTCGACGGCACGTTCTCGGTGTAGTCGAACAGCTTGGGCGCCGCGGCCTTCGGGTTGCCGGCGAAGTAGTCGTTGAGCGCGTCGTCGAACAGCTTGGGGTCGATCTTCTTCGGCGGCGGTGGAGGCGCTGCGACGGGCGCGGCGCCCGTGCCCGTCGAGCCCCCTCCCATCGCGGCCGCGGCGGCGACGCCTCCATCTGCGGCCGGGGCTGGCGCGGGCGTGGCCTCGGCTGGGGCCTCACCGGTGACCGGGTCGGCAGGTTTCGCCGCGGGCTGCTGAGCGTGCGAGAGCGCGGCGGCGAGCGTCGTCGCGCAGGCGAGGAGGCGCAGCATCAGTCATTCCCTCCGAAGTTGAGGGCGAGCGCGAGGTTCACCGTGAGCACGTTCCCGAAGCTGGTGGTGCCGCCGCCGGTGGGCAGCACCACGTTGTGGGTGATGTCGAGGCGGAAGCTGACGTACTTGTTGACGAAGATGCGGCCGCCGCCGCCGATGTTGATGCCCGGCCGGAAGCCCGAGTTGGTGAAGCGGAACAGCGTGGCCCCCGCGAGCAGGTGGATCTCACCGTGAATCACGGCGCGGTTCATCACCGCCAACTTCCCGTAGAAGGGCTTCCACATGACGTCGGACCCGACGAAGAACTGCACCTCGTCGTTGGCCGTCGGCTGCACGCCGAAGTTGCGCTCAAGCTCACCGCGCAGACTGCTGCGCGCCGCCAGGCCATACGCGCCGCGGCCCACCTGCCACGCGAACCGATCGGTGAAGTGGTAGACGTAGCCGACCTGCGCGTAGATGCCCGTGTAGAAGGCGTCGAGCGGCAGCACGCCGAACCACAGATCGAGCTCGTGGAGCAGCCGGTACGGCCTGTCTTGCACGGCCGCGGTGACGCCCGGGTTCTCGAGCTCCTGCGTCTGCGCAAAGGCGGGCGCCGACACGACGAGCGCCAGCGCCACGAACGAGGGGAGCGCGCACAGGCGGCTCATTCGGTACCTCCGAAGTTCACGGCCAGGCCGAAGTTGAGGGCGAGCACGTTGGTGATGCCGGTCATCGACCCCGGCGCGGCCAGCACGATGTGGTTGACGAGATCGAGGCGCAGGCTCGCGTTCTTGCCCAGGAACAGCCGCCCGCCGCCGCCGATGTCGATCGCGGGCCGGATGGACGGCGTCAACCCGTCAGTGAAGGCGAAGCCACTGCCGCCGCCGAGCAGGTGCACCTCGCCGTGCACCACGAACCGGTTGCCCACCGAGAGCTTCCCGTAGAGCGGGCGGAAGATGAGGTCGCCGCCCACGAAGAAGAGCACCCGCGAGAAGGCCGTGGGCAGCACCGTGAAGTCGCGCTCGAGCTGGTTGCGCAGCGACGTCGGCAGCGAGACGGCGTACGCGCCGCGCGCCTGGATGCCGAAGTAGTCGTTGAAGTGAAAGGCGTAGCCGCCCTGGGCGAAGAGGCCCTTCGTGTACGGATCCGACGGCAGGAAGCCCACCATCACGGTGAACTCGTTCTGCAGGCGGTACGCCCGGTCTTGCAGCGCATTCACGCTGCTGGGCGGGGCTTCGAGGAGCTCCGACTGGCCCCACGCGAACACGGGGACCAACAGACACACGATGAGAATGGCTCGGTGCACGTCACCCCTCCCGCGCCTTGGCCTGCGGCGCGAGCGTCGAGAAAAACGGCGGCGATGATAGGCCGCGCGCTCTGAAAACAAACCAAAATGCGAAGGCGCACGCTGGGGTGGAGACTCCTCTACACGTCGACAGGCCACGGGGCAGGGGGCATGCCGTGGAACACCGGCGGCCTTCCCGGGCTCCCGCGCGAACGAAAACGGCGGCGCTCTCAGAAGAGACGCGCCGCCGAGCGTTCCACCGACGGGAGCGTCAGTAGCCGACGGAGTTGAACATGAACGGGTAGGTGATGACGACGCCGGCGCCCTTCGCCGGAGGGAAGCGCCAGCCCTTGAGCGAGGCGAGAATGCAGCCTTCCACCGCCGAGCTCTTCATCGTCGACGACTTCGTCTTGGCGAAGCCGACGCTGCCCGACGTCGTGATCTGCCACTCGAGCACGATCTTGCCGGCGAGGCCCGGCTCCTTCAGCAGCGCCCGCTCGTAGCAGGATGAGACCTCGCCGAGGTGCGAGTTGATGACCTTCGCCACGGCGTCCTTGTCGATGGTGCCCTGGGCGCCGATGTTGCGGCTCACCGCGGCGGTGACCGCGCCGCCGACCTTGCCCTTGCCGATGTTGCCCGCGCCGAGCGCGCCGATGCCGGCGCCGCCCTTGCCGCGAAGCAGCTCGGCCCCCTTGATGCCCATGCCGCCAGCGCCACCACCGCCGAGGCCGAAGGTGCCGATGCCGGCGTTCGCGATGGGCGCCTTGCCGATGAGGCCCGAGAGCTTGAAGTCATTCTTGGCGTTCTTCGCGCCGGGGCCCGAGCCGAGCTTGTCGACGGCGGCCAGCAGGTCCTTCATCGCCGGCCCGGCCGCCACCAGCTTCTCGACCGACTTGAGCGCCTTCTTGGTCTCCTGAGGCACCGCCTTGGGCACCTGCTTCTCGACCTTCGGCTCTTCCTTCTTCTCGGGCTTCTTCAGCTTCTCGATCTTCTCTTCGATCTTCTTCTTCTCCTCCTTCTTGGGAGGCGCGATGAGCCGCACCGCGACGGGCGGAACGTTCTTCGCGGCGAAGTCGGGGTTTTCGGGCTGGTACGCGTAGACGGCGAAGGCGAGGAAGGCGCTGCCGAACAGGCCGAGGAACGCCAGCACCAGCCAGGGCATCTTCTTCAGCGGGTTGACGAAGGGGCGGGGCAGCGCAGGCTGCACGTAGGCGACGAGCGTCATCTCTTTGTCGCCCGAGAACCGCACCGCGTGACCGGTGCCGAGCGTGACGCAGCGCTTGTTGCCAGGGCCGACCTCGAGCGACTCGACCTGCACCGGGTAGAAGTTGCCGTCCTGCGCGCGGCGCTCGACGGCAGCGGTGGGCGGCACGAAGACGCGATAGAGCCCGCCCTTCTGCTCCTCGGCGAAGACGAAGTCCTGCCCTTCGGTGCCGAAGCCCCACAGAGGCAGCGGCGCCGAGTCGTCATCGCGCGCGACGAGCTTCTTCTTGGGGTCGATGCGCTGGTGCGACGAGGCGTACTTGCGCGTCTCACCCCAGTAGAGCTCGACGAAGAGGTGCGGCTTGCCCTTCCCCTCGGAGGCGGGTGGAATCGACGGCGAGGGTCGGTGGTGACGGGCCTTCGAGCGCGCGGCCTGCGGCTGGGCCTTCTTCTCGGCGTGGCGCGGCTCGGGGGCCTTCGCGGCAGGCTTCGCCTCAGCCCGCGCGATCGGCGTCGCGGGCTGCGTGGGCGGCGCGGGAATCGGCGCGGGCGCCGCGAACATCGCAGGCGCGGGCGGGAGCGACGGGGCCGGAGGAGGCGGCGGCGAGTCCACCGACAGCGGCACCGTCATCTGTGGGTCGGCGGCGCGAGCGGGCCGGGTGGGCTCGAGCAGCTCTGAGCCCAGCGCCACGCTCTCGGTCTTCTCCTCGTGCTCTTCGAGCGACAACGGCTCGACGGGGCGAAGGTGCGGGGTCGCGCGGGCGGTGACGGCGGTGTCGGGCTGCGCCGCCGTGTTCGCTCGACGAGACGACACCACGGTGGCCGGCGCCGCGGCCTTGGCCTGCGCAGGCGCCGCGGGCCTGGCGGGAACGGCGGCGATGGGGGATGGGCGGGCGGGGGCCGCGGGCGCGGCTCCGCCCAGGAGGGCGGCGACCTCGGGCGGCGGGGCAGGCTTGGCCGCGGGCTTCTGGGCCAGCACCCGCACCTTGAGCGTGAAGGGGCCGCACGCGATCTCGTCGACCGCGCGCACTTCACACGCGTTGACGCGGTGCCCGTTCACGAAGACCGAGCCGGTGCCCGCGTCTTGAATCGCAGCGCGGCCGTTCTGGAAGTACAGGGTCGCGTGCGTCGCGGCGACCGACGGGTCATCGAGGCGCAAATCGACCGCGTCGCCAGACCCGAGAACGTATTGGCCAGGCACGAACACTTCCGTGCCGACCAGCAGACCGTCCCGCAAGATCACGACCTGGAGGACGGAGGGCTGTCCACTCACGAGGAACTCCTTCGAGGCAAGAGGGGGCGATGCAGGGCGGCTCAGGTGTCGTAGAGCGAGCCGACGATCTCATCGCGGAAGTTGTCCCGCTTCTTGATCATGGACCGGATCTTCAGCTCCTTCCGGTCGTACAGGTAGACGGCGCCAGACTTGTTGCTCTGGCCCTGAATGAGGCGGTCGTCGAAGTCGATGCGCGTCGGGCCACGCACCGCCGAGCCTCCGCCGCCCGTCTCGGTTGCGGCGGTCGGCGCCGGGGCCGCTTCAGCCGGCGCTGACGCGGGCGCGGCGGCGGGCTTTCGGGCTGCAGGAGCCGCGGCCGGCTTCTTCTTGGGACCTGCGTGAGCGACGCCTGCGATCAGCAGGAGAGAACCGGCGAGCAGGAAAGAGCGCATGTGGAGCCGTGGAGTTAAGCGAAGCGTGTGCCGAACGGTCAAGGAGTACACGAGGTGCAGAGCGCTGAGATTCCCCCGCAACGTCGGGGGCTTCCCACCACGTTGTGGGGTGGACTGTTCACCCATGTGGTAGCGAGGGCTCCGATGACACGACATGTGGTTCTCTCCGTTCTGCTGCTGGGCCTGCCGAGCGCGTGCCGGCGAGCCGACACCGCTTCTTCGCCACCGGTTCCAGATGCAGGCGCGCCGCTTTCGGTGACTCGGCTCGTCACCGTTGGGCCACGGCTCCTCTCGAACCAGACCTCCACGCCGCTCATCGTCACGGGAGAACGACTCACCCATGCGAAGGCGCTCGTCCTCGGTGCGCCGGTGTCGCGAAGCCTCCCACTGGTTGCGCTCGATGACAGGCACGCGTTCACCCGGTTCCCCGTCGGGGTCGACCTGGGCGTCGCGCCCGAGGTGCTCGTCGACTCGAAGCTCGACGTGGGCGAGGGCCGCGCCGAGCTGCGCCTCATCAACGACACGCGGTTTCCCGATCTCATCGCGCTCGCGACCACCGCGGACGAGCGCTGGCTGGTGGCGGTGAGCACGACCGACGACACGCTCTACGCGCTCGACACGAAGAGCCGCGCCGTGCGCAAAGTGCCAGTCGACGACGGCCCGTCCTCCATCGCGCGGCTGCCGACGGGGCAGCTGGTGGTCGCCCACCTCTTCTCGCCGACGCTCGCCGTGGTGGACTTCTCGACCGACGTCCCAGCGGTGTCGCGCGTGCCCGGTCCCGTGATGGCGGCGTCGGTGGCGGTGGGCGACGACGGCCTCGTCTTCGTGGCCGAGCAGGCGCGCGACTCGGTGCTGGCGCTCGACTCGCGCGATGGCTTCAAGGAGAAGTGGCGCACGCCCGTCGCGCCGAACCCGCGGGCGCTCGCGGTGACGTCGGCCGGGTTGGCGGTGGGCTCGCTCCAGACCGGAGAGATCGAGCTGCTCGAGGTCGCGACGGGGAAGGTGCTGGGCGCGACGCAGCCGGGCCCGGGCACTCCCATCGTCGGGGGCACCACCAGGGCCTACGGCTCGTACGTCATGAACGGCAAGGCCCCGCGCGCGCTCGTGGCCTCGGCGAAGACCCTTGACCTCTTCGTCTCGAGCATCGGCCCGAACATCGGGCCCAACCCCGACAAGATGGAGGTGAGCATGAACGGTGGCGTCGGTGCGCTCACGCTCCCGCAGGCGGCGACGAAGCGCGCGCTCGGCTGGAGCCGCCACCTGGGCTTCGGCGCGGGCGTGACCGAGGCGCTCGTGCTCGACGACGCCGCGGGGCTCCTCTACGCCTCAGACGTCTCGCTGGGCCTGGTGCGCGTCGTCGATGCCCGCAAGCTCGCGCGCAGCGACGCCGAGGCCGCGAAGGCGCTCGTGCAGGAGGTCGCGCTGCCGCCGCCCGAGTCGTTCCCGCGCATTCGCCCCGACGAGGACTTCAACGTGAACGGCCGGGCCGGGCCGTCGCTCCACTCGGGCCCGCGTGCGCTCGTGCTGTCGAAGGACCGCAAGAGCCTGTGGGCCCTCAACCGCTTCACGGGCACCGTCGCGCGGCTCGACGTCGCGAAGGCCGCGGCCGGGAAAGCAGTGTGGAAGGAGCAGCTGCCGCTCGTCGACGTGCTCGCCCAGAAGACGCGGCGGCTCGGACAGGTGCAGTACTTCGCCGATCTCGGCAAGACCGCGATGAGCTGCGACGCCTGCCACCTCGAGGGCCACGGCGAAGGCGTGCTCTTCGAGAAGACGATGCCGCTGCGCATCTACCGCTCGACCACGGTGCGAGGCAGCCGCGAGACGCCGCCGTACTTCACGCCCGCGTCGACGCACTCGATGGGCGAGACCGCGAAGATGGTGGGGTCGCGGAACCGGTACCAGAACCCGCCCATGACGCCCGAGGAGATCGAGGCGCTCACACTCTACTCGTCCCTCATCCCCACGCTGCCAAACCCGTTCGTGGACGAGCGCGGCGTGCCGTCCGAGGCGCTCGAGCTCCCAGACGGAGCCACCGGGAACGCCCGCCGCGGCCTTGCGCTGTTCGAGGGCAAGGCGGCCTGCGCGAGCTGCCACCCGGCGCCGCAGTACACGACGGATCAGGATCCAGCGACGCGCGGGCGGTTCATCGACGTCGGCACGCCGCGCTTCATGCCGCTGCGCGAGGCGATGCAGAACACGCTCTTCAAGGGCTTCGGCACCCCGGCGCTGGTCGGCTCATGGGACGTCTTCCCGATGCTCACCACCGGGCTCGCGGGCCTCGAGGTGCGCGGCGACGGGAGCGTCGGCGTGGCCACCCGGTTCCCGCTGCGCGCGGCGGTCGAGCGCTGGGCGCCCACCCACGGCCGGGCCGATCTGCTCTCGCCCCAGGAGCGCGACGATCTGCTAGCCTTCGTGCTCTCACTGTAGAGGTGGGGGCACGTCCCACCTGAATCGAAGGCCTTCGTGTGGTCGAGCGGCTGTGTGTAGAGTCCGCACCCGCATGAGGCTTTCTGTGCTGGGGTTCGGGGTGGTGGTGCTGGCGGGCTGTACCGACGTCGGCCTGTACGCCATCGGCGCGGGTGGCGCCGGAGGGCCCGATCGCGCTGAGGTCGAAGCGAACGTCTGCACGCCGGTGGCGTCGGGCGCCGCCTTCCCCGTCAAGGTCTTGTTCGCCGTCGAGGGTGGCGCCGGCGTCGACGTGATGCTGCGCGAAGAGATCGTCACCGGCCTCACCAACACCAGCACCCAGTTCACGAACCCCGGCATCAGCTACGGGCTCCTCACCCACCGCGCCGTCGCCAATGGCCTGCTGGGTCGCTTCAGCGCCGATCAGACCGAGCTGTCGACCGCGTTCGCCCGCTACAACGCCTTCAATCAGGTGGGCCCGATGTCGCACCGCGCGGCCCTTCTGTTGGCGCGGAGCATCTTGAGCGGTGACATGCAGACCGGCTGCCGCGGGCAGGTGGCGCGTACGCGCTACTACGTGGTGCTCGTCATGCGCTCGGAGGACACGAGCTGCAACAACACGGTCTTCAACGCAGGCATCGATCCGCAGTGTGACGCGTTCGCGCAGGCCGGTGACTTCGCGCGCTGCGGCGAGTGCGAGCTGGGGAAGGTGACGGAGCAGCTCCGCCAGCTCGCGGTGCGCTTCAACGCCGGTGAGGTCACGGTGCAGCCGGTGGTGATCCGCAGCGCGAGCGATGATCTGCTCCGGTTCCAGGCCAACGCCATCGCGCGCGCGGGCGGCACCGAGCTCGTCGAGACCGCGGTCGGTGGCGTCACGATGCGCCTGACGACGCTGAACTACGGCTCACTCCAGCGTTCACTGAAGCTCAAGCGCTTCATCGCGATGAACGCGAACGTGCGGGTGCGAAATGGTGAGCAGCTCGTCGACAGCGATGGCGACGGGCTCCCGGATCAAGACGAGGCGTCAATCGGCACCGACCCCACGCTCGTCGACTCGGACTCCGACGGCATCGGAGATGGCGTCGAGGTGCGCATGGGCCTCAAGCCCCAGCCCGGGAACATCGACACCATTCGCGGCTGCAACGCGACGCTCGACACCGACGGCGATCGCCTGAACGACTGCGAGGAGCGCGTGCTCGGCACCGACGGCTGCATCACCGACACCGACGGTGATTCGGCGCCCGACCTCGTCGAATTCCTCGGCGGCACCAACCCGCTGATCCCCGAAGACCTGGACGACGATGACCGGGACGGCCTGCCGAACATCGGCGAGATCGAAGCCCACACGGATCCCACCTCGGCCGACATCGAGTTCCAGCAGGACCGCGGCTACGGCTACGCGATTCGTGACGCCAACCCGACCCCCGACGGTCGCGCCTGCTACGACATCAACGCCTACAACCTCAGCGTGATGGAGACCCTCCAGCGGCCCTCGCCCAACGACAGCGGGCGTACCGTTCTCAAGGGCACCAACGAGATTCACCTCTACTTCCAGGTCGGGCGTGAAAATGATCCGCGGGGCACGGGGGTCGGCCGGGTGCGGATCGAGACCGTGCGATTCACGGCGCCCGCGACCCGCCGTCCACGCGGCGTGATTCGCCTCCAGAGCGAAGACTTCGAAAACGGCCTGTAGGCTGTGGGGTGCCGCCCCCACTGCGGCTGCGACACCCCTCACCTGAAGCCCAAGCCGAAGCACTCAGTCTGTGCTCGGTCGTGAATGATTCCGAAGATTTGGGGGCTCCTCCTGGGCTGGTGCACCTCTTGAAGAAGCGCCTGTCACCTCGTTGCACCCGGGAGCCACCATGAAGAACCAGTTCCTCCTCCTCGCCGCTGCCAGTACCCTGCTGGCGCTGCCGGCCGCCGCGCAGCTCGGCAACGGCACCAACCCGGAGTGTCTCGACCCCTCGTGCGGCAAGCCCAAGCAGGTCGGCGGTGGTGGCTGCGGCTGCGGCTGTGGCTGCTCGGTGTGGGTGGCCTACACCGATGACGGCAAGACGCTGTCGTACACCGACGACGCGGACGGCGACGGCAAGGCCGACGACTCCGACAACTGCCCCTTCTCGGCCAACCGCGACCAGCTGGACATCGACGGCGACGGCGTCGGCAACACCTGCGACAACTGCGGC
>JANRKQ010000067.1:0-31188 GCA_033763395.1 Myxococcaceae bacterium
CAGCGGCCCTGCGACATGTCGGGCGCGCTAGCACGACCGCGCCCTCTCCGAAGGACTGGAAAGCTCCCGTTGCCTCGGTGGACGCCCCACGGTACGCCGCGAGGCCATGTTGCCCATCATCTACCGCCTCAAGTTCGACACCGATGGCTCCCGGCCGATGCTGTACCTGCTGGTGCTCGCGCTCATCGGCTACGCGGCCTGGTCTGGCTGGCGAAACGCCGACGCGGTGGACGACAAGGGCAAGATCATTCCCGCGACGCCCGACGAGAAGCGCAACCGCGCCATCCTCTACGGCGTGCTCGGCGTGGTGCTCGCGGCGGTGGGCGTGTTCTACGCGACCGACCTCACGGTCCCCATTCTCGGCAAGGGCAAGGGCGAGGGCATTCCGGTTCACACGTACGGCATCATGCTTGGCGCGGGCTTCCTGTCGGCGGTGACGGTGGCGGCGCTGCTCGCGCGCCGGGAATGGCCGGGCGAGTTGGGTCTCAAGCGGCGCGATCAGATCATGGATCTCGCCTTCTCGGTCTTCATCGGCGGCATCGTCGGCAGCCGCGATTTGTTCGTCCTCGTCAACTGGAAGGACTACGTCTCCCGCAAGCCGGCCCAAGCCTATGGGACGGTGCTCGACCTGATAGCGGTCATCGTTCTTGTTCTGCTCATCGCCTTCAGACACAGGCTGACCCGGGAACTCGCCTCAAAGGTCGTCGAGAACGCCGGTCTTTGGTTTGTCTACGTGCTGGTCGGCGGGCGAGTCGGACTCACCCTCCTGTTTGGCGGTAACTTCATTGCCGAGGTCTTGGAGATGTTGGCAGGTGGTCTCGTGTTTCAGGGGGGACTCATTGGCGCTACCCTTGCCAGCGTCTGGTATTGCTTGAAATATGGAATTGAGTTTCTTCGCTTGGCCGATTTGGCAGCGCCTACCGTCTCGCTTGGTGCGGCCTTCGGGCGGCTCGGGTGCTTCTCGGCGGGCTGCTGCTGGGGCAGGCCGGCGGGCCCCAACGCCATCGCCTCGGTGAAGTTCCCCGGGAGCCACTCGACCCAGACGCTCTTCGGCACCACCAGCGACACCGCCAGCCTCGCCTGGAGCTCGATGAGCACCGACTCGCGCTACTTCGTCGAGAAGACCGGCGAGGTGTTTCAGCAGATGGTGCCCGACGCGGTCAGCATCAGCCAGTACGTGCGCGAGCACGACCACAGCTTCCCGATTCACCCCACCCAGCTCTATGATTCGTTCGCGCAGCTGGCGTTCTTCGCGCTGATGCTGACCGTGCGTCGTTGGCGAAGGTTCCACGGGCAGATCTTCGGCCTGTGGCTCATGGGGTACTCCATCATCCGCTCGACGGTCGAGCTGTGGCGCGGCGACTCGGAGCGCGGCACCCTGCACGGCAAGCTCGTCGAGCTCGGCTTCACCGGCCTGGCGAACAGCCTCGACCCGCAGGCCTGGTACAACATCTCGACCGGCCAGACGGTCTCCATCCTCCTGTTCTCGCTCGGCGCCTACATCGTGGGCGCGGGCCTCAAGAGCCGCGCGAACGAGGCGAAGGTCGACCTGGCGGCGCTCACCACGGCGGCCTGAGCGTCAGCTTCCTGACGGTGCAGGCCCGTCGATCAGGCAGACAGCCGGGGCCGGTCCTGGGTTAGGTTTGTCCACCTGTGCCGGCGTCGCTGAACAACGGAAGCCCGGGAGGGCGCACCACCGGAAGCAAGCTCGGGGACGCCGAGAAGGCGATGAAGGCCTGCACCGAGCTCGAGGCTGAGATCGCCGAGCTGCAGGCCGCCTACGAGCAGTACTTCCTGGGCATGGAGCGCCGCCCGCCGACGCAGAAGCACACGGCGGTGAAGAAGTTCATGAACGAGCTGCGGAGCACGTTCGTCAACTCGACGCCGGTGAAGTTCCGCATCGGCAACCTGCAGCAGCGGCTCAACACCTTCGAGCGCCTGTGGGAGCGCACGCTGCTCGAGATCGAGAACGGCACCTACAAGCGCGACGTGTTCAAGGCCCGGCGTCATGCGGACGCGCGCCAGAAACGCAAGGGCACCAGCGCCGGGGCCTCTGACGGACTCGACGATCTGCACATCGACGAGGACCTCGACCTGTCCGACCTGGACGCCGGTGGCGACGACCTCGAGAGCGCGATGAGCGCCGCCGCGGCCGCGGTCGAGAAGCCAAAGCCCGTGCCGGGAATTCCCTCGGTGGCGCCGCTCGTGCCGACGGTCGCGCCCGCGGTGCCCGGTGTTCCCGCGGTCAAACCACTCGTTCCCGGCGTCAACCCGAAGACGGGGCCCCTCTCGATTCCGCCCGTCGCGGCCACGACGACGCGGCCCATCACCGGGGCTCCCCTGGGCGTCAAGGCCGTCGGGACGACCGGGAACACCCCAGCGCTCAAACCCGCCGGCTCGACCGGTTCGACGCCTGCCCTGAGGCCGGGGAGCGGTTCTTTGCCGCCCGCGAAGCCGGCTGGCGCGCCCTCACGGCCCCCGGCGCCGGTCGCCTCGGACGGTGGGCTCAACGACGGGAAGATCAAGGCCATCTACGACGCGTATGTGATGGCGAAGAAGCGCTGCGGCGAAGACACCTCGAAGCTGTCGCTCGACTCCGTGGCCACGACGCTGCGCTCGCAGGTGCCGACGCTCATGAAGCAGCACAACGCGAAGAGCGTCGAGTTCAAGGTCGTCATCAAGGATGGCAAGGCCGTTTTGCGCGCGCTCCCCAAGGAGTGAGTCCCCACCACTTCGCGGCTCGACCGCGGGGACGCTCGAGGGCACCGTCTTCTTCGGGCTCGGCGAAGGCGGCCGAGGTGTGGCTCGAGGGTGCCTCACCCATCGGCGCGCAGGTGACGTCGTGCGCTCCGTCCAGCGACGCCGAGGAGCGCCAGCCAGAAGACAGAACCCGCGCCGCTCCCATCACACCCGCAGCCCGGTGGCGGCTTCGCGGCGCCCGGCCCGGCATCGACGGCTGCTGCGCCTCCAGCCAGGGGACTGCCACCGGCGCTCCCCCCTGCCGCACCACCGCCCGCTGTTCCCCCGCCCTGGCCCGCGTCGGTCGGCATGGCGCCGCCGTCCACCATCGCTGACTCATCGAAGAACGCGCCGCACGCGGGCTCGAGGGGCGCGCCGCTCCGGTGCGCGAGCGCCAACACCCACACGCCCGCGCCAAAGCCCACCATCGGCGCGTTGAACTTCCACGCGCCGCTCGTCTCGTCGAACGTCTCGGGAATGAGGTCGGCGTTCGCGACGGCGTGCCCGCCAATCCACCGCAAGAGCGCGTCGGCCCTGGCCGTCTGGCCCTGCGCCCGGTGCACCATCGAGCCGCGCACGTCGGTGATGACCCACTCGGCCGAGTCGTACTCGCTGCCCCACGGAGAGAGGTCCATTCGGCCCTGATGGTCGCGGCGGTCGTCGTTTCGTGACCAGCCCGGCCCCGCCGTCACGCGCAGCCGGTCGAGGCCCATGGTGGTGGCGCGGCCGATGCGGCCCGATGGGTCGAACAGGCCCATCGCGAGCGCGTCGAACACCGCGGCGTCGAAGTACTCGCGGCCTGACTGGAGCTCCTCGAGGTTCGACGCGAGCGCGCCGGTACCGTCCGTGAGCCGCTGCGCGATGGCCCGCCTGAGCGCGAGGCCCGCGTCGCGGTAGCGGGTCGCCCGCATCAGGTCGCCCTTGCGCTGCGCGATGGCGGCGGCGTCGCAGAGGCCCCGCGCGGCGGTGAGGCTCGTGTACGTCCACGCCCGCTCGCGCCCGTTCCAGTGCGTCTCCCAGATGGACGAGTCCTTGCGGATGAGGCCCGTCGCCGGGTCGACGAGCGCCACCAGCGGGTCGGCCACCTTCGTGGCGATGTCGTTCCACCGGGTGTCGGTGAGCGTCGTGTCTTGCGTCTCGACTTCGTGCCGGCGCAGCGCCCAGAGGAACAGGCCGAAGCCGTCGAACTCGAGGTTGGGGCCGAAGTCGTTGAAGTCGGTCTCTTCGACACCGAAGCCGACGTAGCGCGTGAGCGAGATGACGTAGGGCGGCAGGTTGTACGGGGCCAGCTCGTTCCAGTCCTTGAAGCGGCCGCCCTCGGCGTCGAGGTAGAACCGCAGCGCGTCACGGGACTGCTCGGTGAGGCCGAGCGTCGCCATCGCCGCCACCGCGTACGCGCCGTCCCGAATCCACGAGTACGTCCACTCTCCCGGCGGCAGGCTCGCCAGCACCGCCCCGTACCCGCGGTGCCGCACCAGGCCCGGCAGCGCGCCCCCGTCGACGGTGGGGAAGCGGGAGCGGCGGAGCTCTCCGTCGCGGGTGAGGACGTCTCGCACGAAGGCCTCGCGGTCGCGCACCTGCGCCATGTCGAGCACCACGGCCGACTGCCGCAGCACCGCCTCTTCGTCCATCGACAGGCCGGCCGGCACGCGCAGCCCTTGCTGGAACGTCGCCCACGCCGTGCGCTCGGCCTCGACGAGCTGCCGGGCCGTCTGGCCCATGACATACGCGTCGAGCCAGGCCTGCACGGTGGCGGTTGCGAACGGGTCGCCGTGATGCGCCACCACCACCGCCACCCAGCGCTCGGCGCCGGCCGGCACGTCGCCCACGTCGAACTGGAAGGCCGAGGCCCAGTCGTCACCCACGCCGAGGTCGCCCGTGCGGTTCGGCAGGTCGCCCGTCGTCTGCGCCACCACCTGAAAGCCGTTGTCCTGCGCGGGTGACGTCTGGTTCCACGCGGCCACCCGCGGCGTCGCCCCGAGGGGCCGGGCCACCACCACGCCGGCGAAGGCGCGCTCCTCGACGTCGCGGTTGGCCTTCACCACCACCGTCTCGCCGGTGACGCCGAGCTCTTGCATCACGCCCGGGCGCCCGAAGCCGAGGTGGAAGTTGTGGAGCGAGAACACGCTGACGCCCGGCACCGCCTGGGAGCCGGGGTTCCGAACGCGCAGGGCCATCACGAAGGACGCGTGCGGCAAACCGCGGGGCGCGAAGACGAAGGTGCTGGTGTCGAGGCCCAGCACGCCGGGTTGCTCCCAGGTGACGAGGCCGGAGCCCGAGCGCGGCGAGGGGGCCGCCGTGACGTAGCCGCTGCTGGTGGGCGCCTGGGTGAGCCACCGCTGCTGGCCGCTCGCGCGCAGGCCGAAGTACGCGTCGAAGAGGACGTCGCGCGTCTTCACCATCTGCGGCTGGTTCCCCACCCACACCTCGCGGCCCATCACGTCGAGCTGCGGCTCCTCGGTCGCCGGCAGGTGCTCGCGGAAGTGCACCACCTTCGCGCCGCGCGCGTCGACCATCACCGCGCCGTGGCCGTTGGACGACGAGAGCGAGAAGAACGAGCGCGGCGGCACCGGCTGGGCGAGCGCGAGCGCGGGCAGGACGAGGCAGGCGAGGGCGGACACGGCAAGGCTTCTACACCCGGCCCGAGGCGCCGCATCGCGGGGGTGGCCGTCAGGCCGACGAAGGCCGAGGCGTCAGGAGCCCAGACGCTCCCGGCCGAAGAGGCCCCACACGCAAACCACAATCCGAAGGTAGCGGGTTCGACTCCCGCCGGCCGCTCTCCTGTGCGGCCGTAGCTCAACGGCAGAGCGTCGGCTTCCAACGGAATCGCGGCTTCCTCACTCGGGAGCGTCGAACTCTTCTCGAGCCTGCCCTCTCGCAGGCCTCACCCACGCGGCCCGCGGCGACGCCGGGTCAGCCTGCCCGCCAGCGCGAGCAGCGCCAGCACCGACAGCCCGGGCGCCTGGCTGCAGCCTCCTCCGATGAGGCCGCCAGAGACGCCGACGTCATCGACCAGCCCGTCGTTGTCGGAGTCGAGGTCGCACGCGTCGCCCTGGGCATCACCGTCGCGGTTCTCCTGGCCATGCACGACACGTCACCGATTCATCGTCGAGCCAACGACAGGCCCCGAACGAAGCGCTCCCACGCCGCGCGCTGCGCATCCGGCGCCCCGCCCAGCACCTCGGACAGCGCGCGAAAGCCCGTCGGGTCGTCGCCCTGCAGCTCGATGGCGCGGCGCACGAAGCGCACGAGCAGCCCGCGCTCCTGCAGCCAGTAGCAGATGTAGCGCGCCATCGCGTAGCTGACGCCGTGCCGGTCTTCGTAGAACTCGGCGTCGGTCTGCTGCGTGAGCGCCTCGAAGGACGGCACCACGCCCTCGGAGAGCCCGCGCTGCAGCGCGGGGAGCCGCCAGTTGACGCGCCCCTTCAGGTGCCCGCCCTCTTCGAACGGAAACTCGAAGAGCGACGCGAGGCCCTCGTTGAGCCACGCCGGCGTGCCGGGAAACGCCTCATGCATGAACGGGTGCACCAGCTCGTGCGTGAGCGTGCCGTAGCCGGGCTTGATGTTCATGATGAGCGCGCGGCGGGACTCGAGGAAGTAGCCGTAGGGCGTCGTCGGGGTGATGCCGAACCGTGTGCGCGAGACCTGCTGGTAGCTCGCGGCGTCTTTGAGCACCCACACCTCGTGGAGCGCCGACGGCGCCCGCTCGAAGAAGTCCGTCAGGAGCAGGTCGCGGCACCAGCGCACCACGTCCTTCGCGCGTCGGCGCACCACGTCGGGCGGCTCGTCGCCGATGACGAGGAAGGGCGGCTCCCACATCACGGTCATGTCGGCGGGCAGGGTCGCGCGGAGTGACTGCACGTGCTGCGAGACGTCGGCCGGTCGTGGCGCAGGCGGCGGGGCCGGTGGCCGAGGCGGTGTCCCAGGGGGCGCCACGCGGAGGCGAATCACCATCCACCGGTCGCGGGCGGGCTTGAAGGTCCACAGCTTCAGGAACTCGCCGCGGGCCATGCGCCGGTTCGCGCCGGTGGCCTCGGCGGGCTCCTGGAAGACGACCTCGTCGCGCGCCGCGTCGTACCCCGTGACGAGTCGGAAGTGCTCGGTGGTGCGCGGCTGCGCGTCGAAGTGCATGCACACGATGCTCGGCTGGCCGGCCTCGAGGTCTCGCTGCACGGCACGCCACTGGGCGTCGACCTGTGCTTCCGCCTGTCGCGGATCGATGCGGTACCATGTTCGACCGGGCTCGACGCCGAAGGCCCTCAGCGCCTGCGCCAGTTCGTTCGTCCACACCCCACGGCCCTTCGCCGGGTCGAGGCCGCTGGCGTCGAACACGTCGTCCTGCGTGACCTCATGGCCGAGGCGGCGCAGCGCCATCTCGGCGACGGCTTCTCCGCAGAAGTCCGGGCGTTGCTGCACGAAGGGCACGTCGAGCTGAAGCGTGGGCGCGGCGGCCAGGAGGAGCGCGAGCATCGGCATGGTGGGACGACGCCCATGCCAGCGACGTTCCGTCACCGCGTTCGAAGGCGCCGGGCGCCGGGCGGCGTCACGTCGTGTGACACCTCGTCACGTCACGTGCCGCAGCCGGGAGCACCGAGGCGCGACGACCGAGTGCTCGGCCAGGTGGCCGCCAGGCCCGCTTCTCGTCGCGCGTCGGTCTGCTCGTCCATCGGCTCGGCGCCGCGGCTAGGGCACGCCCATCAACTGCCGCATGAGCGCGTCGTCTTCTTCATCGGCGCCGGCGTCTGGAGTGGCGTACCGGGCCCGGTCGGCGTCGTTGCACGGCTTCGGGTCGAGCGCGTCGGCCTGCACACACTCGAGCGCCCACGCTTCGCGCGGTGGCCTCCCGGCGGCTTCGGCCTCGCGTCGCTGCGCGTCGATGGTGGGCTGCACGAGCACCGTCGACAACGAGGGCGCCGCCGTCACCACCGCGAGGCATACGGCCAGCACACCGAGGAACGGCACCACCGACCTGTACACCTGCGTGACCGGCTCCCGGAACCGGAAGCTCGAGATGAAGAGGTTGAGGCCGAGCGGTGGCAAACAGAACGCGAGCTCGAGGTTCAGAATCACCATCATCGCCAGATGAAACGGCGACAGGCCGAAGCGCGCGGCGAGCGGCAGCACCAGCGGCACCGCCACGATGAGCGCCGACACCCCGTCCATCACCATGCCGATGACGAGCAGGAAGAGGTTGAGCGCCAGCAGGAACTGCCAGCGTGACTCGAGCCCCATCGCCGACATCGCCTCGAGCACGCGCGCGGGCACCTGCTTGTCGATGACGAGGTTCATCAGCGCGTTCGCCATCATCAGAATCAGCACCACCGCGCCGGCCAGCGAGAGCGCCTGGTGCAGCACGCGCGGCACCTGCTTCCACGTCAGGTCCTTGTGCACACCCACCACCACGAGGAGCGTCCACGCGACGCCCACCGCCGCGCTCTCGTCGAGCGAGGTGAGCCCGGTCCCCAGGCCGCCCAGGATGACGACGGGCAGCCCCAGCTCCCAGCGCACGAGCCACAGGCCGCCCAGCGCCTCACGCCACGACAGACGCTCCCGTGGAATGCGCTCCTTCGTGCCGACGAGGGCCGCCCACGCGCCCAGCGCGACGAGCACCAGCACGCCCGGCAATAGACCTGCGCGAAACGCGAGCTCGAAGTCGAGGCCGGCCACCAACGCGTAGACGAGGATGGGCAGCGACGGAGGGAACAGGAGGCCGAGCGAGCCGCCGGTGGTGACGAAGCCCAGCGAGAAGCGCCTCGACCAGCCTTGCGCCTCCAGCGTCGGGAGCAACAGCCCGCCGATGGCCACGATGGTGACGCCGCTGCCGCCGGTGAGGGTGGTGAAGAAGGCGGACGCGCCGAGGCAGACGATGGCGAGGCCGCCGGGGAGCCAGCCCATGAGGCGCCGGGAGGCCTCCACCAGCCGCTGCGGTGCTTTCGACTCCGCGAGCAGGTACCCGAGCGCCGTGAAGAGCGGAATCGTCACCAACACCGGCGAGCCCGCGAAGGTCTCATCCAACACGCGCGGCGCGAGGCGGTTCACGGGAGCGCCGTCGAGCCACCACGCCAGCGCGGTGCCGCCAGCCATCAACGCGAAGAGTGGCGTACCGATGGCCGCGAAGAACGCGACGAGGGCGCCGAGCCAACCCGACACGAGGCCCGTCACCGACATCAGCCCGAGGCCACCGCCCAGCGCGAGCGTGCGCGGTGACTTCACAGGGGGCGCCCCGGCGCCATCGCACGAACGAGGCGACGGGCCTCGCAGCGTCCACGCTCATGGAGCATCGACGGTGTTGTTGCTCCGAGGGCAGCGCTACCCGCGATCGAGGTCGCCGCGGGTCGATGCGCGCCGACGCAGTGCTCGGTCGACGCCGCCAGTGCCGCCGCTTCGGTCGAGGTCGCTCCGGGCCGATGCGCACCGACGCAGCGCTCGGTCGACGGCGCCGAGACGAAGCGCCCCCGTTCGTTTGAGAGGTCCCGATGGCCCGTCATGCCGCGGGCTCCGCCGGGCCGTGGCCCTCGTCGACGGGGGCTCCACGCAGCAGCCACAGCACCAGCCGCAGGCACAGCATGACGAGGCCGAACGGCACGATGAGCGCGAAGGGTTTGACGAGCAGCCCCCGCGGCGGAGTCGCGCCCACGCTCGCGAGCGGCACGTGCGTTCCACCGGAGTCATCGCGGAGCGCTCCCACGTCGACGCCGGCGCCGAAGTCACCGGCCTCGAGCCACGCGTTCCACTCCGCCGAGGTCAGCGCCGTGTCCCATCGGGTCCCGCTCAGCACCCGCGGCGCGACGGTGAGGTCGAGCGCCAGCTGCCGGTGAACGAGGTGCAGGTCGGCGCCGAGGGTGCGCCACGTCGCGGCCGACTTTTCGCGCGGCGTCGCCCCCGCGGGCGCGCTGAAGGCATCGATGGCGAGGAAGTCGAAGAAGCCCCACGCTGCTACCGCGCACGCCGCGACCGTGACGACGCCGCCCAGCATCGACGCGCCCCGACGCCACGGCCCCAGCAGCCGCGCGAGCCCGTCGATGGCGAGGTGCCGGCCCTGCGCGGTCGCGAGAGACGCCCCAAGGAAGACGAGCCACAGCGTCAGCCGTGTCGACAGGCCACGCAGCCCTCCCACCAGCGTGAGGCTCGAGCCATCTTGTGCCCACCCGAGCACGTTGTTGGCCCACGCCACGCCGACGTCGCGGAGCAGGACGCCTCCCGTCGCACCCAGGAGCGCGGCGAAGGCCGTCACGGCCGGACCCCTGCCGAGGCGGTGCGCCAACGCGCCAGCTGCTGCCGCGAGGAGAACCGCCCGCAGCACCGCGCCCGCGACGAAGGGCCCGCTCGTCTGCGCCGCCAGCCCCTTGAGGCCGACCCACGCCAGCAGCGACACCACCAACGCGCCGGCGACGAGGCACGCGAGGCCCACCTCGAGCCGCGTCCACGCCGCGTCGAGCCGCGCGAGGCCCTGCTTCACTTGAGGAGCGTCTCGACTTCCTGGAGCAGCGCCGCCGGCAGCGTGCCCTTCGCCAGCCGCGCGCGCGCCTCGGCGTACAGGGCCTTCCACTGGGCCGCCTGCTCGGGCGTCGGCGTCACCACCGTCATCTTTCCCTTGAGCCGCTCGAAGGCCTTCTCGTCTTCGGCGCGGATGCGCGTCGTCAGGGCCTGGCACGTCAGCTTGCCCGTCTCGACCACGATGGCGCGGTGCTCCTTCGGGAGCGCGTCGAGCTTCGCCTTCGACAACACCAGGCCGCCGATGTTGGGCGCCACGATGGTGGCCGAGACGTGGTCGAGGCGGCTCGCCCACTGGAGCTGCTCCGCGCCCAGCGCCGAGATGCTCAGCGCGTTGACGTTGCCCGTCGACAGCTCGGGCAGCACCTCGGGTACGCCCGTGGCGACCGGCACCACGGTCGCGGCCTGGTACACCGCCGGCAGCAGGGCCTCCTCGCGCCACACCCACGGCCGCTTGCCCTTGAAGTCAGACGGCGCTGCCAGCGCGAAGCCCTTCGACATCCACCGGTCGAGCCCGACGTCACCCCAGCCCACGAGGACGTAGCCCTGCTGGTCGAAGTTCGCCTCGAAGCGGGGCGACAGCGCCGTTCGCACCCGGTCGAGCTGCGCCCAGTCGGTGTACAGGCCCGGCACCTGCAGCACGTTGACGGTGGGGTCGACGAGCGACAGGCCCACGCCCGTCACCACCGCCCCGTCGAGCTGGCCGGTCTTGAGCTTGCTCATCTGCGCGGCTTCGTCGCCCTGGGTCGCGTTCCAGAAGACCTCGATGACGACGGCGCCTTGCGTCTTCTCCTTCACCGCCTTCACCCACGCGCGCAGGACCTGGCCCCACGGCGACTCGCGCGGCGCGAGCGAGCCAAGCTTCAGCGTGACGGGCTCCGCCGCCATGGCGACCGAAGCAGAGAGCACGAACAGCGCCTTCAGGAGTCGAGTCATGGCGAAAGCCCTTTCAGAAGCCACAGCGCTTGAGGCGCGCGGGCCCGAGGTAGCGAACTGCCTTCTTCTTCGCGACGGTGTTCTCGAGCCGCTGCGCCGGCAGCACGTCGCCCGCGTCGAGCACCTCCTTGAGGAGCGCCTCGTACGCCGCCTTGTCGTGCGCGTTGCACGCCCAGCTCTGCGCGTAGAGCAGCTGCACCGTCAGCGCCCCCCGGTTGGTGAGCGTCAGCGCGCGCTCGAAGAGGCGCTTCGCCTCGGCCAGCTCCGCGTCGGGCGAGCGGGCATGGTACGCGCCGAGCGCCGCGAGGGCCGTGCCGTACGCGATGCCTTCGTCGAGCTCGACGGCGCGCTCCAGCAACGCCACGCCGACGAAGAGGTCGGCCACCACGGCCGGGTCCTCTGAGGCCACCGAGCCGCGCGACAGCCACGCCGCGCCCACCCAGAGGAGCGACTCCGCGTCGGCCTTCGCGGTGTAGCCCGCGAGGTACGTCTTCATGGTATCGGCGTTGCGCTGCGCGGCGACGAAGCCGGGGCGCTTCTGCTCGAGGAGCAGCGTGCCGAACTTCAGCGCCCGCTCGTAGGCGTCGCGAGCCCGCTTTGCCTGCTGGGCTTCTGCGTCGTCGTCCCCGCGGTCGACGGCCGCTTCCCACTCGTCCTCGATGAAGGCGCCGGCGAAGCCCGCCCAGGACTGCGTCAGCAGGTACAGCGCGTCTTCGTTGTCGGGCGCGAGCTTCTGCATGCCCTCGAGCTGCACGAGGCTCGACGCCGCGCCCGTGCGCGCCACCTCGAGGTCGGACAAGGTGTCGAACGCGCTGGCCGCGTCACGCGTCGACTTCACGGTGCCGTCGAGGATGATGCGGTCGAGGCACGAGGCGCCGAGAATGGCGCACAGACAGAGCAGGGGGCGCATGGCACGCGCCCATACCACCCCTCCAGTTGGGCGCGCGGGCCGAGTCGAGGCGCAGGCACCCTTGAAGGGACGGGGCGGTGGGTGCATCGGGTTACGGGTGCGCGTGTGTGTGGTGGGCGTGGGCCTGCCCGAAGCCGCGGCCGTCGAGGAAGCGGTCGATGGCGACGCGCAGCAGCTGCGCGGGCAGCGCCCCCGACAGCCGGCCGACCTCCTGGCCGTTCTCGAACGCGATGAGCGTCGGAATGCTGTGGATGTGGAGCGACTGCGCCAGCTCCGGCTCTTCGTCGATGTCCACCTTCGCGAAGGTCAGCTTCTCGCCGTACTGCTGGGCCGCCTTCTCGAACGTCGGCGCGAGGGTGCGACACGGTGCGCACCAGTCGGCGCCGAAGTCGACCAGCACCCGGCCGGTACCGGTAACGGTTGGAAACGCTTCAAGAGACAGGGACTCGAGTGACGACATGGGGCCTCCAGGCAAGCGGTCCGGGTCGATTCCCGGCGCGCTGCTGCAGCAGGTGGCGGGGCCCCGCGGCATTGCGCTGCCCGAATGGGCCACCTCACGCTGTAACCTTGAAGGCCCCCACGACCTCTCCCGCGCGTGAACGCCCAGATGACGACCCCGAACGAGGTAGCCCTGCCGCTCCACGCCGTCTCACCCGAGCTCGACTTCTCGGGGTGGGTCGGACACCTCGTGACGACGCACCGGAGCGCCCTCATGCGCGCCGCGATGCGCGAGGGGCTGCTGGCGGAAGAGGCGCTCGACGCCGTGCAAGAGGCCTTCGCCACCTTCATTCAGCGGCGCGAGTGGCGCAGCCTCCCGCGGGACACCGCTGACGCGCCGAAGCTCCTCACCACGCTCGTGCAGAACCATGCGCGCAACCTGCGCCGCAAGCACTCCCGGAAGGACGAAGGTATGGACGCGCTCAGTGGCAACGCCGAGGTGGACACCGCCTGGCGGCAGCTCGACGAGCTGATGATCGAAGCCGAGGAGCACCTCAAGCTCACCGGCTGCATCGCCACGCTGAAGGAAGTGCAGCGCACCATCGTCACGGCCCGGTTCTTCGAGGGCGCTTCCGGCCTCGAGGTCGCCGATGAGATGGGCCTCACGCCCGGCAACGTCGCCGTCATTCTCCACCGCGCCCGAGAGCAGCTGCGCGGGTGTCTCGAGGCCTCGCGCGAACACTTTGGAATGACGGTGAAGACACCGCAGACGTCGCCGTAGTTCTTCAGAACGTCACGACCGTCGTCATCGACGCGGGCTCGGTGGCTGGCAGCGTGGCGAGAATGGCCTTGCGTTCCTGGACGAGGCTTCGCCGCCCGGCCTGGTACGAGAGGTCCGCCACGGCGGCGACGCCCACCAGAAGGAGCCCACCCGCGACGAGACCGATGGTGAGGGGACTCTGCAGGAGCATGAAGGGGCCCGTGATGAAGCCGAAGACTGCCATGATCGGCGACAGCAGAATGCCCACCGTCACATTGAAGTCGATCAGCGCCGCAACGGCTGAGAAGGCGCCGACGACTCCGGTCACGACGATTGGAACGCCCGCAGCCGCGATCCCGATGCCACCCAACGCGAAGTGCAGCTTCAGGCGCTTGTCGTTCAGCAACGAGTCGATCTCTGCGAGCCGCGCCTGGTCGGCTGGGTCAAGGAGCCGCGGAGACGAGCCAGCAGACGTCACCGGAGCGCGGAGCGGTGCCGCGGGTGCGGAGGGCAGGGCGGCCTGGTTGGCGACGAGGACGAGGAGCGAGGCGAGCAGCATGGACACGGCAGAAGCAGGCTTCGTGCCGCGTCTTCGTTTCAGTCATTTCGAAGCGCCGGCTCCTGGGCGTGTGCAAGCGGTTGCGCACGTGTGCGGCGCGACGTCAGCCCTGCGCGAGCTGCAGGCGCGCGATGGTCGTCGCCACCGTCATCACGGTGATCTGCGGGTTCACCCCGAGCGAGGTCGGAAACACGCTCGCGTCGGCGATGACGAGGTTCTTCACGTCCCACGTCTCGCCATCGGGCTTCACCACGGCCCAGGACCGGTCGGCGCTCATCGCGCAGCTCGACATGGGGTGTGAGGCGTAGATGTTCAGCTGGTCCCACGGGCGGTCTTCCGCGAGCAACCGGTCCAGCTCGGCCAGGCTCTTCTGGGCGCCCGCGCGCGCGAAGCCCGTGTGCACCTCGGTGGCGCCCGCCGCGAAGTAGATCTCGGCGATCTGCCTTGCGCCCTTCTTGATGACGGCCACGTCGGCGGCGTTGGTGTCGTAGGTCACCTTCGTGCGCGGCTCGTCGGCGCCGGGCTCGACGCGGCCCTCGGCGCTGTCGGCGATCAACACGCCGCAGCCCGCGAGGTGACGCAGCTGCTCCATCGGCTTCGAGTACACCTCGTACTGCACCGAGAAGATGTCGGGCGACGCGCTGAAGGTCTCGAGCATCGCGCGCTCCCCGGGGAGCGGCACGAAGTACCCCTGCACCGCGCCGTGCCACGCGTCGACGCGCTCCTCGAACTTCGCCACCACCCCGAGCGCCGTGTGGACGTGCAGGTTCTTGCCCACGCGGCCGTTCGAGTTGGCGAGCTTCTGGCGCAGCAGGAACGCTGGCGTCGAGATGGCGCCGCCGCAGAGGAAGACCTTCTTCGCGCGCACGTCGATGCGGCGCTTGCGCAGCTCGCTCATCGGGTCGACGCCGTATGCCTCGACGCCCACCGCCACGCCGTTCTCGACGAGCACGCGGGTCGCCCGGGCCGACGACAGCAACACCGCCCCGGCCGCCTGCGCGCGGGGAATGAGGTTGCGGTCGACGCTGCCCTTGCCCCCGACAGGGCAGCCCACCTGGCACAGGCCGCAGCCGACGCAGCCCGGCGCGTTGCGCACCATCGTCGCGTGGCCGGGGAGGTTCAACGCGAGGCACCCCTGCCGGAAGAGCGCATTGTGTCTGCGCCACACGGCTTCATTCGTGGGCACGGCGCCGACGGCGGCCTCGACCTCGGCGAACGTCGCGGCCAGCGCCGTCGGGTCGGCCCACGAGAGGCCATGGCGCTCGCGCCACGTGTCGAGCAGCGCGTCGGGCGTGCGGAAGCAGATGCCCGAGTTGATGAGCGTGCTGCCGCCGACGGCCTTCCCGCGCGGCATGGGGATGATGATGTTGCCCATCGACACCGACGTGCCGCGCTCGGCGTAGATATTGCGCACGGCCCACGACTGCTTCGTCGACAGCTCGTGCGCCTCGAACTTTCGCCCCTCTTCGAGGAAGACGACCGACAGCCCGGCCTCCGCGAGCTGCACGCCGGCCGCTGCGCCACCAGCGCCCGTGCCGATGACGACGACGTCGCAGGTGAGCGTCTCGTCGCGCTCGAAGGTGTCCGCGCGCAGCAGCTGGCCCTTCGGCAGCTCCATCAGACGGTCCCCCGGCCGCGCACCAGGGTCCACAGGTCCGGCCGGTTCGGCGTGGCGGAGAGGTCGCAACCACGGGTGAACCCGGCGGCAGCGCGCACGCGGTCGTCCTCGAAGTAGCCGAGGTTCATCGCGAAGGTGAGCGACTGGTAGCCGGCCCGGCGCAGGTGAAGGCTGCTGTCGCCCCAGGCCTTCCACGCCGCGAGGCGGGCGTCGGGCGAGAGACTGCACATCGTCGCGCCGTGCGTCGGCACCGTGGAGACATTGACGGCGCGCACCAGGGTGCGGAACAGCCCCTGGGTGTCGAGGTAGAGCTGCGAGACGTAGAGGTCGACGAACGCGGTGACGTTCACCTCGTCGGCCGACAGCGGCCAGTCGGGGGGGCCGGGGAAGCAGCTGCGCGCGAGCTGGGTGACGACGTCGGCCTCGAGCTCGTCGAGCACGAAGAGGCCCTTCGCAGGAGGTCCAAAGCCGCGCAGGGTGCGGAAGAGGGCCCCGCCGCCCGCCAGGAGCAGGCCTCCGACGCCAGCGGCCTTGAGCAGCGTGCGCCGGTCGAGGCCGTTGGTCAGGAGACCGGGCGTGGTTGGAGGCGGAGCTCGAAGCATGGGCGATGCCCATCGCTGTAGTCGGCGCCAGCAGGCCCAGCAACCGGGCCTCCCTCGGATTTCAGGGCTGACTTGCGATCGGCTGAAGACCGGCCAGCCGGACCAGGCACGCGCTGGTGGCCTGGGCCTCGGGGTCCCATTCCGGAGCGAGCCGCCAGGCGGCGCCGGCGAGCTCGATGGCTCCAGCCTTCGCGAAGGCGTCACCGAGCCGAAGCAGGCTCGTCGCGCCCTGGCGCCTCCACCGATGGTTGCGGGCCTGGTCGAAGCAGCGGCTCGCGTCGTCCAGGCGCCCCTGCAGTGCATGCCAGCGAGCCTCGAGCAGCAGAAGGTTCCGTTCCGTCGACGCGCGAGCGGTCCTTGCACGGCAGGCCTCGAGGAGTGCGTCGACCCCGGCTCCATCGAGGTTCATTCGAATCAGGGCCCACGTGAGGAATCCCTCGGCCACATAGTCGGGACCCAGCTCTCCGAGGTCGGTGTTCGTGACGAGCTCGAGCGCCTCGGCATCCCGCCCGGCGAGACTCAAGGTCCACGCGCGAGCATTCCTCTGGCCCGCGAGGAGGAATCGATCGTCACCCGTCTCGAACTCGAGCAAGTCGAGCGCCACGTGGAGGTCACCGAGCTCGGCGAAGGCTTCGGCCGCGTTGATCCGAGCCAGGAGCGCCATCGGGTTGAGGTCGGCCGGGGGTCCCATCAGCTCCGGGTGACGTCGGGCGAGGGCCGTGGCGTCTGCGTAGCGGCCGAGCGCGGTGAGCAGCGCGAGGCGAAGTGAGAGCGGCTCTTGGTCGAGGAACTTCGCGGTGCCCACCGCATCGCCACGCACGTAGGCATCATGGGGCGCGATGAAGCGCAAGGCCCGGTACGCCAGCCACGCCAGCAGCAGGACTCCGACACCGGTGACGACATCCTCTGGTTTCACGAACTCGCTCACCCTGCCACACCCCGAGTTTCCGGCGACACGGAGTCTCGACATGAATCCATCGACCGGTGCGCGCGTAGGGCTACAGTGCCCTACGCCCGGAGGTCGCCCGCATGCACCGTCTCGTCGCCCTGCTCGTCACGCTCGCCGTCACGTCCTTCGCCCAGGCTCCAGCCCCGCCGCGCGCGGCCCTCGTCGTCGGCGTCGTCGCTTCTCAGAACCCGGACGCCGCGAAGGCCCAGTCGGCCGCGCTCTCGGGCTTCGTGGGCAACGCGCTCACCCAGCCGGCCGTCTCGCGCGTCTTCCCGGACCAGGAGTCGCTCGCCCTCGCCGTCAGCAAGGGCGACGTCGACTTCGCCGTGATGGGTCCGCTCGCGTACCTGCGCATCGACCCGAAGGCCGGCACCCAGCTCGTCTTCCGCACGCTTCGCAATGGCAAATCGACCTACCGCTCGGTGCTCTTCACGCCGGCCGGCAAGAAGCTGTCGCTCGACGCGCTTCGCAAAGGCGTGGGCCTCAAGGTGGCGTGGGTCGAGCCGTCGAGCGCGTCGGGCTACCTCCTGCCGAAGGCGCACCTGCTGCGCGCGGGCATCAACCCCGCGCAGGTCTTCACCGTACAGGACTTCCTCGGCTCCCACGACGCCGTGTGCAAGGCGGTCGCGGCGGGGAAGTACGACGTCGGCGCCACCTTCTCCGACCCGACGCCCAACTCGACGCGCATCTCTGGCTGTGAGGGCGTGCTGGGCAAAGAGGCCGCGAAGCTGGGCCTGGTGACGACGACCGACGAGGTGCCCAACGACGTGCTCGTCGCCGCGCCCGACGTGAAGCGCGAGAAGGTGGAGCGACTGCGGGCGGCCGGAAAAGCGGCGCCGAACTCCGAGGCCGGGAAGGATCAGCTGAAGGCAGCGCTGCTCGCCGACGGCGTGGCCGAGGTCGGAGACTCGGACTTCGACCCGATTCGAAAGGCCCTCGACGCCTTCGCGCGGTGACGGTGCCTCAGACGGCCGCGTCGAACCGGTCGAGGTAGTAGTTCGCGACGACGATGTCGCCCTTGCGGCCCTGGGTCGTGAGGCGGCCGAAGTTGTCGAGCGAGAGGCGCTCCGAGGCCTTCGCCTTGCCAGCACCGCGCGTGAGCTCGAGGGTGAAGGCCGAGTCGGTGCCCGCCGACACCTTCCACGTGGTGTCCTTCTGCTTCGCGCTCGCCGGCAGCAGCCACGCCGCGCCCGACAACAGCCGCTGCGCGTCCTGCGGCGTCTTGCACTCGGCGCCGGCCAGCTTGCCGTCCTGGCCGACGAGCACGGCGCGCTTCTGCGTCTCGCCGCCCTTCGTCAGGCCCAGCTGGAAGAGCGAGCCCTCGGGCAGCTGCACCGCCTTCTCCGGGAGCTTCGGGGCGGCGCCGGCGGTGTCGTCGAAGAGCGCAGGCAGCGAATCTCCGAAAGGAATCACCTTCCACGGGTTGCCGGTCACCTCGATATCGGTGGAGCCGCCAAACAGCGCCTGGGTGCTGGCCTGGGCGCGCGCGATGGCCGCTGCCTCGGTGCTGGTGGGCGTGGCCTGCAGCGCCTGCTGCACGGCGTTGACCTGCTTCACGGCGAAGCCGTCGGGCACGCGCGCCGGCTGTTGGAACGTCTGCGCGGCGTTCGTTTGCGGCTGGCGCACCGGCTGCGGCTGGTGGAGCGGGCTGGCCTCGGCGGCGCGCTGCATCTCTTGAATGAGGCGCACGCGATCGGCGGGAGACTTCGGCGCTTCCTGACCGACGGGGGCTGGCTTCCGCTCGTTCTGGTTCATGGCAAAACCACTCTGGACAAAAACGGAGCGGCAGGGAAGGGCGTCGGCGCCGGTGCGGCTTCGGCTGTCACACCGCGGCGTCACCCGCGGCGGGCTCACGTCTTCCCAGGGGGCCCTCGCCTGTGCCATCTCGCGCGACATGAAGCGAGCCGTGCTGAGTGTGGTGGGTGGCCTGTGGCTGTCGTGCGGGCAGACGCCGCCCGTGGTGATGCCCCAGCTGGACGCGGGGACGGTGGCCGAAGACGGTGGCGTCGACGCGGGCGTGGCCGATGCGGGCGCGGGCGACGCCGGAGCGGGGGGTGACGCGGGCGTCGTGGACGCCGGCACGCTCGATGGAGGCCGCGACCCGCTCGTGGTGGAGCGTCCCTTCGACGTCACGGTGCCGGTCGGGTACCGCCCGGGTACGCCGGTGCCGCTGGTGGTGGTGCTGCACGGGTACACGGCGACGGCGCAGCTGCAAGACACCTACTTCGGCCTGTCGCGGCTCGCGCAGCAGCGGGGCTTTCTGGTGGCCCTGCCGAACGGGCTGCGGGACGGCCGGGCGCAGCAGTACTGGAACGCCACCAACGCGTGCTGTGCCTTCGGACGAATGAACGACGACGTCGCGTACCTGACGGCGGTCATCCGCGACGTGCAGGCCCGGTACAGCGTCGACCCCAGGCGCATCTTCCTGGTGGGGCACTCGAACGGCGGCTTCATGTCGCACCGCCTCGCCTGCGACCGCGCGGGCCTCATCGCGGGCATCGTCTCGCTCGCCGGGGCGCAGTGGGAAGACGCCTCGCGCTGCACGCCGTCTGAGCCGGTGGCGGTGCTCCAGGTGCACGGCACGCTCGACGCGGTCATCAACTACAACGGGGGCGCGAACCTCGGAGAGACGTACCCCTCGGCCGAAGACACGGTGCGCACGTGGGGCACGAAGAACGGGTGCACGGGCCGTTCGCTGACGCCGATCGGCGGCAACCTGAACCTGGTGACGGCGCTGCTCGGAGACGAGACCGAGCGCTCGCAGGTGACGGGGTGCCCCGGCTCCAGCGCCGCGGAGCTGTGGACGATTCGAGGCGGCTCGCACCTGCCCACCTTGAACGACGAGTTCGCCGACACCATCTACACGTGGCTGATGGCGCACCCGAAGCCCTGACCGCTCATGTCTCTTTGCCTCTCCTGCGGCCTCTGCTGCGACGGCACGATGTTCCGCGAAGTGCCGGTGACCGCGGCCGAGGCGAAGGCGCTGGGGCGGCGCGCGCTCTTCAACCGGACGAAGACGCGCATGAAGCAGCCGTGCCGCGCGCTGACGGACCGCTGCTGCCAGGTGTACGAGGACCGGCCGGCGAAGTGCCGCGAGTTCAACTGCCTGGTGCTGCAGGGCCTCTTGCGCGGTGAGGTGAGCGAGGCCGAGGCCCGGCAATCCATCGACGACGTGCTCGGGCGGCGCGCGAGGGTGGCCGAGCTGATGGAGCTGCCGGACGACCCGGTCACGGCCGTCGAACGGGCGCGGGCGCTCGTAGCGAAAGGGAAGGCTCCTCTGGCGCTGCAGGACGCAGCCGAGCGCCTCGAGCGGGCGCTCTTGTTGATGAAGGCCGACGCCGACATGTTCGGCTGAGGCAGCACGTTCTCGCATGCGTAAGCAGAGGGTCGTGGCCATACTGGCGCCACGATGCGCCTCCTCATGTTCTCCATGGTCCTGTCGGCCCTCGGCTGCGCCGCGCTCACGCCGCGCCTCGTCGACGCCAGCGTCCAGAAGCCTTCGAACGTGGCCGTCTACTTCACCGTCGACACCCGCGACGGCACGCCGGTGCCCGGCCTCACCGCCGACCAGTTCCGCATCTACGAAGACGACAAGCTCGTCTCGAAGTTCGAGTCGAAGCAGACCATCTTGAACCCCGAGGTGGCAGCGACGCACTACCTGCTCCTGCTGGTCGACCTCTCGGCGTCGGTGACGCAGTCGGGCTCCGGCGAGGCGCTCGAGGCGGCGGTCTCGGCCTTCACCGACCGCGTGGGCCAGTACCAGCAGACCGCGCTGTTCGGCTTCGACGGTCGGCCCGAGCTCATTCCGATTCGGGGCTTCGCGCCGGGCAAGGCCGGAGCGACGGGCATCGCCTCCATCAAGCCGAAGGACCCCTCGACGAACCTCAACGGCGCCATTCTCGAGGCGGTGAAGGTGCTCGAGAAGCAGCTCGACAAGTCGACGGCGCCCCTTCGCTTCGGCACGCTCGTCATCTTCACCGATGGAACTGACCAGGCCCACCGCGCCGAGGCCCGCGACGTGCGGGCCTCGCTCGAGCGAACGCCCTTCGAGGTCTTCGTCATCGGCGTCGGCGCCGAGATCGACGAGAACGAGCTGCGCGCCATCGGCCGCAGCGGCACCGCCTTGAGCAAAGACCCCGGCGCCTTGAGCGCCACCTTCGACCAGCTCGCCGCGCGCATCGAGGCCTTCTCGAAGCGGTACTACCTCTTGTCGTATTGCAGCCCAGCGCGCGCCGGGGTGCACGAGCTGCGCATCGAGCCGGTGACGAGCGATGGGAAGACGGGCTCGCTCACCTACCGCTTCGACGCGCAGGGCTTCGGGCCCGAGTGCGACCCGAACCGCAAGCCCGCGTTCGACGTGAAGCGGCCGAAGCAGGTGCCCTGAGGCGATAACCCGGACCGTTCGTGGCGCCGCTGCTCACCGAGCTGGTGTCATGGCCCGGAGAGGACGCTTCTGCTCCTTTTCCGTCTCGGTCTATCTTCGAGGAGGTGGCAGCCTCTCGTGCCGGGCAACAGAAGCCCGCATGTGCGCGAGGAGGCGATGCGAAGCGCTGCCGAGGTCGACCAGCCTCGTGCGCGACGGTGAGGACCTGCCCTCTCGCGGCCTCGGCGTCGTGGCGGTTCGACGGACCGCCTGGCGGACGAGTTCCTCAGTGTGGTGCATGGCCCCAGGCGATGAGACTCGCCACGGCATCTGCGATGCACCGCTCCTCGTTCGTCGGAACGACCAGCACCTGCGCGCGCGACGACGCCGACGAGATGACCGTCGCGTTCGCCTCGTTCGCGCGCGGGTCGACGGAGAGGCCCAGCCAGTCAAGCTGCGCGACGATGCGCGCCCGAATGGCACTCGAGCGCTCGCCGATGCCCGCGGTGAAGACGAGCCCGTCGAGCCCCCCCAGCGCTGTCGCCAACGAGGCCACCTCGCGCGCGCAGCGGGTGACGAAGTACTCGACGGCCAGCGCGGCCTGTGGAGCGTCACTCGCGAGCAGCGCCCGCATGTCGTTCGACAGGCCCGAGAGCCCCTTGAGCCCCGACTCCTTGTAGAGGAGCGCTTCGACCTGACTCACCGTCAGGCCCTTCTGGCCGAGCAGGTACAGCACCACGCCCGGGTCAAGCGCGCCGGGCCGCGTGCCCATCGGCACCCCGTCGAGCGTCGAGAAGCCCATGGTGCTGGCCACGCTCTTCCCGTCACGCACCGCGCACATCGACGCGCCGCTGCCGAGGTGCGCGATGACGACCCGGGCCTTCGCCAACGCCGGAGCCACCGTGACGAGCGCGCCGGCCACGTACTCGTACGACAGGCCGTGGAAGCCGAAGCGGCGCACGCCCTGGTCGAACAAGGCGCGCGGCAGGGCATACGTCTCTTCCACCTCGGCGCGGGTGCGGTGGAAGGCGGTGTCGAAGCAGGCCACCTGGGGCACGCCCGGAAACGCCGCCCGCGCCGCCGTGATGCCCGCGACGTTGTGGGGCTGATGCAGCGGCGCGAGCGGGATGAAGCCCTGGAGCGCCGAGAGCACCTCGTCGTCGATGCGCGCAGGTGACGAAAACCGGGTGCCACCGTGGACGACGCGGTGCCCCACGCCCACCACCTCGACGCCCGCCGTGCGGCAGACCTCGAGCGCCTTGCCCATCGCGCTCGCGCCGGTCTCCTCCAGCGTACCGCGCTGTCGCTCCGCCCGCGTCACCGCGTCGAAGAGCGCGTACTTCACCGTCGAGCTGCCGGCGTTCAACGTGAGAATCGCCTTCGACATGACGTCACTCCCGCGCGGGCGTCGCCGGCACCGCCGAGGTGCCCGTCTTGCGGAAGTGCGCCTCGAGCACCGCCACCGCGCAGCTCGCCAGCCGCGTGCTGTCGTCGTCGGCCCGGCTCGTCAGCATGATGGGCACCTTCGCGCCCACCACCAACCCGGGCCCTTCCGCGTGCGCGACGAAGGCGAGCTCCTTCGCCAGCATGTTGCCTGCCTCGATGTTCGGCACCATCAGCACGTTCGCGCGGCCGGCCACCAGTGACGTGATGCCCTTGGTGCGCGCCGCCTTGAGCGACAGCGCGTTGTCCATCGCGAGCGGGCCGTCGACGATGCCGCCGGTGATCTGCCCGCGCTCGGCCATCTTCGACAGAATCGCCGCGTCGAGCGTCGAGGGCATCGCCGGGTTCACCACCTCGACGGCCGAGAGCACGCCCACCTTCGGCTGCGCGTAGCCGAGCGCCTGCGCGAGGAAGATGGCGTTCTGCACGATGTCCACCTTCTCCTCGAGCGTCGGCGCGATGTTGATGGCGGCGTCGGTGACGAGGAGCAGCTCCGGCAGGCCCGGCACGTCCATCACGAAGACGTGGCTGATGCGCCGCACGCCGCGCAGGCCACCTTCACGCCGCACGATGGGCCTGAGCAGCTCGTCGGTGTGCAGCTTGCCCTTCATGATGGCCTGCGCCACGCCCTGGTGCGCCAGCTGCACGGCCTTCTCCGAGGCGGCGACGGCCCCCGGCGCCTCGATGAGCTCGAGCCCGTCGAGCGAGGCGCCCAGCGACTTCGCCACCGCGCGCACCTTGTCGAGGGTGCCGATGAGGATGGGGCGGATCAGCTCGTGCTTGAAGCCGAGCAGCGCGCCCGCCAGCGAGGCGTCGTCTTCGGGGCACACCACCGCGGTGGCGAGCGGCTCGAGCGGCTCACACGCCTTCATCAGGCGCTCGATGTGCTGGTGCCGCGCGAGCGTCAGCGGCGGCAGCTCGTCGTCGGACAGCTCGATGCGCGCGGTGGGCGCGAAGACCTCGGCCTCACCCTCGGCCACCACCCGGCCGTCGGCCGTCGTCACCTTCGTGTCGAAGCGCACCCGCGCGTCGCCGAGCTTCGTCTTCACCGTGACGGACGCGGTGACGGTGTCTCCGATGCGCGCGCGCTCGGGGAAGCGGAAGCTCTGCGAGACGTAGCGCGTGCCCGGCCCCGGGAGCCGCGTGCCGAGCACCGCCGAGACGAGCGCGCCCGCCCACAGCGGCGGCGCCACCGCGTCGCTCTTGCCATCACCGTCGGCGTCGAAGCTCGGCAGCACCAGCGGGTTCACGTTGCCGCTCGCGTGGGCGAAGACCCAGAGGTCGTTCGCCGTCACCGGCCGCTGGAGCGAGGCGGTCTGCCCCACCGTGAGTTCGTCGTAGAGGGTGTTTCTGGCCATGGTCGGGGTGCGCCCGCGCATCGGCGGGCTTTGAGCAAACGGGGCGCTGGCGCGTCGTGTGTCAGAAGTCGAGGGCGAAGCCGCCCCCGCCGCCGTTGGGAGTGAGCCACGCGGTCGCGCGCGGCCCCCGGTACGACTGGTAGCGGTTGGGGTCTTCGCCGACGAGGAAGAGCACGACGGTGGTGGCCGCGGCGGCGAGGCCCAGGCCCACGCCCACGTACGAAACGGCCAGGCTCGTCTGAATCTCAGACGCCACCTTCTCGGCGTTGCGGCGGTTCTCTTCGGTCTCGTTCTCGATGAGCCTTGCGCGCGCGGTGAGGAACTTCGAGTCGCCTTCGCCGACCGCGCCCGTTCCGTACTGGTCCCGCGCCTGGCCCTGCATGATGCCGAAGGTGGCGAAGCCCGCGACGGCGAGGCCGAGGGCCGTGAAGGCGCCGATGCGCAGCGCCCACTGCTTGCGCTCGTAGGCGTCGATGAAGTCGGGGCTCGGCATGAGGCGAATCGTCTCTTCGACGACCTGTTCGGGCGTCACCCGCACCTGCTTCTGCACGGCGGTGAAGCCCTCCTTCTCGACGCGGATGACGTGCGGCCCGCCGGGCACCTGGAGCCGCTGGGTCATCGGCGTGGTGCCCAGCTGCGTGCCGTTCACCTTCACCACCGAGCCGTCCTCCGAGGCGATGACGACGAGGAAGCCCTGCCGGCCCGTGAGGAGCGGCGCGATGAGCGCGGCGACGTTCTCTTCGAGCTTGCCGACGAGCTCGGCCTCGGTGGTGGCCTTCACCTCACGCGACGACACGCGCTTGCCCGTCTTCGAGTCGACGATGACGAGGTCGAGGGTGAGGCCGGTGGTGGTCTTCTTGGCCGCGTCGGTGAGGCGGGTGAGCCGGCCGTTGAGCAGATAGTCGACGTTGAGCGCCTCGGCCGCCGAGTTGCCCGAGCAGTCGTCCATGCAGCCGAGCAGCTGCCGCTGGCGCTCCAGCGACAAGAGGCTGCGCACCTGGTCGGAGGTGGTGACGACGAAGAGGCCGGTGCGGTCGACCTCGGTTGCGACCGAGCCCGCCATCATCGCCGCGAGCGCCTCGTTGCCAGCCGACGTCTGGAAGTCGGGCACGGCCAGCTTCGGGTTCTTGTTCCCGTCGGCGACGCGCGCCTGGTCGTTCAGCGTGGGCGCGGCGGCCTGCGAGAGCAGCGAGGTCAGCGTGAGCGCGAGGATCATCGGTTCAAACCCCCAACGACGAGGAGCGCCGAGCCTACTCAAATGGCGCAGGCGCACGCGCAAAAGAAGACGCCCCGAAGTCCCATGGGGAATTCAGGGGCGTCAGCAGCATGACGAGGCTCAGCGCTTCTCGCCGTGGAAGTTCACCGTGGGGTTGCCAGGGTCATCTGGCGGCGGCCTGTCTTCAGGCTTCTCGTCCTTCGGACGGAAGGACTTGAGGCTCGCCGCGGCCTCGATGAGGGTGCCGTCCACCGAGAAGTGCTCAGCCGACAGCAGCTGCTTCGCCTTCGCCTGCTCGACGACTCCCTTGAACAGGTGTTGGCCGACGTCGTGCTTCATCAACCGCTCGCGGTTCGCGCTGAAGGTCGAGTGGTTGAACGTCTCGTCGTCGGCCCCCATGTCGAGGAACCATCGGAACAGCAGGTTGTAGTCGAGCTGCTCGCACAGCTGCCTCTCGCTCCGAATCGAGTAGAGCGCCTGCAGCACCGAGCCCTTCAGCAGTTGCTCCGGCGGAATGCTCGGCCGGCCAATCGCCGAGTACATCTCGTCAAGCTTCCCCGACAGGTTCTCGAGCGCCTCGTCCACCAACGTCTTGATGGCCCTCAGCGGGTGCTTCACGGGCACACGCTGCTCAGGCGTCCTCAGGCTCAACATCGACTGCTGCGTCTTCTTCGCTCCGCGCACCCGAGGACCTGATCATGCTTCAAGCCCGCTCGTTGAGCCTCAAGAGCGGGTTTTCAACACCCTGCTACTAACTAAGGATTCGACTTGAAGAATACCTCATATCTCAGCAGATTGTTGTCAGAGAAGCCACCCTCGGCTTGGACCTTCGCCGAGAAATTATAGACGCACGAACTCCCGTTGGGAACCGTCACATAGGTCTCGAAACCCGCGATACTGGCCTCAGCAAAGACCACTTGCCCGTTGCATTCAAGTCGAGCGTTAACGGTTGCCAGTGGCGCCCATGTGAGTTGTGATGTTACTGTTCCGTAGAGTCCAAAGGTCTCAGTGCGGTTGAGTGAGAACTCAATTCGCATTCCAGTTGTTGCCTCGGCGAACTGATTGGCTGAACAGGTGTTGTTGGACGTCGCCGATATACTTCCCCTTGCGTACGCTGTAAAGGTGCTGAACGCCGTCGTACTTCCGTAGATGGCGTCGCTTCGAGGGTCAGTGTTGTTGTCGACAGCCCCAAAGACCGTCCCTCGCGTTGTTGTCCATATTGCAGGCTGGCCAAGGAATGTCTGACCAGAGACGAGGTTGCTCCCCCAGAAGCCAATGAAATTCTGGGTCTGGTCGGCAAGGACGTCTGGAACCGCGGCGCTGCAGTCGTTGAGGAGAGGCTTGATGGTCTGCCAGCGGTAAACACTGTTGATGCGAACTTGTGCATGCGCTTGTGGAGCGAGTGCTGTGAATGAAAGGAGAAGTGCGAGGCCGAGGTTTTTCATTTTTTGGCACCTGTCTTTGAGGTTGGCTGCTCGTTTGACTGCCTCAGCAGGTTGGCACGCCCAATTTTCTTTGTATGTGGATGTTTTGTGCCAGGGGTGAAAAACAGCTGTGTCAGTGTTCGCTTTGTTTGGTGGTTGGGTGTCGAACAAGACGACGCCCCGGAGGCCAACGAGGCGCTCCGGGGCGTCACCTGAGGCGAGGCTCAGTTCTCGGGGTACGAGGTCCAGCCGGTCGTCCAATCGGCCGTGCCGACGGCGCCGACGAAGGTCGCCGAGGTGTCGAAGAAGCCGTCAGACGGGGGCGTGGCTCCGCCCATCAGCGCGGGCGAGTCCATCAGCGGCTTGAAGTTCGGGGCCGTCACCGCGGTGGGCGCCGCGAGCTGCGGGTCGACCATGCGGTTGTTGAGCGACGGCGCCGCCAGCGCCATCTCTTCGTCGAAGTTGTCGGCCGGCATGCCGCCGTCGGCCAGGTTCGACGGGCGCACGTTCTGCCAGGCCGCCATGGGGTTCTTGAAGAAGATGCTGTTGCGAATCTGCAGCGACATGTCGTTCCAGCGCGCCTGGCTGTTGGAGCCGTCGACGAAGAGGGCCCAGTCGTTGAAGTTGGTGACGACGACGTTGTTCAGGCTGCCAGCGGTGCCCACGCGGAAGCTCATACCGCGGCTGCGGCCTTCGCCCGGGTCCGACGAGTCCGGCGCGCGGCCGATGAGCGTCATGTTGAAGATGGTGGGGTTCGAGCGCGGCATGGCGTCCTGCGAGGCGCGGTTGTTGTCGGCTTCGACGCCGTGGTTGCCACGGCCGGGGAGCTGCTGCACGACGATGAACTGGGCCTTGCCCGTCCACCCCTGGTCGTAGTCGAGGCCGTCGTCGTCGGAGCCCGTGATGACCAGGTGCTTGACGTTGACGCCGCCGCCGAAGAACTCGATGCCGTCGTCGATGCCGCGGTGAATCTGCACATAGTCGACGACCGTGCCCGTGCCGCAGGCGTTCAGCGTCAGGCCGTTGAGCTCGTCGTTGGCCGCGAGCGGCTGGCCGGCGAACTCGATGCGCACGTACTTGAGCCGGCCGCACGAGTGCGCCGGGTCTGGCGACATGCCGCCGCCGTAGCGGTTGCGCGGCTCGTCGGCGAGGCCCTCGGCCTTGTTGTCGCCGCCCGTCACGTTGATGGGCGCCTTGCCGTTGAGGAGCACGCCGCCCCAGTTGTTGTTGCCGACGCCGCGCATGCCGACGGGGTAGTTGGCGGTGAAGACGATGGGCTCGCTGACCGTGCCCTCGGCCAGGAGCTGGCCGGTGCGCGTGACGACGAGCGCCGAGCCGCGCTCACCGAGAATCTTCGTGCCGGGCTCGATGGTGAGCACGGCATTGTCGATGTGGACGATGGACTTGAGCACGTACTCCTTGTCCTTGGTCCAGGTGGTGTTGGCCGTGATGGCCTCGGCCACGTCGACCTGCGTCGGCTGAGCCGAGCCGCCGCCCGTGGGCATCGGCATCGGGGTGGGCTGGCTGGGGCAGGCCGTCAGGGCGAGGCCCGCCAGTGCTGCGAGAACGGTGTTGCGCATGGGTCACTTCCCTTGGGTGGGCATCGTCCAGGCCAACGATGCATTGAACTGCACGCCGAGCTGTTCTCTGAACACCTCGACGTCTGCCTACTGAATCCGGAGGTTCTGGTTGAGCGCGTTCGCCACGCCGACCTTGAGCTGGAAGCCGCGGCCGAAGGCCTGCGCGAAGGTGACGTCGACCTTGTGCACCGGCTGCTCGTAGAAGTCGGGCAACGGCGAGACGGCGACCTCGCTGATGCGCGGGCCGTACACGTTGTAGAAGACGCCGACCTCGGTGCCCCACTCGGGCTTCGCCCAGGTGACGAACGCGTTGACCACCCAGGGGCTCTGGCCCTGCAGCGGCCGATCGGTGTTGCCGAGCTGGCCGACGGTGTTGGTGAGCAGCACGCGCGACCAGATGAGTGAGCCGTTCGCTCCCAGGCGCAGGTCCTTCAAGGCCGGCGTGATTCGGCCGAGCGACGTGCGCGCTTCGAGCTCGAGGCCGACGAGCTGCGCGGCGTCGGCGTTGCGAAAGCCGAAGTCGAAGTTCGACGCCTGGCCGACGACGACGCGCTCGATGGGGTTGATGAATTGTTTGCCGAACGCCGACACCGCGAACACCTCGGTGTCCGAGGGGAACCACTCGGCGCGAACGTCGCCGTGGTGAATGGTCGTCTGCAGCAGCTCGGGGTTGCCGGCGATGTTGCGGCGGCGAACCATGTCGAAGAAGAGGAAGGGCGAGAGCTCGCGGAAGCTCGGGCGCGCCAGCGTGTACGAGTAGGCCGCGCGCACGTTCAGCGTCGACAGCGGTGACCAGGTCACGTTCAGCGACGGCACCGGGTTGTGGTACTGGCGGTCGATGGGCGGCCGCGTGTTGGCGTCGGTCGCGAAGGGGCTGCCGACGGACACGCGCTGGGCCGAGCCCTCGTAGCGCACGCCGGCCTGGGCCCGGAGCCACTCGGTCGCCTTCCACTCGACCAGGCCGAAGCCGCCCCAGATGGCGAGCGACGACGTGTACGAGTCCTGGCCGAGGGTCGACTCGGCGAGGAAGAACTGGGTGCCCGCGCCCGGGCCGATGCGGTCGCTCGTCAACACGTCCTCGGCGGGGCCGATGGGTGTGGGTCGGCGGAGCTCGAAGAAGCGGAAGCGGCGACCCTCGAAGGTGCGCGCCTGGTACTGCCCGAAGCCACCGACCTTGAAGCGGAAGCTGCGGAACGGCAGCGTCGCCGACGCGTTGCCGCCTCCGGAGTCCTCGGTCAACGAGAGGAAGAAGCGCTCGGCCGAGTTGGGCTGCAGGCGCAGGTTGAGCTCGCGGGTGTCGGCGGACACGAAGTAGCGCGAGTCGCGAATGTCGGGCTCGGGCCGGACGACGCGGCTGTAGTTGGTCTGCCACTCGACCTCGAGGTCGGCGAGCCCCGAGAGCCGGTGGAAGCCCTTGAGCTGGGTGAAGAGCAGCTGGCGCTGGGTGAACTGCAGCCGGTTGTTCACCTGGTCCTGCATGGCCGAGAGCGTCTCGGGACCCGACGCGGTCACCGCGAGGTTCTCGGCGTTGGTGAGCCCGAGCACGAGCAGGTTCACCTCGTTGTCGCGGTTGAACTGGAAACCGATGTTGGCGAGCGCCGAGGTCGACGCGCTCACGGACGAGATGAGCGAATCGGTCGGGTTCTCGACCTCGAGTGCGCCCTCGCTGCCAGAGACGTCGGCCACGAAGATGCGGCGGGTGCGCTCGCGGCGACCCCACTGGAGCGCCGCGAGGTACCCCAGCCGGCGCTCACCGCCCAGCTTGATGGTGTCTCCGACCTGCACGCCGAAGGAGCCGTTGGGCGCTGCCGCGACCGAGCCCGGCGTCCACCGGTTGGGGAGCGCACGCCCGCCTTCCTGCTGCTGCTCGGCCGTGACGCCGGGCCGGTTCCGGTCGGTCGACTGCTGGAACGCGCGGTCGGTCGGGAAGACCGGGGGCAGGTCGCGTGACGGGTCGCGCAGGCCGAAGGCCTCTCCGAGCGACGAGGACGCGGTGGGCCGCTGCTGGAAGGTGGTGGCGGTGTCGACGCCGAGGGTGCCGCGGAGCTTGAGCTCGAACTTCGTCGGGAAGGTGTTGGTGTCGACGGTGAGTGAGCCGCCGCCGAACTGCGCAGGCAGGTCGGGCGTGTACGTCTTGAGGACGTTGAGGTTCGACAGCAGCGCGGTGGGAAACAGGTCGAGCGGCACCGACGGCTCGTCGGGCTCGGGGCTCGGCATGATGGTGCTGTTCAGCAGCGTCTGCACGTAGCGGCCACCGAGGCCGCGAATGAAGACGTACTTGTTGTCGACGAGCGTGACGCCGACGACGCGGCGGGCGGCTTCTCCGGCGTTGTTGTCTGGCGTCTTCGCGATCTCCTGCGCGCCGATGCTGTCCTGCACCACGGGCGCCTTCTTCCGCTCCATCAGCAGCGCCGACTCGTTGCGCTTGTCGGCCTTCGCCTCGACGACGACCTCCTTGATGGCCGTCGACTTCGCCTCGAGCCGCACGTCGAGGCGGGTGACCTCACCGGCCTTCACCTCGACGTTCTGCACCCGGCGGCCCTCGTAGAGCGCGTAGAAGACGCGCAGGTCGTACGTGCCGGGCGGCAGCTTGAGCCGGTACTCGCCATCGACGTCGGTGAGGGCGCTCTTCTTCCCGCCCGCGACCACTTTCACCGTGGCCTCGATGAGCCCCTCGCCCGAGAGCGCGTCGGTGACGACGCCGACGATGCCGACGAAGCCTTTCGGCAGCGGCTTCTTCCTGGGCGCTTCGGGAGAGGTCGCCACGCTCGGCGCGCCCGCGTCGACGACCACCGCAGC
>JANRKQ010000068.1:0-27116 GCA_033763395.1 Myxococcaceae bacterium
CGTGTCGGTGCCGGCGATGGCGTCGGTGACGGGAGGCTTCGCGCTGGGGGCGTCAGGTGTCGATGTGTACGGCAACCCGGGTGGGAGTGCGGGGCCGGTGCTGAGTGTGACGAGAAGGCGCTGGCAGGTGCCGCTGTCGCAACTGGGGGCGCTGTCGAGTGTGACGGAGCCAGCGATGGACACTGCGGGGAACGTCTACGTGGCCTTCGCGTCGGGCACCTTCGGGCAGGTGACGCAGGTGAGGCCGGACGGCGGGCTGGGGTGGGTGCAGACGGGGTACGGGGCGGTGACGGCGCCGGCGGTGTGGAGCCCGAACGGAAACCCGGACGGAGGGCCTGGTTTGTTTGTGGCGACGAGGCTGCTGTCGCAGGCGCAGGTTCGGCTACTCGATGTGACTGGTGGCGGCGAGACGTCGAGCGAAGTCTGTACCTTCAATACAACCTATTCAGCGCGGATGCTGTCGTTGGGCCGGACGGTAGTGACGGCGAGAGAAGTGACGGCGACGCAGCAGCAGTTGTACTTGGCGGACCCGTCGGGCGGGAATTGCAACAGTAACGGCACCGTGGCGGTGACGGGCCGCGCCACTGTGGTTGGGCGGCAGCAGGTGGACGGAACGACGGAAGTGTACGCCGGGAGTACCGGCATCTCGGGCTTCTTCCGGTTGACGGTGTCCGATGCGGGGACGCAGTGGATTGACGGCACGAATACTCTTGGCACCCCAACCTTCATTGGCAGTCTGGCGCTCTCATCGACTCGCGGGTTCCTGACGCCGAACGGTCCGAATCGAAGCGAAGGGGTCATTGCGAGCAACCTCTCGAGCCAGACTCCAGCGACCGTGAGCGCGCTCCTCAGCCCGGGCATGGAGGAATGGACCGGAGCCACCCTCAGGCGCGCGACCGGCAACCAGGTCGAGGTGTACTTTGGGAACGCGGGCGGAACGAGTGCGGCGCGGCTGCACCTCACACAGTTCACGCCACAGTCCCTGCCGATGACGGGCACCTTCGCACCCAACATGCAGGCGGCCGCAGCGCGAGACGCCTTCAGCGCGGTGTCCTTCACCCCAGCGCACGCGCCGATTCTGACGTCTGGAGGAGGCGTCCTCATGGTGTCGAGAACGGGAGCAGTCTCCTTCCTCGACAGGCAAGGCATGCGGCAGTGGGTGGCCGCTGACGGAGACACGGGCTTCGGGGCGGTGTCGGTGTCGCCGGTGCTGGACGTGAGTCGAACGAGGCCGGTGTGCCAGGCCCCGGGAACGCTGTACGTGTTGTCGAACGACGGTGTCCTGACGGCCTTCATCGTCGATGCGAGGGGCCTGGACTCGCAGGCAGATTGGCCGCGTTTTCAGCACGACAACGCGAACTCGGGGAATGCGTCGACAGCACTGACGCCCTGGGCATGCCCGTAGCGTTGCAGTGACGGTCATCCGCCAATGACGCCGCCGGGCTCACGGATGAGCCCGGCGAGCTGGGCCGCCGTCAGTTTGCCCGCCGCGCCGGTGCCCTCGAGCAAGCCATCGGCGAGTTGCCGCTTGTCGCGATGGAGCGATGGATCTGCTGCTCGAACGTGCCCTCGGCGATGAGCCGGTTCACCATCGAGCTCCAATATGAAAGGCGCGGTCAGCCCACGAGGCGCGTCTGACGCACCGATGCGCCGGACTCAGGCCTTCGGGGCCAGCCACGGCACGTCCTTCACCCCGCCGCGGAAGTTCGCCGCTCGCGCCATGGTGAACAGCAGGTCGGACAACCGGTTCAGGTACACCACCACGTCCTGCTCCACGTCACCGGCCCGCATCAACGGCACGATCCGCCGCTCGGCCCGACGGCACACGCAGCGCGCGTGATGCAGCGCCGCCGCGGCCTTCGTCCCACCCGGGAGGATGAACGTCGTCAGCGCCGGCAGCTCCTTGTCGAACGCGTCGATCGCGCTCTCCATCGCCGTCACCCACTCGGCCTTCATCTGCGGAATGTGCGCCGCGGCCTTGCTCCCGGCCGGCGTGGCCAGAATCGACCCGATCGTGAACAGCTGGTCCTGGAGCGTCTTCGTCAGCTCGTCGAGGTCGCCCAGCCCCTCGGCCCGCGCCATGCCCAGCACCGAGTTGAGCTCGTCGATCTGCCCGTACGACTCCACCCGGTCGCTCTCCTTGCCGACGCGCCCGCCGCCAAAGAGGGAGGTGTCTCCGCCGTCGCCCGTCTTCGTGTAGATCTTCATGCCCACGCACCTAACGCCGCGGCCCCGCCGCGTCCATGACACCTTGGGTGCGCTTGCGAGTCCGATGACGACCGGCGCGTGGCTCGAGATCGTGCACCAACCCCACCGGCTCGAGCTCGGCGGCAAGCCCCTGCCGGCGTTCACCCCGTTCCACGTGCCCCCGGGCCGCAGCACCTTCATCGGCGGCTTCGGCCAGCCCCACGGCGTCGACGTCGGCCCCGGCACCGTCACGCTCCCCGGTGAGCCGCGGCTGGTCGCGAGCGGCAGCCTCTTCCAGCTCGGGAGCATCGAGCTCCGCGTACTCTCGTCACCGCTCCACACGAGCGCCTGGCCGGTCGAGGTCGAGCGCCCGCGCACCGCCGATGACGACGCGCTGCGGGTGGTGTCCGATCAGCTCCTGGAGCGCGGCTACGAGCTCGGTCACCGCTTCGCCGCGCGCAGCGAAGACGATCGCTCCTGGCTGGGCCCCTTTCGCCTCGAAGACGTCACCCGCTGGAGGCTGGGCCTCGTCGACGAGCTCCGCCTCTCGCACCTGCCGTCGCGCTGGGCCTCGGCGCTCGCGCTGCGTCACCTCGCCGTCTTCTCGACGCTCCGCTCGCTCGTCTTCGCCGTCGAGTGGGTCTTCGAGGTGCGCGCCTTCCTCGAGGCCCTCATCGCGCAGGGCGGGCTGCCCTGGCTCGAGCGGCTCGAGGTGGTGGTGAAGAGCGATCGCGCGCAGACCGCCCAGCTCGACCGCCTCGTGCTCGACGGGCGCGCCGCGGCGTTCCCCCGGCTGGTCGACCTGAAGCTCAGCCCGCCGACGGACTGAGCCGCTCGAGGTCGACGAACGTCACGTCGGGCATCGTCGCCGCCGCGAGCCGCTTCACTTCCCGCCACTCGGCGCGCGTCCACGCGGGGAAGAACGTGTCGGCCTCGACGTCGCGGTCGACCTCGGTGAGGAACAGGTGCGTCGCCCGCGGGAGCGCCTCGGCGTAGAGCTGCGCGCCGCCGATCACCATCGGCATCGGGTCCGTCGCGCGCGCCAGCGTCAGCGCCTCGTCGAGGGAGCGCGCCACTTCACAGCCGGGAAACGCCGACGCCGTTCGGCTCACCACGAGGTTGCGCCGCTCCGGCAGGGGCCGGCCGATCGACTCGTGCGTCGCGCGGCCCATCACCACCGCGTGGCCCAGCGTCACCGCCTTGAAGCGCTTCAAGTCCTCGGGGATTCGCCACGGCAGGCCGTTCTTCAGCCCGATGCCGCCGTTGCGCGCCACCGCCACCACCAGCCCCAGGGGCGGCCGCGTCGTCACACCGCCACCGGCGCCTTGATGGCGGGGTGCGGCTCGTAGCCTTCGAGCGTGAAGTCCTCGAAGCGGAAGTCGAAGAGGCTCTTTCGCTCCGGGTTGAGGCGCATGCGCGGGAACGGGCGAACGTCGCGCGAGAGCTGCTCCCGCGCCTGGTCGACGTGGTTGTTGTACAGGTGCACGTCTCCGAAGCTGTGCACGAAGTCGCCGGGAGTCAGCCCGGTGGCCTGCGCCACCATCAACGTCAGCAGCGCGTAGCTCGCGATGTTGAAGGGGACTCCGAGGAAGACGTCTCCCGAGCGCTGGTAGAGGTGACACGACAGCTCGCCGTCCTGCACGTGGAACTGGAAGAGCGTGTGGCAGGGCGGGAGCGCCACCTGGTCGGCCTCCTTCGGGTTCCACCCCGTCACCAGGAGCCGCCGGCTCATCGGGTTCTCACGCACGTCGCGCACGAGCCGCGCCAGTTGATCGACGCCGTCCCGCTCGTACGTGCCGTCGGGCCGCTTCGTCGCGCCGAAGTTGCGCCATTGGTGGCCGTAGACGGGGCCCAGGTCTCCCGCGCCGCGTCCGAAGCGGGCCGTCTGCTCCGCCGTCGCCCACTCGTCCCAGATGGAGACGCCCACCGCCTGCAGCGACGCCACCGTCGTCTCGCCACGCACGAACCAGAGCAGCTCGTGGACGATCGACTTGAGGTGCACCTTCTTCGTGGTGAGCAGCGGGAACGACTGGCGCAGATCGAACCGCAGCTGCCCGCCGAAGAGCGCCCGCGTGCCCGTGCCGGTGCGGTCGGCGCGGGGCTTCCCCGTCTCGAGGACGAGCTTCAGCAGGTCGAGGTAGGCGCGCTCGGACATGGGCGGGAAAACAGCAGAACCGATCGATCCTGTCACGGGCCGCGGGGCTCGAGGCTCCAGCGCTGGCCCGCCAGCTCGAACGTGTCAGACGGCTTGAGCGGCACCACCCACGGCCCCAGCCGCGCCTCGAGCGGGCCGCGGCCCCGGTGTACGCCGTTGAGCTCGAACGCTTCGACCAGCACCGTCAGCTCGGCCGTGTGCTGGCGCATGCGCACCGTCGACACCGGCGTCGCCCAGTTCGCCGCGGCCGCATCGTCGACGGACACCACGCCGCGCTCCACCAGGGGCTGCGCGCCGCGCGGGCCGTGCAACGTCAGCGTGTCGAGCCGCGGCGTCTCGAGCACACAGCCGCGGGCGACGCGAGCGGCCCACCGGCCCCGCGCCCAGGTGCGCTGGAGCGCCTCGCCGACGCGCTTCGACGTCCCGTGCACGACGAGGCGCCCGAGCCACGGCAGGCCGTTCGAGGTGAGCGCGTCGAGCGCCGCCGTCGCCGCGGGCTCGAGCAGCGCGGCGTCTCCCCACGTCACCCACTCGACGTGTTGAACGAGGTGCGTGACGGCCTGCGCCGAGAGCAGGTCGAGTGCCGAGAGCCCCCGCAGCACCGCGCTCGAGACGAAGCCCCGCTCCCACTGGAGGTCCACCTGGGCGTGCTCGGCGCGCGAGGGGAGCTCTCCCAGCCACGTCGCGTCGCCCGCGTGTGACTCGTCGAGCCCCCGCAGCCGCGCGCCGAGGGGGTGGCTCCGCTCGAGCAACGCATCGGCCAGCACGTCGAAGCCCGACGGGCCCGGCGTCATCGCGCCGACGAGGGGCGAGAGCTCCGTGGGCCAGCGCAGCGAGGGCCTGGTCTCGTCCACCACGGCCATCACCACCGCGCGCGGCCCGAGCAGACACCGCGACACCGTCTCGGAGAGCACCACCCGGTGCATGATGCCGCCGCCGCGGAAGGCGCCCGACGGCTCGATGCGTCCGAAGAGGGGCGGCTCCATGCCGGCCACCCGGAGGCGGCCCTGGCCCCCGAAGACGAAGGGCTCGTCGAGGCGAACACGCTCGAAGCGCACCGGCGCGCGCCCATCGAGGAGCGTGCCCTCGGGCCAGTCCAGCAGCTCGAGGCACGTCACGGCCGCACCGTGAGGTTGCGCACCACCCGCTGCGTCGTCACGTCGAGGCACACCACCCGACCGTTGTCCGACACCACCGTCAGCACTGCGCCGTCGAGGCGCGTGTCGGCCCGGGTGGCGTGGCTGAACTGCAGCACCCGCTGAATGGGGCGAATGAGCACGTCGAGCTGATCGGGCGCCTCGCTGCGCCACTGCGTGGGGACGGCCTGGAGCGCACCGAGGCGGCCGATGCGGCCCGTCAGCTTCCCGGGAATCGGCGCGGTGGCCAGCGGCGCGACCACCGAGGCCCCGGGCGCCCAGCTGCGCGTCTCGCCTCCGGGCCCGCGGCCCACCAGCAGGAACTCGCCGTCAGGGGTGACGGCGCCCTGGTGCAGCTCGGTGCCCGTCGCCGCCGGCACCGGGAAACACACCGCGTCGAACGCCACCGCCATCGAGGGCTGCGTCCACGTTCGGCGCACGGCGCCGCCCGGCCCGTCCACCAGCACCGACACGCGCGCGCCGTCGGCCGCCAGCGCGAACACCGGGCCCACCGGCCGGGGGAGCTGCCACAACGGGCGAGGAGCGTCGGTGCTCACGTCGAGGCCCACCACGTTGGCGCCGTCGTCGACGAACCACAGGCCCTCGCGCATCGTCGGCGCCCACGCGCGCAGCGGCAGCTCGGCCCAGCGGGTGGCGCGGCGCGGAGCCAGCTCGACGCGCGTCACCACCACCACGTCTTCGCGGGGAGCCACCGCCAGCACCTGGCCTTCGGCGCCGAGCACCAGGCGGTGGGCCGGGGCATCGGCGCGCCACGCCGTCTTGCCGTCGCGGCCGACCAGCGCGACGCCGTTCTCTCCGAGGGCCACCAGCACCGCGCCGTTGGGCAGCAGCACCGCGTCGAGCGGCGTCAGCGCCGTGCCGTCACGGTCGAAGCGTGTGTAGGTGGTGTCGTTGACGGGCCGCACCCCGGGGGCCGAGGTGGGCGCGTCGGCGCGCAGCAGCCCGTCGTCGAGCGTAAGCAGCTTCGCGAGCGCCCCCGGTACCCGCACGCCCGTCGCCGCCTCGTCGCGCACCAGCGCCCGAATCGCCGCGCGCTGGAGCGGCAGCCGCGCGTCGTCCTTCACGGCCAGGCGCGGCTCGGTGAGTGCGTCGGCGAGCGCGCTCCGCAGCGGCGCTCCGTCTTCCCGGTCGTCACCGAGCAGCTCGAGGCCCAGCGAGACGGGGCGCTGGGGCTCGTCGGGCACCAGCTCGAGCCGCTTCACCAACAAGGGCGCCACGCCCGGCCCACCGGCTTCGAGGCCGAGGTCGCACCACCGAACCGTGAGCGCCCGCGCGTCGGGCACAGGGCTCGCCACCTTCACCGCGCCGGCGTAGTCACCCACCGCGGCCAGCGACTCGGCCCACACCAGCCGCAAGGACTTCGCGTGCGACAGGTGGCCCTGCTCGAGGCGCGCGACGGCGCTGGCGAAGGCGCGGTGCTTGCGGGCCAGCATGATGCCCCGCGCCGGGTTCCCCGCGAGGATCCACAGGCGAATGACGGCGTCTGGCTGGAGGGCCCGCGCCTCGGCGAGCTTCGCGGCTTTTTCGAGCTGGCCATGGCGCTCGAGCAGGTCGACCGCCTCTTGCGGCGCGTCGAGGAGATCGGCGAGCACGAAGGCGGCCTCGTCGATGCGGCCAGCGCCCTCGAGCTTCTTCGCGGCCTCGCGGTAGCGGGCCTTGAGCGCCTCGTAGACGTCGTGGGGCAGGGCCGGGCTGGCGCCAGCCGTTCGTCCCCGGGCGTGGAAGTCGAGGGCGAGCGAGTCACGGGCCGCGAAGGGCAGGTGCGGGGTGGGCGCGTCATTCGAGGCCGGTTTCCGGCTCAAGGGCACGGCGTGCTTGAGCGCGTCGTCGAGCTGCTCGGTCTCGAAGGCGCGCAGGAGCCGGTCGACGTAGCGGCGGTTGAAGTCGTCGAGCCAGCGGCCCACGGGCGTGCGATCGAGCTGCTGGTTGACCCATCGCTCGGCCCGCTGGAGCGGTGACGCGGGGGCCGGCGCTCCCGACGGCAGCGTGCGCTCGGGTGGGCGTCGTGCACGCAGCCACCGCAGGGCCGCGGCGCCCGCGCGCTTCCACCACGGCGGTCGTGGAATGCCAGGCACGTCCTTCAGGGCGTCGACCAGCGCACGCGAGGCCTCGGGCCCCAGGCCTTCCACCTTCGGGCGGAGCGTCACCTGGGCGGACGGCGGCGGCGCGAGTGACACCACCACGGGCGGGCGCGGGGGCACCTCGGCGAGCCGAACGGCGGACACGTCGAGCCAGGTGGAGAGGTCTTCTTCCTGCGGTGCGAGGCGCGAGGTGACGAGCTGTCCACCCTGCGCCATCACGAGGTGTCCGGGCGGAACCGACAGCGCCGACAGCCCCGGCGTCGCCAGGGGAACGGAGCAGAGCACCACGCCGTGGAGGATGAAGGGCGTGCCCGAGAGCTGGTCGACGTCGAGATCTTTCGGCTCAGCGAAGCGGACGAGGAAGACCGCACGGGCGTTGGCCTGCTCATACGGGCGCTCGACCAATCGGAGCACGGCGTCTCCTGGCACGAAGTTACGGAGCACCCGCGCGCGCGCCTCGGGCGTGTCGGGCACCAGCACCGCGGCGACCCGCTGGCGGCCCTCGAGCACCAGCCTGTGCGCCGAGAGGCTCATCGCCGCACCTCGGTGAAGTGCATCAGCCGGCGCCCGTGCCCGTCGGGGAGCCCCAGCCACGAGCGGTGGGGGGTCTCGACGTCGAAGAGGCCCACGGCGCCGCTCGCGTCGAGCCAGGCCGATCGAGGGCGCTCGAAGTCTCCGGCCACCGCGACGATGGTGTGCTCGCTCTCGACCAGCGTCGTCGACCCCTTCTCGGACAGGTGGTGCAGTCTGGTGCCGTCGGTCGAGCGCACGAGCAGCCCGGGAGGCCACAGCGTCGGGTGGGTCACCCCCATCACCCGGCCGCCGCGCAGCTCGTTGAAGACGACGGACTTGCGCGAGACGTCGAGGAGCGTCCACGGGGCGAGGTCGGCGCGGCTGCCGAAGCCGAGCATCGGCAGCGGGTAGCGGCGGCCCGCGGCGAAGAAGGCCTCGACCTCACCGAGGCCCTCGAGGAGTGTGCGCTCTTCATGGTTGTTGTTGTGCGTGGTGCGCACGACGCGGCGGCCCTGTTCGTCGACGCAGAGGTGGACGACCCGGTCGCCGAACTGCGTGTGGGCCAGCACGCGGTCCCGGCCCTCAATGGCGCGGCCATGGGCGAGGGTGAAGGCGCGGCCGAGGAGCACCACGATGAAGCGCCGCTCGCCGCTCCACGAGAGCACCGCGAGGCTCGTGAAGGCCTCGTTGGGGAGCGGCAACCCCGTCGGGCCCGGCAGCTCGAAGCGCAGGGGAGGGCTCTTCCGCTCGCCGCGCTTGGTGAGCGGGTACACGATGAGCCGAAGCACGTTCCCGTTCGCGTCGGCCTGCGCGGTGACGGCGAGGAGCTCCTTGCTGAAGCCAGCGGCCACCACCCGCTCGCCCGGCGGCGGCTGGAAGACGACCTGCTTCACCGAGCCCGGCGCGCCGTACGGCACCGTGACAGAGATGAGCTCGCCGTGGGGCCCCCGGGTGAAGAGCCGGTTGCCGCTGGCGCTGAACGCCAGGCCAGACGTGGGCCGCAGGCCGCCGGTGGGGCGCGCTGGCTTCTCTTCGGGGAACGGGTTGCGCAGGAGCGCCGCGCCAAGCCTCGCCTCGGGCAGCTCGAACGCGAGCGACAGGCGCGGTCTGCCCGCCCGGCGGAGCTGCACGTCGATGTGTCGGCTCCCCACGGTGTCGGCCTCGCGCACCTCGAGCTGCTGGAGCCGCTGCGCCGCCCGGGCCTGCATCACGCGCGGACCGCCGATGAGCCACACCTCGTCGGCGGCGGGCCCGTGCTCGAGGAGCCAGGACTCGAGGTCCGACTCGGCGGCGTCGCGCGTGGTGCGGCTCTTGAGCAGCGCGAGCGCCTGGCCCTTTCCGAAGCCCTCCTGGCGCGAGCGGGGCGGCGCCTGCAACACGCCCCACGAGAGCGTCGCGCCGCGCGCCTCACACCGCGACGCGAAGACGATGAGCGCGGCGAGGTGCACCAGCCGCGGTCCGCCCAGCTGGGTGGGGCCAGTGTCGAACAGCACGAGGCTCTGCCGAGACTGGTGGGGCTCCCGCAGCGCCAGCCGGGTGAAGAGGTGCTCGGCCTGCGCGGCGCGGCGCAGGAACTCCTCGGGCGCCACCTCGGCGTAGAGCCACTCGGTGGTGAGGAGCCGCTCGTAGGGCCCCTTGCGTGAGACGCCGTCGAGCCCGTCTGGCGAGCCGGTGGGCAGGCTCTCGGCGTCCGCGAGGGGGCCGACGCTGAAGGCGAGGCGCTGGATCCACGGCCCCAGCGCGAGCGCCAGCTCCCGTTGAAGCTGGGAGAGCTGCGCAGCCCACGGCTTGAGCGGCGCCGGGAGCAGCGTCGTCATGGGTCCTCCCGCCGCGTTTTGGGCTCCGGCGTCGACAGGCCCGCGCCAGTCACCGCGAAGGTGATGGCCTCGCCGCGCGACGTGGACGCCTGCGGAGCCGCGGGTGCGCCGAGCCGCGTCATGGCGCCCCCTCGCGGAAGGCCTCGGCCCCCAGGCGGGTCGCGCGCGCGAGGGGGACGACGAGCTCGGGCTCGACCAGCGCGAGCGGGCCCGACGGCACGGCCAGGCTCCGACGCAGGGCGCGCTCGACGAGCAGCACCGACACCGACGTCTCCTTCGTGGTGGGCAGCAGCAGCCCGGGGTGGGCCGGCGCGTGCCCCAGATAGATGACGCCGGGCACCCACGGGAGCGCGTCGACGGGGCCGAGGGCGAGGAGCAGCTCGGGCGTGCGGATGAAGCTGAGCGAGGCCAGGCGCTCGGGCGGGCCGCTGGCGAGGCGACGGGCCAACGCTGCGACGACGGGCCCCAGCGCGACGACGGCCCTGGGCTCCAACGGCTCGACGCGTGGCCGGAAGCAGGGCCTCATGGGGCTCCGATGAGCTCGGTCAACTTGAGCCGGACGGGCGTGAGCGCGTCGGGCAGGGCGCTCGGGTCGAACGAGGCGTCGATCTCCCGCGCGACGCCTTCGAGCTTGAGGCGCCAGCGCTCGTGGGCGCTCGAGTCGTTCTCGGGCGGCGGCTGGGAAAACAGGGCCTGCGCCGTCTCGACGATGCGGGCGGCCCGCGCGGCTGGCGCGTTCGACGCGGCCTCGGTCGCCGCCAGGAGCGTCGACGACTGGGAGTGCTTGAGCACGTCGCGCAGCACGTCCTGCGCGAGGCGCTGCCCGTCGAGCGTCGGCACCGCATAGAGAATCGGCCAGAGGTCGGCGTCGGTCGGCTCGAGGCGCCCAGAGAGCACCGCGGCCGCCGAGCAGAGCCGCTGCACCTTCACCACGCGCCGGTCGGACAGCTCCACGCCCGCGCGCCGCAAGAGCCGCACGGCGTGGGCGAGCGGATCGCGCAGGCGCGCCGTCGACGCGTCCTTCGCCGCGCGGGCCAGCACGTCGAGATCGCCGAACGAGGCCCGCTGGGTGAGTGACGAGCGCCCCAGCGCCGCGCCGCCGTCGAGGAGCGCCTCGAGCTTCGCGTCGGCGATGGGCTCGACAAACACCCGCACGAGGAACCGGTCGGCGAAGGCGGCGAGCGCGGGCTCCTCTGGAATGGCGTTGGAGGCCGCGATGCAGACCCGCAGCGGCACCTGGAGCGTCGTGTGCCCGCGCCGGAAGACGCGCTCGTTGAGCAGCCCCAGCAGCGTGTTGAGAATGGCCGTCGACCCGAGGAACACCTCGTCGAGGAAGGCGAGGTCGGCCTCGGGCAGCATGCCTTCGGTCTGCGTCTCGACGAGGCCCTCTTTCAACTTGCGCAGGTCGATGGGCCCGAACACCTCGGCCGGCTCGGTGAAGCGGCCCAGCAGGTACTCGAAGTACCGCCCGCCCAGCGTCCGGGCCACGCGCCGCACCGCCTCGGACTTCGCGGTCCCCGGCGGGCCGATGACGAGCAGGTGCTCCTGCGCGATGGCCGACAGCGCGATGAGGTCGACGAGCTGCTCGCGGTCGATGAGTCCCTGGCCGGCCGTCGTCAGGGCGTCGCGGACCCGCTGGGCAGCCTCAACCGTCGTCGTCGTCATGGGCGTGCGAGCCTATTCCCGCGTCGGGGTCTGCTTCACGCACCTCGCGCGTGGTGAGGCCGTGTCGAGAACGCCCGTCCGTGACGCGCCCGTGGCGTGGTGGCTGACGCTGTGGGTGCCATCAGTCGCGCTGTTGTGTGATTTTGACTTTCACTTTCAAAATCGAGAATGTGCGACCTGCGCGTTACAGGAGGCCCGCATGCGGCTTTTGGCACTGGTGGTGATGACGGCGGCGGCGGTGGCCTTCGCGGACGACTCGCGCTCGGAGTGGCACCGGGTGGTGGGGCTGCTCCAGTACCTCGAAGGCGACTACGCCGGCGCGCTGGCGACGAAGAACGCCGAGGAGCTCGAGGAGCAGCGCGGGCTCGCCGACGAAGCGGTGCAGGCGCTCAAGACCCTGGGCCCCGACGGCGCGCCGTTTCTCGTGCGAGCCGAGGCGCTGAAGGCCGACATCATCGCCGAGGCGTCGGCGGACCAGGTGGTGCCCCAGTGCCGCGCGCTCGCCGCCGACATCGTGACGCAGCGGGGCCTGTCGCGGGCTCCCCGCGCGGCGCCCGAGCTGTCGGCCGGCAAGGCGCTCTTCGCGGCGCAGTGCGCGAGCTGCCATGGCGAGGTGGGCCACGGTGATGGGCCCGCGGGCAAGGCGCTCTCACCGGCGCCAGCGAACTTCCACGACGCGGAGCGCATGGCCACGCTGTCGCCGTACAAGGTGTTCAACACCACCACCTTCGGCATCACCGGCACGCCGATGCCGGCCTTCCCCGCGCTCTCCGATGCGGAGCGATGGAACGTCGCGTTCTTCGTGTCGAGCCTGCGTCATCCGGCCTGCTCCAGCGCGGGCCCTCACGTCAGCCTCGAGGCCCTCGCCACCAGCACCGACGAGGCGCTCGCCGCCCAGCACGGAGCCGCTGCCGTGCCCTGCCTGCGCACCGTGATGCCCTCGGTCGACGAGGGTGGAGCGCTGTCGAAGGCGCGCGCGGGCCTCGAAGCCGCGCGACGGCTGGCCGCGGCGAGTGACTGGGACGGCGCCCGCACGGCCGTCGTCGACGCCTACCTCGAGGGCGTCGAGCCGCTCGAGCCGACGCTCCGGGCGCGCAACCGAGCGCTCGTCGACCGCCTCGAGCAGGGCTTCACGAAGGCCCGGGTGGCGGCCCAGTCGCGCTCGCCGCAGTTCGACGCCGAGGTGGCCAGCCTCCTGGGGTTGCTCGACGACACGCGCAGCTCCACCGCAGGCGACTTCTGGTCGGTCTTCTTCGCCGCCCTCTTCATCCTCCTCCGCGAGGGCTTCGAGGCCACCGTCGTCGTCGGGGCGCTGCTCGCGGTGATGAAGAAGATGCAGGCCGAGGCGCACGTGAAGGTGGTGCACCTCGGCTGGGTGTCGGCGCTCGTGTTCGGCGTGGTGGCCTTCGTCTTCGGGCAGGCGCTGCTGGCTGGCGCGAACCGCGAGTGGCTCGAGACCGTCGTCGCCCTCTTCGCGGTGGTGATGCTGCTCTACGCGGCGCTGTGGCTCAACGCGCGCGCGAACATGAGCGTCTTCATGACCGAGCTGCGCACGAAGATGAAGGACGCGCTCGGCAAGGGCTCGATGGTGGGCCTCTTCTTCATCTCGTTCACCTCAGTGGGCCGCGAGACGGTCGAGACGGCGCTCTTTTTGCAGGGCCTCGCCGGTGACTCGCCAGAGGGCGTACGTCTTGGCTCGCTCGCCGGCGGCGTGGCGCTGCTGGGCCTGGTGCTCTTCGTGCGCACGGTGGGCTTCCGGTTGCCGATGCAGACGCTCTTCAAGGCGTCCACGGTGCTCCTGGTGGTCACGGCCGTCATGCTGCTGGGCAAGGGCCTCCACGGCCTGCAGGAACTCGGCGTGCTGCCGCTCTCACCCATCTCGTTCGTCACCATCGAGCCGCTCGGCATCCACGCCGATCTCGTCTCGCTCGTGCCGCAGCTGGTGCTGGCCCTCGGCCCGCTCGGGTACTGGTGGTGGTCGAAGCGGAGCGCGCCGACGCGCGCGTCTCCCGCCACGTGAGGCTCGTGCGCAGCCGTCAGCGTCGCGGCGCGTAGCGCAGCTGCACCACGCCGTTGGAGAAGGACTGGCTCTCGACGAGGGTGAGGCGCGCCGTCGGCACGGCGTCATCGAACAGCCGCCGGCCGGCGCCGAGCACCAGCGGCATCACCGAGAGCGTGAGCGCGTCGACGACGCCCTCCGAGAGGCCCTGGCGCACGAGCGCGCCCCCATCGAGATAGACGTGTCGAACGCCCTCGTCGTGAAGGCGCGTCAGCATCGGCGTGAGCGCTCCCTGCGCGCGCTCGGCCTTCGCCCCGTCGGGCAGCGGGCGCCCGCTCATCACCACCACGCGTTTGCCCTCGTAGGGCCACGCACCGAAGCCCAGCACCGTGTCGAAGGTGGCCCGGCCCATCACCACCGCGTCCACCGACGCGGCGAAGGCCGCGTAGCCGTAGTCACCGACGGCGGCGTCGTTGAATGGGTCGAGCCAGTCGAGGGCGCCGTCTGGCCGGGCGATGCAGCCGTCCACAGAGACGCCGAGGTACACGGAGACGCGGGGGCGATTCGTCATGGCGGCACCAGATTCTTCGCTGCGGTCAGGGGACGTCGAGGCTATTCGTCGTCGAGCGGCCATGGCGTCTGACGCACACCCGGTGACACTCGAGCTTCGGGCGCTGTGGCGGCTGGCGCTGCCGCTGGCGCTCGCGCAGGCCGGGCAGGCCGCGATGGGGCTGGTGGACACGGCGGTGGTGGGCCGCTTGTCACCTACCGCGCAGGCCGCGGCAGGGCTCGGCAACTCGCTCACCTTCACCATTCTGTTCTTTGGAATGGGGGTGCTCTTCGCGCTCGACCCGCTGGTGTCGCAGGCCATCGGAGCGAAGCGGCCCGCCGAGGCCCGCACCCACTACTGGACGGGCGTGTGGCTGGCGCTGGTGACGTCCCTCGTGTTGCTCGTGCCTCTGCTGTCGCTGCGGCCGGTGTTGGGCCTCGTGGGCGTGCAGCCGGCCATCGCCGAGGGCGCGACGGACTATGTCTTCTGGCGGCTGCCGGGCGTCGCGGGGCAGCTGCTCTTCGTGGTGGCCCGCTCGTACCTGCAGGGCCTCGGGCGCACGCGGGCCATCGTCGTCGCCATGGTGGTGGCGAACGTGCTGAACGCGGGGCTCGACGTGCTGCTCGTGTTCGGCGCCGGGCCCATTCCCGCGCTGGGGCTCGAGGGCGCCGCCATCGTCACCACCGTGTGCACCTGGGTGCAGTTCGGGGTGCTGGCGCTCGCGCTCGGTCCCGCGCCAGAAGGGGTCCGCCGACGGCCGGACGTGGCGGCGCTGGTGCTCGCGGCGAAGGTGGGCATTCCGGTCGGCGCGCACCTGCTGGCCGAGGGCGGCGTGTTCGGGCTCGCGGGCCTGCTGGCGGGGCGCCTGGGAGACGCGAGCAGCGCGGCGCACCAGGTGGCGCTCACCTGGGCGAGCCTCACCTTCTGTGTCGCGGTCGGCATCGGCAGCGCGGGCTCGGTGCGCGTCGGCTGGGGCGTGGGTGCGAACGACCTGCCGGCGGCGCGGCGCGCGGGCCTCGTCGCGTTCGCGAGCGGCGCGGCCTTCATGGCGTGCACGGCGCTCCTCTTCGTCGTGTTGCCTGGGCCGCTCGCGAGGCTGCTCTCGCCGGACGAAGGCGTGGTGGCCGTGGCGAGCGCCCTCTTCGTGGTGACGGCGGTCTTCCAGGTGTCCGACGGCATTCAGGGCGTCGGCGCCGGCGTGCTGCGCGGGTACGGCGACACCCGCTTCACCTTCGTCGCGAACCTGGTGGGGCACTGGCTCATCGGGCTGCCGCTGTCGTGGTGGCTCGGCGTGCGCGGCGGCATGGGCGTCGTCGGGCTGTGGTGGGGCCTCTCGGCCGGCTTGTCGGCGGTGGCCGTCGCGGTGTTCGCGCGCTTCCAGTGGCTGAGCCGACGGCCCGTGCAGGCGCTGGTGCCCGTCGCTCCGTGAAGGGCGCGCGCGACGGATTCGTCGACCGCTCGGTGGCCAGGCGGGAGACGCGGTGCGAAAGGCCCTCGAGGCGGTGACCATCGCGTCGCCTCCCTGGAACGAACGCGCCCCGCAGGTCGACGGCCAGAGACCAGGCGCGTCAGGGGGCGACTGGCGCCAGCGGTACCACGTCTCGCGTCGTCCACCGCTCGACGTTCCACAACAGCGAGTCGGCGCTGCCGAGCTCCGGGCCTTCGAGGTCCACGCGCGTGGCGGCCATCTTCGAGGTGAAGACGAGCGGCACCACGCTCACGTGCTTCGCCCACTCCACGGACAGTCGGCCCAGCAGCGCGTCGCGGCGCTCGTCGTACAGCGTCGTCTTGAGGCGGGCGTTGAGCTCGATCATCGGCGGCTCGAAGAAGCCGGGCACCGGCGCATCGGTGACGAAGGTGCCGCGGGCCTTGTCCCAGGGCACGTTGAAGAAGCGCGCCGGCACCTCGACGCCGCGCGCGGTGAGCAGGAGCCCGCCGTGCGTCCGGGACAGGAACAGCGAGTTGGTGTCGGCCGCGCTGGCCAGCTCCACCTCGAGCCCCGCGGCGAGCAGGTCGCCCATGATGCGCCCCAGGACGAGCGCTGGCGGCGTTCCCGGCTTTCCGGCCATGCCCGTCAGCTTCACGCGCCTCAGGCCGGCCTCGGCGAAGTGGGCGCGCGCCGCGACGGGGTCGTACGGCACGTCGAACGCTTCGATGGCCGGCGTGAGGCCCCGCGCGACCGACGCGGGCACCGGCCGGAGCAACGCGACCAACGAGCGCCGATCGATGGCCTCGAGGAACGCACGGCGCACGGCAGGTGACGCGAGCGCCGGAACGGCGGGGTCGACGTGCAGGACGTACAGCACCTCGCCGAGCTGGCTGTGCAGGGTGAAGTCGGCCTTGCCGGTGAGCGCCTCGACGCCCTGCGGGCCCAGGCCCGGGGCCGCGTCGAGCGCCCCCTCGAGCAGCTGCGCGGCCACCTCGTCACTCGCCCCGAACACCGTCACCTCGACGCGCTCGAAGGCCGGCGCGGGCCCGGCGAAGTGCGGGTTGCGGCCGAAGCTGGCCTTCTTGTCGGCCTCGAAGGCCGCGATGACGTACGGCCCAGCCGTCGGGCTCCCGGGCGTGGCCGACGCCTGGTTCGACGCCTCGAGACCCCCGTCGGTGCCGGCGAGGGCGCGCAGCGACGGAGGCAGCGGCGAGAACCCCTCGAGGTCATCGGCGCGGCGGTCGGCGTATTCCACCTCGAAGGTGCGCTCGTCGAGCACCCGCACCGCCCGTCGCCTCGCGAGCGGGTTCACCCCGAGCGTCTCGACGCAGTCCTTCACTGTCAGCGCCGTGCCGTCACTCCACCGCAGCCCCTCGCGCAGGCGCCAACGAATGACGAGGCCTCCGTCGGGGAGCAACCGCACCAGCCCGTTCGTCATCGTGGGCGCTTCGACGACGAGGAGCGGCTCGAGCCCACCTGTGGCCGTGCGCGTGACGAGCCCCCGGCGGGTGAGCGGCCACAGCCCGCCGCTCGTCGGCTGCTTCAGCGAACCCGCGAGCCCCAGCCGCAGCACGGAGCGCTTCGCCGCCACGGTCGCGGCAGGTCGAGGGGGCTCCGGCGGCGGCGGGGCGGTCGGCCGCTGGAGCAGCACGAATACGCCCACGACGGCGACGAGCGGTGTCGCCAGCCCGAAGACCCGGTCGACGCGGGTGACGGCGGTGGGGAACCGCTCCCGCACGTTGAAGCTCACCACCGTCACCACCAGCGTCACGATGCACAGCACGTACGCGCCGAGGAAGAGCTTATCGGCCGCGACGAGGTACGAGACGTCAGGCAACGAGTCGGCCTGGCTGAAGTGAAACGCCACCACCGACAACAGCGCGGTGACGCCCATCGCCGAGCGCACCTCGAGCTCACCCACGGGGAGGAAGAGCGCAAGCACCGCCATCAGCAGGATGATCGACAGCGGCACCAGGAACTTGAGCAGGTACGGCTCGAGCGGGCGCGCGAGGTGCAGGCTGAAGCGCACGCGATCGACCGCCGTCGTCTCACCTTCCCGGGCGATGGAGCCGAAGTCGGAGCCGTAGGTGTGCGCGTCGACCGCCGCCTGAAAGGCACGCTCGTACTGCCACCCGGTGATGGAGAACGCCTGCGCCATGCCCGAGGCCGCGAGGTCGGGCACCAGCCGGCCCGAAGACTCGGGCAGCGAGAAGTCCAGCGACAACGTCTGCGCATCGAAGGGGAAGTCGTGGAGCGGAAACTCGCCGCGAAAGGTGCCCTGCACCCGCCACTGCACCGTGCGCCAGTCGCCCTCGCTCTCCTTCGACAGCTCCTCCTTCGAGTCGAGCTCGGCGTTGTCGAAGAGCAGCGGGGGCGGCGTCTCGTCGCCCTTCCACTTGAGCCACACGCGGGCGTCGGCCTTGAAGCGGCCGGCCTTCAGATCGAGATCCGACACGTCGAGCAGGTACACGCCGACGTACACCCTGGGCGCCGGGGTGGCGGCGGTCGAGGTCGCGAGCGTCAGCGCGAGGAGGAGGGGGTTCACGGCGCGAAGCCTCTACTCATGGTTCGAGGTTCCCGCACGACCCGGAGCGCGAGCGGTCGCGGGCGTCGTGCCCGTTGATGGCGAACGCGAAGGTGACGAGCTGAACGAGCCCGAGGGGCACGGTCTCACGCAGGGACACGAAGCGCGCGGCGTCCCGGGGCGCTGGCGCCAGCGGCGTGGGCCCGGCGCGGAGGCACCCGGAGCCAACCGCGCCAGCGAGCCCAGCCCCACGCAGCGAAGCGACATGGCGACGGTATAGCCCGGCTGAACGGGCCTCTTTCAGCGAAACCCGCGCGCCAGCACCGGCGTGTACGTGAGCTCGGCCGACGGCTGCTGGCGCAACCCGCGAAGCTCGGCGATGGCCGCGTCGAGCACCGCGCGGCCCTCGTCGCCCAGCGCGCCCTCGACGCTCTCGAAGATCTCGACGAACTCGTCGATGAAGGCCCCGAGGAAGTCGGGGCGCGCGTGGGTGCCGTGCAGCACGACGGGCTCGAGGGTAAAGCGGCGAAACCCCGCGACGAGGAACGCGTGGTGGAGCCGCGGGCCGATGCCGGGGTCTCCGCCCGCGCGCAGCTGGGCCGCGTTGAGCAGCCGCAGCGCCTCGTGCGCCGCCGGGAGGTGAGGCCGGGTGACGAAGGAGAAGTTGTCGACCTCGACGAACTGACAGACGCCGCCCGGCTTGAGCACCCGGCGCACCTCCCGCAGCACCGCGACCGGCGAGGCGACGTGCTCGAGCAGCCAGGAGCAGAAGACCTTGTCGATGCTCCCATCGGGGAACGGCAGGCGCGTCGCGTCGGCGCGCAGCACGGGAATGGTCGGGTGGTTCTCGCGGCACGCCGCCAGCTGCGTGGCCGAGAGATCGACGCCCACCAGGCGCAGGCCATCGAACTGGCTCGCCAGGCGTGACGACATCGCGCCCACGCCGCAGGCGAGATCGACGACGCGCTCGCCCGGGCGGGCGCCGAAGCCGGGGAAGGTGAATGCCGCGGTCCAGTCGCCCTGCTTCTCGAGCCGCGCGACCTCTCGCGCCGAGGTGGCCCCGTGAATGTAGCCGTCGCTCATGTGCGCGCGCTCCACGTAGTGCCGAGGGCGGCGCGGGTCGCGGCGATGGCGGCGCGCGCCTCGATGGAAGCACCGTCGGGGAACTCGTCACGTCGCTGGCCGGCCAGCACCTCGATGCAGGCGTGCACGGACTGGCCGAGCGCGTCGAGGTCGTACCCACCCTCGAGCAGCAAGACGAGTCGCCCCTGGCACACCTCGTCGGCGAGCTGCTTCATCGCGCTCGTCATCGCCGCGAAGCCGCGCTCGGTGACGTTCATGCCCCCGATGGGATCGGCCCGGTGCGGGTCGAACCCCGCGCTCACCAGCACCACGTCGGGGCGATAGGCGCGCGCGATGGGCAGAAAGACATCGTGGAAGACGGCGCCATAGTCGGCGTCGGTGCGGCCGCCCGGGAGCGCGACGTTGACGGTGTAGCCCAGGCCCTCGCCGCGGCCCGTCTCGTCGGGAGCGCCCGTGCCCGGGTAGTACGGGAACTGGTGCGACGAGCAGAAGAGCACGTCGCGGCGCGCCTCGAAGACGTGCTGCGTGCCGTTGCCGTGGTGCACGTCCCAGTCGAGCACCAGCACCCGCTCCGCGCCCCGACGCCGCGCGGCCTCGGCCGCCACCGCCACGTTGTTGAAGAGGCAGAAGCCCATCGCGTGGTCGGCTTCGGCGTGGTGGCCGGGCGGCCGCACGAGGGCGAAGGCGTTGTCGGCGCGGCCCTCCATCACCGCCAGCGTGGCGTCGACCGCCGCGCCCGAGGCGAGCAGGGCCGCGTCCGCGCTGCCCGGGCTCATCGCCGTGTCCGGGTCGAGCTGCGCCGTGCGCCCTTTCAGCGACAGCACGTGGTCGACGTGGTCGGGTTGGTGCACGGCGAGCAGCTCGTCCCGGGTCGCCAGCCTCGGCACCTCGAGGCTCGTTCCGGCGATCGGCGCGCGGTCGAGCACGCTCCGAATGGCCTTCAGCCGTCCGGGCGACTCGGGATGCATCGGCCCCGCCACGTGCAGCTCGAAGCGGGAATCACACCAGAGCCGGGTCGTCATTCTTGAAGCCTCCGAAAGCGCTCCATACAGTCCGGTCCGTGGCGGCGCGATCTCGAAGGGTGGGCCTGACCTGGGCGATTTTCGGCACCTTCACCCTCGCGCTGTTCGTCCTGGTCTTCGTCCTCTTCATCGTGCTGCCGCAGCAGGCCCAGGGCCCGCTCGAAGACACCCTGTTCGACCGCGGCAAGGCGATCGCGCGTGAGATCGAGCGGAAGATCGTCATCGGAGCGCGCGACGGCATCGACCAGGACGCCTCCAACGAGATCCGCACCATCATCGGCAGCGAAGAAGAGATCCGCGCCGTCTGGGTGCTCGTGTGCCCCGACGTCGAGTGCGGCCCGAAGGATCTGATCGCGCTCAAGCCGAACACGAACCCCGAGCTGACCCGCGCGGTGCTCGACGCCTTCAACGCGGGCAATCGGCGCACGCGGCTCACGCTCGACTCCGGCGACCTGCTGGTCTCCGACGAGGTGCAGCCGCGCACGGGCAGCGGGCGGGCGCACGTGCTGATCCTCCTCGACACGGTGCGCGTGCGCGAGGCGATCTCGAGCCTGCGGCAGACGCTGCTGGTGGCGCTGCTCTTGAGCGTCGTCGTCTTCATCGCGCTCGTCGGCGTCTTGTCGCGCGTGCTCATCATCGCGCCCATTCGGCAGATGCGGGCCCAGGCCCTGCGGCTGTCCGAAGCCGACCTCTCGGGCCGCGTCGAGGGCGCCACCACCCGCGAGCTGCAGGACTTGTCCGAAGCGCTCAACATGATCGGCCAGGGCCTCCGCGACACCATCGGCCGGGTGCGCGGCGTGGCCGAGAGCGTGGCGCAGGTCATCGACTCGATCAGCCGCACCGCCGCTACCACCACCGGCGGCTCGTCGACCGTGCTCACCCGCGTCGAAGAGACCTCGAGCGCGATGGTCGAGATGCTCGCCAGCCTCAAGGGCATCGCCGAGAACGTCGAGACGCTCTACGGCAGCGCCGAGGACTCGAGCTCGAGCATCCTCGAGATGGCCACCACCAACGACGAGGTGGCCGAGAACGTGATGAAGATGGCCGCCTCGGTCGAGCAGACCACCAGCGCCATCGAGCAGACGACGTACTCGATCAAAGAGGTCGCCCGGAACGTCGAGGACCTGCTCAAGAGCTCCGAGCTGACGTCCTCCTCCATTCGCGAGATGGACGTGGCCATCAGCCAGGTCGAGACCAACGCCTACGAGACCGCGCGCCTGTCGGAGCAGGTGTCGAAGGACGCCGAGCTGGGCGCCGAGTCGATTCAGAAGACCATCGTCGGCATCGACAAGATCAAGGACAGCTCGCGCGCCGCTTCGACCGTCATCGAACAGCTGGGCCGCCGCATCCTCGAGATCGGCAACATCGTCGACGTCATCGACGAGGTGGCCGAGCAGACGAACCTGCTCGCCTTGAACGCCGCCATCATCGCCGCGCAGGCCGGCGAGCACGGCAAGGGCTTCGCCGTCGTCGCCGAGGAGATCAAGGATCTCGCCGAGCGCACCGGCGCCTCGACCAAGGAGATCGGCGACCTCATTCGCGCCGTGCAGGACGAGTCGCGCAACGCCGTCACCGCCATGAACCAGGGCGTGCGCCACGTCGAAGACGGCGTGCTGCTCGGCCGCGAGACGGAAGGCGCGCTCAAGAAGATCCAGGACTCGGCGAACCGCTCCACCCAGATGGTCAAGGCCATCGCCCGCGCCACCGTCGAGCAGGCCCGCGGCTCGAAAGACGTCACCGCCGCCGTCGATCGCATTCGCGAGACCGTCGAGCAGATCAGCAAGGCCACCAACGAGCAGGCCCGCGGCTCGGAGCAGATCATGAAGTCGGCCGAGCACATGAAGATGCTCACCACCCACGTCACGCGATCGGTGCAGGAGCAGGCCCACGGCTCGAAGCAGATCAGCCGCTCCATCGAGAACATCAACGAGATGGTGACGCACCTCAACCGCGCCCAGAAGGAGCAGACGCGCGGCTCGGAGCAGGTCTTGAAGGCCATCGAGACCATCAAGTCCGTCTCGGAGCAGCAGAACCGCTCGGTGAAGCAGCTCGAAGAGGCCATCGAGACGCTGCGGCAGCAGGGCGAGGTCCTGCGCGGTGAAATCCGCCGTTTCCGCGTCTGACGGAAGGGTGGAGCGCGCATCGACGGTCGTGATGTGGTCGAGACGGCGCTCGCGCTGCTCAGCCGCCCGCCGCCGATGAACCTCCAGGGCGCCCGCGGAGCCGCCGCAGTTCCAGGCTTGAGGGACGTCACGAAGCGCGGTCGGCCGTGAGGTGACGGTCCCACCCGGGGCGGAGCCGGTCGAGGATCCACTCGTTGCCGCCGAACGCGAGCCGGCCCCGGGGCGCGCCCGTCGCTTCGTGGAGCCACCGCTCCAGACGCTTGTCCGCCATCTCGGCGTCGCCGCTCGCCTTCGCCACGCAGGCCTCGAGCAGGTCGGCGTACCAGGGGAGCGTCTGGAAGCGGCGCACCTGGACGAGGCAGGCCGCGGCGCCGTCGACGTCACCCTCGTGCAGGGCCAGCAGCGCGCCGAGCTGGTGAAAGACGTCGGTCGACACCCACGCGAGCGCGGCGTCGTCGGCCTCCTGGCTCGCCGGCTCGAGCAGGGCCTTCGCGCTGGCCACCTCGCCCCGCTCGAGCAGGCCGATCGCCGCCAACAGCGTCACCGGCTCCGGCGGCGCACCGGGCGGTGGCAGCAGCGCCGACACCTCGACGCCCTCGAGCACCGAGACGGCCCGGCGCCCCGCCCGCACGCCCTGCACCGCGGCGAGCGACGTCCAGTGCGCGACGACGCCGCGGCTCCCGACGATCTGATCGACGTCGTTGCCGGCGATGGCCGTCGCTTCGCGGAACCGGCCCGGCGTCGCCGCCGAGGCCAGCACGAGGAGCCCGGTGATGAAGCCGACGCCGAGCGGGTGGGTGACGGGCTGGCCCGAGATGGCGAAGGCGAGGCCGAGCCCTCCCGTGGCGAGGAGCGACGCCACCGGCCCGCCCAGCGCCACCCGCCGCAGCCGCCGCCGCAGGTCGGTCGCGCCGATGGGCAACATCGCGACGGCGCCCCGGAGTGACGGCCGCCCCCAGCGCCAGGTCCGCGTGTCGGCGCTCCACTCGAGCGGGCCCAGCGTGACGCGGTCGACCTCGAAGCGGGCAGGGCGGGCGGCCAGCAGGTGCCCGAGCTCGTGCAGGACGAGGTGGAGGAACCACGCCGCGAGCGTGAGCGCCGTCATCGACACGGCGACGGGCGCCACCACCCGCCAGGACTTCGCCTCTCCCAGCACGTACAGCCGCGCCAGCGCGCCGCCGAGGAGCGCCCAGAAGATCACCCGGCGAAAGCGCTGCGCGAAACTCATGGCGGCGAGGGCCCGCTGACGTCGCACCCTCGCCGGTCCCCCGTCAACCCGGAGCGCGTGTCCCGCCGGGCGGGCAGTTCGTCCCGCGGGGTTGTCGGGCGGCGCGGGCCGCTCTGGTGTACAGGTTGCCCATGTCGTCCGAGGCGACCGCGGTGATGGCGCAGGCTCCCGTCACCACCTTGTCGAGCCGCCAGTGGGGCATCGTGCTCGTCGTCGCCGCGCTCCAGTTCGTCAACATTCTCGACTTCGTCATCGTGATGCCGATCGGCCCCAGGCTGTCGACGGCCCTCGACTTCCCCGCCTCGCACCTGCCGTGGATGAACGGGAGCTACACCGCCACCGCGTCGGTGATGGGCCTCCTGGGCGCGCTGTTCCTCGACCGCTTCGATCGCCGCAAGGCCGTGGGCGTGGCGGTGGCCGGGCTGGTGGTGGGCACGGCGCTGTGCGGGCTGGCGAACGACTTCACCATGCTGCTGGTGGCCCGCAGCGTGGCTGGCGCCTTCGGAGGCCCCGCCACCTCGCTCTGCTTCGCCATCATCGCCGACACCATTCCGGCCGAAGTGCGGGGCAAGGCCATGGGCACGGTGATGGGCGCCTTCTCGGTGGCCTCGGTGTTCGGCGTGCCGGCGGGGCTGTGGCTGGCCGAGCACGTCGGGTGGCGCGCTCCCTTCTTCGTGGTGGCGGCGCTCGGCGCGGCGGTGCTGACGGGCAGCATCGTGCTGCTGCCCTCGCTGCGGGGCCACATCACCGGCCAGCGGCGCTCCGTGGGAGAGCTCGTCGCGCTGGTGCTGGAGCGAGACGTTCAGCTGTCGTTCCTCATGACGGCCATCGTCATGTCGGCGGGCTTCGTCCTCATTCCCAACATCGCCTCGTACCTGCAGTTCAACCTCGGCGTGCCCGAGGCGCACATCAAGTACGCCTACCTCGTCGGTGGCCTCGCCAGCCTGGTGGCCACGCAGGGCGGCGGGCGCCTCGTCGATCGCCTCGGCTCGTTCCGCGTCGGCACCGCGGGCACGGTGCTCGTCACCCTGCTGGTGTTCTTCTTCTTCTTCCTGCCGCGCCAGTCGATGTCGTCGGGGCTGACGCTGGTGGTCTTCGCGGGGTTCATGCTGGCGCAGGGGCTGCGCAACGTCTCGTACAACACGCTCACCACGAAGGTGCCCGATCCGTCGCGGCGCGCGACGTTCCAGTCACTCCAGTCGGCGGTGCAGCACGGCGCGACGGCGCTGGCGGCGTTCGGCTCTGGGCTGCTCCTCACCGAAGTCGCCCGCACCCCGCTCGCTGACGACGCGCCAGGCCGGCCGGCGCGCATGCTGCTCGGCATGGACCGCGTGTCGCTCGTGTCGATGGGCTTGTCGTTGCTGATTCCCGGGCTGCTCCTCGTCGTCGAGCGCCGCGTGCGCGCCCGGCAGGCGAAGCGGTAAGCGAGGGCTTCGCCGGGTTTCATCGGAACAGCCGTCGTGCCGCCAGCGACGACGCGCAGCAGCGACCGCCAGACTCGTCGAGACGCCCTTCGAGCTGAGTTCGGCCGCGGACCACCCGGCGTGCCCGGCGGGGTTCGGGCACAGCCGAGCGAGTGACTCGTCGTGGTCAGGAGAGGCCGGGGATCGTGCCGGCCCGGGTCCACCCCCGGCCTTCCGCGCTGAAGATGCCCACGCCGTAGCGACGGCCGCGCGCCTCGATGGTGCGGCCGTCTCCGAGGCTGATGGCGATGTGGCCGGGCCGGTAGAGGAGCGCGCCCGGCGTGCGCAGGGCCTCCTCGACGGACATCGGGCGAGCGGCGTCGATCTGCGCCGCCGACCCATCGGGGAAGCGGACACCGGCCCGCGCCGCCGCCCACTCGACGAGCTCGGAGCAGTCGAACGTCTGCGGGTTGGGGTCGTTCAGGTTCGTCTCGGCGCCGTACACGTACGACTTGCCCTGCTGGCCCAGCGCGTTCCACAGGAACTCCTGCGTGGTGCCCGTGCCCGAGCCTCCCGGCGGCCGGCCCGGAGGCGCGTTGCCATCGACTCGTGGCTGGGGCGCATCGAAGCCCGACAACCCGAGCGCGCCGGCCGTCGCCGGCCCCGCCACGCCGTCCACCTGAAGGCCGCGCGCCTGCTGGAAGGCTCGCACCGCGCGCTGGGTGAGGGGACCGAACTTGCCGTCGAGCGGGCCCGGGCTGAAGCCCGCCTCTTCGAGCTTCTGCTGCAGGGACAGGACGCTCTGGCCACGGCTGCCGACGCGAAGGTTCATGCCTCATTGTCGGCGACGCGAAGTGCCCGGCTCCACTCGGATTGCGAGGTGATTTGACGTGGGTCGCAGACCGTCCGACACAGGCCGACATGCGGGGCCGGCCCAGGGCCTGCTCCGCCGGCTGACGCGAGCGGGCGATTGATTGATCGCCGGTAGGCACCTCGGCTACAGGCGCCCACCCATGAACGTTTCTTTCCGCGCTGCGCTCCTGTCGGCCTGCCTCATCGCCTCCGTCGCCCTGGCCCAGGACGAGGTCGAAGTCGCTGGGCCCAAGTCGGCCGCGACGACCGAAGCGGGGGCCGGTGGCCGCAAGCCCATCACCCGCGCCGACCGGGAAGCCGCCGTGAAGGCCGCCGATGAGAAGAAGAAGGCCGACGAGGCCGCCGCCAAGAAGGCCGCGGAAGACAAGAAGAAGGCCGATGAAGAGGCCGCCCGGGCCGCCGCTGCGGCTGAAGAGGCCCGCAAGAAGGCCGAAGAAGAGGCGCGCAAGAAGGCCGAAGAAGAGGCCAGGCGCCTGAAGGCCGAGCAGGAGGCCATCGCGGCGAAGGCGAAGGCCGAAGCCGACAAGAAGGCCAGGGCCGAGGCCGACAAGAAGGCGCTGGAGGAAGAGAAGAAGCGCCTCGAGGAAGAGAAGAAGCGCCTCGCCGAGGAGGAGAAGAAGCGCAAGGAGGACGAGAAGCGCGCCGCCGAAGAGAAGAAGAAGGCCGAGGCCGAAGAGAAGAAGCGGCTGGCCGAAGAGGCGAAGAAGAAGGCCGAGGAAGACAAGAAGCTCGCCGAAGAGAAGAAGCGCGACGAAGAGCTCGAGAAGAAGCGCGCCGAGATCGAGAAGGTGCGCACCGAGCTCGAGAAGAAGAAGGCCGAGGTCGAAGAGAAGCGGCTGAAGGAAGAGCAGGCGAAGCTCGAGGCCGAAGAGAAGAAGCGCAAGGCCGAGGAAGAGGCCCGCGCCGCCGCCGAGGAGAAGAAGCGCAAGGAAGAGGAGTTCAAGAACTCCGCCGAAGAGAAGAAGCGCGTCGCCGAAGAGGAGCGCAAGAAGAAGGAAGAGGAGCGCAAGGCCGCCGCCGAAGAGAAGAAGCGCCTCGCCGAAGAAGAGAAGGCGAAGAAGAAGGCCGAGGCCGAAGAGAAGAAGCGGCTCGCCGAAGAAGAGAAGAAGCGCAAGGAGGACGAGCGCAAGGCCGCCGCCGACGAGAAGAAGCGCCTCGCCGAGGAGGAGAAGAAGCGCAAGGAAGACGAGAAGCTCGCCGCCGCCGAGGCGAAGCGGCTCGAGGCCGACGCGAAGAAGCTCGAGGAAGAGCAGAAGAAAGAGGCCGCCCGCCTCGCCGCCGAGGCCGCGAAGAACCCGCAAGGGAGC
>JANRKQ010000069.1:0-75051 GCA_033763395.1 Myxococcaceae bacterium
TACCCGGTATTAGCCAACCTTTCGGAAGGTTATCCCGAATTCGAGGGTAGATTATCCACGTGTTACGCACCCGTGCGCCGCTCTACTCGGATTGCTCCTTTCGCGCTCGACTTGCATGTGTTAGGCACGCCGCCAGCGTTCGTTCTGAGCCAGGATCAAACTCTCCAAAGAAAGAGTTGTCTTGTGCTCTCTCGCGTCGTCCGAAGACTTCGCGAGGGATGCCGAGGTCTGTGACCTCAGCACTCAAATGAACTGCAGTTACCCGCAGAACTTCTTGGGTGTGCTATCCAGTTTTCAAAGAGCGAGCGGACAACCCGCCGAACTTCTTCCTTCGTCCGCCGTCCGAACCGTTGTTCGGGGGCGGCGCTTCTACATCATCTTTTGCCGTTTGCAACCGGTTTCCCGTTTGCTTGGCTCCGCTGCTTCGTCGCCTCAGGACTGCTCCGGAGGGCTTCGTCGCTGCGGGGAGGGCCAGTACTACATCGGCCTCCTCGAACTCGTCAAGCCTTTCTCCACTTCGTTTCTGCCGAGGCAGAGGAGGCTTGTGATCAGGTGATCAGCACGTGGGCTGAGCCTGCGCCGTATTCACCTGTGACTGCGGTGCTTCTCACTTCCTGACTGCTCCTGCAACCGTCTTCGCTCTGCGACTCGCCAACCACCCGTCCTGCCCGCCCAACGGCTTCCCCCGTGCAACGAGGGGCGGCGCATATACAGATCCGCACCTCATGAGTCAACTCCCCTCCTTCACTTTTCTGGCGAGCCGGATTTTGGAGGAAAATCAGCCGACTGGAGCTTGAGCGCGCTCAGATCGACGCGCCCGCGCCGGGCCTGCTCTGCGATCACGACCGACTTGAGCTCCTCGTAGGCGCGGTCGAGGGCGTCGTTGATGATCAGGTAGTCGTAGCGCTCGAGGCCCTTCTCGATCTCGGTGCGCGCGGCGAGCAGGCGGCGGTGAATCGTCTCGTCCTTGTCGGTGCCCCGGCCGCGCAGGCGCCGCTCGAGCTCCTCCATCGACGGGGGGAGAATGAAGACGAGCACGGCGTCGGGGAACTTCGACTTGATCGCGAGCCCGCCCTTCACGTCGATGTCGAACACCGCGATGCCCCGCGTAGCGAACGCGGTGTCGACGATGCCGCGAGCGGTGCCGTAGTAGTTGTCGTGCACTTCGGCCCACTCGATGAAGTCGCCGCGGTTCACCATCTGGAGGAACGTGCGGGCATCGACGAAGTGGTAGTCGATGCCGTTCTGCTCCTGGCCGCGCGGATCACGCGTGGTGTAGCTGATGGAGAACTGGGCCCTCGGGAACTCCTTCTCGAGTCTGCGCGCGAGCGTCGTCTTGCCCGCGCCCGAGGGCGCCGAGAGGACCAGCAAGAGCCCGGGAGCGGGCGTCACGGGGATTTCGGGGTTCGTTCTCATTCGACGTTCTGGACCTGTTCGCGAACCCGCTCGAGTTCGGCCTTGAGTTGCACCACCAGTGAAGCGACCTGCGCGTTGGCGCTCTTCGACCCGGCGGTGTTCACCTCGCGGTGCATCTCCTGCACGAGGAAGTCGAGCTTGCGGCCGGCGGGCTCGGGAGCGGCGCACAGCTGCTTGAACTGGTCGAGGTGCGACCCCAGGCGGGTCAGCTCCTCGGCCACGTCACAGCGCTCGGCGAAGAAGGCGACCTCCTGCGCGAGGCGCTGGGGGTCGATGGGCATGCCCCGAGTGAGCTCGGCGAGGCGCTCGGTCAGGCGAGCGCGGTACTCGTCGATGGTGGCCGGGCCCAGACGCCCCACCTCGCCCACCGAGCGGGCCACCAGCTCGAGCCGGCTCAAGAGATCCTTCTCGATGGCCTTGCCCTCGACGACCCGCATGGCCTCGAGCGCCGCGAGGGCCTGGTCGACAGCGGCGTCGAGCGCCGGCGTCACCTTCGTCAGGTCGAGCTGGGGCTCCTCGAGCCGCACGACGTTCGGGAGCGCCGCGAGGTCCTTCACGGTGGTGCTGTCGGGCAGCCCGGTCGCAGCGGCGAGCTGGGCGAAGGCGCGGCGGTACTCCTGGGCGAGCGCGGTGTCGACGACGGGCACCAGTCCGGTGGTGGCGCTCCGGCCGCGCTTGACCGTCACGTCGAGTGAGCCGCGGGCGATGCGATCTTTCACCCGGCGGACGACGGCGGTCTCGAGCGGAGCGAGCTCGCGGGGGAGCCGCGCCTTGACCTCACAGAACTTGTGGTTGACCGACTTCACCTCGACGACGAGCTCTTCGTCGCCGGCCACGGCCCGCCCCGTCCCAAAGCCCGTCATGCTTCTCAACATGCTGCCTGCGTAGGCCCATCGGCAGCGCTGATCAACTTGCGCGACGTCGCTCACCCGCGCGAAGGGCCGAGCCGCTCCACCAGCGCGGAGGTCGAGTGGTCCTTCGGGTCGCCCGCCACCGCCACCCGGCCCCCGTAGGCGAGCACCTCGTCACGCTCGGGGATCGTCTCGGGCGAATAGTCCGTGCCCTTCACGTGGACGTCGGGCTGCAGGGCGCGGATCACCCCTCTGACGTCCGGCTCCGAGAAGATGAGCACGGCGTCGGTGCACGCGAGGGCTGCGACGAGTTCGGCGCGCTCCGCTTCGGGGACGACGGGCCGGCCTTCACCCTTGAGCCGGCGCGTGGAGGCGTCTGAGTTGATGGCCACGACCAGGCGATCGGCCAGCGCCCGCGCGCCCTGCAGGTACCGCACATGGCCGACGTGGAGGAGATCGAACGCGCCGTTCGCCAGCGCCACCGTCTGGCCCTGTCGTCGCCAGGCGCGAACGAGCGCGGCGGCTTCTTCGAGGGTGACCCGCTTCACGGCGCGAGCTCCCGAGCGAGCTCCGCGCGGGACACCGTGGCCGTCCCGGGCTTCTGCACCACCAGCCCGCCCGCGACGTTGGCCAGACGCGCCGCCTCGACGAACGACGCGCCAGCGCCCAGGGCCAGCGCGGTGGTGGCGATCACCGTGTCTCCTGCGCCCGTGACGTCGACGGCCTCTTCGGGCCCGTGCACCGGCAGCCGCACCGGGCGTTGGCCCCGCTCGTAGACGACCATGCCCTTGCGGCCCCGGGTGACGAGCAGCGCGTCGCACCCCAGCGCCTCGAGCGCGCGCTTCGCGGCGGCGTCGACCTCGCGGTCCGTCGAGACGGGCAGCCCGGTCATGGCGCCCAACTCCGGCTCGTTCGGCTTGCACACCGTCACCCCGGCGAACGCCGCGAGCGCGAAGCGGGAGTCGACGCAGACGCGCACGCCCTTCCTCGCCAGCGCGCGAATCACCGCCCGGGTCTCGTCGCACACGACGCCTGCCCCGTAGTCCGAGACCACCACCACGTCGGCCTTCTCGGCGGCGCGCTCCAGCCGGCGCGCGAGGGCCTTGCGGAGCTCGACCGGCAGCGGGCCGACGACGCCGCGATCGACCCGCAGCATCTGCTGCCGTGAGGTGCTGAGGCCCCCGGCGAGGATTCGCATCTTCGTCTCGGTCGAGACGCCGGGCGAGGTGACCGCTTCGACCCGAATGCCACGCTCGTCGAACCGCTGGCGGAGCGCCTGCCCCATCGGGTCGTCCCCGAGAACGCCCACGGCGGTCACCCGCCCACCGAGCGCGCGGGCGTTGGCGGCGGCGTTCGCGGCGCCTCCGAGCTTCACCTCGTCGCGTTCGTGGCGGACGATCAGCACCGGCGCCTCGCGGCTGATTCGCTCGGTCTGACCGTAGAGGTAGTGGTCGGCGACCAGATCGCCCAACACCACCACGCGCACCCTCGGGAACGCCGAAAGCCGGTTCACGGCGCGCCTTCTTCCATCGTCGGTCGGGGTGCACAAGCCTCGGGCCAGCCCAACGCCCGCGCCAGCGTGTCGAGCCCCCGCGTCACCGACAGCGCCGTCTCGACCGTCACGGCGGCGAAGCCACTGGGGAGTCGCTCCCGGTCCTTCTCGGTGGTGACGACGACCGCGCCCTGCCGCGCAGCGTCGCTCGAGACCCTGGCGAGCTCCGCGGGCGAGAAGCGGTGGTGATCGGGAAAGTGCCAGCGCCCCGTCACGTCGAGGCCCAGGCCCCGGAGCGTGGTGAGGAAACGATCGGGTCGCGCGATGCCGGTGAGCGCGACGACCCGCCGTGGCGTGGCGACCTGGCCTGTGGGGTCGACGAGGCGCTCCACCACGAGGGCTCCGGCAGGGTCGTTCGGCGACGGCCCGTTCCAGCAGAGCGTGGCGCGGCGGCGATTGGCGACGGGCTCGCGGTGCGGCCCCAGCGGGAGGACGTGCGGCGAGGCGCCGGGCACCTCGACGAGGAGATCGACGTCACGAGCGAGCCGCCGGTGCTGGAACCCGTCATCGAGGATCGCCACCTGCGCCCCGTTCGCCCTCGCGACGGTCGCGGCACGCAGCCGATCGGCGTCGACATACAGCCGTGCGCCAGGGGCCTTGCGTGCGATGAGTCGGGGCTCATCTCCACACCGGGGCTCATCGGGAAGCGCAGCGGCATCGAAGTCGAGCGGGCCACGACTGGCGCGCCCATGACCACGCGACAGCACGGCGACGCGCAGACCTGACGCCAGCGCCCACTGTGCGAGGAAGATGACGAGTGGGGTCTTCCCCGCGCCACCCACCACCAGGTTCCCGACCGAAACGACCTGCACGTTCTCGACACGGCCCGTCGCGAGCACCCCGGCATCGAAGAGCGCGTTGCGCACCCCGACGCCCAGCCGAAACAGGAGCGACGGCGGACCGAGGGCGACGAGCCCCAACGCGCGTTGCCACGCCGGAGCAGCGCCGAACCACAGCCGGTCGAGCCTCACCACGAGCGCTCCATCAGACCGTTTCGGGTCTGGGTGGGCGCACACCCCGGGCCCTGGGGAGCGCGCGCGGACTCGGCGCCGCCAGCGCTCGAAGGGACCGTTGTCAGGGGAGAGCACGCTCGGCTGAACGCGTGGCTCCTCCCGGTTCGAGCCGCCCCACCGCGCCCGATCCGGCGAATGTGGGCCGTGGTCACCGGAGCCAGCAGGGCTCCAGGCGGCACCGGCCACGAGGCCCACGGTGGACTCGACGCCGGCATCACGAGGACCGGCCCGCGTAGAGCGTGTCGAGCTGCGCGGCGACCTCGCCCGGCGACGGGAGCACCACCTCGCGACGCTCGGCCCCAAGCGCCGCGTTTGCCACCGCGTCTGGCGCTGCCGGAACCACGACGTCGGCGAACCTCGGGAGCGCGCCTTCGTCGACAGCCACCACGCGCACGCCACACGCCCGGGCCTGGGCCGCCGCGCGCCCCGCCCAGTCGTTGCCGAGCCCGAGGATCCACACCTCGTCGAGCGCCTGCACCCAGTGCACGAAGGCGTCGGCCGGTTGGTAGCCGACGAAGTGCACGCGCGCCGAAAGGCCCCGGCGGCGCACGTCGGCGTCGACGGTCGCCTGGAGCGCTCCATCGCCGAGGAGGATGAGGTGGGCCTCGGGGCGCCGCCGCACGAGCTGCTCGAAGGCGGCCACCGCGACGTCGTGGCGCCGCGAGGGCTGGAAGGTCGAGAGCATGCCCACGAGGGGCACGTCGGGGAGTTCGAGTCGGCGGCGGACGTCGGCGCGCGATGCCGGCCCGACGAACCGGGCATCGACGAGCGGCGGCAGCACGAGCACGGGCTGTCCAGAGAGCTGCCGTGCGAGCGCTTCGGTCGGCACGGTCCACGCGTCGGCGACCGGCATCACCTTGCGCAGCGACCGGGGCGCGTGGATCGAGCGAACCAGCCGCGCTCCGGCTGGGCGGCCCCAGCGGGCGAGCAGGTGATCGTGTGAGAAGTGGCAGTGCACCACGTCGACCGACAGGCGCTTGAGCTTCGCGATGTCCTTCGCGACGGCGAGCGGTGACGACTTGACGCTCAGCTCGAGGCCCACGTCAGACAGCAGGCCGAGCGCCTCGAGGCGGGGCACCGCCAGCTCCTCGGCGGCCGTCGAGCGCCGCTTCAGGTCGACCGCGACGTGAACCTCGTGGCCGCGCGCGCGCTGCGCCAGGGCGAGCTGCGTCAGTGACTCAGCGGGGCCACTGAAGAACGGCGACGCGAGCAGGTGCAGCACCTTCACGATGGCCGGCCCTCGAGCAGCTTCGAGAGCGCCGCGACGTTGCGATCGCTCGCGCCGGAGACCTGGCGGACCGCCGACCGCGCGAGCTCTCCGAGGGACGCGAGCGAGTCAGGGCGAGAGAAGAGCTCGGCGAGCACCCGGTGGAGCGTGTCGGCGTCCTTCACCTGCAGGCCGCCGCGGCCCATGAGGACGGACACCGAGTCGCGGAAGTTCTCCATGTGGGGACCGAACAACACCGGCCGGCCCTGAGCCGCAGGCTCGAGGATGTTCTGGCCGCCGCGCGTGGTGAACGAGCCGCCGACGAACACCACCGTGGCGAGGCGGTAGGCCCGGGCAAGCTCGCCGATGCTGTCGAGCACCACCACGGGCGCACGCTGCGGGTTGCCCTGCGAACGCAGGCCGCCGTGGAGTCCCGCCTGCTCGATGAGCGCGAGCACCCGGGGGGCCCGGTCGATGTATCGAGGCGCGATGACGAAGCGCAGGTCGGGCACCTCAAAGGTCAGGCGCCGATACACCTCGAGGAGCGTCTCTTCTTCACCTTCGTGGGTGCTCCCCGCAATCCACACGCGGCCGGCGGCGTCGAGCCCCAGCGCGGTACGCAGCGCCTGATCTTCGGCGGCCTCGTTCGACGGGACGAGCGCGTCGAACTTCGTGTTTCCGGTCACGTGGACGGCGCCTGGCCGCGCGCCGAGGGCCAGGGCCCGCTCGGCCTCGTCCTGCTCGCGCATGAGGAACAGATCGATGTCCTCGAGCGGGTTGCCGATGAGGTTGAAGAACAGCCGGTAGCGCCCCAGGTGCGCGGCCGAGAACCGGCCGTTGGTGAGCGCGACGCGCGCCCCTGAGGCGTGCGCGGCGCGAATGAGGTTCGGCCAGATCTCGGTGTACTCGAGCACGAGGACGTCGGGCTTGATGGCAGCGACGGCCCGCCGCGTGGCGCCGAACAGATCCCACGGCGCGAAGACGATGGCGTCGATCTGCTTCGACAGGCGCTCCTTCGCCATCAGGGCGCCGGTGTTGGTGATGGTCGAGAGGATCACCTTCGCGTGCGGGTACCTGACGCGGAGCCGGTCGATCATCGGACTCAACGCGAGCAGATCGCCCGCGCTGGCGCCGTGGAGCCAGATGCGTGGCCCCGGGCCCTGCGGGAGGTGCCCCGGCGTGTAGAACCCGAAGCGCTGCCAGAGCCCGTCTCGCGTCTTCTTCATGAGCGCGAGCGCCGGGAAGAGACACACGAAGGCGAGGTAGCTCGCGAGGACGTAGAGCAGCCGCATCGAACGGGACGGGCCCTATTCGCTCGCGTCGAGACTGTCGAGCCGCCCGTCAGCCGGTCGGGTGCTGCGCGCGCCACAGCCGGGCCCAGGCGCCGTCGCGGGCGAGCAGCTCGTCGTGGGTGCCCTGCTCCACCACCCGGCCCCGCTCGAGCACGACGATACGGTGCGCGGCGCGAACGGTCTCGAGGCGATGGGCGATGACGAGCGCCGTATGGCCCGGGAGCACCCGCTCGAGCGCCGCCTGGACCTCTCGCTCGGAGCCCGGGTCGAGGTTCGAGGTGGCCTCGTCGAGCACCAGCACCGGCGCTCCGCTCACGAGGGCGCGGGCCAGCGCGAGGCGTTGTTTCTGGCCGCCAGACAGCGTCACGCCGCGCTCGCCCACCGGGGTGTCGAGGCCTCGCGGGAGGGCCGTCACGAAGTCCCATGCCTGGGCCGCGCGGCAGGCCGCCTCGAGCTCGGCGTCGCTCGCGCCGGGCCGTGCCACCTCGAGGTTCTCGCGAACCGACGCCGAGAAGAGGAGCGCTTCCTGCGTCACCAGCGCGAACTGACTGCGCACGCTGGCCACGGTGCGCGAGGCGACGTCGACCCCGTCGATTCGGACGACGCCCGAGGTCGGTCGCTCGAACGCGAGCAGCAGCGAGGCCACCGTGCTCTTGCCCGAGCCGCTCTCACCGACGAGCGCCGTCACCTCTCCCTGCTCGAGCGAGAACGAGACGCCTTCGAGCGCGGGGCGATCGGCCGTCCAGCGGAAGTGCACGTCGTCGAGCTCGATGCGTCGGGAGAGCGGCGGAGCGGCGGTGGCGCCCGGAGCGTCGACGACGCGTGTCGGCAGCGACAACAGCGCATCGAGGCGCTCGAGCGAGACGCCCGCGGTGATCGCGAACTGGCTCACGCGGCCGAGATCCTTGGCCGGCTGGTAGAGCAGGATCACCGCTCCGAGGAACGACACCAGCGCCTCTGGCTCGACCGCCGCCGTCGACGCAGCCCACCCCAGCGTTCCGGCGATGGCGAGCGACGCGAGGACCTCCATCACGCCCGGGACCGCGGCGCGCGCCCAGCCGGCCTTCGACAGCGCGACGAGGGCTCCGCGGGTCCGGCGGTCGAAGCGGTGTGCTTCGGCGGCTTCGGCGTTGAACGCCTGGATCGCCTTGAGCGCGCCGAGGCCCTCCTGCACCTGGCCGGCGAGCGCGCCCAGCGCCTCTTGCCCCTCGCGCGTGCGGCTCATGAGCGCGCGGGTGAGCCGGGACGCAGGCACGATGGCGATCGGCACCGCGACCAGCGTCAACAGCGACAGCTTCCATGACAGCGACACCGCGACCCCGGCGAGGATGACGATCTGCAGCGTGTCTCGCAGCCACGAGGCGATGGTGTAGGTGGCGGCCGTCTCGACCGCCGAGACGTCGGCGGTGAAGCGGCTCAGGAGGTCTCCGGACAGCAGCGCCGCGCGCTGGGCTGGCGAGAGGGACAACAGCTTCTCGAAGACCCGGCGCCGCAGGTCCTTCACCACCTGCTGGCCGAAGAGGCCAACGAAGTAGAACTGCCCGAGGTAGCCCAGGCCCTTCACCGCGCCGACGACGACCACCACCCACGGCAGCAGCTGCACGAGCTCGGACCGTGGCATCGTCGCCAGCCCGGGGATCATACGCGCGAGAAAGCCGACGCCGTCGACACCGCCCGTCAGCAGGAAGCGCAGGGCCGGCCCCATGAGGAAGGCGTAGGCGCCGGTCGTCAGCCCCACCACGGCCATGCAGGCGAAGGCCACCACGAGCAGGCGCCGGTGCGGCCGGCCCAGGGCCAGCAGCTGGAGCATCGAGCCGACGAGCGGGGAAGACGACGACGACACGACGGCGCTCCTACCCCCAAACGACGACGAGGTGGCAGCCCTCGAGGTTCGGCGGCGCGGGCCGGCGACTGGCCTGCTAGGAGGCCGGGCCGTGTCGGCGTCGGATCCCAGCGTGCTCGTCGTGGCCGGAGAGGCCTCGGGTGATGGCCATGGCGCCGACGTGGTGCGCGCGCTCAAGGCCCTTCGGCCCGAGGTGACGTTCTTCGGCATGGGCGGCCCGAAGCTGAAGGCCGCCGGGGTCGAGTTGATTCACGGAGCCCATGAGATCTCGGTGATGGGCATCGCCGAGGTGCTGCCGAAGATCCCGCGCATCTTGTCGGTGATGGCCGATCTCGAGCGGGCCGCGGCGGCGCGGCGGCCGAGCGTGGCGCTGCTCATCGACGTGCCGGACTTCAACCTGCGGCTCGCCCCGAAGCTCAAGGCGCTGTCGATTCCGGTGGTGTCCTTCGTGGCGCCGATGGTGTGGGCGTGGCGCGAGGGCCGGGCGCGGCGCCTGTCGAAGCTGGTCGACGAGGTGTGCTGCATTCTGCCCTTCGAGGAGCCCTTCTTGCGCGAGCGCGGCGTCAACGCGACGTACGTGGGCTCGCCGGTGCTCGAGCAGGTGCCGCCACCGGCGCCGGCCGAAACGTTTCGCGAGGCCCTGGGGCTCGAGGTGCGCCGACCGGTGCTCGCGGTCCTGCCCGGGAGTCGCCGCTCGGAGATCGCGCGCCTGGGCCGCGTGATGCGAGACGTGGCGGCCGAGGTCGCGTGGCGGCACGAGGGGTTGCAGGTGGTGGTGCCGGTCGCGCCGGGCCTCGATCGCGCGCTCGTCACCACCGCGTTCGAGGGACTGCCGGTGGTGCTCGTCGACGGCCGGGCGCCCGAGGTGGTGGGCGCGAGCGACGTGGCGCTGGTGGCCTCGGGGACGGCGACGCTGGAAGCCGGGCTGATGCGCCGGCCCTTCGTCACCATCTACCGGGTGTCACCGCTGACGTACGCGGTGGGCAAGGCGCTGGTGCGCATTCCATTCTTCTGCCTGGTGAACCTGTTGGCGAAGCGGCGGGTGGTGCCGGAGCTGCTCCAGGGCGACGTCACCGTTCCGCGCGTCGTGGAGGCCCTGGAGCCGCTGTGGGCCGGTCCCGAGCGGGAGGCCTGTCTCGCAGGCCTCGACGAGGTTCGTGCGTCCCTGGGGCCGCCAGGGGCCGCTGGACGGGTGGCGGAGCGGCTGCTCGAGAGGCTCCCCCGGACGCCCGGACAGGCCCAGACCGAACCCGATTCGTGAAGCCCTCGGCCGCGCCGCAGCGAGCGGGCAGGGTCACTGCGCCTGAAGCTGGCCGAAGTCGACGACCGTCACGTTCCCCGCGCTGACCCGCGCGCGTTGGGTCTGCGACTTCGCCCCGGTGAGGCTGACCGAGACGCTGTAGTCGCCGGCACACACCGTCACGACCTTCTTCATCGACGCGACGCCTGGCACCTGTTGGCCATTGAGCCGGAAATCGCCGCCCGGGAGGGCACGAAGTTCGAGGGTGCCGCGCGGGTTCTTCACCATGATGGCCCTGGCATCGCCTGGAGCCAGGTCGACGTCGACGGTGCGCCGGCAGAACGACGACGCGTTCACCAGCTCGATGCGATGCGCGCCCGGGGTCAGCTCGAGCCTGAGCGGCGCCTTACCGGTGGTGCCCCAATCGTGGCCCTCGACCCGCACCTGCATCGGCAGATCGGCTTCCACGTCGAGCGTCGCGGCGCGGTCGTCGCGGGCCTGGCCGGCGTCTGCTTCGACGAGCGCCAGGCCCGGGCCAGCATCGTCTTCGGCCGGCACCTCGACGATCGGTCCAGCGTCGACCGCGGGCACCTCGGCGACGGCTCCAGCATCGGCCGGCGGCGCGAGGACCAGCGGGGCCCCCGCATCATCAGCGGACGCCACGGGCCCCGGGCCCTTTCGCACCAACAGCCCCACCGCGGCGATCACGACGAGGGCCGCGAAGGCCGCCAGCACCGCCCACCGGGTCGATGACGGCCCCTTCGTCTCCCGCGGCGGCGCGGCGGCCCGGGCCACCGCGTCCTTCACCTTGCGGCGATCACGATCGGGCAACAGCGAGGTCGACTGCAGGTTCGCGGCGAGCTCGGGCTCCGTCGGCACCGGCGCGAGGCCGGGCTGCTCGCCGCCGTGCGTGACCTTGTTCGGCGCGACGGGCGCGCTCGACGGCGCCGGGAGCGGCGGAACGGCAGGCACGCGCATCGACGGGGCGGTGGGCGCGAAGCCGACGTCTGGCTGCTCGGGCGCCTGCGGGTCCGAGGGGATTTCCTGCTCGGTGCGGGCGCCGCCCCAGGTGTGCTGGGCATCGCCCGGGGCCAGCGGCTGGGCCGGCTGGGGCTCGAGGTGGGCGACCTCGGCCGCGACGACGCGGAAGAGCCGGAGCAGATCTTCCTGGCCGATGGGCTGGCCGACGAAGCGCAGGTACTTCTCGAGGTCGTCCTTGAGCGCCTGCGCGGTGGGGTAGCGCCCCTCCCGATCCGGGTGCACGCAGCTCGCGAGGATCTGCCGCAGGGGCAGGGCCAGGTTCGGCCGCAGCTGCTCGATGGGCCTGATGCGCGCGGCCCGGGCGTTGTCGATCTGCTCGACCTCGGTGTTCCCGGCGATGGCGCGGGTGTTGGTGAGCAGCTCGTAGAGCACGAGCCCGAGCGCGTAGACGTCGACGCGGCGATCGATGTCCTGGCCGGTGATCTGCTCCGGCGCCATGTAGGGGTACTTGCCCTTGACCAGGCCGGCCTGCGTCTTGTGGGTGGCGGTGCTGGCGCGGGCGACGCCGAAGTCGATGAGCTTCACCACGCCGGTCGTCGACAGCAGGACGTTGTGGGGCGAGACGTCGCGGTGAATGAGGTTGAGCGCCTGGCCCGTCTTCGGGTGCTTCGCCTCGTGCGCGTGGTGCAGGGCGCCGGCGACGTCGGCGATGATGCACGCGCACAGCTCGGGGGCCATCAGCTCGCCCTGACGCTCGTGCTCGAGGCTGATCGTCATGAGATCGAACCCGGGCACGTACTCCATGGCCAGGTAGTAGACGCCGTTGACCTGCCCGAGGTCGAAGATGCGGGCGATGTTGGGGTGAATGACGCTCGCGAGAATCGACGCCTCGTCGAGGAACATGCGCACGAAGTCGGGGTTGGCGCAGAGGTGGGCGTGCGGCCGCTTCACCACGCAGACGCCACTGGGGCCGTTGGCGAGGAAGACGTCGGCCATGCCGCCGGCGCCGATGCGCTTGTCGAGGGTGTAGGGCCCGAGCGTCTCAGCCATGGGTGAGCGCTGCCCTTACCACGGTTCCCCTCGGGCGCCGCTTACGCTAAGCGCCGCACCGCTCATGAACCCGGCCCTCGTCATCATCCCCACGTACAACGAACGAGACAACCTCGGGCCGATCACCTCGGCGGTGCTGGCGGCGGACAGCCGGGTCGACATTCTCGTGGTGGACGACAACTCGCCCGACGGCACCGGGCAGCTCGCCGACGAGTTGGCGGCGAAGGAGCCCCGCGTTCAGGTGCTCCACCGCGAGAAAAAAGAGGGCCTCGGCCGCGCGTACCTGGCCGCGTTCCGGTGGGCGATCGCCCGGAAGTACGACTTCATCATCGAGATGGACGCGGATTTCTCGCACGACCCGAAGTACCTGCCCGCGCTCATCGACGCAGCGAAGACGGCCGACATCGCGGTGGGCAGCCGGTACATCGAGGGTGGCGGCACGGTGAACTGGGGCATCGGGCGCCAGGTGATGTCACGCGGCGGCTCGATGTACGCGCGCACGGTGCTGGGCATCTCGCTGCGAGACGTCACCGCGGGCTTCAAGTGCTTCAACCGGCGCGTGCTCGAGACCATCAACCTCGACGAGGTGCAGTCGAGCGGCTACGGCTTCCAGATCGAGCTCAGCTACCGGGCGCTCAAGAAGGGCTTCACCATCAAGGAGATCCCCATCGTCTTCGAGGACCGCCGCGTCGGCCAGTCGAAGATGAGCCGGAAGATCTTCCTCGAGGCGGTGAAGATGGTGTGGAAGCTGCGCTTCACGGTGTGAGCGATGTGGGGCACGTTCCTCATCGCCATGCCGGCGGTGCTCTTCATCGTCGACCCCATCGGCGTGGTGCCGCTCTTCGTCGCGATGACCGCGAACGACCCGCCCGAGAAGTGCCGGGCGATGGCGCGGCGGGCCTGCCTCACCGCGACCGGCGTGCTGGTCTTCTTCGCGCTGTTCGGCACGGTGATCTTCAAGGTCTTCGGCGTCACGCTGGCGGCGTTCCGGGTAGCCGGCGGGCTGCTGCTGATGCTGACGGCGCTCGACATGCTCCGCGCGCAGCACCCGGCGACGAAGACGAGCCCGGAGGAAGCGAAAGAAGGCGCCGAGCAGGAAGACATCGCCATCGTACCGCTCGCGATGCCGCTGCTCGCGGGGCCGGGCGCGATCGCCACGGTGATGGTCCTGATGGCCGAGTACGGCGCTGACTGGCTGAACGCGTCGATCGTTATCGCCTGCATCGGGGTGACGTTCTTCGTCACCTACCTGCTGCTGCGGAGCGCCAACCTGGTGAAGCGCGTGCTGAAGCAGACTGGCATCGCGATCCTCGAGCGCGTGTTCGGGCTGATCCTCGCGGCCATCGCGGTGCAGTTCGTGTTCGAAGGCGGCAAGGCGCTCCTCAAGGGCTGAGGCGTCGTCACGGGCGCCAGCGCCACCCGAAGCGAGGCAGCCGGAAGGGCGACAGCGGCGAGTCGATGCGGCCCAGCGGTGCGAACGAGCCCGGGAGCTCGCGAAAGAGCGCCTCTTGCAGGGACGCCTCGTGCTCGCCCTGGTTCACCACCAGCAGCACGCCTCCGGGCACGACGCGCGAGGTGACGTGCCGCAACAGCTCGAGGGGCGCCAGGAAGCGGGCCGGCAGCCCCCACGCCTCGAGCGGCGCCTGCGTGAGGAAGGGGAGGAACCAGGTGACGACGGCCCAGGGCCCTTCGAGAGAGCGGACATCGCCAGCGATGAAGCGGCAGTCGGGGAAGGCGGCGGCGACGGCCTCTCCGTAGACGCGCCGGGTGCTCCCCCAGAGGTAGCGGCGGTGGGCGTCGAGCTCGACGGCGTCCCACCCGCGGGGCTGCGCCGTCGCGAGGCCTGCGAGCATCGCTCCGTTCTTGGCGCCGACATCGAGCGCCCGGCCGGGTGGCAGGTCGACCGGCAGGGACCGATCGAGCACGTCGAGCGCATACAGGCTCTCTCGCCACGCCTGGGGGCTGCAGCAGGCTTCCCAACGCGAGAACTGAAACCGCGATCGCAACGCGTTCAGCCGCGCACGCCCCTCGGAGGACAGATCGGCCGCGACGCCCTCGAGGGATTGCCGACGATGAAACGCCGGCAAGGACCACCGCACCGCTGCGCGCCACCGAAACCCCAGCTCTTCGAACATCGCCTGTCAGTCTGGCCCGACGGTCCTGCGCGTGTCAGGCGAGAAGCGCCCTCTCGCCCGAGGCGTCTGCCGGCTCGAGCGCTGGCCAACAGCCGGGAAGACGACCTCGGCCGTCAGGGGCCGCGTTGCGGCGCCTGGGCCTTCAGTGGCTCGTTCGAGCCAAACCGCTCGTGCTTCGGGCACCTCGACTTGACCCGGCCTGCGCAAGAGCAGAAGGCGCCCGCGAAGTTTGGCGAGCACGGTTCGGTGCGAGGCCTTACTGCGGGGCCGGCCGCAGGCCCGACACCGACGAGCGCACCGGCTCAGCAAGGCGCGCCTCGAGCGGCCCCGCTTCGCTGCACGCGGCCGTCCACAGCGCCGAGAGGGCTTCCGGCGACGGCAACTGTTCCGCCGCGCGGCGCAGCTTCTTCGACTGGTCGGCCAGCAGCACGCGGCGCACGCCCACGCCGGCCACCTCGACGTCGAAGGGCGAGGTCGTCATCAAGCGGGAGACGCGCACGCAGAAGCACAGCAGGCGCAGCGCGTCCTTGAGGATCGCGTCGCGGAACTCGGGTGGCACCGTGCCGTCGTGGTTCACCGACAGGTGGTGCTCGACGCCGTTGGGCTGCAGGGTGACGTGGTAGCTGACGATCCACGTCAGGAAGAGCTCGTGGCGCACCTGCATGCCCTTACTCATCGTCATGCCCAGAGCCTCGATCGATCGGTTCTGCACGTCGAGGCACACGCGTGCCAGCTGCGTGAGCTGCTCGGGTGCGAGCGACAGCTCCGTGCGCTTCTTGCCGGAAAATGGAAGCTTTGACCGCCAGTCCATGAGTCTCACGCCCCCCAGTGCCATGCGCGCACCATGCGCCCGTGCAATGAGTGCTGACAAGAGGCTGGATCTTTCCACCCACAGCGGCCGGCCCGTCGATTCTGACGTTCCGCGTGGGGTCTCCACCGTAAACCCACGGCGCGACTGGACACGGTCCCGTCTCCCGGCGCATATGCATCGCCGCGAAATGAGAGTGCTCCTGGCCCTCAGCGCCGGCATGGTCGTCATGGGATGCGCGCCTGCCTTCCTGGTCGGTCAGCGGCCCCCCCGCGAGCCGATGGTGGCGGGGCCGCCGCGCACGGTGGTGGTCGAGCCGCTCTTCGAGCGGGCCGAATGGAAGACCTCGACGAGGACCGAGTTCGTCAGCGGCGTCGGTTCGGGCCTGGGGACCAGCATGACGGCGAGCGGCGCGCCCACGACGGTGGCCGTGACGCGAACGGTGACCGAGAAACCGCTCTTCGCCCGCCCGGCGACACTCGCGGCGATTCACGAGCGGCTGCTCGCAGCCGTCGGCGTGCTGCGCCCGTCGTGGAAGGTGGTGGGGCCCTCGGCGGCGCCGACGCTGCGCGGGCCGGTGACGGTGGTGCGCACCATCATCGACGGCAACGAGCTGGTGCAGAGCGACCGCACCCTGAAGAACTCGGCGTTCGCGTTCGGGCTCGTGCTGCTGCCGCTGCAGATCCTCGCGGCGATGCCAGTCGAGGAGACCCAGCGCGTGAGCGGCCAGATCGATCTCGTGCGCCTCGCCGACCAGGCGCTGGCCCAGCGGCTGGTGAAGTACGCGACCCAGCCGGACTTCGCGGTGAACCTCGCGGGCCTGGCGCCCAGGACGCAGGCCTTCGCGCTCGACGTCGAGTACCAGGAGGGCCTGTTCGCCGACGAGGCCCCGCGCTTTGGCGTGCTCCTCGACGGCTTCGTCGAGAAGCTGGCGTTCGCCATCGTCACCCTCATCGAGGAGGAGTCCACACCATGAGCTTCTGGGAGAGCCTCAAGCCGGCCAAACGCACGCCCCAGGTGACCGGCGCCGAGCTGTCGGCGGATCAGAAGACGCTCGCGCTCACCTGGAGCGACGGCGAGCACCACCCGGTCACGGCGCGCGTGCTCCGGCAGTACTGCCCGTGCGCCGAGTGCGTCGAAGAGTGGAGCGGCAAGCGCACGTACGATCCCGAGGTCATCTCGGCGGACATGAAGATCATCGAGATCGCCCCGGTGGGGAACTACGCGCTCTCGTTCACCTTCGGCGACCTCCACCGCACGGGCATCTTCAACTGGGACTACCTGCGCGCCCTGGCCACCGCAGGCCGCGGGACTTGAGGCAGACTGGCGGACGTGAGTGACGAGCCCACGCCCGGTGACGGCCCGCAGCTGACGCGTGAGGGCGTGCTGGAAGGGCGTGCCCCGGCGCCTGCCGAAGGGCCGGTGCCGCCGGTGGTGCCCGCCGCCCCCGAGGCGCCGCTCGAGCTCGTCGAACGGCCGCCGCGCGGCGACCGGGACTTCGCGCTCCACCGAAGCTATCGCGATGATCCCACGTCTCGTCGGCGCCGCTGGCCCTTCTTCATCGCGCTGCCTGTGGCGGTGGCGCTGGGCCTGGTGGCGTTCGTCGTGAGCCGGCCCCCGCCGAAGGTGCTGCGTCGGCCCGACCTGCCCGCCCTCCCGGCGCCGGTGGCCGACGTACTTCCGGTGCTGGCCGGGCCACCCGTCGTCATCGAGTCGACGCCGGCTGGCGCCACCATCACCCTGCCCGACGGCTCGAGGCTCGGGGTGACGCCGTGGGCCGGCAACAACCCGTTCCTCACCGACACCACGCTCACGCTCAAGCTCGCAGGTCACCGCCCCGCGACGGTGCAGATCCCCGGGGCGAAGGAAGCGACGCGCCACGTCGCCTTGAGGCCGAAATGACGATGGTGCTGGGGCGGTACGAGCTCGTCTCGAAGCTGGGCGCAGGCGGCATGGCCGAGGTGTGGCGGGCGCGCGTGATGGGGGCCGAGGGCTTCTCGAAGCACGTCGTCGTCAAGCGCATCGCGAGCCACCTGGCGGACAACGCCGAGGTCGTCGAGCTCTTCAAGTCCGAGGCGAACCTGGCGGCGCGGCTCGATCACCCGAACCTCATTCACGTGTTCGACTTCGGGCGCGACGGCGACGGCGCGCTGGTGCTGGTGATGGAGCTGGTCGATGGAGCGAGCCTGCGTGAGGTGCTCCGGGCGGCGAAGAAGGCGGGCCTCGCGCTCGACGTGCACCTCATGGCGCGCGCGGTGGCGCTGGCGAGCGACGGGCTGCACGCGGCGCATGAACTCCGCGACGAGCAGGGCGCGCTCCTGGGCGTGGTGCACCGTGACGTGAGCCCCGACAACCTGCTCCTGTCGCGAACGGGAGCGGTGAAGGTGGCCGACTTCGGCATCGCGCGCATCGAGCGGCAGGTGCAGCTCACGACGACGGACACGTTTCGCGGGAAGCTCGGGTACGCGGCGCCGGAGCAGGTGTTGGGGCAGCCAGTGACGCCGAAGAGCGACGTGTGGGCCCTCGGGGTGACGCTCTTCGAGCTCGTCACGGGCGAGCGGCCCCACGCGGTCGACGACGCTGGCGCCCTGGCCACGGCCACGGTGTCACAACCTGCGCGGCGCGCCGAGGCCGTGCGCCCAGACGTGCCGGCGGAGCTGGGCGAGGTGATCGCCCGCTGTCTCGAGATCGAGCCCGAGCGCCGCTGGCCCTCGGCGAAGGCGCTGGCCGATGCGCTCGAGGCATTCGTCGCGCGTCGAAGGCCCCCGGTTCGCCTCGACGAACTGGGCGCGCTCGTGACGAGGCTCGGCCTCGAGAAAGCGGTCCCGACCGGGGCCAGGGCCACGCCGGCCACCCCAGCCAGCGCCCTTCCCTTCCTCGACAGCGAGGGCTTCGAGCCTGCCGGAGCGCTCGCGGCCGATGGACAGCTCGAGCGCTTCGCTGCGATTCAGCCCGGGCCCGGCGTCGCCGCCCCGCTGCCAAAGCAGGCGGCCGACGATGGGCTCGCCCCCTTCTTGACGCCGATCTCGGTCGCGACACACACCCCGGCCGAACCCGCGCCGCAGCGGGCGCTGGCGATCGAGCCGAGCGTGGCTACCGCCAGCGTGCCGCCCCTCACCCACGAGGTGGCTTCGGCGCCGCGATCGCGCCCGGGCCTCGGCCTCGCGATCGTCGGTGTGCTGGCGATTGTCGCGGTCGTCGCGATCGCGGGCGTCGTGGGAACGCGCGCGGCTCCGGCAGAGAGCGGCGCGCTCGTCATCGACAGCCGCCCGCCAGGCGCCACGGTGTGGCTCGATGGTGAAGACGTCGGCCAGACGCCCTGGGCGGGGCAGAACGTGGGCCCCGGGCAGCGCCGGATCACCCTCAAGCTGCGCGGCTATGCCGATGCGCTGCTCGAGCTGGACGGGGGCGTGGACTGGTCCGGCACGGTGACGCTCAAGCGTCGGTGACCGCATCACGCAAGGGTTGCGCGCGGGATGGAACGTGACCTGTGTTTTGCGGCGCGCTGAGGTGGTGGCGGGTCGGTCTGGCCCGGCACGAGCGATGCTGACGGAGGGTTCATGCTTCAGCACATCCTCATCGCCGTCGACGGCTCACCGTCGTCACATCACGCGGCCAACCAGGGGTTCGGGCTGGCGCGGCAGACGCGCTCGAAGGTGACCCTGGTCTTCGTCCTCGAGACGCCGCCGGTGATTCCCGTGGGCCCCCTGTCTGGCTACGTGATGACGGCGCCGCCACGCACCGAGGCCGATCTTGCGAAGGCCCGGGCCGAGCTGCACGAGCTGGCGCGAGACGCTGGCGTGCCAGTCGACACGAGGGTCGAGCTGGGCGCACCGGCCGACGTCCTGTGTGAGCTCGCCGATCGCCTCGGCGTCGACCTACTCGTCGTCGGAGCCCGGGGCCTCAACGCGGGCTCTCGCTGGCTCCTCGGCTCGGTGAGCGATCGCATCGTGCACCACGCGCCGTGCCCGGTGATGGTGGTTCGGGAACGCAAGCGCTGAACGGGCCACCGCCCCTCCCGGGGCACGAGCCAGCCGTGAGAAGCTCGTGCCGTGCGATGGGTGACGGGTCTCGGCATCGTGGTGCTCGCGTGCGCTCCCGACGCGCCTCAGCTCGAGGTGACGAGCGCCTCCTCCGTCTTGCGTCGAGGGAGCGACGGCCTGATCCGGATCGCCGCCGAAGATCGACCCGGCGTGCCAGGCCGTGGGCGGGTGCGGGTGGAGTCCGACGTGGGCAGCCTCGTCGATGGGGTCACCCTCACGCTCGACGACCTCGGGGTCGCCACCGCCAGAGTCTCCTGCCAGGGCGCGACGAACGGCTGCGCCGCCACCTCGCTCACCGTCACGGCGACGTGGCTGCGCACGCCCGCGCTCACCCGCACGCTGACGATCGGCCTCGCCGATGCGAGCGCGAACCCCACGGGCGCTTCGGGCGACGGCGGGGGCGACCCCACCCGAACGCCGCGGTGGAGTGACGTGCCCTCTGGCTTTTTCCTCGAAGGGTCCCCTGGCGGGTACGTGGTGCAGCGCCGGGTGTTCGAACCGAATGGGCGCGTCAGCCTCAGACAGCCACCGGGCGAGCTGCTGCTCGGCCTCGACCCAGCGCCCGTCGACGACGTCGAAGAGATCGTCTGGAGCCTCGAGGTCGCCGCGCCCCGAGGGGAGCGCCTCCGAGTGGGGCGCTACGTCGGCGCCCAACGATCGGCCTTTCGCGATGGCGTGGCGCCGGGGCTGTCGTTGTCGGGCGAAGGGCGTGGCTGCAATGCGGTCGGCGGCTTCTTCGAGGTGCACGAGCTGACGGAAACGCCCGACGGCGGCATTAGCGCCTTCGCGCTGAGCTTCGAGCAGTGGTGCGAGCAGCGCCCGCTCGACTGGGCGCGCGGGTGGGTCAGGCTTCCGCCGCCCTGAGCCTCCACCTTCAGAACTTCACGCGGCGCATGACGAAGCGGGGCATGGCCTTGATGGCCGTCATCACCGCGCGCCAGACGGGCGGTGCGTAGACGACGGGGGTGCCAGCATCGATGGCCTCCAGCACGACGTGGGCGACGTCTTCCGGGTCTCCCGCGAAGGGCGGGGTCTTGAGGCCGTCAGTCATGCCGGTGCGCACGAAGCCCGGCTTCACGCAGACGGTGACGAGGCCCTCGCGCCGGTACTTGTGATCGAGGCCCTCGAGGTACGCCGACAGGCCCGCCTTGGCCGCGCCGTACATGACGACCGGCGAGCGCCCCCGGTCACCCGCCACCGACGAGAACGCGCACAACGTGCCGCCGCCGCGCATGAGGAGCTTCTTGCGGGCCTCCTCGCAGAACAGCACCGTGTTGGCGAAGTCGACGGTCAGCACCTTCGCGGCCAGCGCCGGGTCGCGCTCGAGCTGATCCTGGGTGGCGAACGCGCCGGCGGTCACCACCACGGTGTCGAGCCCGTCGAGCTGTTGCTCCGCGGACTCGAGGGCCGGCTTGAAGGACTCGGGCTGCTCGAGATCGCACGGCACGCCGACGACGCGCGTGCCCGGCACCCCGCGGGCCTCGAGATCGGCCACGCTGCGCTTCACCTCGTCGTCGCCCCGGCCCAGCACCGCGACGAAGTCACCGCGCTCTGCGAACCTCCGGGCGAGCGCGCGCCCCATGCCGCGCGTCGCCCCCAGGACGGCGACGCGCTTCATGGCGCATCTCCGAACAGGCGCACGGACTGGGCGCTGCGGAACCGGTGCTGCGGGTCCCACTTCTCGCGCACCTCGAGGAAGCGCGGCAGGCGGGGCTCCATCGCGCGGAAGTGCTCTGGGCGCGTGAAGGTGTCCTTGGCGAGGTAGATGCGCCCACCTTCCTTCAGCACGTGCTCGTTGAGCTCGTCGACGAGGGCCTGGGTGTCGTTGCGAATGGCGATGTCGAGCGCGACCGAGATGCCGGGCTTCGGGAACGACAAGAGCGCCGCGCTCTCGGGCCCGCAGTCCTTGATGACGCAGAGAAAGCTGGCGCCGCCGCGGCGGGTGAGCACGTCGAGGAAGCGCCGCGCCGCGCCCTGCCCGGCCTCGTTGGGCAGCACGCACTGGTACTGGGTGAAGCCACGCCGGCCGTACATGCGGTTCCAGCCCTTGACGAAGTCGAGCGGCCAGAAGAACGAGAAGGGGCTGACGATGCCCGACATCGTGCGGGGCAGGTGCTTCCAATAGAACGCGAAGTTGAAGGCGCGGATCGACAGCGGGTTGAGCAGCCACTCGGGCGCTTCGACGGGGAACGCCACGTTCGGCGGCTCGCTGGGGAAGCGCGAGGGCGCCTCGTGCGAGTGGGCCCAGCGGCCCTTCATCAAGATGCCGCGGCCCATGTGTCTGCCGGGCGTGAGGCAGTCGATCCACCCCACCGTCATCGGCCACTTCGGCGCCGCCTCTTTGAGCTTCTCGACGTACTCGTCGATGTCCGAGACGCGCTCCGATTCCTGCCAGATCCACGGCGTGGGGATGCGCACCATGGGGAACTCGACCTCGAGGATCTGCCCGGTGAGGCCCATGCCGCCGACGGTGGCCAGGAAGAGCTCGCGCTCGAGATCGGGCCCGCACTCGAGCACCTGGCCGTCGGCGACGCGCATCTTCAGGCGCCTCACGTGCGCGCCAAAGCAGCCGTCGACGTGGTGGTTCTTGCCGTGCACGTCGGCCGCGACCGCGCCACCGAGCGTGACGAACTGGGTGCCCGGCGTCACCGGCACGAACCAGCCGCGCGGCAACAGCGTGCGGTTGAGGTCGAGCAGCGACAGGCCCGCCTCGGCGCGCAAGAGGCCCGTCGACCCATCGAACGCCAGCATGCGGTTGGCGCGCGTGGTGTTGACGACGACGGGGTTGGCCGACGGCGGGAGCGACGAGTCGCCGTAGCTGCGGCCCAGGCCGCGGAAGAGCACCGGCGGCGTCTGCTCCAGGTTGTCGGGCTGGAGCTCCTTGCCCATCACCGCGGTGCGGCCCCAGCCTTCGATGCGCGAGTCGGTCATCACCCGCTCGCAGGTAGCCTTGTCAGCCCCCTCGCGCAAGCCACGCCCCCGTGGCGGCCATCAGCGACGCTTGTCGGTTCAGCGGGCCTCGAGCTCGGTCGCGCGGCGCAGGCGCCCGGCTTCGTCCACGGTGAGCGGCGGGCAGTACGGGCCGACGAAGGAGCGCGTCCACCAGTCGGGCGTTCCGAAGGGCGCGAAGCGGTACTCCCAGCTCGTCGCGCGCACGTAGCGCGGGGGGCGGCCCGCGAAGGGGTTCGTCTCGAGGAGCGCCAGGGCTCGCGGCGTGCCCAGGAGCAGGTGGCGCTGGAACGAGAGCAACCACGGGTTGCGATCGCACGTGCCCAGCGAGGCGAACCACATCTGCCAGTCGAGCCGCGGCTGCCAGGGCGCCACGAAGTCCGGCCGGCGATCGAGCCGCCCGGGCTTCCACTTGAACTCCCACGCTCGCCATTCGAGCCCATCGTGACTGCCTTCGAGGATGATCTCGGCCCGGTTCTTCGTCATCACGGCGAAGGCGCCGTAGGCGTTGACGACGTGGAAGGGGTCGACCCGCTCGAGCACCGCGCGCAGGGGTGGCTCGGCCACGAAGCGCCGCGAGAACGCCACGACGCTCAAGACGAGGTACGCGGCGACGAGCCCCCAGCTCAGGGCGCTTGCCCTGGGAGGCTCGCGCTCCTCGCGCGACCCGAACACCCCATCATCGAGGAGCGGCACCGCGAGCGCCGCGGTGAGGACATTGAAGAAGCTGTAGTTGCCGGCGACGAAGAGGCCCGCCTGCATGGTGACGATGCCCGCGGCGGCGATGAGGCGGGCGCGGCGAGGCCCGAGCGCGAGCAGCGGAATGGGCAGCTCGAGCACGAACATCGCGAGGCAGAGCGCCTGCTGCACCGGCACCGGCCACGCGTTGGCGATGACGCTCGTCCACGTCGGGAGCGGCTGCGTCCACCAGTGCCAGGTGAGCGCGGTGAGATCGCGCCACGTCGGGTCGCCGCTGGCGAGCTTCACGATGCCCGAGCCCAGGGTGAGCTTGCAGGACAGCACCGCGAAGGCGAAGCGGACCGCGCGCGAGGGCTCGACGATCGACGGGCCAGCGAAGGGCCGCACGCCACCGGGCGCGAGGCAGGCGACGAGCACCGCGCCCTCGATGAGGAGCAGATCCCACTGGAAGTTGAGGAACGGCGCGCCCACCTGCAGCAGCGAGAGCCAACACGTCGCCAGCGTGAGGGCAGCCCAGCGCGGCGCGACGCCCGCGGCGAGGCACACCGAGGCGAAGACGGCGAGGCCGCAGACGAGGTGCAGGGCCGCGTCCGAAGCGTCGAGCCAGAACAGCGTGGGCAGTTCCAGGAACGACACCCGTGCCGGGGAGAGCTGCGCCATCGTTTCGGCGACGGGCGAGAGGCCGCTCGAGCCGTACAGGCCAGGCGCCTGCGCCCAGAGGCTGGCGGTCGCCCACACGGCCACCACGCCGAACGCGCAGAGCGACCACTGTACCGTCTGCCGCATGGGGAACGCCGCCATCGCGCGCGTTTTACCGCGCCTGGCGGCTACACTCGTCGGCGATGTGTGGGCGCTACACGCTCAAGGCGAAGGGCATCGACCTGCAGCGCGAGCTGCGCCTCGATCACGAGCCGGTGCTCGAGCCGCGGTACAACCTGGCGCCGACGCAAGGGGCTCCGGTGGTGCTCGACACGTCGCCGCGCGAGCTCGTCATCGCCCGTTGGGGCTTCACGCCCGCCTGGTCGAGGGACGTCAAGGACGGCGCGCGACACATCAACGCCCGCGCCGAGTCGTTGGGGGAGAAGCGGCTCTTCAAAGACGCGCTGGCGCACCGTCGGTGCCTGGTGCCCTGCGATGGCTTCTACGAGTGGCAGCACCACGGCAAGCAGTCGACGCCCCACTACGTCACCTCACCGGAGCAGCCGCTGCTGACGATGGCCGGGCTCTGGACGCCGTGGCGCTCTCCCGACGGGCTCGAGGTGGTGACCTTCACCATCGTCACCACGGCCGCCGACGCCTTCATGTCGAGGCTGCACACGCGCATGCCGCTCTTCGTTCCGCGTGACGCGCGCGAGGCGTGGCTGGCCACGACGACGAGCACGGCCACCATCTCTGCGCTCCTCCATGGCGCGCCCCCGCCACACCTCACCGCCTGGGCTGTCGGCGCCCACGTCAACCACGTGGCGTTCGACGATCCCCGCTGCCTCGAGAAGGCCGCGGCGGTGCAGCTCGACCTCCTCTGACGCAGGCCTCCACGGCGTTCGCATCGGCCCACCACCCCGGAGCGGCTGAGGTATGGTGTCTGCGCACATGCCGTCGCCGTGGGACGAAGTCAGGCGGGAATCACTCGAGATGCCGGCGGTCGGCTACCACCGCCGAGGCTCGCCGCTGCCCTGGCTGTTGCTCGCGGTCTCGATCACCCTGACGGTGACGGTGCTCTTCGTCGGCCGCAACCGGCTCGTGGAAGAGAAGGAGCGCACGTGGACGTCGCTCAAGGCCAACGACGAGCTGAACCAGCGGCTCAAGGCTGCGCAGAAAGAGGTCGAGCGCGCGAAGGAGACCTGCTCCGCCGGTGACGAGGCCAGCGGCGATCAGGCGCGGCGCATCGTGCAGCTCGAGATGCAGAACCGCCGGCTCCAGGACGAGCTGGCGAAGGTGAAGAAGAAGTAGATGACGCGCACGCGGGTGGTGGGGCTCGTGCTGGGGCCCCTGCTCTTCGTCGCGCTCGCGTTCCTCGACACACCGCTCGTGCACGTCTCGGGCTTCGATCGACGACCGGCCCTCGCCGCGGGCATCTCGGTGCTGATGGCCGTGTGGTGGTTCACCGAGGCGGTGCCGATTCAGTGGACGGCGATGATTCCCCTGGTGGCCTTCCCGCTGCTCGGCGTCTTCGGCGGCAGCCTCGGCGATGGCCTCATTCGCACCGGCGGGGAGTACACGAACGCGTACATCTTCCTCTTCCTCGGCGGCATGGCCGTGGGCGCCGCGCTCGAGCACTGGAACCTGCACCGGCGCATCGCGCTGCACCTCATGGTGCGCATCGGGGCGTCGCCGCCGCGGCTGCTCCTCGGGCTGCTCGTGGCCACCGCCACCATCTCGTTGTGGATCTCGAACACCGCCACGGCCGTCATGATGCTGCCCATCGCGCTCGCGGTGCTGTCCGAGCTGGAGGGCCAGGCGAAGGCGCGGCTCGTCCGGTACGGCATGGCGCTGATGCTGGCCGTCGCGTACGCGGCGAACGTCGGCGGCATGGGCACGAAGATCGGCACGGCGACGAACTCGATCTTCGTGGGCTGGCTCGCCACCAAGCTCTCGTACGAGCTGACGTTTCCGCGCTTCGTGCTGCTGGGCCTGCCCTTCGTGGTCCTCTTCGTGCCGGTGCTGTGGGCCGCGCTCTGGGCCTTCGGCCGCGCCGATGCGCCAAAGACCGACGCCGGCGCCGACGTGCTGCGCGGACAGCTGGCGGCGCTGGGGCCCATGACGGCGATGGAGCGGCGCGTCGGGCTCGTCTTCTCCATCGCGGCGGGCCTGTGGGTGTTCGGCGATCCGCTCCGGCGTGCGCTGGCGCCGCTCGTGCCCTTCGAGCTGGCGAACCGGCACTACGAGGCGGTGGTCGCGATGGGGGCAGCGTTGGTGCTGGGGCTGGCGAGGGCGTTGCCGCTGGCCGCGCTCCGGCGGATTCCGGTGAGCGCGCTGATGCTGCTCGGCGGCTCGTTCGCGATGGCGGCGGGCATCGAAGGGAGCGGCCTGTCGGTGTGGCTCGGCGCCCAGCTCGAGCCGCTCAAGGCGCAGCCCGCGTGGGTGCAGCTGACGCTCGCGAGCTTCGCGACGGTGGCGCTGTCGGCCGTGGCGTCGAACACGGCGACGGTGAACCTGATGCTGAACCTGCTGCCGCCGAACCTGCCGCTGCTGTCGATGGTGACGCTCGCCTCGTCGTGCGACTTCGCCCTGCCGGCGGGGACGCCGCCCAACGCGATCGTCTTCGGCTCCGGGCGCGTGCACCTGCCGTCGATGATGCGGGTCGGCGCGGTGCTCGACCTGGCCGCCGCCACGCTGCTGGTGGGCTACGGGTGGCTCTACCTGCCGCTCGTCGTGCCGTGAGTCAGCCCTTTGAGGCGCTGGAGGACGGCCTCGAGTTCGGAGACGACGCGCAGGTCCTTTGGTCGCCCGAGCGCGCGCTTGCAGGCGATGAGGGCCTCGAGCGACAGCACCCGACATCGGAACTCTCCGAGGTCGACCTCGGTCGAGGCCGCGCGCACAGCGTCGAAGGCACCGACCGCGACGATCTCGCCGAGAAGATCGAGTACGCCCTCGTCGGTCATCAGGTACAGGTTGCGGTACCCGACGAAGCGCGTGGGGTCGTCGCCGAGCGACGGGCGCGCAGCGTTCATCCGTTCCCGTGGGTTGAGCCCCTCGAGCGCTCGGAACAGCCGCGACAGGGTCTGCTCGTCAAAGCGAAGGCACACCTCCGCGTCTTCGGTGACGACCGAGCTGCCGTGAACGATCGCCGCGAGGCCCCCGACCAGGACGAAGTCAACGTTCGCCGCCGTCAGGCGACGCAACAGCGCGAGGGTCGAAGCCATAATGCGACTCGCCAGCCCTTCTGAGGGCCCGAACCAGCTCGAGCGCGCCTTCATGGCGGGCGAGGCGTTCGGCGGGCGTCAGTCGCTGCAGCTCCTCGAGCAGATCGAGGTCGAGATCATCGGGCCCGCTCGCGAGAGGGTCCTTCGGTGGCGCGTCACCTGACACGACAGGCATTGCGCCCGGTCTGTCGCTCGTCGTCAACTGTTCGCATGCACGCGCTCATCCTCGTCGTCCTGGCCGCCGGCGGCGCCTTTCCGCTGCCGAGCCTCGACGGAAAACCGCTCGCCACCACCCCGAAGCAGACGTCGTTCCGCGTGCCGTTGCGGTTCGAGCGGGTGCGCGCCTTCTACGAGGCCCAGTTCACCGAGGCCGAGCGGGCCGAGGTGCAGGTCAGCCTCGCCGGGACCAGCGGCAAACGAACGCTCACCCTCGTCTCACGCCGGCCCGACGACACCTGGCGGAAGGCCGTGGTGCGCGAGGGCGAGATCGACACGCTCATCGAGGTGACGCCGCTCATCCGACTCGGCGAGACGGCGATCGAGGGGAACGGAAAGCCGCTCGTCCAGTTCGTCATCGGCCGCTCCGGGGACGTCAAGCGCGCCGTCGACACCATCGGCGACACGCACGTCGAGCAGATCCGCCGCTGACTTCACGGCCCAACCGGCGTTCACGGGCAGGTGTAGGTGCCGTTGGAATTGAACGCGCATTCACCGTTGGGCACCGAGGCACAGTACATGCGCCCATTGGTGCCCATGCGGCAGTTGTAGCCACACTCGTTGACGCCGTCGGTGCCCATTCGGCACTCGGGCTTTCTGGACTCGACCGCGCGCTGCATCGCGGCGGCCTGCTCGCGCTGAGCCTCGGCCTGGGCGCGCTGCACGGCGAGCTGCTCCGCGTGGTGGCGCTCCGACTGCACCAGCTGCTGCTGCGTCGACAGGAACTGCAGGCAGGTCGCCTTCACCTGCGGGTCGGTGCCATCGGTGATCACCGCGAGCTGGCAGCTGCGCGTCGTGGCCCGCAGCCGGAGCGTCTCGAGCTGTGCCGGAGGAACGAGCAGCTCGACCGAGTACGGGCCCGAGGCCTCTCCGGCCGCGGGGAACTTCGCGCGCAGCGCGCGCCACCCCTGGCTCTCGTTGGTCTCGACGACCGAGAACGACAACGCGCCGTGCTCGGGCCCCGTCTCGGCGGCCTGCCTCAGGGCCGCGCTCCAGAGCTGCTCGCGCGAGAAGGGCCCCTGGCAGGTGACGTCGGTGACCTTCGTCGCCGGCGTCACCACGTTGCAGCGCGGAGCGGGCGGCGCTGCCGGGGGCGAAGAGCGAATGACCCGAGACGATGAACACGCCCCGAGGGCAATGACGAGGACGAGTGCCTGGACCTTCTGCATGCGAAGCGCGCTCCGTAGTCGACTGAATTCGGCGCGGTCAACGCAGCACCGCGCAGAAGGGGCTGCCATGGCTGAGGCGCCAGTGGCCGTGAAATCTCTGCAACGCACGGCGAAACGGCGCCTTCCCTCGGATTCGGGCGACCCCGATTGACGACGTCACGTCCGATCACTTACCTCTTGGGCATGCCCAAACTCTCCCGAGTCAGCACCGCAGAGACTGGAGTGCGCGCGTCGACGACCAAGCCGACCGCGAAGAGCGGGACCTCGAGCCGCGTCACGGCGTCCGAGACCCCCGACACGACCTGGAAGCCCAGGGGGACGTCTGGCCGCGTCCAGACCGGCGAGGCCGAGACCTCGGGCCGCGTCCAGACGTCGGAGGCCGAGACGCCCAGCCGCGTGAGGACGTCCGAGCGTGAGCCCGCCCCGCGCGGCTCGCCCTCCCGCGTTCGCTCGTCCGAGTGAGCCCGCTGGAGCGACGTCGGGCCGAAGCCCTGCTCGCGCAGACCCTCGCGCATGCAGCGAAGGCCCCGTACTACCGCCGCCGGTGGGGGCGCGCGTGGAAGCAGGTGACGACGCTCGAAGGCCTGGCGCGGCTGCCCCTGCTCGACAAGACCCTCGCGAGCCGTCACCAGGCGGAGTTGTTGACGGAAACGCGGCCGCCCGGCGTGGGCATCTTCTCGTCGGGCACCACCCGGGGCGAGGCCTACATCGACCCGCTGCACGTTCCGCTCACCGACGCCGAGCGTGCGGCGCGCGCCCGCTCCTCGCCCGAAGGGGCGCCCGATGACTTCCCGGGCTGGACCCTGGCCGTCATCGCCGTTCACCACGGACTGCCGCGATCGGCGGCGGGCCCGGACGAGCTCCGGGTGCCCTGGCTTCACGATCTCAACGCCCTGTCGATGCTCGAGACGGTGCTCCGCAGGCCCCAGCCCGACGGGCGGCGCGTGACGGCGATGACGGTGGGCTCGGGTCCACTGAAGGTCTTCACGGCGTGGCTCGCCCAGCGCGGAGTCGCCCCTCGAGACTTCGGTGTCCGGCTCATCGGCACGTATTCCTATCGCCTCAGCCCCGTCTGGCAGCGCCTCATCGAGGCGCGCTTCGACGCCCGCGTGTACGACAACTACAGCCTGTCTGAGTTGGGGACCCCCTTCACCCACTGCGACGCCTGCGGCCTGCTGCACATGGGCCACCCACCGCTGGCCGTCGAGGTGCTGTCGCTCGAGGGGGCTCGGCCGGTGCGGCGCGGGCAGCCGGGGCGCCTGATCTTCACCACGCTGTTCCCGTACACGCAGGTGATGCCGCTGATCCGCTACGACAGCGGAGACGTCGGCGTCGAAGGCCCGGTCTGCCGGCTCACCGGGCAGCGGGGCTACCGGGTGCTGGGCCGTCGCCGGCACGGCCTCGTGTTCGATGAGGACTTCGTCTTGAACCCCGTGTCCGTCCGCGATGTCCTCGAGGAGTCACCCCTCGTCTCTCGCACGCTGCACCCGATGGCCCGGCTCGGGCACGTCGACAGCATCGACCTGGGCCCTCCCCGTTGGCGGGTGGCGCGGGAAGGTCGGCGAGCGGTGCTCGAGGTCGAGGTGCGCTTCGACCCCGACGTCTACACCGCCCAGGCGAAGGCGCTCGCGCAGTCCCTCCTCGAAGCGCTCAGCGGGGTCGACGCGACCACGAAGCGCTGGGCCCGCGCCGGTCGCGTCGAGGTCCGCCTTCGGCAGCGGGTCGCCGCGCTCACGGAACGGTACGACTGACGTGCGGCCTGACGGTCAGGCGCGGAACGGGTTCTGGAGGATGATCGTCTCACCCCGCTCGGCGCCGACCGACACGCACACCACCGGCACGCCGACGATCTCTTCGATGCGGCGCAGGTAGCGCTGCGCCGCGGGCGGGAGATCTTCGATCGTCCGCGCGCCCGCGAGGGACTGCTCCCAGCCGGGCAGCTCTTCGTAGATGGGCGTCACGCGTGACAGATCTTCGAGTTCCCCGGGCAGCTCGGTGAGCCGCTGGCCGTCGAGCTCGTACGCCGTGCAGATCTTCAACGTCGCCAGGCCCGACAGCACGTCCATCTTCGTCACCGCGAGGCCCCAGAGGCCGTTGACGCGCGCCGCGTAGCGGAGCACCACGGTGTCGAGCCACCCGCACCGACGCGGCCGGCCCGTGGTGGCGCCGAACTCCGCGCCCACCTTGCGCAGCCGCTCCCCGGTCTCGTCGCTCAGCTCGGTGGGAAACGGGCCGCCGCCGACGCGGGTGGTGTAGGCCTTCGAGATGCCCATGACGCGGTCGATGGCCGTGGGCCCCAGGCCCGAGCCCACCGCGGCGTTGCCGGCCACGGTGTTGCTGCTGGTGACGTAGGGGTACGTGCCGTGGTCGACGTCGAGCAAAGTGCCCTGAGCGCCTTCGAAGAGCATGCGCGAGCCCTTGCGCACGTGCTCCGAGAGGTAGAGCGAGGCGTCCTTGATGTGGGGCGCCAGCCGGGTGCCGAGCACCGCGTACTCCGAGACGATGGCCTCGGTGTCGAGGAGCGGCTCGTCGGCCTTCGCCTTCTTCGCCAGCTGCGCGATCTCTTCGAGGGCGGCGGGCAGCCGGTCCTTCACGCGGCGACGCAACCGGTCGACGTCGAGCAGATCGCGCATGCGGATGCCGCGGCGCACCACCTTGTCCTCGTAGGCGGGGCCGATGCCGCGGCCGGTGGTGCCGATGGCCGAGCCGCCGCGGGCCTTCTCGCGCAGGGCGTCGAGGTGCTTGTGCCAGGGGAAGATGACGTGCGCGTGCTCGCTGATGAGCAGCTGCGTCGGGTCGGCCAACAGGCCGCGGCTGGTGAGGCCGTCGACCTCCTTCATCAGCACCGTCGGGTCGACGACGCACCCGTTGCCGATGACGCACGTCTTGCCGGGGTGCAGGATGCCGGAGGGGATGAGGTGCAGCACCGTCTTCTGCCCGCCCACCACCAGCGTGTGACCGGCGTTGTTGCCGCCCTGGAACCGCACGACGACCTGCGCGTGCTCGGTGAGCAGGTCGACGACCTTGCCCTTCCCTTCGTCACCCCACTGCGCACCCACGACGACGACGTTCGGCATGGGTCGACTCATAGCCCATGACGCGGTGGGGACCAGCAGGTCCGTTGGTCACGTGACGGGCGGGTCACCCATGACAACGGCCGACGTACCCGCACCCGATCGCCTGGCACCGCTCGAGTGGCCGCAGCGACCACCGCCGCGACGTCTGGGCCTCGACGAGCGCCTTCGCTTCGCGCACCAGGCTCGTCTCGAGCGCGGCTTCGTCGACGTCGGCGAGGAACCGCGGCGAAGCGTCGTCGCTCCGCAAGAACGACACGCCCGCGCGCACCGGGAGCGACGCCTGACCGAGCAGCCGGCGCGCCGCGAGCGCGTAGCACCCGAGCTGAAACCGGTACGGCTCGAGCCCCGCCGCCGACGGCACCGACGTCTTGTAGTCCACCACATCGACCGTCTCGTCGATGACGAGCAGGTCGATCTGCCCCCGCAGGTGCAGCGAGAACGTGTCGTCACCCAGGCGGAGCACGAAGGGGAGCTCTCGCACCACCCGCCGCGCCGAGGGCAGGCGGCGCCCATAGCCGCTGTCGAGGAAGGCCTGGGCCCAGCGCACGACGTCATCGTCGCGACCGGTCGGCTCGCCGCTGGTGCGATGGAGTCGGGCCAGCACCCGGGGCAGGTCCTGCGTCCCCACCGCCGAGAGCGGCACCAGCTCGAGCAGGCGGTGCACGGCCGTGCCCACGCGGCGCACGTCTCCGGCCGGCGCCTCGTCGACGGGCTCCTCGGCCCACTCGAAGCTCGCGGGGCGCTCGGCGAGCCCCACCTGGTGCGCGAGGTGAAACCGACGCGGGCAGCTCACGAAGTCCTGCAGCTGCGTCACCGGCAGCATCACGTCGCGCGGGCGAACCGCCGTCGGCCGACGCGCCTTCGCCACCAGCTCGGCGGCCTCGCGTTCGAGCGCGATCGGCTCCCGCTCCGACGACGACGCGGCACGGCCGGGCGGGAGGGCGTCGACGTCGACCTCGATCGCGAGCCCGCGCCCATGGAAGTCGTTGAACCAGATGTCGGCGAACGGCAGCCACGCCGCCCAGGTGTTGCGCTGGGCCTTCGGTGGCTGAAAGCCCAGCACCACCCGGTCGCGCGCACGGGTGAGCGCCACGTACAACAGCCGCCGTCGCTGGGCCTCTTCACGGCGGCTCTTGAGGCTCCGGCATTGGAGGTAGCGGGCGCTGCCCGTCGAATCCTCGGCCAGCGGCGCCACCGCGAGGCCGACGGATCGGTCGAACCGTACGCGCTCTCCGCCCGGGGGTGAGACGGCGAAGAGCTCGGGCACCACGACGACGGGCCACTCGAGGCCCTTGGCCTGGTGCACGGTGAGCAACGTCACGGCGTCGGCGTCACCGTCGTCGAGCACGTCACCCTGGGCCTCGCCCGGCTCGGTGTCGGCCAGCTCGAGCAGCTCGCGCGCGAACTGGGCGACCGGCATGCCTTGCGCGTCACGCGCGGCGGCGAGGTCGAGGAGCTTGTCGAGGTTCGCGAGGCCCTGCTCTCCGAAGGGACCCGCCGCGACGGCGACGCGGTAGTCCAGCGCGTCGAGCGCGACCCGCAGCAGGTTGCGCAGGCCCAGCCGATCGCGCTCGCGGAAGAGCGTCTGCCAGGTGCGATGGAAGCGGGCCCACCGCTCCCGCTCCGGTGCCGAGAACGCCGAGAAGTCACCCTGGCCCTCGAGCAACAACCGGCGGGGGTCGAGCCCCTTCACCTGCGCGCCGTCGAGGGCCAGCGACACCAGCGCCGACTCGGTGAGGCCGACGAGCGGGCTGCGGGCGACGGCGGCGAACGCGATGGGCTGGGCGGGATCGGCCACCACCTGGAGGAGCGAAGCGAGATCGACCACCTCTTGCGCCGCGTAGAACCCGCGGCCACGCACGATGCGATGACGCACACCGTGCCGTACCAGCGCCTGGCGATAGCTCTCGAGCTGGGTGAAGCGCTGGAAGAGCACCGCGACGTCACCGCCCTGCACCGGCCGCGGGCGTCCGTCGCCACGCCCTCGCGGGATGATCTGGCTCGACGAATCGCCCACCATCGACGCCAGCAGTCGCGCCAGCCCGTCCGCTTCGGCCTCGCGCAGCGCCTCGGTCGTCGGGGCCTGGGTGCCGTCCGCGAGCGCAGCCGGGAGCGACAAGCGCACGAGCGCTGGCCCCGGCGGTGCGTCCTGGCGGACGGCGGCGAGCGCGTCGGTGGCCGGGTCGAACTCCACCTCGAACGGGAGCGGCCCACCGTCTCCCTCGCCTCGGCGCAGGAACGTGGCGCTCGTCTGGTTGCACAGCTCCACCACGGCGGCGGTCGACCGGCGCGACTGCTGGAGGAACTGCCGCTGCCCGCCGCTCTGCTCGATGCACTTCGCCATGAGCTCGAACACGGCGACGTCGGCGCCCCGAAAGTCGTAGATGGCCTGCTTTCGATCTCCGACGACGGCGAGCGCCGCGGGCTCGAGCGGCACGGCCAGCGTCTCGTTCGAAGGGCCCCGATCGAGCTCGCGAGACAGCGGCCGTGGCGCGCCCTCCCGCCGCTCGGCCAGCAGGAGCACCAGCTCGAGCTGCACGCGGTTGGTGTCCTGGAACTCGTCGACGAGGACCACCTGGAAGCGGCGGTGCGCCTCGCGTCGGGCCTCGGGCGACTCGCGCAAGAGGTTCCGCGCCCGAACGAGGAGCCCCGTGAAGTCGAGGGCGCCGCGCTCGTCGAGCGCTGCTTCGTAGGCCGTGAGCGCCTCTTTCACCATCGCGCGCACGGCCGCGTCGTACGGGGCCATGCGCCACGCCGTCCACAGCGCGCCGGGGGCGTTGGTGCCGTCTCCGGTGCCCTTGAGCGTCTCGCGAATCACCTTGAGCTCTTCCTTGCGCCACCCCTTCGCCGCCTCTGCGAGCCCGTCGCGGTGCTCGGGCCAGGTCTCGAGCGTGACCTGGGCCAGGCGCCGGCACACCTCGTCGAGCCGGGTCCGCTGCGGGTCGCGCACGTCGAGCCCGCGTTGGGCCGCCAGCGCGACGAGGCGCAAGCCCCGAATGCTCGCGAGGAAGGCCTCTCTCGCCTCGGCCTCGTCCTGCACCGGCACGAGCTCGACCTCGACGCCCTCTTCACGAATCGCGCCCGCCACCCGCACCAGCGACGACACGAGGCCCCACGGCGAGTCGGCCCCGAAGCCGAAGTCTCTCACCAGCGCGCGGGCGTGGCCGTCACCGGCCTCGAGGCGCGAGAGCACCACCCGCTCGACACACTCCGAGAAGAGCGCCTTCGCCTCGCGCTCCTCGAGCAGGTCGAAGGCCGGGTTGACGCCGCTGCCGCTGGGCGCCCGGCGCAGCACCTGCGTCATCACCGAGTGGAACGTGCCGATGCTGGCCATGCCGAGATCGTCACGCACCCCACGCCAGAACCGCTTCGGCGGCATCGGTTTGCCCAGCGCCGCGAAGCTGGCCTCGAGCTCGACCTCTCGCACGTCACCGCGCGCCAGCCCGTCGAGCCGTTCCCGCAGCCGCTGGCGCATCTCGGCGGCCGCCTTGTCGGTGAAGGTGAGCAGGCAGAGGTTCGCAGGATCCACTGGGGCGTGGCCGCTGCGCGCGCCGCCGAGCACGTGGAGACAGAGCGTGATGAGGCTCCACGTCTTCCCGGCGCCGGCGCCCGCGAAGAGGGCCAGGTTCGACTCGAGCCGCAGCGCCAGCTCGATGGGGCTCGCGGGATCGGGCGGTCGCGGCGGTGGAGGCGGCGGCGAGTTGCGCGGCACCGGCAGGGCGCCGAAGTCGAAGCCGAGCTGGTCGATGGGGGCCTTGCGACGGGCGGCCATCACTCCACCTCCCGCTCGTCGAGCAGTCGGCGGGCCGAGATGCGGCACACGCTGCGCAGGTGACAGTGTTTGCAGTCGAGCGGCCTGGCGCCGAAGTCCCCCCCGCGCAGCGCCGCGGCGAGCGCGTGGACCGAGTTCGCCAGGTTCGGCACGCCGGCGTGCGCCAGGCGCTCACGGGTGTCGAGGTCGACCGCGAGCAGGTCGTCGAGGGAATAGTCTTCGTCGCGCAGCACGCGGGAGAGCACCAACGACTCGCTCTTTCGAAGTCCGACCCACGCCGCGTCGACGGCCCGCTGCGGGTACTGCTGCCGCGCGACGTAGAGGTAGAGCGGGAGCTGGAAGTCCTTCAGCAGCAGCGCGTCGAGGCGCGCTTTCGGGTTCCCGGTGCGCGAGAGCTTGTAGTCGACGACGGCCACCTGCGTCGGTGAGACGTCGAGGCGATCGATCGCGCCGGTAAAGAAGATCGGCGCTTCGTGCGGGAGCGCGGGTGGCAGCGACACCTGCTGCACGGCCTCGGGGGCGTCCTTTCGGCCGAAGGGCTGCTCGAAGCTCTTCGGGACCGCGCCGGTGATGGGGGCGATGGCGTTCTCGAACAGCAGGCGGAGCAGCTCGCGGCGAGCGCGTTCGACGGTGAGCCCGAAGAGGAGCGCGTGCCCGACCGGCAACCGGCGTCGGACCTCGTCGACGCTCTCGGAGAGGCAGGCGTCGAGCTGGGCCTCGACGAAGGGCAACGCGGTCTTCGGCGGCTGCCAGCGGTTGGCCTGCTGGAGAATGGGAATCAGCCGGCGCAGCGTGGCGTGCAGCAGCTCGCCCAGGGCCCGCGCGTCCATCTCTTCGCCGGCTTCCTCGTCTTCCTCGAGGCGCAGCACCCGGCGACTGAGGCCCAGGAAGTGACACCGAGACCAGGCCTCGAGCTGGCTCGCGCTGACCGGCCGGCTGACGCCCCACTCGAGCGCGGGCTGCAGGCGGGCGAGGACGTCACCGTCAACCCGGCCCGACCAGCGGCCGGCGGTCCGTTCGCCATCGGAGAAGTACCGCAGGCGCTCGGTCTCCATCTCGGCGGCGAGGCGGGCCGTCGGCATCCACGGCGTGTCGGCGAGGACGTGCTCGAGCACGGCGGCGACGGGAGCGCGCGGCGACTGCCGGGTCTCGAGCGGGCTGAAGCACTCGAGCGCGGCGCGGGCGGCGAGGTCGGCCTCGCACTCGACCTCTTCGAGGAGCGGAACGGGCCGGTGCGCGCGCGTCTCGACGGGGAGCGGCTGCAGGACACGCGAGAGGCCGTCGAGGAACGGCGAGCGCAGCGCTTCGCGTCCCCGGGCGTCGACCCGTGGCGCCGTCACCAGCACGCGCGGCGCGGCGGTGAGCGCGAGGTGGAAGAGCAGCCGGTCTTCCGCGAGCCGCAGCGGCAGGGCCACGCCGTCGTCCATCACCGAGACCCGGAAGAGGGGGCTGGGCGAGGCCGCGTTGAGGGCCACCCGCTCGTCATCGGACACGAGCGGCGCTGGCGTGGGTCGACCGGGGAAGCGCCCGTCGACGAGGCCACCGAGGAGCACGGCGTCGAAGCGCATGCCCGGCAGCTCCCGCACGTCGACGAGCCAGACGGCGCCGGACCTCGGCCCGCGCGCCTGCAGGTTGACGTCCTGGGCGGCGAGCGTGAGCCAGCGCGCGAAGGTGCGCCGATCGATGCGCGTCGAGGCGAAGCCCGAGCGCTCGAAGCCTTCACGCAACGAGGCGAGCAACGACGAGAGCGCCTCGAACGAGGCCTGGTCTCGCGCGAGCGCCCGATCGACCTCTTGTTCGAGCACCGCGCCGCGGAGCGCTGGTTCGGGCTCGCGCAGGGCCTCGTCGACCCCGAGCGCTCCGAGCGCCGACGTCAGGGCTGCCAGGAGCTCGCCAGCGGTGCCACGCGCGGGAATCGAACGCCCGAGCGCCAGCACCCGCTGCACGCCCGCCTGGAGCTGCTCGAGCTCGAGCACCTCGGGCTCGAGGGAACGCCGCTCGGCGGCGAGGCGACGCTTGCGCTCCAGCAGGCTCCGCAGCCGCACCGTCCAGGCGCCCTCGCCCGCGGTCGCGCCGATGACGTCGTTGCGAAGGCCGGCTTCGGCGAAGGCCGCGCGGCACGGCGGCAGGTGTCGCGAGAGCGCGCGGGCATACCGGCTCTCGAGCAGCGCCGCGACGTCCTCCACGGGGAACTCGTCGTCAGCGAGGCGGAGGACCGAGAGCGCGAGCCGGCCGATGGGGCTCCGGGCGAGCGGCATGCCCAGCCGGGCCCGCGCGGGGATGCCGAGGAGCGCGAGCTGTTCGACGAGCAGCTCGGTGTCGTCGGCGAGGTCGCGAAAGGCGATGGCGATGCGCTCTGGGGGAAGGCCCTCGTCGAGCAGGTGCTTGACGCGTGAGGCGATGGCGCGCGCCTCGTCGCGGGGCGAGGCACACGACACCACTGACACGCCCGCCGCGCTCGTCGGAGTCGCCTCGGCCGCGAACACCCCTCGGAGCGCGACCGCGAGGTCGCCGGGTGGAGACTCGGGCACGAGCTCGGCGCCGGGAGCCGCTTCCCACCGCTTCTCGAAGAAGCGGGCCACCCCGCCGACGAAGGCGTCCGTGTGCGGACTCCCGGCCCAGGGCAGCACGAGTCGAAACGTGCGCCCCTGCGCCAGGCAGGCCCTCGACAGGGCGTCGAGGAACGAGAGCCTCGCCGGCGGCAGGTCGTGCAGATCGCGCACCTCGAGGCCGGTGAAGCGCTCGAAGGCTTCGGGGAGCCCGGCCTCCTTGAGGCGGCGGGTCGCCAGCGCTTCGCGGCCCCGTGGATCGACGTGCTCGAGGCCCGACAGTCGCTCATCGACGCGCTCGAACAGCGAGGCGAGCGCGGTCACCTTCTCGCCGACCCGGCCACCGATGCGCGAGGCGACGTCGGCGAAGAAGGCCGGGCTGACGTCCTGAGCGAAGAGCTCTCCACGCAGCGCGAAGGCCTGCAGGGCGAAGTCCGGCGTCGAGGCCACGGCGCCGAACGCGGCCTGGGCCAGCGCCGGAGCTTCGGCGGCGAACAAGGAGCGAACGAGCCACGGGCTGGCCGGCGCGAGGCCGGCGTGGGCGGGGCCTTGGCAGGCATCGACGAGCTGGGCGAAGGAGCGTCGGTGGCCGGCGTCGACGAAACGATCAGCCCGGCTGTCATCGAGGAGCGCGAGCTCGACTCGCGCAGAGTCGGGGTGCACCACGAGCGTGTGTGGCCGGCGCGACATCGAGGCGAAAGCGTATACGTCAGGGCTGACACGAAGGTGCCGAAGCGAACGGCCGGAGTGGCGGGCCACTGGTTCGAGCCGCCAAGTTCAGCCGCTGTCGCTCGCGCGCGAGCCAGAAACGCGCCACCATCGCCCCGTGCTCGCGCTCGCCCTCTCACTCACCCTCGCCGCCACGCCCGCCCCGCTGAAGTGGGACCCCCGCATCGACCTTCCCGTCACCGGCGTCCTCGCGGCCGGGTGGCTGGTGAGCGAGTACGCCCTGAAGGGAACGCTCGCTCCGGACGCCTGCCGTTGGTGCGCGACGAACGGGTTCGACACCGGGGTCCGCCGGGCCTTCAACCCCTCACTCACCGCGAGCGCCTCGGGCAACCGGCCAGCGGCGACGGCCTCCGATCTGCTGGGCTTCGTCGCGGTTCCCCTCGTGGTCGTGGGCTTCGACGCGCTCGGCGCGAAGGACTCACCCGAGTTCCTGAAGACGTGGGCGGTCGACCTCGTGCTGATCCTCGAGTCGACCCTCGCGGCCATCGCGGCGACGCAGGTGGTGAAGTTCTCGGCTGGCCGCGCGCGGCCCTACACCGTCGGGGCCGACGAAGCGCTGCTGGCGCAGGCGAGAGACCCGGCCGACCACAACCTCTCCTTCTTCTCCGGCCACACCTCGTTCACCGTCGGCCTCACCGTCTCGGCGGGGATGATCGGGCTTTTGCGCGGGTACAAGACGGCGTGGCTCACCTGGGCCGTCGGCGTTCCCATGGCGCTGGCCACGGCGACCCTCCGGCTCGCGGCAGACAAACACTGGATGACCGACGTCCTGGTAGGCGCCGCCATCGGCAGCGCGTTCTCGGTCGCGATCCCCCTGCTCTTCCACGGCCGCGAGGCAGCCCCGGCGTTCCGGGTGAGCCCGATGCCGAACGGCCTCGCGGTGTCGGGCACGTTCTGAGGCGCGCCGCTCAGCGCGCCTTCGGAGGCTTCGACGCCGCCAGCCCATACACGCCGTACCCGACGAGGTCCGGGTGCGCGTGCTGCGGGAAGGCCTTCACCAGGGCTTGCTGTATCTCGGCGAAGATCGCCTTCGAGCGGTCGGCGTCGGCCAGCTCAGCGGCCGTGTGCGAGGCGACGATCTGGGTCACCAGCCGCTCCGCCGTGTCGAGGTAGGCGAGCTGCGCCGCGACGACCTGCTTCACCGGCCCGAAGGCTCCGCGGCCCCCGTAGAGCGTTCCCGCACCGAGGGTCGGCAGCAGCTTCAGGTCCTTCCGCCAGCCGTCGAGCGTCGGGCGCGGCTTGCCATCGACGATGCCGCCCTCCAGCCACGCGTGGGCCTGGTGCGCGACGAGGTCTCCGACGATCAGATCGCCCGTGCGATCGATGCGCACCACCGTCTGGCTCGACGACACGCCTGGCTCGGGCAGCTCGATGAGGGTCAGCGTCTCCTTCGACGTGAGCGTCACCACGAGCTGCTTCTCGAAGGTCTGCTTCACCGGCTCGACCTTCGGGTACGTCTCGTCGGTGAAGGCCTTCGCCACCTTCGTCCAGAAGAAGCGCTTGTACGCGTCGACCCCCGGCATCGCCGCGGCGGTCTTCTTCGACGCGATGCTCACCGCGCCGAGCGCGTGGAACACCGAGAGGGCGTTGAACTTGTCGGGGTTCGGGTGCGTGACGATCACCCGGGTGATGGGCGACTTCGTCTTCGCGCGAATGGCCTCGACGAGCGTCTGCGCGTGCGCCGGAGTGAACTGCGTGTCGACGACGGTGACTTCCTGGCCGTCGTCGTACCAGACCGAGTGCGTGTTGAAGCCGGCGTCATCGGACGTGAAGACGTGCAGCTGACCTGCGAGGACGGACGACGAGACCAGCGCGACGAGCAACGACGGGGTGCGGACCATGGGAGACCTCCACTGCGGGTGTGCCTCATCGATAGGGCATCGCCCGGTGACCGTCTCAGCGTAGAGAGCCAATCGATATGGCGATTCGGCCACCCATCCCGTCGAGCCCGCGTCTCGACCCCGATCAGAGCCCCCGCGCCTTGTTCGTGCTCGAGGAGCGCTACCCGGCGGGCGACGGGCCGTGGCACGAGCACCAGCGGGCGCAGCTCATGTACGCGAGCGAGGGCGTGGTGACGGTGCACACGCGAGCGGGTCGCTGGGTGGTGCCGCCCAACCGCGCCGTGTGGATTCCGCCCCGCACGCCCCACCGCGTCTCGTCGCGAGGAGGCTTCTGGCTCCGCACGCTCTACGCGCGAAAGGGCCTGGTGGCCCTGCCGCCGGTCTGCAGGGTCGTGGCCGTCGACGCCCTCGCCCGCGAGCTCCTCGTCGCCGCCTCGGCGTTCGGTGATCGATACCGGCCCGGCGGCCCAGACGCGAGGCTCTTGCGGGTGCTGGTCGAGCGGCTCCCGTCACTGAACGTCGCGCCGCTCGAGGTCCCGCTCCCCAGAGACCCGGGCCTCGCGCCGCTCGTCGCGGCCATCACGCAGGCTCCGGACGACGAGCGGACCATGGCGCAGGTCGCCAGGGCCCACGGGTTCACCGAACGAACGCTCGCCAGGCGCTTCCTTCGCGAGACGGGGCTCACCTTCGGCCGATGGCGCCAGCAGGTGCGCGTGCTGACGGCGCTCGAGTGGCTCGGCGCGGGGCACAGCGTGACGCGGGCCGCCCTCGAGGTCGGCTACCTCGACGTCTCGGCGTTCATCGCCGCGTTCAAGGCCACGCTGGGCACCACGCCGGCGCGCTACTTCAGCGCTGGCTCGCCCACGGGCCCGTCCCCGTCGCCCAGGCGTCGACCCAGGCCTTGAGCGTCACGCCTCCGTCTGGGCTCACGGCCGACATCGACACAGCGCCGTTCGCCATCACCACCCCCGCGCGCTGCAGCATGACGTGCTCCTTCCCCGGCAGCCGGAAGTACTTCGCGTTGAGGAGCGGCTCGTAGGCGGTCTCGAGGCGCCCCAGGGCCTGCACGTACGCGCCCGTGGGCGGGGTGAGCCAGCTCCCGGTGTCCGCGCCCGAGAAGAAGAAGCGGGTGATGACCTCGTCCTCGGCGAACGACAGGAGCCCGACCCGCGACGTCGGCGCGTCACGCACCTGCTGCTCGAAGATGGCCGGCAGGCCCGCGTCGCAGCCCGTGCACACGGTCGGCACCTGCAGGTTCCACGCGCTCTGCCACGCGGAGAAGTGCGGGGTCGTCAACATCGGCGCCGAGTCCGCGAGCACGTGCACCTGCGCCTCGGGGAAGAGGCGCCGCACGCGGTGCAGGTTGAGCTGCGCGCCGTAGCCGCCGCCCGACACGCCCACCAGCCAGATGACCCGCACGCTCGGGTGCCGCTGCCGCAGGAACGTCAGGTACGCGTCCATGTTCGCCGCGCCTGCGAACTCGTGGTTGCGCCGCTGCGGCATGTCGAAGAGGCCGCCCTTCACCAGCCAGGTCTTCGTCGACGCCCCCGCGTGCAGGTCGCCCGTGCAGTACGGCACGAAGGCATACGTCGCGTTCGCCATCGGGTTCTCGGGCCGGCGCGTGAAGAAGATCGAGCTGCGCACGGTGCCGAGCTCCTGATTCCAGGCGCCGCCACCGTCGAACGGGAACGGGTTGGGGTGATCGACGTAGACCGCGAGCGGCCTGGTGCCACCGGGCAGGTCGGCCAGGCAGATCGAGTCCATGCCGTAGTTGCAGACCGGCCCCCACTGGTACACCGAGGGCGCGCAGGTGCCGTTGTTCCAACACGCGCCGCCGCCCTGGACGAAGATGAGCAGCTCGTCGCTGACGCCGGCGTTGTAGCCGAGGCCCGCTGCCGCGCCGCGGGCGCACATCGTTCCCGCCACTGCCTCGACCCGCCAGCCGCCGTCCGCGCCGACGACGACCACCACACCCGCGTCGTCGCTCGCCCCGCCGTCCCCTGCGTCGAGAAGCCCCGCGTCCGAGCTGCCGCCGTCCTGGCCGCCGTCGAGGGACAGGCCTCCATCGCCTGGCGCGCCCGCGTCTCGGACCGGCATCGGGCCCGGCCCTGGAGGCGGCCCGCCACACCCCACCAGCACCACCACGACGAGGCCCCGCAGCAGGTATCCCATGGTGCGAAGACTGACACCGCCGACACCTGAAAACGAAAAACACGCCTCACAACGCGCTGATCTTCTTCCAGAACGTGTTTCAGGATTTCTCGCAAAGCACGGTAGAACCTCGACCGCCCATGCGCGTCGGCGACTGCCCCAGCTGTCGAGCTCCGGTCGAGTTCCGCCCAGGCGCCGGCAAGGTGAAGGTCTGCGACTACTGCCACACGGTGGTGCTGCGCGGCGCGGCCCGGCTCGAGAGCCTGGGCAAGGTGGCCGACCTCACGGACACGCAGTCGCCCATCAAGGTGGGCCTCAACGGCCACTTCTCGGGCAACGCCTTCACGGTGGTGGGCCGCATTCAGAAGAGCCACGGCGCCGGGGTGTGGGACGAGTGGTGTCTGTCGTTCGACGACGGCCGCACCGCGTGGCTCTCGGAGTCCGAGGGCGAGTGGAACCTGATGTTCCCCCTCGAGGGCATCGGCGTGCCGGCGGTGGAGCAGCTGCGCCCGCTCGCGAGCTTCCAGCTGCGCGATCGCACCTTCGTCGTCGAAGAGGTGGGCCACGCCGACACCGTCTCGGCCCAGGGGCAGCTCCCCGACTTCAACAAACAGCACGTCTACGTCGACGCCACCGGCCAGAAGGGCGCGTTCTGCTCGCTCGACTACGCCGACGGCCACGGCGAGGCCTTCGTCGGCACGCGCGTCACCATGCCGCAGCTCGGCTTCGACAAGGCCGACCTCGAGCCGACGCCGAAGCGCGATGCCCTCGCCCAGGCCCGCTGCACCAACTGCAATGGCCCCCTCGAGCTGAAGGCTCCCGACGCGACGAAGCGGGTCGCTTGCCCGTACTGCGGCGCGCTCCTCGACGCCTCGAAGGGCACGCTCGAGTTCCTGCAGCTGCTCGAGAAGCCGCCCTACGAGCCCATTCTGCCGCTGGGCGCCGAGGGCACGCTGCAGAAGACGAAGTGGACGGTGCTGGCCTTCCTCATCCGCTCCACCACCGTCGAGGGCACGCGCTACCCGTGGGAAGAGTACCTTTTGTGGAACCGCGAGGCGGGGTTTCGCTGGCTGATGAACTCGAACGGCCACTGGACCTTCCTCACCCCCATCGCCGCCGGAGACGTCGGCCTCGCCTTCCGCAAGGCCACCTGGAACGCGAAGGGCTTCAAGGCCTACCAGTCGGTCTACGTCGTCACCGACTACGTCGCGGGCGAGTGCTACTGGGAAGTCAGCGTCGGCGAGACGGCGAAGGCGTCGGAGTACGTCGAGCCGCCCGAGAGCATCAACAGCGACGAGACCGAGAGCGAGGTCGTCTTCACCCACGGCCTCATGCTGCCGCCCGACGAGGTGAAGCAGGCCTTCCAGGTGAAGGCGCCGATGCCGGTGCCGCAGGGCCTCGCGCCCGCGCAGGTGAACCCGCACAAGGCCAAGCTCGGCTCGCAGTGGGGCTGGGCCGGCATCTGGTCGCTCGTCTTCGTCGCGCTGCTCGTCGTCTTCTCCATCGCCGGAGACACGCGCGAGTTCCTCAAGGTGAGCTTCACCGTGCCGCCTGACGTCAAGTCCGGCTCGCCCGAGTCGCAGCAGTTCAGCCAGCCGTTCACCATCGACAAGAAGGTGCCGCTCGCGTTCGAGTTCGAGGCGCCGGGCATCGACAACACCTGGCTCGCCGTGCAGCTCGACCTCGTCAACGAAGAGACGGGCGAGGTGATTCAGGTGAGCCCCGAGGCCAGCTACTACTCGGGCGTCGACGACGGAGAGCGCTGGAGCGAGGGCAGCCGCTCGGCCAGCAAGCAGACCGCCGAGGTCGACCCGGGCCGCTACGTGCTGCGCGCGACGCCCATGTTCGAGGCCACCTCGAGCTTCCCCCGGGACTACCTGGTGACGGTGAAGGGCGACAGCGGCGTGGGGGTGTGCTGCCCCTTCTTCGTCTTCGTGCTGCTGTTCGCCGGGCCCCTCTTCACCGCCTGGCGCAGTTCGACCTTCGAGACCCGCCGGTGGAACGACGCGGTGTTCCAGATGGCGCCGGGTGTCAGCACCTTCCCCTTCGCGAAGCAGGAGGACGACGAATGAAGTGGTTCGGAGGCATCGTGGTGGGGCTGTGGGCGCTCGCCCAGGGCACGGGGTTGACCCGCTTCCCGGACGAAGATCGCGGCGAGGTGCCCGCGTCGGTGCGGCTGGCGCCGGGCGGCATCTTGATGTGGCACGACGGATTCATGGGAGGGAAGTGACCGATGGACTTCAACGCAATCGTCAAGCCGCTCGTGCTGGCCGTGGTGTTCTCCTTCATCGGCATGCTCGTGTTCGTCGCCGGCTTCTTCGTCATCCGCAAGCTGCTCCCCTTCGACGTGCACAAGGAGCTCGAGGTCGACCAGAACACCGCCGTCGGCATCGTCATCGCCTCGTTCATCCTCGGCCTCGCCTTCATCGTCGGCATGGCCATTCACGGCGGCTGACGCAAAGCCGCGTGGTGTCGCGGGCTTCAGGTGGCGCCGCAACCACTCTGGCTGGCCGGGGTTTTACCGTCGTGGCTCGCGTCGCGAAGCTGCTGGTGGGCGTACTCGCGCTGACGGCGTCGCCTGCGCGCGCGCACGACGTCGCCCTCGACACGTTCTTCAACTGGACGGCGCCGTCGGCCAACAACCCGCGCACGGGCTCGGCCGGGTTCGCGCTCTCGGGCAGCGTCGACGTCTCGGAGCGGTGGACCGTCTTCCTCTCGGGCCTCTTCCTGCGCGACTTCGCGACGCGCACGGCCGAGACGTACAGCGCCGGCTCGAACGTCTTCCTCGTCTCGGGTGGGGGCATGTGGTTGCCGACCAACCACCTCATGTTCATGGCGATGGCCATGGGCAGCCCGCCAACGGAGCAGCGCAGCGCGAGCGAGTGGACCTTCGGCCTCATCACCGCCGATGTTCTTTTTCGTGGCACGAACGCGAGCGTGGGAGGGCTGCTGCTGGGCTCGTACGCCACCAACGGCCTCTCGAAGCTCGAGCACGCCGTCGATCTGTCCGTGGGCGTCAACCACTTCCGCACCGAGACGACCGTCGAGCTGCCGCGGACGCTCCGGGCGATCGCGGCCCGAACGAACTGCGCCCGCAACAACGAGGAGGGGTGCGAGCTGCTGAATCGGCAGGAGGCGGCGCAGCTCACCCAGGTGCGCCTGGGCGCGACCTATGTGGCCACGTTGGCGCTCAAGACCGACGTCGCTGTCGACGTCGCGGGCTTTCTGTACGACTCGGCCGACCCGGCCTCGGTGGGCCTCTTCACGGTGCTCCTGAACGGGCGAACGGTTGAGTTCGGCAGCGGCGTGCCGGCGGCGCCCTGGGCGTTCACCGTACGCCCCAGCGTCACGCACCGCTTCTCGAAGTTCACCGTGCGCGGCGCCTATCAGCTCGGCCTCTACACGGGCGGGCTGGGCACGAACCACCTCGTGAGCGCCAGGGTGACGTGGAAGACGACGTCGTGGTTCCGGCTGACGCTCTCGGCCCTCGTGCAGGCCGACGTGGCCCAGCGGCAGGTCCTCAACCGCGGCGCGACGCTCGGTGCAGGCGCGCTGTTTCTTTTCTGAAGCCGGCCCACAGGGCGATTGTTGCGATGCGCCCCGCGCCGGGAGACGATAGGGCTGGCGTTCGTCGGCCGTTCGCCCCGGGAGACTTCCATCGTGACTGTACCTTTCCGTTCCGCATTTACCCTCGCGGGGGCCTGCCTCGCCCTCGCGGTGTCAGGCTGCACCTGCGGCAGCACGGTCAACGTCAGCGGGCGCGATGGCGGCGCGGGGGGCGGCACGTCGTTGGTGGGCGGCGGAACGTCGGGGCCTGGTGGCGGCGGGGCCGGCGGCGCGGCGACGGGCGGTGGTGAGGCGGGCGGCGCCGCGGGGGGCACAGCGGGCGGCGGCACCGAGCTCGACGGCGGCGAAGACGGCGGCTCGACCCAGCTGTGTTCGCTCGTCACCTGCGCGTCGGCCAACGCCAACTGCGGGCCGGTCGGCGACGGCTGCGGTGGGTTCATCAACTGCGGCAGCTGCACCGCGCCGCAGACGTGTGGCGGCGGTGGAACGCCGTCGCAGTGCGGCGGCTCGATGGGCTGCGTCCCCCGCACCTGCGCGAGCGAGAACGCCAACTGCGGGCCGCTGGGTGACGGCTGCGGCAACGTCATTCAGTGCGGCACCTGCTCGGTCGCCGGCGAGACGTGCGGCGGCGGGGGCACGCCGAACCGCTGCGGCCAGTCCGGCACCGGCCTCGTCGACGGCGGCTGCGTGCCGCGCACCCCGTGCCCCGCGGGCCTCACCTGCGGCGCCATCGCCGATGGGTGTGGCGGGACGATCTCGTGCGGCACCTGCTCTGTGGCCGGCCAGACGTGTGGCGGCGGTGGCATGGCCAACGTCTGCGGCGCGTCGAACAGCTGCGTGCCCCGCACCTGTCAGCAGGCCGGCGCGACGTGCGGCCAGGTCGGCGATGGCTGCGGCGGCCTCACGCCCAACTGCGGCAGCTGCGACACCGACGCCGGCGTCATCTGCGGCGGCGGCGGCCTGCCCAACGTGTGCGGCTCGAACGTGCCCGACGGCGGCACCTGCACGAACCTGTGCCTGCAGCAGAACCAGTGCGACGCGGGCGTCAACACCGTCACGGGCACCGTGCGCGCGCCCACGCCCCCGGCCTACCTCGCGACGGGCCAGCAGGCCGACCCGATTCCCGGCGCCCTCGTGTACGTGCCGAACGGCACCGTGCAGGCGCTCCCGCAGGGCGCCTCGTGCACCACCTGCGCGGGCCAGGCCTCGGGCAGCCCCCTCGTCACCGCGACCACCAACACCGATGGCACCTTCACCCTGTCGAACGTGCCGTGCGGAGCCAACATCCCCCTCGTGATTCAGCTCGGGAAGTGGCGCCGGCAGATCACCATTCCCAGCGTGGCCTGCTGTGGCACCACCGCGCTCACGGCCGATCAGACGCGGCTGCCGCGCACCCAGGCCGAGGGCGACATTCCCCTCATCGCGATGGTGACCGGCAACGCCGACCCGATGGAGTGCATCTTGCCGAAGATCGGCATCGCCTCGAGCGAGTTCACCCTGCCCTCGGGCAACGGGCGGGTGCGCTTCTTCCGCGACAACGGCACCAACTTCAGCGGCGGCGCTCCGGCGGCGGGGGCCGCGCTGTTCCAGAACCCGACGGAGCTCGCGAAGTACGATCTCGTCGTCGTCGACTGCGTGGGTGGGCCGACGGGCCGCTCGAACGCCGAGCTCACGAACATTCGCAACTACCTGAACAGCGGCGGCCGCATCTACCTGAGCCACTACGGCTACGTGTGGCTGCACACGAACTCGCCCTTCAACGGCGTGGCGAACTGGGCTCCGGAGCAGACGAACCCGCCCGACCAGCTCGCGTTCATCGACACGTCCTTCCCCAAGGGCATGACCTTCTCGCAGTGGATGCAGCTCACCGGCGGATCCCCCGCGGGCCAGCCCGGCCGCATGAACGTGCAGCAGGTTCGCCGCGACACCAACGGCCTGGCCGCGATGAGCCCTGCGCAGCGCTGGGTGTTCTCGTCGAACCCGTCGGGGAACAACGCGATCCCGCTGCAGTTCACCTTCAACACGCCGGTAGGCGTGCCGGTGGGCCAGCAGTGCGGGCGCGTGTTGTTCTCGGACTTCCACGTGGCGACGGGCGGCTCCGGAGGCGGCACGTTCCCCTCGTCGTGCGGCAGCGCCTCGCCGATGTCGGCGCAGGAGAAGGTGCTCGAGTTCATGATCTTCGACCTCACCTCATGCATCCAGCCCGACAGCGGCGGGCCGACGTGCTCGCCGCGCACCTGCCAGCAGCTCGGCTTCTCGTGTGGGCAGCAGGGCGATGGGTGTGGCGGCACCATCAACTGTGGGCCGTGCCCGATGGGGCAGTTCTGCGGCGGGGCCGGTCAGCCCGGGGTGTGCGGCGGCGCGATGTGCATGCCGCAGAGCTGCACGGCGCAGAGCATCGAGTGTGGCCAGGCGGGTGACGGCTGCGGCAATGTCATCTCGTGCGGCATGTGTCCTCCGGGCCAGGTGTGCGGCGCGGGTGGGCCGGGGCGCTGCGGCTCCGGAGGCTGTACGCCGCGCACCTGTCAGCAGCAGAACCTCTCGTGCGGCCCCGCTGGCGATGGCTGCGGCAACGTCATTCAGTGCGGCACCTGCACGGCCCCCGACACCTGCGGCGGCGGCGGGACGCCGGGCGTCTGCGGCCGCACGAGCTGCCAGCCGCGCACCTGCCAGCAGGCCAGCGCGCAGTGCGGCGTCATCGCCGATGGGTGCGGCGGCACCGTGAACTGCGGGCCGTGCACTGCGCCTCAGACGTGCGGCGGCAGCGGTGTGCCCAACCAGTGCGGCGGCATCATGTGAGCCGCGAGGGGGCGTGAGTCGTCCGGCCGGTTGGCCGCCGATCGCCACGCATGCCCCACTCGAGACGTCGAGGTGGGAGGAGCGCCCGACCGGGGCGGAGCCGTTCTCGGTGGTCAAATCGCTTCGTCGCACGGCCCTCGACGAGCCGGAGCTCGACCCTCACGGGCCGTCAGGTCGGGACCACGTGGTGCTGCTCAGCGACGAGCGGCCCAGGGGGTGTCGCCCGTCGAACCCGAACGGCGCCGTGGCCAACGCGCTGGCGTGCCGGTACCAGTCCAGCGCCGACGCTCTCGCCAGCGCGGGTATCAGATTCCCGGTCGCGTCAGGGGCCTGCGGGCCTCTCGCCGCCTGACCCCGTCGGGCCGACACCTGGGCGGACAGGCCCATCCCCGAGGCGCAGCGGCAGCCCCCGTCGGCCCGGCGCATGGCATCGGCCGTTCGGCGGCGCAGCCCAGCGTGCCTCACCCGCCGGTCGCGGACTCCACGAGCGCCCACAGGGCCTCGCGGTCGGCGTCGCTCTCCTTCGTGAACGACAGCGGGTGCGTCGACACCGCCTCGCGATCGAACCACAACAGGCCGCTCTTCCCTTCGAGGCGCGGCGCGGCGGCGAGCCACACCACGGTGTCGGCGCCCTCCTCAGGGGTGCGCAAGATGCCCTTTGTCCACTTGTAGAAGGTCGGCAGGCTCGAGCGCACCGCGGGCGTGTCGGCCCAGCCGGGGTGCATCGTCGAGAACGTGATGTCGGGCTGCTTCACGGCCCACAACTCCGAGAGGATCACCTCGGCGCGCTTCGTCTGCGCGTACGCCACCACGCCGTCGAACGTCTGCACCTTCCCCTGGAGCACGTCGAGGTCGAGCTTCTGGGTGAACATGCCGCCCGACGTCACCGTCACCACGCGGCCCTTCGCGACGAGCAGCTTGGGGAGCAGGGCCTTCGTCAGCGCGTGCGGGCCCAGCACGTTGGTCGCGAAGGTCACCTCGTGGCCCTCGTCGGTGCGCGTGAGCGACGGAGGCAGCACCCCGGCGTTGTTCACCAGCACGTCGACAGGCCCGTGGAACCCCTCGACGAAGCGGCGCACGTCGGCGAGCCGCGAAACGTCGACCCGATGCAGGTGAAGCTGCGCGCTCGGCAACTCGCCCTTGATGGCCTGGGCCGCAGACTGGCCGCGGGCCTCGTCACGACACAGCAGGTGCACGGTGGCGCCGAGAGCTGCCAGCGCCTTCGAGGCCGCGAACCCCAGGCCCGAGTTGGCGCCCGTCACCAGCACCACGCGCCCCGCCAGCGACACCTGGAGATCGCTCGCGACGAAGCGGCGCGCGTGGCGGCGGAACCCGGAGCGGTCGAACGAGAAGACGACCGAAGCGTCGAGGAGGGAATCGAGAGCGCCCATCGCCGCGAACCTCTAGCGCCGACGCCCGCGCCGCGAAACGCCTGGATGGTGCCCCGTCTGGCCGACGTCAGGGCAACTCACGGCCCAGGCGGCCGAACTTGAAGCGGCTCGCCCACAACGAGTCGATGTGGCGCGCGGCGTCCTTCACCGGGTCGAGGCCCAGCGCCTCGGCGACCAGCACCGCCCCCTGGTGACAGACGCCGTTGGTGCCGTACGCCCCCGGGTGCTTCGTGTAGAGCGCGTCGACCGCCGCGTGCAGCTTCTCGGGGGACGACAGCGCGACGCCCTCGACCGCGCGGGTGTCGTACCGGTGGCCGCCCACCTCGGCGTAGTCGGGCACCTTCGTGTATAGCCCCGAGCCCGCCGTCCCGTAGTTGAGCCGCCCGAGGAAGAGCGGGTTGTCGGACGAGCGGAGGAACGACGAGCCCTCGCTCCGCACGCCCTGCGCCTCGACCCACGCCGTGAGCGCCTTCTCGTCGAGGAGGCCGGGGAGGCGCTCCTTCGACTTCCCACGCTGCACCAGGCCATTCTCGGCCGCGGGAAAGGCGCCGTCCTTCGGCTTCGGCACGAGGAAGAACTGCCACTCGGCGTGCTCGACCGGGTCCATGCCGGCGACGTTGACGATGTCGGCCGTCACCAACTTCGCCACCACCTGCCCCTCGAGGCCGCGCTCGGTGAGGAAGGCCTGCGCCTTCTCCAACCGCGCGTCGACGTGCGCGTGGGCCGAGGCCTTGTCCTTGACGAAGGCCGTCGCGTCGGCGTTCGAGGTGGGGTTCGCGTTGTCCATGCCCACGCGGAAGAGGCCCGTCTGCGCCGCGAACTGCTGCGCCTGCCGCTGGGCCTGCGCCGCCTGCTGCTGAAGGTGCTGCGCCGCCTGGCGAACGACGGCCTTCGGCTTCCACCCGCCGCCTGGGGCCGGGGCCGACGCCGTGTCGGTCTTCTTCGGGCTCGGCGAAGCCGCTGGAGCGGCGGGGGCCTTCGCGACGCGGGCATCGGTTCGGGAGGTGCGCATGCAGCAGTATCGCACCCACATCGCGGGCGTCCCTCCCTCGGTTTGTCAGCGTTTCTGATGGTTTGAGCGACGACCAAGCGCGGCACGCGAGCAACCCTCACGCTGACTGGCGTTCACCGCAACCGAGGTGTGACGACCAAGCCACAGTCAGTCTTCGACCCATCGCAGCGGAGCGAGCTCGGTGTGCTGCGGGCCGACCGACATCACCCGGGGACCGGCCCGTTGGCCGTCGGGGAGGACCACCTCGACGGGGTGCAGGCCGACGGGGAGCTCGAGCTGGCGCGGCGCGAAACCCACCGACTTGCCGTCGACGAAGACTTCACCACGCACGAAGCGCTGGCCGCCCACCGCGATGACCCCGAGGCGCGGTGGCTGGCGGGGCTGTGGCGCCGGACTCGGAGCCGGACGCGGCGGTGGAGTCGAGGGATCTGGGTTGGCCACGAGCACTGGACGGGTGACGACGGCTCGGCGATCGCCTTCGAGGGGCTCGAAGGCGAGGTCGTCGTCGGCCGGCACGGGTTCTGGCGGGCGACTGAGGGCGAGCGCCAGCGCGCCGAGCCCCGCCGTGAGCGTCAGCACGGCGAGCAACGCCGGCCACAGACGGCGCTGGGGCGCGAACGTCGGCGTGTCTGTGAGCGGCCCGCTGCTCTGAGGCGCGAGGCTCAGCGCGACGTTTGGCGTGGGCGCGGCGAGGTGCGAGGCCGCCGCTGCTTTCGTCGGCGAGCCGTGCTGCGTCGGCGAGCCGTTCTGCGTCGGCGTGTCGTTCTGCGCCGGAGAGCCGTTCTGCGTCGTCAGCGAGGCGTCCCGCGGCAGTTCCGCCTCACGCTCAGACGCGACACTCGACGGGGAAGAGCGAAGGAACCTGGATGCAGCGGTGTCCGCCCGGGGCGCGTCCCCCACCTGCATCGCTGGAACAGGCAGCGCCAGGGTCTCGACCGCCGACGCGACCGCCGCCTCCACGCCGAACGCCGGCACGAGTCGCTCGAGGGCGGCCTCGCACGCTTCCGCGAAGCCGAGCGCGCTTGAGAACCTGGCGTTCCGGTCGCGCTCCACGGCTCGCGCCACCACGGCCCGCACCGGCTCCACCAGCGCCGGAGAGAGCGGCAGCGGCACGCCGGCCAACAAGTCCACCAGGGCGTTCTCGTCGGCGAGCGGGCTCCTTCCGGTGCAGAGCGCGTGGAGCGTGCAGCCCAGTGAGAACACGTCGGCGCGCGCGTCGACGTCACCCTTCGTCGCCTGCTCCGGCGCCATGTAGCTGGGTTTGCCGCGGCTGGCGCCGGCGAGCGTGCGCTCCGTGCGGTGCTTCCACCGCGCGATGCCGAAGTCCGACAGCTTCACCTCACCGCGCCGAGAGAGGAGCACGTTCTGCGGGCTGACGTCGCGATGCACCACGTTGAGCGGCGCCCCCGTCTCGTCGACGGCGGTGTGCGCGGCGTGCAGAGCCCGACCGACGCGCGCGGCGATGCCAAGGGCCAGCGGCGGCGACACCGCGCCCAGCCGGCCGGCGTCCGCCCCGTCCACCAACTCCATCACCTGAAACGCGACCCCGGCGTCGACGCCGAAGTCGATGACGGCCACCACGCCCGGGTGATGCAGGGCGCTCAAGACGCGCGCTTCATCGACGAACAAGCCTGCGAGGCGCTCGTCACCGGCGTGCTCCATAGCCACGCGCTTGACCGCCACCCTGCGCCTGAACCCGGCCTCGCCGTGCGCGACGGCCTCCCACACCTCGGCCATGCCGCCGCGCCCCAGCAGCCGCACGAGCTCGTATTTCCCGGCGAGCCGCGTCACGACGCCACGATGGCAGACCTGCTCGACGTTCGCTCCATTCCATCGCTTCCGTGCCACGCTCCGCCGCCGATGCGACTGTGCGTGAACTACCCGGTGCGCCGCGGGCGGCTGGTGCTGCGAACGGCCCACGACTGGGATCGCGACGTGCTGCCGAGCCAGCAGACCGACACGCAGGCCTGGTTCGACGTCGAGGTGCCGGCCCCCTGCCTCGAGCTCAAGCCCGCTGTCCTCGACGGGGCCGAGGTGCACTGGGCCCGCGGGCCCAACTACGTGCTCACGCCCTGGGAACGCGACCGCGGCCTGTGGCCCTACTTCTTCGACCCGCCCCACGGGCGCGTCAGCGACGTGCTCCAGGTGCAGCACGACGGCGTCACGCGCGCGGTGCGCGTGTACCACCCGCCTGGCTACGACGAGAACCCGCTGCGGGCCTTCCCCGTTCTGTACATGCAGGACGGCAAGAACCTCTTCTTCCCCGAAGAGGCCTTCGCCGGAAACGAGTGGCGCGTCGACGAGACGATGGACCGGCTCGATCAGATGAACGCCATTCGCAAGTGCGTGGTGGTGGGCATCTCGCCTGGCGACCGCATGCGCGACTACACGAAGCCCGGCTACGACGCCTACGGGCGCTTCGTGGTCGACCGCCTCAAGCCGCTCGTTGACGCGAACCTGCGCACGCGGCCCCAGCGCGAGGCGACGGTGGTGATGGGCTCGTCGCTGGGTGGCGTAGCGGCGATGCACCTCGGGTGGACGTGGCCCCACGTCTTCGGGCGCGTCGCGGCCCTGTCAGCCACCTTCGGCCACTTCGACGATCTCTTCGAGCGCATCGCCCGGGACGAGAAGCGCGACCTGCTCGTCTACCTGGACAGCGGGTGGCCGAAGGACAACTTCGAGGCCACCAACGCGATGCGCGATCTGCTGGTGCAGCAGGGGTTCCGGCTCGGGGTCGACCTGCTCCAGTGGAGCTTCCCCGAGGGGCGCCACGGCGAAGACTCGTGGGCCGCGCGCATTCACCTGCCGTTCCAGTTCTTCTTCGGGCGCGCGTGGCTCGCTCAGCGCGGCGACGTGTGACAAAGCGCGAGCCATGTTGTCGCTCTTCGTCGCCCTCGCCCTGACGGCCGACACACCCTCGGTGGCGGTGGTGTCCCCGGGAGCGCCAGCGCTGACGGTGCGTGCGCTGGAGACGACCGGGCTGCCGGTGGTGCTGACGAGCCCGACGCTCCCGCCGGTGGGTCCGTCTTTGGCGCCGGCCCCCGACACCGTCGTCGCCTCGGCGCGCGCCGCGTGGGTGCAGGCTGACTTCCAACGGTGCCTGTTGGCCCTGGCCGACGACGGCCTGGTGAGCCGCGCGCTCGAGCAACGAGAGCTCACGCTGGCGGCCCGCACGCTGGTGTGGCGGGTGGCCTGCCGGCTCGGCGCCCGCCAGGAGACCAGCGCACGGCGCGACGCCGAATGGCTCGCCGCGCTGAGGCTCCCGCTGCCACCCGACGTGGGCGCGATGACCCCCGAGGTCGAGACGGTGCTGACAGCCGCTGCGCGCGCCATCGACGGTGAGCCGCTGGTGCCGCTCCTCGTCGAGAGCCCCGTCGCCGGAGCCGCGGTCGCCTTCGATGGGCGGCCCGGCGCGTGCATCGTCCCGTGTCGTATGGATCTGCGCCGGGGTGTGCACGTCGTCGAGGTGTCGGCTGAAGGCTACAGCCCGCGCACCGCGGTGGTGTCGGTGGCGGCGCCGGCCGTCGAGACCTCCCTCGCGCTCGAAGTGGCCGAGCCGGCGCTCGCCATCGCCCAGTGGGCCGCGCGACGGGCCGCTGGTGACGAGGTGGACTCGGGGCGCTCGGCGCGCCTGTTGGCGACGGCGCTGCGCGCGCCCCGGCTGCTGGTGCTGACGACGGGAGACGGCGGCCTCGTTCGTGGAGCGCTGGCCATCGATGGCGTGGTGCAGGCGCGCGGCGAGCGCGAAGACGTGCCCTCGCTGGTGAAGGATCTGCTGGTGCGCGGCAAGGTGTTCGAGCCGTCGGTGCCGCTGTGGAAGCGCTGGCCCTTCTGGGTCGCCGTCGGCGCGGCCGTCGTCGCGACCGGCGTCACCACCGGCGTCATCCTGGCGAACCGCCCCGTCACCACACGGGTGGAGCTCAACCCATGAGGCGCCCCCGCCAGGTGGAGGCCGATGGCGTGGCAGCTGGTCGAACCGCGCGTGTCCTCGTTGGCGGGACTCGAACGCTCGCGGCACCTGCACTCACGGCCTGTGGCGGTCCACGCGGAGGTCGAAGTCGGTGGGCTTGCGCGCTGCTGGTGGTGCTGTCGGCGTGCACGGTGCAGCGCGAGGTGTCGCTCACCTTCGGCACCGAGGGCGAGGGCCTGGACGGCTTCATGTGCCGGGATCCGCAGGGGCAATTCCTGCTCGACCGCGCCCGCGGAGCGGACGGTGGCGTGCGGCCCGGCGCCCTCGTCTTCGACTTCGTGCGTCTGGGTGGTGTCCCCGGGTGCCGCACCGGCCAGCTGGTGAAGTGGTGCTCGACGCGCGAGTGCAAGCCGCTGCGGCAGGCGCGCGCGTGCGTGCCGGGCGTGACGCTGCCGACGGTGAGCCCGATGATGAAGCGAGAGGAGCTGCGAGCGGCCGTGCTCGGCGCGATGAAGCAGGTGCGCAGCACCGGCGTGCTCGACGACGCGCCCGACGAGTTCGTCATCGTTCGGGCCGTGGGCACGCTGCAATCGTGTGAGGCGCTCACCGCGAAGCCCGAGGACGTCGAGCTCCCGGGGTTCGACAAGGCCGAGCTGCTCGGCTGCGCCTACTCGTGCCCCGTGCTGCTCGATCGCGTCGAACAGGACGTGTACCTGGGCTTCGAGACGCTCACCGTGCAGTGCGAGCAGGGCGTGCGCATCTGCAGCGATGGGCAGCTGCAGTGGCAGCCGTGAGCGTCACTTGAGCCCGTGGCGGGTGAGCAGCTCGATGAGGTGCGAGCGGTCCATCTTCGCGTGCCGGGCCGCCGCCGAGACGTTGCCCTTCGCGTGCTCGAGCAGCCGCGGCAGGTAGTGCTTCTCGAAGCGCTCGAGCACCTGGGCGCGGGCGTCCTTGTAGGGCAGCTCGGGGCCCAAGCCCGGGGCGCTGGCGTCAGGAGCCGCTGGCGCCTCGAGGGCCGGCCGCTCGCCCATGGCCAGCGTCGACTCCACCAGGTTGCGCAGCTCGCGCACGTTGCCGGGCCAGTGGTGAGCGCGCAGCGCCGTCAGGTCGTCGGCCGAGAACGGTGACGCCTCGGCGCCCGCCTCGCGGAGGAAGTGGGCCACGAGGAGCTCCAGGTCGTCGAGCCGCTGCCGCAGCGGCGGCACCTCGAGGCGCACGACCGCCAGCCGGTAATAGAGATCGAGCCGGAAGGCGCCGGCGTTCACCTCGGCCTTCAAGTCGCGATGCGTGGCCGCGACGACGCGCACGTCGACCGACAGCTCGTCGGAGCCGCCCACCCGACGGAAGCGCCGACGCTCGAGGGCGCCGAGCAGCATCGCCTGCAGCGGGGCGGGCAGCTCGCCGATCTCATCGAGGAAGAGCGTGCCGCGGTGGGCGCGCTCGAAGGCGCCGAGGTGACGGCGGTCGGCGCCGGTGAAGGCCCCGCGCTCGTGCCCGAACAGCTCGCTGGCCACCACGCCGGGCGCGAGGCTGCCGCAGTCGACGGTGACGAAGGGGTGCCCCGAGCGCGCCGAGCGCTGGTGGAGCTCCCGCGCGATGACCTCCTTCCCCGTGCCCGACTCACCGACGAGCAGCACGCCCGTGTCGGCCTGCGCGGCGCGCTCGACCCGCGCCAGGAGCGTACGCATCACCGGCGCGCGGCCCTTCAGCGAGCCGAGGGCTTCCTGCTCGAGCATCGGCAACGAGCCGTTCCTCCCTTCGCCGACTTCGAGCGTGGTGGTGCCGAGCTGAAGCCTCGCGCCCGGCGGCACGGCGCCGTCCCGCAGGGTGATGCCGTTGACGCTGACGCCGTTGGTGGACCCGACGTCGCGCACCAGCACCTGCGGCCCGCGCCGGGACAGCTCGAGGTGGAAGCGGGACACCGTCGGGTCGCTCAGCACCAGCGTGTTGCCATCGGCCGTGCCCACCGAGACGGTGTCGGCTTCGTCGACGAGCGCGCGGCCCACGTCGGGGCCGGCGATGACCTTGACGGACAATGTCCGCATCGGGAGCCCCACCACGGCCACGGGCTGCGTGCCTTCGGTCGACATGCCCTCACAATACGTCGACGGTCCGCGGGGGTGATGGCGTTGTGGGGCGGCCCCTGTCGGCTGGACCCGACAGCTGTCGTCTGGAGCCGACAACGCAACACGGCACGGCCCGAGGGTCGCGACGCTGGAATGGGTCTTGCGATGCGGTAGGGGCACCCCAGCAGCTCCCTTCCCCTGAAAGGACCAGACCCCATGCGTCGTCTCCTCGTTGCACTCGTGGCCGCGGCCTCATTCGCGTGCCCGCCCATGACTCCGGAACCCGACGCCGGGGGGACTGGCGGCGGCGCCAGCGCAGGGGGTGCCGCGGGTGGTTCGGCCGGAGGTACCGCAGGTGGGTCCGCCGGAGGCGCCGCGGGGGGCTCGGCCGGAGGTGCCGCGGGTGGATCCGCAGGAGGCTCCGCGGGTGGTTCGGCTGGAGGCTCCGCGGGCGGGAGCGCGGGTGGTTCGGCAGGTGGCATGGCCGGGCCCGTCCTGCGGCGCAGCAACCGCTCAACGACGGTGCAAGTCACCGGTGACGACGCCCTCGTCGCGATGGTGAACCCCGAGGTCGGCACGGTGAGCTTCTTCAACGCCGCCACGAAGTCCAAGAGCGGCTCGGCCTCGTTCGGCGCGACCAGCCAGCCCGAGGGCGTGGCGATTCACCCCAACGACACCACCGCCTTCGTGCTGCTCCGCCGGGCCCAGCGGCTGGCGAAGGTGACGGCCATCAACACCACCACCCCGCAGGTCGACGCGACGCGCGCCACCACCGGGAGCGAGCCGACGGGCGTGGCCCTGTCACCGACGGGCGCGACCGCGGTGGTGGCCAACCACGGCGATCGCTCCGTCACCTTCATCGACACGGCGACGATGACCGTCGTCGGCACCACGCCGCTGGCGGCGGCCCCCCGCGCGGTGGCCATCACCAACGACGGCGACGCGGACGACACCGACGAGCGCATCTTCGTCACCCTCTTCTTCGGTGACGCCGTCGCCGAGGCCTCGGATACCGGCCGCATCGGCAAGGTGGTCGAGCTCAACCCCGGCACGCGGGCCGTCGTGCGCACCATCGACCTCATGCCGTTCTCCGACACCGGCTTCTCGACCACCGCGCTGGGCGACGGCGGCTTCGCCCTGCCCCACGTGGCCTGCTCGCCCAACCAGCTGTTCGGCATCACCATCAACGGCACGAAGGCCTACGTGCCGAACGTCTGCGCGTCGCCGCAGGGCCCGGTGAACAAGTTCACCAACCTCTTCGCGGCCGTCTCGGTGATCGATCTCGCCACCAACCAGGAAGATCGTGGCCCCACCGGCAGCGCCGTCATCTCGAAGCTGGCGCAGGAGCAGGGCGGCTCGACCTCGAGCCTGCTCGGCGTGCCCGTCGGCATCACCTTCGTCGACGGCACCAACGTGGGCTACCTCGTCTCGCAGGCCGCCGACGTCGTGCAGCGCCTCCACTACAACGCGACGCTCGCGCGCGGCCCCATCGCGCTCGGCCGTGACGCCACCTTCGAGCAGATCTCGCTGCGGGGCGCCGGCGGCACCAAGGTGCCCTCGGGCGTCGTCGCGGGCCACGCGAACGGCACGCTCTACGTGAACAACCAGGCCGACCGGTCGCTCACCCTGGTGAACCTGGCGAACCAGGCGGTCGACCCCCAGGGTGACGGCCTCGCCTCGGAGCCGAAGCCCACCACCGGCACGCCCGAGTTCCGGGTGCTGCAGGGCTTCAAGTTCTTCTTCACCGGTACCGGCCGCTGGTCGGACCGCGGCGTCAACTCGTGCGGCAGCTGCCACCCCGACGGCCTCACCGACAACCTCACGTGGATCTTCGCGGCCGGCCCGCGTCAGTCGACGGCGCTCGACGGCATGTACGGCAAGACGACGCCGGGCGATCAGCGCGTCTTCAACTGGACGGGCATCTTCGACGAGATGCACGACTTCGAGCTCAACACCCGCGGCACCGCCGGCGGCAAGGGCGCCATCACCGAGGGCACCGTGCCCAACGACCTGCCCTTCAACCTCACCAATGGCGTGCAGCTGCCGGGCTTCAACTCGGTCACCCGCAACGACTTCCTCTCGGGCTCGACCCGCGCGGTGGTGGCGACGCGGGCAGTCTTGCGCGATTGGGACGAGATCGACGACTACGGCAAGACGATTCGCGCCAACCGCGCCCCCACCTCGCTCGACGCGATGGCGGTCACCCGTGGCCGCGCGCTCTTCCAGGCGAACAACTGCCACTACTGCCACGGCGGCCAGAAGTGGACGGCGAGCCAGCTCCCGTACACGCCCTCGCCCGACAAGAACGGCTCGCTGCCCGGCGTGACGGGCGGCCCCGACGCTGGCACCGGCCTGCGCACGCAGACGCTCGACGCGGGCACCGGCTTCGCGGGGCGCAACACCGACGCGCTGAAGGTCGACATCGAGCGCGGCCTCGCGCTGGGTGATGGCGGCGTCGTGAACGTCGGCCCCGAGCGCATCACCTGCGTGCTGCGTGACGTCGGCACCTTCGTGCTGGCCGACCCCATCGAGCGCAAGGCCGACGGCTCGCCGGCCCAGGGCTTCAAGGGCTTCAACCCGCCGGCGCTCACCTCGATGGCCACCGGAGCGCCCTTCCTCCACCACGGCAAGGCGCGCACGCTCACCGAGCTCTTCACCCCGCCGTACGCGAACCACTACCAGGCGGGCTCGGCCAACTTCCTCGCCAACGGCGGCACCACGCCGATGGAGCAGCAGCAGATCGCCGACCTCGTGGCCTTCCTCGAGTCCATCGACGAGTCGACCGCGCCCTTCACCATTCCGCCCAACCAGAACCTCTGCGTGGGGTACTGACGCCGCGGGGCCGAAAACTGCCCCGGGCCTTGCTTCTGGGGCACAGTGCGATACGCGACGCCGCCGCCCGTTCGGGAATTCCCGTCGGGCGGTGGTCGTTTGGAGGCCTTGTGATGCGTTCGACGCTGCTCCTCGTAGGTGTGCTCCTGCTCGCCGGCTGTGCCCGGAAGATCCCCGGCACCGAGATCGACGACACCTCCGATTCCCGCGCCATCCTCGACGTGATGACGGCGTACCGCTCGGCCGTCGAGCAGCGCAACGCCCAGGCCATCATCAACCTCGCCGACCCGAACTTCCGCGACGACGGCGGCAGCTCGAACCCCGACGACGACCTCGACTACACGACGCTCTACACCTCGCTGGCGAACCGCTTTCAGCGCATCGAAGACGTGCGCCTCGACATGAACGTGCGGCGCATGGAGTTCGACGACGAGACGAAGGCCGCCCGCGTCACCTACACCTACACGTTGAGCTTCAAGATGCCGACGCTGTCGACCCGCACCCAGACGGACACCGACATCAAGCAGATGGTGCTCAAGCGCAGCCCCGACGGGGACGGCAAGGCGCGCTGGCGCATCGTCTCGGGCATCTGAACGGCCACTTTCACTCGTCGACGCGGGCCGGGCGTGGTGAGTTCGCCGGCCCATGCCGATCACCCTCTCCAGCGACGCGAAGTGGATCAGCCCCTACGCGATGAGCGCCTTCGTCGCGCTCGTCGAAAAGCGCGTGCCGTTCACCGTCTCGCTCGTCGACCTCGACGCGAAGGCGCACTTCCAGGCGGGGTACCCCGCGCGCACCCGCCGCGTGCCGTGCATCGTCGAGGGTGACTTCGTGCTCGCCGAGTCGTCGGCCATCGCCGAGTACCTCGACGAGAAGTTCCCCGCCCCGGCCCACCCGGCCCTCTTCCCGGCCGACCTGCGCCAGCGGGCCATCGCCCGTGAAGTCATGGCGTGGATCCGCTCGGATCTGCTCCCGATTCGGGAGGAGCGCCCCACCACCACCGTCTTCGGGCCCCCCGCGACGGCGAAGCTCTCGGAGCGGGCCGAGGCCGCCCGGGTGCGCCTCGTCGACGGCGCCTCGCAGCTCGTCCGCGAGGGGCAGACGACCCTCTTCGCCGAGTGGTGCCTGGCCGACGTCGACCTGGCGCTCATGCTGCAGCGGCTCCGCCTGAGCGGCGATCCCCTCCCGCCGGCCCTGGCCCGCTACGCCGAGGCGAACTGGAAACGGCCGAGCGTCGTGCAGTGGCTCGAGCACCGGCTCCCCGCGCCCTGACGCTTCACGCCACTCCAGCGATCTTCCTTGACCCGGCGAAAATCGCGTCGCTAGAAGACCGCGCTTCTTCAGGTCGTACCGTTCCCTTCATCACGAGGCACGAAAGCCATGGCTGCAGACACCGGCACGCAGAACTCCGACTGGAAGAAGCGCGAGACCTTCGGCTCCGCCGTCGTCCAGATCGTGATCGTCGCCGTGGTGCTGGCGCTCGCGGTGTTCCTCGTCTACCGGCGCGGCAACACGAAGAAGGAAGTGGGCGAGCTGATGAAGGAAGCGCGCACCACCGCCAACAAGGGCAACCCGAACGATCTGCGCGCCGCGCTCAAGACCGCCGAGGAGGCCGTCGAGAAGGACAACGGCGCGGCCGACGCGCACGCCCTGGTGGCGAGCCTGTACACCGACCTCTGGCTGGTGCACCGCGAGAACGGCGCCGAGGCGAAGGCAAAAGAGGCCCTCTCGCGCGCCAAGGCCAACGACTCCAAGAGCGAGGAGCGCTACGGCTCTGAGGCCCTGCACCTCGTCGCGGCCGGCGACTTCAAGGGCGCCGAGGCCTTCGTGGAAGATCTCCGCAAGAAGGGCGCGAACTCGGCCAAGCTCCTCTACGCGCAGGCGCTCGCGCTCAAGGGCCAGGGCAACCTCACCCTGGCGCGCCAGGGCTTCACCACCGCCATCGACAAGGCCTGGAAGGACGCGAACTATTCGGCGGCCTGGGGCGAGGCGATTCTCGACGAAGGCGCCGTCGGCGCCATCGACACCTTCACCAAGTCGCTCGGCACCAACCCCGACCTGCTGCGCTCGAAGAACGGGCTGGCGCTCGCGCGCGTCATGAAGAAGGACAAGATCGGCGACGCCGAGGCGATGGTGGCGGGCGTGCTGGCCCGTGACGCCGAGCTCTCGCCGCCGCTCAAGGCGCGCGCCATCGCCGTGCAGGCCCACATCGCCAACGTGGCCACCGACTCCGAGAAGGCCATCACGCTCGCCGACCAGGCGCTGGGCCTCAACCCGGACGATCGCTGGGCGCTCTTCGCCAAGGCCAACGCGCTCGCCGCCAAGAAGGACGCGGGCGCTCCGGCGGCCTACACCGACCTGGTGACGAAGGCCCCCTCGGCGCCCGTCTTCTACTTCGAGGGCGCCCGCAACCTGCAGGCCGCTGGCATGGTCGACGCGGCCATCGCGCTGCTCGACAAGTACGAGGCCTTCTTCAAGCAGGTGAAGAACCAGACGGCCGACGGCCGCGAGGTGTCGTACCTCGACCGCGACGACCGCTACTTCCTCGCGCGCGGCGACGTGCTCAAGGAGGCCAACAAGCTCGACGAGGCCATGGCGGCGTACGACAAGGCCATCGAGGCGAAGAACGTCAACGTGACGAAGGCCTACTACTCGAAGGCGTCCGTGTTCCTCGCGAAGAAGGACTACGACAAGGCGCTCGAGATGCTGTCCGACATCACCCCCGAGGACGGCACCGGCCAGCTCGCCGAGGCCTACATGGCCATGGGTGACGTGAAGTTCGCCAAGAAGGACTTCGGGCCCGGCTGCCAGTCGTTCGTCTTCGGCATGATGAAGATGAAGGCGCAGCAGGCGCCGCGCGAGAAGCTCAACGCCGTCATCGACGACGTCGCCAAGCGCCTGAAGGAGGCCAAGCAGACCGACCTCCTGAAGATGTGGAACGAAGAGGCGAAGACCTTCATCCAGTAAGGCGTCAGCGCTTCCAGTCCGCGGTGGTGATCTTCCAATCACCGTCGCGGCGCTCCAGCGTGCCCTCGATGTCGTAGCGGGTGACGCCGTCACCGGCCTCCTGCCAGTTGACATCCTTGCCCCGCGCGAAGACGAAGACGCCCGAGAAGCTGGCGGCCGTCTCGTTCGCTTCGACGGTGAGCTGCGGGTTGAAGACGACCAGCCCGTTCTGGTTTCGGAAGACGTGGCCGAAGACGAGCTGCTTCACCTCGCGCTTCCCCAGCCCTCCGCCCTGGAAGTTCTCGGCCAGCGCGTCGTCGAGGGGCCCGAGATCCTTCTTCTCGACGGCCTCGACACAGCCCGCGATGAGGCGCCGCACCTGGGCCTCGGGCGATTCCTTCTTCTTGCACGACGCGAGGGCGAGCCCCGCGAGGACGAGCTGTCTGCGGTTCATCATCCCTCCACCACCAATTCGTCGGCGTCGAGCACCTCGATGGGCCGCATCGCCTCGCCGATCTGCTTGAGGCGACGGTCCGACAGGCCCTCGAGGTACTCGCGCAGCGCCGGGAACGTCTTGAGGAGCCCCTCGAAGGCCCCACGGTCGAGGGTGGCGATGGCCGTCTTCCGGGTGGCGGCCACGGTGGCGGTCGCGCGCAGGCCCTTGAGCATGGCGATCTCACCGGCCACCTCGCCCTCGCGCAGCACCGAGAGCGAGATGACGCCGCCCGACGGATCTTCCTTCTGCACGACGAGCTCGCCCGCGAGGATCAGCACCAGCGTCGCGACCGGCTCGCCTTCCTTGATGACGACGTCGCCGGGCTGCAGGCCCTTGAAGACGAAGCGCGACAGGAGCGACGACCGGTCGGCCTCGGGGATGGGCGTGAAGAGCGGCGAGGTGGCGACGATGTTCCGCGCCATGCGCGTCTGCGCGAAGGTCGAGAGCACCTGGGGCACCGACGGGTACTTGCGCGCGAGCTCGTTGAGATCCTTCCGCTCGATCTCCAGCACGTCGGCGTCGCCCACCGCGCGCACCGTCGAGGTCGGCGGCGCGCCCGTGAGGAGCGACAGCTCGCCGAAGATCGACCCACCGCCGAGGAACGCCAGGCGCTTCTCCTGCCCCTCGACGCGGCGGCTCACCTCGGCCTTGCCGGCCACCAGCACGTAGATGCGATCGCCCCCTTCCCCCTCGGTGCAGATGGGCGCCCCGTCTTCGAGCTCGCGGTAGTCGACCAGCTCGACGAGATCGACGAAGGCGTCGACCTCGAGCTCGGCGAAGAGCGGCAGCGGCGGGCGCGCCTCGGGGTCGGCCTGGCCGCCGGGGTCGGGCGACGCCAGCACGGCGATGGCGGTGTCGGACAGGTCCGAGCCCGAGAGCGTCATGAGATCGCCCGTCACCTGGCCGTCGTAGAGCGACTCGGGCGGGAGCGGCGGCGGCACCGAGGCCTTGCCGCCCACCATGCGCGAGGCGCGGGCGTGAATGCGGGCGAGCGTCTCGCGAATTCGCTTCTCGCGCGGAGCGAGCGGCAGCGCCTGGCGGCACGCGGCGATGGCCGACAGCAGGTAGTCACGGCGCAAGAGCCCCTCGGCGCACGCGTGCAGCACCGTCACCGCGCGCTCGGTCTCGTACAGCTTCGCGAAGCACCTCGCCGCGAGCATGCGGGCGCGGTGGTCGTTCGGCTGCCGGCGCACCGCCTCGGCGAAGCAGGCCAGCGCCTTCTCCCAGTTTCCCTCGGCGATGAAGTCGAGGCCCAGCTCTCGGAGTCCACTCATGTCGGGTGTCTGGCTTTCGGGGCGGTCAGGGCGCCATGGCGGCGACCTGGTTCTTCGCCTTCTCGTGCACGGGCGTGCCGGCCTCGGTGACGGCGATCACGGTCTTGAACTTCTTGAGGGCCTCGCGCGGGTCGCGGTCCTTCAGCATGTAGCCCGACTGGTAGAGGTCTTCGGCCTTGTCAGACACGGCCTCGAAGCCCTTGCGCGCGTCGGGATCCTGCGGGTCGATGCGCCGCGCCTCGCGGAAGTTGGCCATGGCGTTCTCGAGATCTTCCCGAATGAGCGCCTCCTTGCCGGCCGCGAGGGCGGCCTTGAGGAGGTTCTGGGCCAGCTCCTCGCCGTAGCGGTTCTGCGTCAGCCCCATGGCCTTGTACGACTGCCAGGCGAGGCGCAGCGGCCTGGCGGCCTGGGTGAGCTGGCCCTGGCGGAGCTTGCGCATGCCCTCGTCGTAGTTGCGGCCGAACCCGGGGATCTGCGCGGCCAGCATGCGGGCTCTGGCCACGATGTCCTTGTCGGAGCCGTACGAGTCGATGACGCGGGCGCACTCGCTGGCGGCGCGCTCCCACTCGCCGCCCATGAACTTGCGCTCGACCACGGCGAACGCGAGCGCCACCTGCTCGTCACGGCGGGCCTTCGCGGCAGCGGCTGCAGCGGCGGCGCCCAGGCGCGCGTCCTTCTCTTCCTGCTTCTTGAGCGCCTCGACCTCACGCTCCCCCTCGGCCAGGCGCTCGGCGAGGTCGCCCAGCCGGTCACCGGGGATCTCGGCCATCACCTGCCGGGCCCCGTCGAACTCACCCGCGGCGATGAACTCCTTCGCCTTCTCGATCTTGAACGCCACCTGCGCCGAGGTGATCTCGTCTTCGAGCTTCGTGCGCTCGGACTCGGCCTTGAGGTTTCCTTTGGGCGTGTCGGCGAGCAGCTTCTTCGCGTCTTCGAAGCGCTTCTCTTCGATCAGCTTCTTCACCTGCTCGAAGTTGCGCGCGATGCCCATGGCCTCGCGGGCCTGCACGCCGAGCTTCGTCTTGTCGACGCCGGGCATGAGGCGCTCGGCCTCGTCCACCAGCTTGGCGGCGATCTCGTAGTTGCCTTCCTTCACCGCGGAGCGCGCCTCCTGCATCTTGAGCGCGGCCTGCTCGGCGCGGGGATCGACGGGCGGCGGCGGCGGCGGCCGGGTGGCGATGCCGATGACGAGGAGCAGCAGCACCACCACGGTGCCGCCGACGATCGCCAGGCGCACCTTCGGGTTCATCGCCTTGAGCTTCGCCGCGAGGCCCGTGTCGGGCGGGCTCTGGCGCGAGGTGCGCACGGGCTTGCTGCGGTCGCGGGCCGGCTTCGGCTTCGCCTCCCCAGCCTCGTCTTCGGCAGCGGCGCCTTCTTCGGACTCGCCCTCGGCGGCGGCCGCGCCCTCCTCCGCCTCACCCTCGGCGGCTTCGCCTTCGTCGCCCTTCGCTTCGGCGTCTTCGGCGCCAGCCTCGGCTTCGGGCGCCGCGGCCTCACCTTCCGCCGCGGCCTTCTCCTTCGCCTCGGCCTCTTCGCGGGCCTTCTTGAAGGCCGACAGCTCGTCGACGAAGCGGATCTTCGTCTTGCCGATCTGAATCTCGTCGCCGTGGCTCAGCATCACGTCGCCCGAGATCTTCTTCCCGTTGAGCCGCGTGCCGTTGCCGCTGCCGAGGTCGCGCAAGAGCGTGCCGCCATCGGAGTGCACCAGCTCGATGTGCCGGCGCGAGACCGACTGGTCCGACAGCTGGAGATCGACGCCGGGCGTGCGGCCGATCACCATGCGCACGCCCTTGAAGCGCTTCTTCTTCCCGGCGTCGGGGCCGCCGGTGATCTCGAGCTTGATGGGCGGGCCGGCGCGGGTGGCGTTGGCGTCGTCTTCCTCGTCCGAGCCCTCGTCGTCGGCCTGCTCGCGCTCCTTCAGGGCCGGGAGCGCCTTCGTCTTCGGCGCCAGCTCCGGGTCGAGCGCGTCGAGGCCTTCACCATCGAGGCTCATGCCGGCGAGGTGTTCGGACGAGACCTCGTCGTCCATCGCCTGGTAGTTCTGGCCGGTGCTGTAGCCGCTGCCCTCGTCGATGGCTTCTTCCTCGACGCGCGAGGGTGCCCGGCGTGGCTTCGGGGCGGGCCTTGGCGCGCGCGCCTGGGTGCGGTTCTCGCGCTCGGGATCCTCGTCGGACGGCAGGGGGTTCTTCGCCTTGGCGACGGTAGCGTTGGCCACTTCGGGGTCGTCGCTTGACGGCAGCGGGTTCTTCGCCTTGGCGACGGTGGCGTTGGCCACCTCGGGGTCGTCGTCGACGCGGGGGCGGGCGCCTGTCTTTCTCGGGGGCGGCGGCATGGCTGTTGGACGTGAAAGCTAGCAGGAGGACTGGACGATTGGGGTGTCACACCCGTTCCGTCGGGCCGTGGACGCACGCGAAGCCGCTGGACAAACGAAGGGCGGTGGTACGGTCCGCACCCCTATGAATGCCGGTCCCCTCCTCCCCCACCCGCTCGTCGAACGCCTGCTGTCCGCCGCCATGGAGCGCGGCGCCGAGTTCGCCGAGGTGTACGTCGAACGAAACGAGACCACCGCCGTCACCCTCGACGAGCACAAGGTGAAGAGCGCCCAGTCGGGCCTGTCACAGGGCGTCGGCGTGCGCGTCATCTCGGGCGCGAAGGTGGGCTACGCCTATTCCGACGATCTCGACGACGAAGCGCTCTTCCGCGCCGCGCGCACGGCCGCCCTCATCGCGCAGAACGCGGCCCACGAGCAGGCCTTCAACGTCGCCCGCACGCCGCTCCCGACGTTCTATCGGCTGCCGGAGCACCTCTCGGCGGTGGCCGTCGAGGCCAAGCGCGATCTGCTGGTGCGCGCGAACAAGGCCGCGCACCGCTTCGACACCCGCATCAAGCAGGTGATGGCCTCGTACGCCGACTCGACGAAGCGCATCCTCGTGGCCAACACCCGCGGGCACCTCGCCGAAGACACGCAGGATCTCTGCCGCATCAACGTGATGGCGGTGGCCGAGGGCAAGAAGGGCGAACGTCGCACCGGCAGCTTCGGCGGCGGGGGCCGCGTGCTCTTCACCCACTTCGACACCTTCACCCCTGAGGTCGTCGCGAAGGAAGCGGCCCGTCAGGCCTGCGCCACCCTGGGTGCCCAGGACGCGGTCGCCGGCGAGCAGACGGTCATCCTCGCGCCGGGCTGGAGCGGCATTCTCCTGCACGAAGCCGTCGGCCACGGGCTCGAGGCCGACTTCATTCGCAAGGGCACCTCGCTCTTCGCCGGCAAGCTCGGCGAGAAGGTCGCCTCCGACCTCGTCACCGTCATCGACGACGGCACCATGGCCAACGCGCGCGGCTCCCTCAACGTCGACGACGAGGGCACGCCGACGCAGTTCAAGGTGCTGATCGAGCGCGGCATTCTGAAGGGCTACATGTACGACTCGCTCAACGCGAAGCTGATGGGCAAGGCGTCGACTGGCAGCGGGCGACGCGAGTCGTTCAAGCACACGCCGCTCCCGCGCATGACGAACACCTATCTGGCCCCAGGAGAGGACTCGCCCGAGGACATCATCAAGGGCGTCGACTCGGGCGTGTACTGCGCGAACTTCGGCGGCGGGCAGGTCGACATCACCAACGGCAACTTCGTGTTCGAGGTGAGCGAGGCCTACGAGATCAAGAAGGGCAAGGTGGGCAAGCCGCTGAAGGGCGTCACGCTCATCGGCGTCGGGCCCGAGGCGCTCAAGAACGTCTCGCGCGTGGGGAACGACCCGATGCCCGACCCGGGCATGGGCACGTGTGGCAAAGACGGCCAGGGCGTACCGGTGGGCGTGGGCCTGCCGACGGTGCGCATCGATCGCATGACGGTGGGCGGCACGCGGGTGGCGGGAGGCAAGCGATGACGACGAACTACGAGCAGCTCGCGAAGAAGCTGGTGGCCCGCGCGAAGAAGATGGGCGCCAAACAGGCCGAGGCCTTCGTGCAGGTAGGGCGCGAGGCGTCGTGCCGGGTGCGTGATGGCGAGATCGAGCACCTGAGCCAGTCGACGAGCAAGGGCGTCGGCCTGCGCGTCTTCGTCAAGAATCGGCTGGGCTTCTCGTGGACGAGCGACTTCGAGCCCTCGTCGCTCAACGCCTTCGTCGACCGCGCGGTGCAGCTGGCCGAGGCCGCGGCGCCGAACCCGCTCAACGGCCTGCCCGACGACAAGGACCTGGGCCGCTTCCCCGACGTGGGCGCGCTCTACGACGCCGAGGTCGCCAGTCTCGCGCCGGACTGGAAGATCGCCGCCGCGCTCGAAATGGAGAAGGCCGCCCGGGCGCTCGACCCGCGCATCAAGACGATCGAGTCCGTCGAGGCGGGCGAGTCGGTCGGAGAGGTGTTCCTCGCCTCGTCCGCGGGCGTCTCGGGCTACTCGCAGGGCACGAGCGTCTACCTCTACACGGGCGCGGTCGCCGAGGCCGACGGGCAGCTGCAGAACTCGTGGTGGTACGACGCGCGGCGCTTCCTCAAGGATCTCGAGTCGCCCGAGGCCGTCGCGAAAGAGGCCGCGCGCCGCGCCGTGCGCATGCTGGGCGCGAAGAAGGTGAAGTCGCAGCAGGTGCCGGTGGTGTTCGACCCGATGATGGCCGCGAGCTTCATCGGCGGCATCGCGGGCGCGGTGAACGGCGACGCCGTCTACAAGAAGGCCTCATTCCTCGCCTCGAAGCTGGGCGAGTCGATCGCCCCGCCCACCGTCACCATCGTCGACGACGGCCTCATGCCGAAAGGCCTGGCGACCAGCCCGTTCGATGGCGAGGGCGTGCCCACCCGCCGCTCGGCGCTCGTCGAGAAGGGCGTGCTCAAGACGTTCCTCTATGACGCGTTCACCGCGCGCAAGGCGAAGACGCGCAGCACCGGCAACGCCTCGCGCGGCTACCGCAGCCTGCCGAGCATCGGCACCCACAACCTGTACCTCGAGCCGGGCTCCACGCCGCCGAACGAGCTCATCAAGGGCATCACCCACGGCTTCTACGTGACGTCGATGCTGGGCCACGGCGCGAACCTGGTGACGGGCGATTACTCCCGCGGCGCCAACGGGCTGTGGATCGAGAACGGCGAGCTGACGCGGCCCGTGCAGGAGGTGACAGTGGCCGGCAACCTGCTCCAGATGCTGTCGCGCATCGACGGCATCGGCTCCGATCTCACCTTCCGCGGCTCGGTCGGCGCGCCCACGATCCGCTTCAGCGAGCTCACCGTCTCAGGAGAGTGACGACATGGCTGCCACGAAGAAGAAGCCGCGCGCGCCGCGGCGCAAGAAGGCCGAAGCGGGCTCGAAGGGCCTGGCTCCGAAGGACGTGGGGACGGGCGCGGACGCGTCGAAGGCCCTGGAAGCGAACATCGTCGCCGACGGCGGCGTCGTCATCGGCACCTACAGAGATCCGCTCGGTGGCCACGGCGTGGTGCTGGCGGCGCTGCCGATCGAGAAGGTGAAGGCCACCGACTACCAGCGCGACCGCAGCGAGACGCACGTGAAGAAGCTCGCCAACGCCATGGAGCGCGTGGGCCGCTACCTCGACCCGGTCATCGCGCTGCGCCACGACGACGGCTTCTACTACTCGCCCAACGGCAACCACCGGCTCGGCGCGATGGGGCTGCTCGGCGCGAAGAGCATCGTGGCGCTGGTGGTCCCCGACGCCGAGGTCGAGTTCAAGATCCTCGCGCTCAACACCGAGAAGGCCCACAACCTCAAGGAGCGCTCGCTCGAGGTCATCCGCATGTACCGGGGCCTGGTGGGCGCGCGCGGGAAAGAGCCCGAGACGGCCTTCCTCGCCGAGTTCGAAGAGCCCCACTTCGCCACCTTCGGAATCGTCTACGAGCAGCGGCCGCGGTTCTCGGCCGGCGCGTACTCGTCGGTGGTGAAGCGGCTCGAGGGCTTCTTCGAGGAGCCGCTCGAGGCGGCCTTGAAGGAGCGCGAGAAGCGGGCGCAGCTGCTCATGGCGTGGGACGACGAGGTGGTGAAGGTTGTCGACGCGCTCAAGGCGAAGGGGCTCCAGTCGCCGTACCTGAAGAACTACGTCGTCGCGCGCGTGAACTTCCTGCGCTTCAAGAAGGACGGCGAGTTCGACTTCGAGGAGACGATCTGCAAGCTGCACGCCGCCACGAAGAAGATCGACCCCACGAAGGTGAACAAGGACGACATCGCGAAGATGGGCGGCGGCGCGCCGGCTGAGAGCGAGGAGTAGCTGCACAGCGCCCCACGGCCAGGTGTCAGGAAGTGGGATACAGTCGGTCGCGTCTCTGGCCGGGCGCTCGAGGTGCCTTGGTGACGTCTCGTGGGTCGATGCTGGTGGTCCTCCTCGCGGTGGCCGCGTGCGGGACGAATCCACCCGGCACGGGCGGCCGCGAGCTCTGCGACAACGGGCGCGACGACAACGGCGACGGGAAGATCGACTGCCTCGACCCGACCTGCTTCTCCAACATGCGCTGCAGCGTGGCGCTCACCGAAGACTGCGGGAACCAGACGGACGACGACGGCGACGGGCAGGTGGACTGCGCGGACTCGAGCTGCGACGGCGCGGCCTGTGGCTCCGGTTGCCTGTGCCTCAACGGCCGGCCCACCACGTCCACGACGGGCGGCGGTGCGGCGGGTGGCGGTTCGGCGGGTGGCTCCACGGCTGGCGGTTCTGCAGGCGGATCGACGGCGGGCGGCTCCGCAGCCGGTGGTTCAGCAGGCGGGTCCACAGCCGGCGGCTCTTCAGGCGGGTCCACGGCGGGCGGTTCTGCAGGTGGCCCTACGGCGGGCGGCTCGGCAGGCGGCTCCACGGCGGGCGGTTCAGCGGGCGGATCGACCGCCGGCGGTTCTGCAGGCGGCTCGGCCGCGCGTGAGCAGAACTGCGCCGACAACCTCGACAACGATGGAGACAACGCCACCGACTGCGACGACACCGACTGTGTCGGCATCACCTGCGGCATGGGCTGTCGCTGCGTGCCCGGACGCCGCACCGAGGTGTCGTGCGCCGACGGCCAGGACAACGACGGGGACACGCTCACCGACTGCGCTGACAGCGACTGCTTCGGCGTGGGCACTGAGATCTGCAACGACGGCGTGGACAACACCTGCGACCGCGCCATCGACTGTGGCGACTCGAAGTGCACCAACTCCCCGCAGTGCGCGAACCTCACCGACGGTCGCCCGTGCCTGCTGGCCAGCCAGTGCGCGGGTGGCCGGTGCCGCACCGAGGCCGCGACGGGAGTGCCCAACGGCCTCTGTACGAACGCCCAGCCCTGCAGCGTCGCGAACCAGACCGGCTGCAACGGAGGCCGGTGTGTGATGTCAGGCGGCGTGGCGAGCTGCCTGCCCCCGTGCTCCGGCCTGGGCACCGTCGGGCCGAGCGCCTGCCGCCCCGGCTTCTTCTGCGTCGACGCCGATGGTGTTCAAAGCACCGCTGACAGCACCTGCCGGCCGGCCTGCGCGAACGACCAGGAATGCAGTGGGAGCGGCCCCGGTTACGGCTGCAATCCATGGCTCAAGCTCTGCGGCTCGAAAGACAGGGGGCTGGCGAAGTACGGCGCGGCCTGCACCCAGGACAACCAGTGCGAAGGCGGCACCTGCCTCACCGACGCACGCTTCTTCCCGAACGGGAGCTGCACGGGCGTCTGCCGGCGCGACACGGCGAACTGCGCGCCCGACGGGGCCTGCAACACCGAGCCGAACATCAACGACAACTTCGGCCTCTGCTACCGCCGCTGCACGGGCCCGAACGGCTCCGCGGGTGGCTGTCGCACCGTGGACAACTACAAGTGCTGGCCGCTCTTCAGCGGAGGGCCACAGGCGTGCTCGTGCCTCGGCCCCGGTGGGCCCTGTCTGCTGGGGGGTGCCAGTGACTGCTGCTCCGGCCTCTGCAACGGCCTTGGGACGTGTGAGTGCCGCGCCGGGCTCTCCGGGTGCAGCGCCAATCGGGAATGCTGCTCCGGGATCTGCGCCTCGGGAACCTGTACGTTCTGACGCCGTGACCACCACCGTCCTCGTCGTCGACGACGACTCCGCCAACCTCGACTCGGTCTGTCGCATCTTCCAGAAAGAAGGTGTCGCCACCCTCGCCGCGCCCGACGGTCAGAAGGCGCTCGACCTCTTGCGCCGCCCCGAAGTGGGCGTGCTGGTGACCGATCTCATGATGCCGGGGCTCGACGGCCAGGCGCTCCTGAAGGCCTCGCGCGCGATGCGGCCGGACGTCGAGGTGGTGTTGATGACGGCGTACGCCACCGTCGAGACGGCCGTCACCGCGATGCAGGACGGCGCGTACGACTTCATCACCAAGCCGCTCAAGCGCCATTCGCTGGTGAAGGCCGTACAGAAGGCGATGGAGAAGCAGGCGCTCTCGGCCGAGAACCGCGACCTCAAGGCGCAGCTCGCGGCGATGGGCCAGAAGTCGATCGTCGGCAACTCACCGGCCTTCCGCGCCTTCATGGATCTGCTGGAGCAGGCCTCGCCGTCGACGGCCACGGTGCTGCTGCAGGGCGAGTCAGGCACCGGCAAGGAGCTCGCTGCCCGCTTCGTGCACGAACACTCGCCGCGGGCCAAGGGCGCCTTCGTGGCGGTGAACTGCGCGGCGCTGCCCGAGAGCATCCTCGAGGCCGAGCTGTTCGGTGTCGAGCGCGGGGCCTTCACTGGAGCCGTCGCCCGCAAGGAGGGCCGCTTCGAGCGCGCGAACGGTGGGACGCTCTTCCTCGACGAGGTCGGTGAGATGAGCCCGTCGGCGCAGGTGAAGCTGCTGCGCGTCCTGCAGGAAGGTGAGCTCGAGCGCCTGGGCGGCACGCAGACGATCAAGGTCGACGTGCGCGTGGTGGCCGCGACGAACAAGGACCTGATGACCGAGGTGAAGGAGGGCCGGTTCCGCGAAGACCTGTACTACCGGCTCAACGTCGTCGAGGTGCGCATTCCGTCGCTCGCCTCACGCCGCGAGGACATTCCGCTGCTGGCCGATCACTTTCTGCGGCGCTTCGCGGCGAAGAACTCGAAGCCGCTCAAGGGCTTCTCGGAAGAGGCGCGGCAGGTGCTCGAGAACTACGCGTGGCCCGGCAACATTCGCGAGCTGGAGCACGCGGTGGAGCGTGCGGTGGTGCTGTGCCGCGGCGACGTGGTGAACGTGGGCGACCTGCCCGAGGGCGTTCGCAAGGGGCCGATGGGCGCCGCGCAGCAGATCGTCATCCCCATCGGTACGCCCATGGAGGAGATCGAGCGCCGGGTGATTCACGAGACCTTGCGGCACACGAAGGGCGACAAGAACCTCGCTGCGCGCATGCTGGGCATCGCCGCGCGCACCATCTACCGGAAGCTGGCCGCCGAGGACGAGACGCCGAAGGGCGAGCCTCCGGCGGCGTGACGGAACCTCAGGGTTCTCCGTGTTCGGGCCCAAGCGCGGCGGCGATGCGCTCGATGCGCTCCCGAATGGCCTGCCGCTCGGGCATCGAGGGGTCTTCCTTCAGCAGCTCGGCGAGCGTCTCGACGCACCACGAGATGAGCTCGAGGTCCTTCAGGCGCTCGGCCTCGTCGAAGAGCGAGAGCGTCGCCTGCTTCACCCGGTCGAGCGCCTCGAAGTCGAACAACGTGTCGATGGCGCTCGAGCGATTCCACACCTCGCGTGAGGCGTCCATCGCGATGGCGAACACGTCGTTCAGGGCGGCCGTTTCGTCACCGCGCACGGCGCGCACGATGGCCGACGAGATCCCCCGGCGCTGTTCGAGCAGCCCCTCTTCGAGGGCGGCGAAGCGATCGGCGAGCGCGTCGAGCTTCTTCCGCGCGAGGGACTCGGCCATGCCGTCGAAGGGCTCCATCCAGTCGGTGAGCGCGCCGAAGCACTCGCCGAGGAAGCGGTCTCTCGTCTCGGGCTCGGTGGGAATGCGCGGCAGGTACGCCTCGACCACCTTGAAGCGGGTGTCGAGCGTGCCCTCGTCGGGCTTGCCGTCGAGCTGATCGACGAGGTCCTTGATGAGGTTGATGATGGCGAGCGCGACATCGGTGGGCGCGACGGCGCCGGGCTGCCAGCGGTGCCAGAGCTCTTCGGCGGCCGCGGCCGGGAAGCGCGAGAACTGGCCGGTGCCCTTCCAGCCACCCTCGTGCCACTCCATGGCGATGGCGAGCGGGTAGGCTTTCTGCGCCAGCGCGAGGAAGCCCGGTTTGTCGATGGTGATGCCGTAGTGGGCGAGGGTGCCAAGAATGGCGTCGTCGCCGTACGCCTCGAGGCCCTTCAACTGCCAGCCCTTGTCGACGCGCTCAGTGGCCATGGTGGCCCACCCGGCGGTGCGCCTCTTCGAAGCGCGAGACGACCTCGTTCGTGAAGGCGGCGTCGGCCTT
>JANRKQ010000070.1:0-29842 GCA_033763395.1 Myxococcaceae bacterium
GCCGTCGCGCTCGCCAGCCTGCTCGCGACGCTGCCCGAGGTCAGTGTCGTCGTCTCCCGGCGCATTGAGTTGTCTGCTGCGTCAGCGGCGCCGGTAGTGGCCTCGGTGCGAGCGGCAGCGTCAGCCAGGGGCTTGACCACGGTTCGGCGCGACGACCTGACGGCCTGTGAAGGCGTCAGCGACTGCGTCATCAAGGCCGGCGCAGCGCGAGACTGGGCGTACGTCATCCACCTCGACCTCGCCTCAGTCGGGAATCGGCTCCTGTTTCGCGCCGAGCTGGTGGCGACGCGGGAGGGTAGCGCGCCGCTGGCCGCCGAGGTCGCGGCAGTGACGGGGCCCGACCGGCTTGGTGAGCCGATCGACCGCTTCCTGAGCGCGTGCATCTCGGCGCTGACTGCCATCGAGTCACGGTCACCGGCAGAGGCGACGCAGGAACCGCCGTCGACTCCAGGCTCCGTGACAGCACCGACCGACCCTGAAATATCGCCAGAGACCACGGGACGGTGGCCCGCCTGGTTGAGCTTCGGTGGCGCCGGGGTGAGCGCTGCCGCCGGGCTGATTTTCGCGGGAGTCCGCATCGACGCCGGAGTCCGTCTCGACCGCGCCTACCAGCCGGAGGGCGACGAACGACGGGCAGGTCTCTCATTCACCGAAGCCTCGTCGCTGGCCTCCACCGGCAACGTGGCGCTCGTGCTTTCGCTCGTCACGCTGGCCGTCTCAGTTGGCCTGGCGGTGCTGGGCGTCGTCCTGCTCCCCTCGTCGGACCTGTGATTGGCTCGAAGACGATGAAGCTGCGACTCGACGAGGTGCTGAAGGACCGCTCGGCCCGGGGTGACCCGTCGCCATCTCTGGCCGGCTTCGAGCGGGCGGTCGAGCGGTGTGGGGCGACCCAGGCCCTCGACACGCTGGAACTTGACGATCTGGCCTTCGCGACGGCTTGCCTCGAAGGCGACCCCGTGGCGCTGCGGCAGCTGCGAAAGCACTGGGTCCCCGCGGCGGTCTCACACGTTCGCGCCGAGGTGAGGGACGAGATCGCCGCCGAGTTGCTCGAGCGGTTGCTCATGCCCAAGAGCGCCGCCCTCGCGAAGTACGAAGCCCGGGGGTCCTTGAAGGGCTGGCTGCGGCTGGTGGCCCGAAGGCTGGCGATCGATCTCTCGCGCCGCGGTCAACGTGAGGAGCCCGGGCTCGAGGCGCTGCCCGAACGCATGAGCCAGGCGTTCTCGTCGACGCCCGAGTGGGCCTTGTTGAAGGCGCGCGGACGAAAGGAAGTGGCGGTAGCGCTCGAGGCGGCGCTCGATGCCCTCACCGACGACGAGCGGCGCCTGCTGCGATGGCACTTCTTCGAAGGAGTTCCCCAGGGAGAGATTGGCGACCGACTCGGGTTGTCTCGGAGCACGGTATCGCTTCGACTCCGAGCGCTCAGTGACCGCCTCTTCGAGGCCGTATCGAAGCAGTTGTCCCAACGGCTCGAGCTCGATGAGCCAGCGCTGCGCAGCCTGGTGGACGGGGCGCGCAGCGGCTGGTTGCCATCGCTGAAAGGCCTCGACTCGAGGGATGGTCGAGGCTGAAGCAGCGTCGGCAGCGACGCTCGCGAGCGCTCACGAGCGGTAGTTGGCGCTGATGAGGCGAGCGTCGAACTCCGCCCGGGGAATGGACTCCTCGGTGCCGTGCGGGTTGATGATCTTCACGTACTCACCGTCGGCGCGTTGCTCCGTCCCCACGACGAGCACATGGTGACCCTCGCTGACCCACTCGAGCCCGACCATCAGCGACTTGCCCGCCTTGAGCTGGGCGTCGACGGTCGCGACGAGGTGACGATGCTTCTCGTCGGTCGTTCCCTGGGTCGTCCACTGGTGCGCCTTCCCGGTGAGGCTCTCGAGCACGCGGTCCACCTGGCCGGTGTGAAGTCCTCCCTTGCCGTCCAATTCCCCGCCGACGTGCTCGTCGGTACCGTTCTGGTAGTCGGCCTGACCGTTGCCGAGTTCCATGAGAGCTGGAGCAAGCAGTCGCTGAGACAACGACCGCGTGGTGGAGTCGGTGAGCGCGCCCGCTTGGACCTTGAGCACGTCGCCACCCACCGTTCGCACTTCGCCAGCGGGGGACGCGAGCCCGCTCACCAGGCGCACGTACTCAGCCGGGTTGTCCCGCATGAGCTGAATCTGAGCGGTCGTGACCGAGCAGGTCCTCTTGGTCGACTGGCTCACGGCCGAGGGAGAACAGACTTCCTGCACGACGTCCGCGAGGAGTGCCTGTCGATCGATGCCCTGGCCGACTTCCTGAGTGGCCAGCTTCTCCAGGCCACCGAGGAGCGTGTCTTTGCTCCCGAGCGCCTTCGCACCGGGGAGCTTGCCCTCGAGCAGCATGGTCTGCAGCGCCAGGGCAGCGACGGGGTCTCCGTGCGGCTTGCCCGGGGCCGGCGTGAGCAGCGTCTCTTTGACCTTCTGGTAGCGCTCGCGGTCCTTCGGAGACAGGCCCAGCAGCGCGTCGCCCTCGAGCGTCGCGTTGTCGAGCAGCTGGGCCTTCGCCTCGGTCGAGCGCTGCGACTTCTTCACGTCCTTCGGGTCATTCACGCTGGCGGTGTCGTTGGTGATGATTCCCCCCGGGACGGTCTTCGTGCGGGGCGTCCCTCCGGTCTCGAGGAGGTCGCGGGCCTTGTCGACTGCATCGGTCTTCACGCCCGTCGACTTCGAGCCGTGCAGCGAGACGGGGGCAGCCTTCGGCTTCGAGAAGTCGTCCCGGGGCGCCGAGCGCCTGGTTGAGCTGACGGACGGGCGAGGCTCGGTGAGGGAAGCCCACCACGAAGCGAGGCTGCGGGTGGCGGTGCTGCTGCTACGACTGACCGGCTTCGTGCTCATGGGTGACTCCTGGTGAGGGTTCACTCACACGACGAACGCGCTCGCGCGCCTGTCGAAAGGGTATTTCGTCAGGTCGGCTTACGTTTGCGACACCGCCGCGGGTTGCTCCGTCTCGCCGGCATGACGCCCATTTTCGGGCGGCTCACACGGAGAACGTCCATGTCACGAATTGCCAAGTCCGATGTCACCGCCGCACTGGCCCGGTCCGCTTCCATCATCACCCAGGCAGGTGGGGCCGACGGCCGCACCAGCCGAGCCGAGCTCAAGGCGTCGCTGGCGTCGTTGTCGCCCGCCGAGCAGAAGCTGACCGACGTCTTCTTCAAGTTCATCGATCACCGTGACTTCCGCGCCGGGGCGCAGGTCACGAAGACCGACGTCGACCGGGCCGTGGCGTACGCGAAGGAGAAGCTCGTCGCGAAGTACGACCTCAACCGCAATGGCCTGTCGAAGGCCGAGGTGAAAGCGATGAGCCTCTCCGCCCGGCTCGCCGTCGATCTGGCCCGGGAGCTGAAGGCCGCGGCTGCTCCGCCGCTCGACAAGAGCGCCTTCTTCGAACGCGTTTCGTTCGGCCCGGACCGCTCCCTGACCAGCCGCGATGTTGCGTCGATTCCCCCGACGCTCGCCAAACAGATCATCGCGGCGTGCCAGGAGGCCGAGCTGGCGGACGTGCGGACCCTGGCCGACGCCTTCAAGGCCGTCGACGGTGGAGAGTTCGTCGTTCGGGAGGGGGTCGACCAGAAGACCGGGTCGAAGCTCGTCTCGGTCGACTTCTCTGCTGGCGGGAACGTGGCGGGTGCCATCTTCGACGCGGCGAGCACGAAGATGAAGGTCTCGATTCAGGACGGCGAGTTCTTCGCGCCGTAGTGCCTGGGGGCTCGGTGACGAACAGACGGCACATCATCCTCACAACCCTGGTCGTCACGGCGCTCTGCGGGCTGTGGCATTTCGTGCGAAACAGGCCGCGGTCAGCCGACCCGGCGCCCTCGCCCGTGCTCGGTGTGCCTCTTCCAGACGATGGGCAGGAGCGCTTCCTGCCGTTGGAGGACGACGTCGCTCCTGGGTTCGACGACGAGGCGCTGGTCGGTGAGCCCGATTTTCCGGGTCAGCTGTCGGTGCGCGAGGCTGATGGAGGCGTGGTCGCGGGCGCGACCGTCGAGCTGATGGACGAGCTCGAGGGCTTCGACTTCGAGGAAGCCATGCGCTGCGACTTTCATGACCACAAGGCCGAGTTGATCGCGACCCTCCGCACGATGACCGCTGACGAGGCCGCCTTCTCGAGGTGGACGACTGACGCCACGGGCTCGTTCGAAGTGCCCTCCTGGCGTGCGTTTGGAGCGGGTCGATGGGTGCGGGTGACCCGACCCGACGGAACGCGGGCCATCGAGCCGGTCCCGCTCTCCGACACCATCGTCCTCTCCGCGCCGCTCGAAGGCAGCACCAGGCTCCTCGGCAGCGACGGCGGCGTCATCGCGTCGGCCGAGATCCTCGAGTTCGAGCCGGGCACGAACACCCTGTTCCACTCGCGCTCGGACGCGGAAGGACGCTGGCACTGGCAGAGCCGGGTGGGCGGCCTGTACTTCATCGAAGCGCAGGGCTTCCTCAACTTCACCGAACACTCCCGCTCACCGGAGATTCACCTGAGCCGACCGGGAACCCTCGAGGTGCACGCCCCCTGGGCGCCCAACGGCACCGTCGTTCGGCTCTCCCGGGCGCATGACCGGCAGGCGGTGCTGGTGGGTGGCTGGGCGAAGTTCGAGCGGGTGAAGGCCGAGGCCGTGGTCGTCTCGGTTTCTTCACCTCAGGCGCAAGTCAGTGCCACGGTGACGGTCGAGGAAGGCCAGACGACCGTCCTCGAGCTGCCCCTGCGCCGGGCCTCGACGGCGGTCTTCGTCGTTCGTGGTCCCCATGGCGAGCCGATCCCCGGCTTCGAGGTCGAGGTCACGGGCGAACGGGGCACGAACTACCACCGAATCACCGCCAACGAGCAGGGCGACCCCCTTGAAGACCCAGGACTCGCCGAGGGGCCCATTGGCTACCGGGTGGTGACGCGAGGCTTCGAGGTGATGTCAGTCGAAACCACGCTCGCCCCGGGTCGCAACGTCTTCACGCACCGGCTTCAAGCCACGGTCTCCGTGACCGGCGTGGTGCGCTCCCGCAATGGGCTCCTCGTCTGGCCGGTGGCGGTGCTCGCCTCGGAGCGTGTGGGCGACCTGTCTCAGGATGGGAACTTCAGCTTCGAGGTCCTGCCTACCGCCGCCCTGGAGCTGAAGGTCCTGCGTGGTGAGCGGGTGGTGATGACGACCACCGTGTCTGCTCCTGCCTCGGGCCCCATCAGCATCACGCTCCCGTTCGACGCAGTGGCGCTCGAGTGGGCCGACGGCAGCCCTGGCGATCCATCCGTCGTGCTTCACCCACGAGGGCGGCGCGCTGCTCCGGCGACCTGCTTCCCAACCGAGGGACGATGCCCGCTGTTGCTCGACGTCGAGGTCGAAGACGGAACGACCTACGACCTGAGCTCGGACGAGGGCGGGCGCTTCGAACCATCGGCCGTCACCATCTCACGGGCCCAACCCCTCATCCCGGTGAAGTTCGACGTGCCGCTCCCACGGTTCCTGCGCGAGCCGAGGCCCGGGCGACGTTGACTCGCGCACCACGATGCTCGCGACCGGAACCAACTGATTCTGCTGTCTCAGATGACGTGCCAGCCGTCGGAGTGTGTGAGCCCCTCAGACGATGCGCCGTGCATTCGCGAAGCCGTGTCGCGGCGGGATGTTCAGGGCTGAATCAAGGTGGGCAGGCGAGGGCCGGCTCCTGGCGGGAGACCGAGCTTCCCGCTCGAGTCGTCACCCCAGCAGACGAGTCGGGGGCCACCGGCGTCGGGAGCTTCGAAGACCCGGCACCCGTGGGTCCAGCCGAGCGCCGTCACCGTGGGTGACGAGGGCGCAGCGGGGGGAAACGCGACGGATCCGCCATCTCGCGAGCCGAGCTGGAGGAACTGGTTGCGTCCCCAGCAGATGAGGCCCGTCGCGATCCCCGTGGCGCACGTGAACTCGTCGCCGGCTGAGGCCACCAGCGACGCGTTGCTGAAGAGGTCTCCTTCGAATGCACCTCGCGCCGTGGCCGACCCGGTACACCTCAGAATACTGTTGCTGGCGGACCGCGACTCAAACCAACACAGATGGCCCAGACCGAGCGCGGCGCTGACCACATCGTTGGCTACGCGCCCAGTGAACCCAAGCCCGAAGCAGAACAACTCATCGCCTCGTTCGAGGCAGAGATTCTGACCTCGGGCTGATGCCCGGGAGAACCCCGTCGAGCCCGGATTCGGCCCGCGAGGCGGGCACGCTCCAGCCACGGGGCAGAGACAGGTCAACCGGCCGTTTCGCAAGTGAGCGCAGGTGAAGTCATCGCCCACGAGGATCGCGGCGGCGGGGCTGGGCAATGATGCCGACGAGAGCGCAGGCCCTGACCCGGAGCCCCAGCAACCAACCCCTCCGTCGAAGAAGCTGGCGCACACTTTTCCGGTGCCAACCGATACCTGAGCGACCCCCAGCGCAGGCATCGGCAGGGGCTGCGCGCTGAACGAGGCTGCGGTCACTCCGGCCAACTCCCCCGCGCCGTTTGAGCCGAAGCAGTAGAGACGAGCGCTCTGATCCGTCACACAGGTCACGTCGCGACCGGCCGCGAGCACGTTCCCGGGGAGACAGCAGCCACCGTCGCAGGACCAGGTACCGGGGACACAGGCGATGCCACCAGCAGAGCCACCAGCTGTGCTGCCTCCACCGCCGTCGATTCCCCCATCATCATCCGAACCGCCGTCATTCGCCTCGCCGCCACCAGAACCGCCTCCGACCGAGCCGCCTCCGACCGAGCTTCCTCCGCCACCACTCGGACCCCCTCCGAAGGATCCGCCAGCGGCTCCTCCGCCACCGCCGTGGTTCGCCACGCACCAGGTCGAACGACAGACCCTGCCCTCGAGCTCGCACCCACCATCTGCGAGGCATGGATAGGTCGCCGACGGATCCGCCGACAGGCACCCAGCAAGGACAGAAATCGCCGTCAGGAGGCCTCGGTGCCTCATCGCGCCGAACCACAGCCCTCTTCCTCGACCCCACAGACGCGCGGTCACGACGTGGTCCCTCAACTCAGCGAGATGAACAAGCGCGATGACGAAGAGCCAACAGTGAAACACGACTCCGAGCCGCCGGTCACCCGACCAACGACGCGGTCTGGGCCTCTGCGGCCACCCGCCCGTGCGATTTCTCACGAGCCGTGGACGCGTCGACGGAGGGCCGGGGTGAACGCCCCGACTGTAAAAGCAAGGTGCAGTCACGGCCTCGACTGGCTTCGGCGCCAACACCCCTCCCGGGCGGAGCTGATGTCGAGCTGGGAGGGGAACTCGGCAAACGAGTGCAGTGGGCCGATCAGCCAGTGCTGAGGGACCGCAAGGTCACCGCACGAGCCGGCGCAGCTCCGTGCGCGCGACCGACAGGCCCTTGCGCCCGCCCGACAGCAGCCGGTCGTTGAGCGCCACCAACCGGTCGGCGAGCTGGTGCGCCAGGTTGCTCACCACCTTGAGGGCGGCCGTGTCACTCGCGACGAGTCGCTTGCGGAACGCCGTCGTCGGCAGCCGCACGGCCACCACCGGGCACAGCGCCCGAGCCGTCGCCGAGCGCGTCGGCGTCTCGCGCAGGAGTGAGAGCTCTCCCAGCGCCGCGCCGGGGCCGACCTCGGCCAGCACCGCCCCGTCCCGCGACACCTCGACGTCACCCTCGAGGATGATCCACAGCGCGTCACCGGGCTGACCCTGAGTGAACAACGCCGCGCTCGGCTCGAAGTGGCGCTGCTCGCAGAGCTCGAAGAGCGCGCTCACCTCGTCGCCCGCCAGGCCCTCGCACAGCGGAGTCGCCGCGAAGCGCTGGTAGAGCGATGGCCCGTGCATGATCCGTTTCGTAATCGGCACCGCCACGCCCCGCTGTCAGGCAACCGCCCGACACCCCTCGACTCAGGTTTTTGTGGGGCCCCTCGCAGGAAACCCGAACCATGACGCGGAACAAGGCGCGAACCCCTTGAATCCATGACGCTCCCGGGTGGCACGACCGATGCGAGGCGGGGCCCGGGCCGCTTCGTCACACACGCAGTCGGGGAGCACACATGATTCGAACCGTCAGCAGCATCGTCCTGGGAGCCGCGCTCGCGGTGGCCCTGTGGACGCCACGCGCCGAGGCCTGCGGGTGCTTCGCGCCGCCAGACCCGACCGTGCCCATCGTGCAGGCCGGCGAGCGCATTCTCTTCGCCGCCGAGAACGGCAAGGTGACGGCGCACATCCAGATTCAGTACGCCGGCGACGCGAAGGACTTTGGCTGGCTGTTGCCGCTGCCCAGCGTGCCGACGCTCAAGGTGGGCACCGAAGAGCTCTTCACGCAGCTCATCGCCACCACGCAGCCGCGCTACTTCGTGCAGGTGCAGGCCACGGGCAACTGCCTCAACGGCCGCGGAGGCTTCGGCTTCGGAGGCCTGGCGCCCAGCGCCGCGGGAGGCGCCGAGAATGACTCGAGCCGCGCCGGCGAGACGCCGCTCGTCATTCAGTCGTCCATCGGCCCCTACGACTACGCGGTGCTGAAGGCCGACAACAAGGACGCGATGCTGAAGTGGCTGGCCGACAACCGCTACTTCATCCCCGTGGGCACCGAAGACGTCGTAGGCCCCTACATCAACCCGGGCGCGTACTTCCTCGCGCTCAAGCTCCAGAGCGGCAAGGCGGCCGGTGACATTCAGCCGGTGGTGCTCGAGTACCCCAGCCAGCTGCCGATGATCCCCATCATCCTCACCTCGGTGGCGGCGAACCCGAACATGGGCATCCAGGTGTGGATGCTGGGCAACGGCCGCGCGATTCCGCGCAACTACCGCCACGTCGTCATCAACGACTCGCAGCTCGACTGGTTCAACCAGGCGCGCAACTACAATGACGTCGTCATTCGCGCGGTGAGCGAGGCGCCCGAGAAGCACGCCTTCGTCACCGAGTACGCCGGCCCTGCCGACGTGATGCGCGACGTGCTCGACGGTCCGGGCCGGTTCGGGACGCAAGACGCGCTCGCCTCGCAGCAGACGCCCATCGACTTCGTCGAGCACCTCTTCAACAACGGCTTCATTCCGCCGCCGGCGAACCAGCCCGGCTTCGGAGGCCCCGTGCGCTTCCAGCAGGTGCTGCCGCCCGCGCTCAAGAGCATCGTGCTGTCCCAGATTCCCTACCCGGCGGCGCTGCGCGGCGTGGCCGACGAGGACGAGTTCCTGCGGCGCATCGACTTCTACCTGGGCAGCTACCGGCAGCAGAACCCGCAGGCCTTCGTCGGCTACGAGTCGCGCTTCGACCCGCAGACGCTCGCCGCCGAGATCTTCGAGAAGGTCGTGAAGCCGGCGAGGGAAGCGGGCGCGCTGTTCAAGCAGTTCCCCACGCTGACCCGCCTGTACACGACGCTGTCGCCGCAGGACATGACCCGCGACCCGGTGTTCTCGTACAACCCGACGCTGGCGCCGGTCTCGCGGGACCACACCGCGACGTACGAGGTGAACTGCGGCATCGCCGGAGACACCTTCAGCTCGCCTGGCCGCCTCGTCACCGAGCAGGGCTGGAGCCTCAAGTACCCGAACGGCCGCCAGCAGAACCCGGAGCGTGAGCTCGTCGTCGGGCCCAGCGCCCTGCGCGTCGAGACGCTCGCCGAAGAGGGCGCGCCCATCGTCGACCTCGACAACAGCCTCCCGATTCGCAAGGTCGAGGGCTGTGGCGGGTGCTCGGCGGTGTCTCCGATGGGCCTGGGCCTCGTCGCCCTGCTCGCCGCGCTTCGCCGCCGCCGCGGGACCTGACACACTCCGACGCCGTCCCATGCGCCGCGCCCTGCCAGCCTCCGTCGTCCGCGGAACGCTGGTGGTGGTCGCGGCGCTGTCGTGTCTGCGCTGTGGCCCGCCGCCGCCACCTCCCGTCGATGGGGGCACGCCCGACGCCGGCATCGACGGCGTCATCGTGCTCGGCACCACGACTGACACCGGCGGCTTCACGCCGCTCGAAGGGCCCGTCGACGGCATTCCGGGCTCGCAGGGTGGGTTCCACGTCAACGTGCTGTACCGGCTGCCCGAGGGCGCCGCGGGTGCCATCACCTTCGAGCACCAGGTGCGGCGCGTGCGTGACGAGCGGCTCGTGAGCCGGGGCTCGCGCATGTACGACGTGGGGCTGACGCGCGTGCCGACGTGGGAGACGCCGAGCCCCGTCACCGTCTTCATGTGCCCCACGCCGGTGGGCGTCGACATCATCGGCGAGGCGCTGCGCTTCACCGTCACCGTGAAGGACGCCGAGGGCCGGGTCTTCGCTGCGGGGACCGGCACCGCGACGTTCCAGTGCGGCGCCTCGGCCGGCGCGTTCTGCGCCTCCATCTGCAAGGGGTGAAGCGTTACACTGGCGCCATGCGCTTCCTCCCGGTGTTCGTCGTCCTGGCAGGTGTCGTGGCGTGTGAGCCGCCGCGCATGGTGTGTGACAACAACCGGCTCGGCGAGAACCCCGAGCTGTGCCTGGGCCTCACCACCGAGCAGGGCCAGGGCCGCCTCGTGCGCACGGCCTTCGTCGGGAGCAAGCCCATCGACTCGGTGTCCATCTCGAACCGGGGGCTGCGCCCGCTCGAGCTCCGCGCCGTGTCCTTCGCCGGGCCGCGGGAGTTCAAGGTGAAGGTGAGCTGGGCGATGGACGCCGAGCTGAGCGCGGCGCCGGCGACCACCATCATGGGCGGTCAGCGGGTCTTCGTGCAGGTGGAGTTCGCGCCGACGCGGGTGGGCACCTTCGAGGGGAAGGTGACGCTCGAGAGCAACGCGGCGAACCAGCCCACGGCGAGCTTCGACGTGAAGGGCTGTGCAGTGCCTCCGGGAGACGACGGAACGGCGCCGATGCCCTGCGAGTGAGGCGACCGAGACCCCGGGGCCTCAGTCCGTCTTCCGGCGCAGCGTCAGGTGCGCCCAGTAGCCCTCGGCCGGGCCGTCTTCGGTGCCGCTCGCCGCGGGCCAGCCCGCCCTGGTGACGGTGGTGCCGAAGAGGGCGTCGACGAAGGGAAACAGCGCCGCGTAGTTGCCCCGCGCGTCCTTCGCGTGGTGCCAGTGGTGAAACCGCGGCGTGGCGACGAGGCGCTCGAGCAGCCCGAAGCGCAGCCGCACGTTGGCGTGCAGGAAGATGGCCCACAGGCCCAGCACCAGCGACGCGCCGGCCACGACGGTGAGTGGAAAACCAAGCAGCGTCAGCGCGAGGAACTGCACCGAACGCGTCAGCGTCTGGTCGAGCGGGTGGCTCCGCAAGCTGGCCAGCCAGTCGAGGTGCTCGCTCGAGTGGTGCACCGAATGGAGCCTCCACAGCGCAGGCACCTCATGGCACGCCCGGTGGACCGCGTAGCTGACGAGCTCGAGGAGCACGATGGCCTCGGCCACCTGGAACGCCCTGGGCTGCGCCTGCACCAGGCTCGGCGCGAACGGGTCGACGACCGTCACGATGAGGCCGACGGCGAGCACGAGGCTGAGCTGGTGCAGGGTGTGCGAGAGGAAGAAGTGCGCGAGGTCCGTCGTCCAGCCGGGCCGCCGCAGGGCCGACCGGCGCAGCGGCCAGAGCTGCTCGAGGGGCACGAAGAGGGCCGCCAGCACCACGAGCGCCAGCGGGTGGCGGATCAGCTCCATGTGAGGGAGACACCGCAGGCCTGAAAAAGGCAAACCAGCCCCGAGGCGGCTCACCCGCGCGGAGACGCGTCGAGCTCGTGGAGCATCGACAGGTACAGCGCTTCGACCTTCTTGCGGGCCCACGGCGTGCGGCGCAGGAAGGTGAGGCTCGACTTCACGCTCGGGTCGTGGGTGAAGCACCGAATGGGAATCTCCTGCCCCATCGCCTGCCAGCCGTAGTGCCGTTCGAGGCGCACCAGCATCATCTCGAGCGTGACGCCGTGAAGCGGATCAGCCATGGGTCCGCAGTCCATCACGGAAGCGCTCCAGTCGCATGCGGCTCGGGGTGCTTCGACAGCCGCGGCGAGTTCGGCGACACTGCGGGGCGTGGATTCGTTGAGACGACTGGTCCAGCACCTCGCGAGGTTCGCGCGGCGGTCGGAAACCGTCGAGGCCAGGCCGCGTGCTGCGGAGCCGGCGCGGCCGCCCTCACCCCTGTTCGTCGACACCTTCGAGCCGGCTGCCCCGAAGGTGGCTCCGCCGCCGCTCCCGCCCCGCGGTCTGGCGGCGGCGTTTCGGGCCGAGTCGTTCTCGGGGTTCGTCGATGGGTTCGAGCCCGCCGCGCGACTCCCGGTCGACCTCAGTGGAGGGCGCGAGCCCGTGGTGCCCGAGGTGTATGAACTGCCGAAGCCGGCGCCGATGGTGGTGAACACCGGCTTCTCGGCGTCGCTCGATGACCTCGTGGGCGTGGACGCGTCGTTGGTGGGCAGCGATGTCGTCGAGCCCGACGTCAACGCGCTCACGGGACCCACCCCTGAGGCCCTCGCGAGTGAAGCCGGCTCCCTCGAACGCGAACCCGTTCCAGGCGCGTGGGCTCCCGAGGCCGAGAAGGTCGCTTCGGCGGTCGAGCCCGAGGCGCTCTCAGCTGGTTCGGTTGTATCATCTGAATCGGTTGCTGCTGGTCCGCCCGCTGTGTCAGCGAGCCCGCCACTGAATCCCGGCTTCGTTGGTGATCCGCGGAGCCCTGAATCGAGCGTTGCCGAGGTGCTCAACCCGGCGACCGTGGATTCGTCGCCAACGTCGGCCAGCGTGGAGTCGCAGCTCATCTCTGTCGACCCGTCGGTGTCCTCCACCTCCCTGTCAGTGAAGCCTGAGCCAGCGCCTGGAGCAGAAGGAGAGGGCTCGTCGGACCTGGCGCAGGCCAGGGCTGAACCGACGGCCGAAGAGAGCGGCGCCGCGACGAATTCAGCGCTCGCATCAAATGGGTCGCCAGCGGAGACCCCGGGAGCGCCTGCGCAGACCCACGCTGATCCGACGGTCGCAGCGAGCAGCGGAGCGACGACTCCAGCGCTCGCATCAGGTGGGTCGCCAGCTGAGACCACGGGAGCGCTTGCGCAGACCCACGCTGAGCCGACGGCCGCAGAGGCGACGCCAGCGCCTTCAGAGCCGGAGCCCCCCGCTTCCTCGACCGACGGGACGTCTCCCGAGCCGTTGCCAGATGACCTCATCGCGCTCGCCGAAGTCCTCCTCTGACCGGAGGCTGCACGCGCGCCCATGCCCACGGCCGCCGGGCTGCTGGCGGAACGGCTCGACGGCGCGACCGGCCTTCGGCTCAAGTGCGGTCGTCATGTTCCTCTTCGACGTGCCGCGAGAACACCGGGAGGTCCTCCTTCGCGCGATGACGGCTGTGGCGGCGGCCGATGGAGCGGTGTCGCCTCCCGAGCAGGTCCTGCTCGACGCCGCCCGTGAAGCGCTCTCGCTGCCAACGATGCCCGACGGCGGGTTCGACCCGCACTCTCTTTCGAGCGCGACGCCGGCCGTGCGGGAGCGGGTGGTGCAGGCGATGCTGTTGATGGCGGTGATGGACGGCCAGGGCAGCCGCTCCGAGGCGCAGGTCATCGAGGCCGCGGCGCTGGCGTTGGGCGTCGACGAGCCGCGCGTCGTCAACCTGCGCCAACTGGCCGAAGGGCGCGTGCGGACGATGTGGTTCGACCTCACGCGCAAGGGCTACGCGAAGGAGGAGTTCCTGCTCGCGGCGAAGGAAGACGGCGTGCGCGGACTGTGGAAGACCTTCGCGCCGATTCTCGGGCTGTCCTCCGATGGGGCGCTGGCCGACCGCTTCATCGAGTCCGGGCGGCTGCCGGAGGGCACGCTCGGCCGCGCGTACTTCGACTTTCTAGTGCGCAACCGCCTGCCGTTCCCCGGGGAGCCGCGCGCCGTCGCCGAGCGGGGGCTGTGGCACGACCTCTCGCACGTGCTGGGCGACTACGAGACCTCGCCAGCCGAGGAAGCGCTCGTCGTGTCGTTCATCGCGGGCTACCGGCGGGAAGACCCGTTCTTCTGGCTCTTCACCATCGCGCTGCAGTTCCAGGTGGGGTTGCGCATCTCTCCATTCTCGCCGGGAGTTCCGGGGCACATCGACCCGCGCGCGTTCGTGCTCCACCACCAGCGGGGCGCGGCGGTGCGGGTCGACCTCTCGCGCGACTGGAACTTCCACGCCGACTGGGAGCGCCCGCTCGTCGACGTCCGCCGTGCGCTCGACGTTCCGCCTCGCGACGGTCCGCTCCGGAGTGGTGAACATGGGCAGGCCTGACGGCCCGACACCGCAGGAGCTCGAGGCGGTGGTGGAGACGTGGACGGGAGAGATGCTCCGGCCCGAGGCCACCATGACGGGCAGCCGCATGACGCCGCTCACGCGGTGATGGTGTGCCGACGCAGCGACGACGACGTCGTCCTGGCCGCGGCTCCCGAAGGCGCCGGTCAGGGCAGCGCGAGCCACACGGCGCGTTCGTTCTCGGGCGTGTCGACGTCCCGGTCGCGGCACCCGAAGCGCCGGTCAGGGCAGCGCGAGCCACACGGCGCGTTCGCTCTCGGGCATGTCGACGCGGCTGCCGACCCGGGACACCTCGAGCGTCGGCGTCGCGCCCGTCACCCACCGGCCGACGAGCCACAGCGTGCAGACCGGCGCTTTGCCGCACGCGCCCCTCGCTCGCTCGCTCAGCGGAACCCCGAGGCGAGTGTCATCGACGTCGAAGGTGAGCGGTCCAGCCTGTGCCGTGCGGCGGTCGAACCCGAGCGTCCCCGCCTGGAGCGTCGTCGGGAGCTTCACCAGGCCCTTCGACGCCTCGAGCGCGGCCCGGAGCGCGGCCGTGTCAGTGAGCGCGGGGCCGCGGCGGTAGCGGGTGCCATCGGCGGCGTCGGCGAGTCGTTTCATCGAAGGCCCCGACGACAGCGGCTCGAACGAGCCCGACCGACGCACGAGCACCTCGCGGCCGTCGACCTCGTACCAGCGCTGTCCGGGAGCCGGGGCCGGCAGGCCCTTCTCGTCGACCACCACGACTCGCAGCGTCTTCACTTCGTACGCGGCGCTCCAGTCAGCGCGCCCGTAGACGGCGGCCAGCACGGCGTCCTTCGCGCGCTCGGTGAGCGTCGAGCCCGAGACCCACGCGGCGGGCGCCTTCACCAGCACCACCAACGGCTCGAGCGGCGTTGATGCTCCTGTCGGGCTGCGTTGGGCGTCTTCGAGGTCGACGCGAACGAAGGTCGGTGTCGCGGCGAGCACGGCGGTGAGGAGGATGGCACCCATGGGCGCGCGGAGTCTCGCAGAAGGGCAGACCGTTCCCAGCGCGCGCCGTCTTCGCTGCTGGACGTCGCTGTGCGCGAAGGGAGCGAAATGACTCGGGGGGCGTCATGGCGTGAAAGCTGCTCCAGAGACCCACATGCGAACCCACCGCAGTGACTCCGTTTCACCGCAGCGCAGCTCGGCCGCCGAGCTCACGAGCGAGTCGACGCCCTTCACCCGGCTCGAGGTGAACGAGCCGTCGACCGTGGCCCCGTTCTCGGGACCGTCAGCGCTCAGCCACGGAGCGTCACCCGACGCGAGCCTCGAACGGGCGGCGCAGGCCCTCGAGACGTGGGAGCGGCTCGAGCGAACCCACCCGGCCATCGCCGCGAAGGTGCCCGCGTTCTGCCGCACCCCGGAGGCGAAGCTGCTCTTCATCCTCGCCGACGGCGAGCTGTCGAAAGTCACGGGCCCGCTCTCGGTGCCGCTCGGCGCTCACGACTCGATTCGGAGGACGCCGGCGGGCCTGCTCGAGCTGCGTGGGGCAGGACAACGGCCGATGGTGCTGAACGACCGCGAGGGGGACTTCGCCCGGCTGCTCCTCGGCGCTCAGCAGCAGGCGGTGAAAGGCAGCGGGCCCTTCGATGGAGCCGCTCCATCCGTGGAGGCGCTGCTGTCGGGGGCGGTGCGTGACTTCTATTCGAACCCGGCGTTCAGCGGGGGCGGCCTCGCGGCCTCGGAGCGAGGAGGCCGGGCGTTTCGCTACGCGACCTTCGAGCAGGTGCTGGTGTCGGACGACCGGTCGCAGCGGGGCTTCGAGTGTCTGGCCTCGGCGGCGTTTCATCTCTACCGCTCGATGGGGCTGGTGCCGCCCGATGGTCCGCGGGCGTCCCTCGAGCGGCGCTACACCGTCATTCACGGGAACGACGGCACGGGCGGGCCCCGACTCGGCCCAGCGTTCACCCGCAGCCTGCGTGGCGGCCCACCGCGCGCGCCAGGAGAGCGCCGCCTCGACGCGCAGGCCACGGCCGAGTTCGCCAACGAGCTGAGAGAGACGGACTGGGCGAAGCTCACCGGCGCCGCGAAGGGCCGGTACTCGGTGCGCACCCTCGGCTCGACCGATGCGCTCGAAGCCCACTTCGCGCGCGGCGGCGCTGGCGTGCGGACGACGTGGGCCGATGGGGGGCACTACTTCGTGCTGGCCGGGGCGAGCCGGGAGAACGGCGTGTTGACGGTCGACTCGGATGACTCGCTCCGGCGCACGTCGCCTGCGCGCTCCGCTGCCACGCCGCGTCCCCACCGCACCGAGTATGACCCTTCGTTGCACACGCGGTTCTGGACGCTCGAGCGCACCGACCTGGCCCCCACGCCCCGGTCGTGAAGTGCGAGGTCGTCGGTCGACGCGACACCCTCCTCGTCCGACATGTCAGCTCTGCAGGCTGCATGAAGGCGGGCGCGTCGGGTTGCTCCGTGGCACCCGTGACTGGTTCCGGGGACGAATCAGTCACCGCGCGTCTGTCGTGCAGAAATCAGCGACTCCCCCATTCGTCGGCGTCCCATGCTTCTTCGTCTCTTTGCTCTCGCGTCGCTGAGCAGTTGCACCGCGTTTCAATGGGGAGCCATGCAGCGCGCTCGGCTCGACCTCACGCCCTCGAATGGCACGGCGCGGCTGGTGGTGGTTCGACCGTGGGCGCTGAAGGGCAGCATCGACAGCTTCTTCGTCATCGAGCAGGGAGCCAACCGGGTGCTGACCGAGGCGCCGAACGCGTCGGTCTCGGTCGTCGAGCTGCCTCCGGGCCGGCATCGCCTGTGCGTCGCGTTCCCGGAGTTCCTCGTGCACGGCTGGCACTACCCGTGGAGCGAGAGCGAGTTCTTCCCCGCCGTCACGCCCTTGAATGACCTCGAGCTGGAGGCTGGAACGACGTCGTTCGTCGAGGTGGTCGTGCACGACCGCTTCTTCGAGGTCGTCCCAGCTCGGCCCGGCTCGATGCGCCTGGCGCGGCTGATGAAAACGGTGCCGAGGCTCGAATCGCTGGCCGTGAAAGCCGACAGTCCGCTCGTGAAGCCTGACCCTGCCGAGGTCGCACGCTGGGTCGAGCACTGTCAGAACACCACCTCGCAGGAGCGCTACCTGCTGCGGCCTCCACTGAGATGACGAGGCCGTCGCCCGGACGGCGCACGGCGCTCGTCGTGTTGCCTCACCGCGGACGACTCTCGGCAGCCAGCGCTGGTCGAAACACCGGCCTGAGCTGCGCCCGGTTCTCCGACGTCGTCACCGATTCGATGATGCCGTCGGGCCGCACCAGCACCAGCCGGGGCTTCCGCGTCACCCAGGCGCGCCCGGCCCTGTCGTGCAGGGGCACCTCGCGTGTCGACACCCCTTCGCCCGCGCTCGCCGGGCACCCCACGCCGAGCAGCGTCCACCGGCCCGCGTCCACCACGTCGTGCACCCGCCGCCCGTCGGCCAGCTCAGCGTCTGGGAGCCGCTCGCCCGCGCGCGGGAGCCGCCACGGAATCCACGCGCCGCCACCGGGTGCCACGTCGTACAGCGACAAGAGCCGTTCGATGGGCGCCGGAATCTTCGTCTGCTTCATCGCCGTGAGCAGCGCGACGTCGAGCAGCCGCACCCCGAGCGCGCCCGAGGGGTACTCCATTCGGTTGAGCGGCAGCATCGAGATGATGCGGGTCATCACGCCGCGCAGCTCGGTGTCGTAGGTGTCGAGCAACGCCTCCGGTGCTTCGCCACGCACCACCGCCGCGAGCTTCCACGCCAGGTTGTGCGCCCCGAGCAGGCCCACGTTCATGCCGCGCCCGCCGATGGGCGCCCACACCGCCGCCGCGTCGCCGCACAGCAGCACCCGGTTCTGTCGCAGCCTGGCCGCTACCCGGTCCTGAAAGCGAGCGCGCGTCAGCCACGTCGGCCCTACCAACTTCAGCTTCAGCGGCTCGTGCGCGACGTGGGAGAGCTGGGCCTCGGCGTCTTCGAGCGTCGGCTGCGTCAGCGGCTCGTTCGTCACCCGGCGAAACGACACGAACCGGTGCCCGCCCGTCGGCAGCGGCATGGACAGCAGCGTCGCGCCCGCGGTGAGGTCGAAGCGGCAGTACCCCTCGCGCGGCGGCTCGCGCCACGTACACGCCGCGTTCACCTGCAGGCACTCGAGCCCTTCGTGCGCGCGGCCCTCGAAGGCGATGCCGAGCTGCTTGCGCACGGCGCTCCGCGAGCCGTCACACCCGATGAGCCACCGCCCCTCGACCGTCGTCGGCCCGTCGCGCCCCGTGACGTGCGCCACCACGCGGTCGGCGTGTGGCTCCAGGGACACCAGCGTGTGACGCCCCATCACCTCGACGTCGAGCGCGCGGCGCAGCAATGCCTCGGTCTGGTGCTGCTCGATGATCCACGGCTTCGGCTCGGGCCCGTCGAGGCGGCCGAGCGTCAAGGCGCCACGGCGCGCGCCTCGAACCTTAAGCTCGACGCCTGACAACCGACCGGCGACGGCGTCGAACGCGTCCTTCAGGCCGCTCGCGGCGAGCACCTCGGCGGTACGCGGCCAGATGACGGCGGCGCGGGGGTCGAACACCGGCCCCTCACGCGTCTCGATGACGGTGACCGACACGCCCTGCCGGCGCAACAGGAGCGCGAGGAACAGCCCGATGGGCCCCGCGCCGACGATGACGACCTCGACCATGCGCTGTCGAGTAGCGGGGCGGCCACCGAGGCACCGCACTTTCCGCCCGGCGGTTCGTCACTGAAAGTTCAGTGGCTTGAACGGCGGGGGGTCGGCATGATGTTGCGCGGCTCCTCGCGCTCCGGGCCGGTCCGGAGCCTCACCCCCACGCACCACCCTCACCATGCGCCATCTCTTCCGAGCATCCCTCGCTGTCATCGCTGTCGCCCTGTCCGCCTGTGGCGGTGGCATGAACACCCCCGTCGACGCCGGCACGATGACGATGGGCAATGCGATGAACGGCCAGGCGCTCTACGCCAACCGCGGCTGCAACGGCTGCCACGGCATGAACGCAGAAGGCAGCGCGTCCGGCCCGAACATCACGGGCAACATGACGGCCGGCATCGGCGCATGGACGCAGGCCGAGTTCAACAAGGCCATTCGCGAAGGCGTCGGCAAGGACGGCATGATGTTCTGCACCAACATGCCCCGCACGCCGAGCCTCAACGACACCCAGCTCGCCGACCTGCTCGCCTTCCTCAAGTCGAAGGACAGCACGAGCACCGAGCGCGGGCCGATGTCCTGCCGCTGACGCTCACCACACGCTCACGCGGCGGCGGGCTTCGGCACCTTCGTCTCCTTGCGCACGAAGGAGTCGACGACGAGCAGGCCCACGCCCACCACGATGGCGCTGTCGGCGATGTTGAACGCTGGCCAGTAGGCCTTCTCGAACCAGTGCGCCTCGAGGAAGTCGATGACGAAGCCGCGCGCGAGCCGGTCGAGGTAGTTGCCGATGGCGCCTCCGAAGACGAGCGGCAGGCCCCACTTCGCCCAGCGCTCCACCTTCGCGCCGGTGAGCTGGCGCCAGTAATGCAGAATGAGCAGTACGGCGCCGAGCGACACGAGGTGGAAGAGCGGGCCGCGCAGGTGGTCGGGCACGTTGCGGAACAGGCCGAACGCCGCGCCCGGGTTCTCCGCGTAGCGGAAGCGGAAGAACGAGTCGGAGACGACGATGGGCTCCTTCGGACGGTAGTGGTACCCGTCGAAGCCGCGCTCCGGCGCGTTCCCCACGAAGACGCTGAACGGGCTCGTCGCGCCCTCGTAGGCGGAGGAGAGCCGGTCGAGCGTCACGAACTTCGTCCACTGGTCCACCACGATGACCGACACGGCCACCACGGCGAGGAACACCCATTTGTTCGACATGGCGGGGCCTGTAACCACGCGGGTGCACCCCAGGCAAGCCGGGCCCCAGGCAAGACACCACGCGGCCGGTGTGCTTGGAACCCGCCCCATGACGACCTCGCGATGGCCCCTCGTGGTGCTGTGCGTCGCCGCGGCGACGGCGTGTGACGACCGCTCGAAGCGCACCGAGAAGCAGCTCGCCGAGCTGAAAGCGAAGCAGGAGGCCCAGAAGAGCGCCGCGAAGGACGACAAGCTGGCCGCGCCCGCCGAGCTGCCGAAGCTCGACCCGCCGTACGACGACTCGATGTCCGAGCGGCTCGTGCCCGACGGCGCCTGCCCCGAGGGCCTGTGGGCGTTGTTCTCGGGTGACGCGCCCGGCGAGACGCCCGACGAGAAGAAGGCCAACGCGGCCCGGCGCGCCGAGGTGGCGAAGTCCTTCGAGGGCAAACGGTTCATGGTGCGGCTGCGCGCGCCCAACCAGGTGACGCTCAAGCCCCACGACGCCGTGCAGGGCGTGCTGCCCATCGACGTCGTCGGCAGCGTCGACTGTCGTGACGCCCTCGGCACCGTCACCATCGCGTGGACCGACGCGAAGGCGGGCGCGCCCAACGCCTCGGCCGCCAAGGCCGGCGCCGAGTTCGTGCAGAACGTCTGGCTCGCGCCGCCCGTCGCCTTCACGTTGCCCATCAAGTCGATGAGCGAGGCGAAGGCCTTTCAGCAGAACAACGCCCTGGGCCTCACCGCGCGCGTCGTCTTCAGCTTCGGCAAGGCCGAGGTCGACAAGAAGCTGCGCAAGGTGGGCAAGGTGTCCGAGAAGGTCGAGGCGGCGGGCGAGACGGTGGGCTACGGCGGCGGCATGGAGGACTGGGGCGCCGGCCGCATGGTGCGCACCAACCTCGTGGGCCTGCGCGTCGCCGTCGAGCAGGAGAAGAAGCAGCTCTACGAGCTGAAGGGGCCGGGGTACTGACGGGGCCTCAATCGCTCGCGAGCCGGCGAATCTCCCAGACTGGCCAGCACACGCGCCAGCTGGGGACTCCCAGGCGCCTCCACAGGCGCTCACCGTCAACCACACGCACGGGAGGGGCCTCAGGTGGCCGGGGAGCGGGCCGAGCCCACCAGCGCGCGAACCCGCTCGAGGCAGAACGCGGGCACCTCTTCGTGCGGCCAGTGTCCTGCGTCAGGGTGGGCGTGCACCGCGGCGTGCGGAAAGCCCCGCTTCCACCGCTCCAGCGCCGACGGCGGAAAGGCCGAGTCCGCCAGCCCCCAGAGGAGCTGCATCGGCGTGCGCGCCAGTCGCTCGCGGCGCTCCCAGAGTGACTCGGTGAAGGCCGCCGACCCCGCCATCGACTTCGCCAGCGGCCACAGCACCCGCCGCCGCGAGTCCGCATCGGGGAAGAAGCCCAGGTACGGCGCCCACGTCTCGTTCGTCGCCGGCTGCGCCTGGCCCCAGGCCGACGCCGCGATGCGGAACGACAGGTTCACCGAACCGTAGAGGAAGCGGAAGAGCGACGTGCCCGCCAGGCTCGCCATCACCTTCGTGCGCGCCGAGTCGCCGAAGGCCCAGCAGAACGAGTTGATGACGGTGAGTGACGCCACCCGCTCCGGCCGCTCGAGCGCCTCGTGGAGGGCGAACGGGCCCCCGAAGTCGTGCACCACCAGGTGGTAGCGCGTCAGCCCCAACGCGTCGACCAGCCGCGAGAAGCGCGCCGCGTGGGCCTCGGGCCGGTAGTCCGCTCCGGCCGGCCGCGCTGACAGCCCAAACCCCAGGTGGTCGACCGCGAGGCACCGGTGCGTGCCCGACAGCCCCTTCACCAGGTGCCGCCACTCGTACGACCACGTCGGCGTGCCGTGCGAGAACACCACCACCGGCCCCGTGCCCACGTCCGTCACCGAGAGCCCCTCGCCCGGCGCCACCTCGACGTGCCGCGGCTGGAACGGAAACTCGGACGCTTCGACCCACGACGGCAGCGCGTGCTCGGACATGCCAGTCAGTCAAGGTGACTTGACCAATTTCGTCAAGTACACCTGACGACATGAACATCGCCAGAGGCCTCGCCGAGCTCGAGCGGCGGCAGCAGAACAGCCTGGGGTTCCTCCTCATCCGCTGCGGGCACCTGTGGAACGAGCGCGCCATCGGCCGCGTCAACGCCGAGGCCGGGCGGCCGGTGCTGCGCGAGTCCCACACGAAGCTGCTGCCCTGGCTCCAGGCCCCCGAGGGCATACGCATCACCGACCTCGCCCAGGCCGTCGGCGTCACCAAGCAGGCCGTTCAGCCCCTCGTCGCGGAGCTGGCCCGGGAAGGCATCGTCGACGTGAGCGTCGACCCCGACGACGCCCGCGCCCGCCGCGTGACGCTGACGCCGAAGGGCGTCGAGGCCATGCGCCACGGCACCGGCGTGCTGGAGACCCTCGAAAACGAGCTGGGCCCCACCCTCGGAAAGGGTGAGGCCCGCGAACTCAAGCGACTGCTCCGGGGCCTGCTGAGGGCCCTCGAGCCGTCAGGGAATCTCGTAGCGAATCTGAAGTGACGACGACCCGGTCACGAACGGGAACGAGCCCGTGATGGTGTTGGTGAACGTGGCGTTGTCCACCGTGCCCGAGGCGGTTGCGTCATTCTCGAAGCGCAGGCGCCAGCGAACGTTGGCGTTGTTCGCGAGGCTGCGCGCGACGCGCACCTGCGACGCGTTCGAGGCCACCTTGGCACCCAGCATCGGGTCGCTCGACAGCACCACCGAGTTCGTCTCGAAGAAGCCCGGGGTGATGGTCGCCGCCGAGTAGTCCGCCGCCTCGAAGGTGTCGCCCACGTTCACCACCTCAGCGACGAGCCGCCCCAACCCGGTCGAGCCGTATGGCGTGCCGTTGACGCCCGACTGGTCGACCGACAGCGTCGCCTGGTTGACGCAGTAGATGTTCGCCGGGAGGTTCTCGATGTTGAACTTGATGAAGCCACGCGAGCGGACGGTGGTGTTGAACTCTCCCACCCGAATCGGCACGTTCAAGGCCACCTGCGACTGGCCGAGGACGAAGGCCGACAGCACCCGGCCCGACGACATCGGCTGCCCCAGCAACGTCGTCGTCAGCTGCCGCATCGTGGTGAAGGTGGAGTTGACGTTGGCGATCGGGTTGCTCTGCAGGTCGAGCGCAATGGCCGCGCCGTCGTTGAGCCGCACCGTGTAGACGGTGTTGAAGTTGAACGCGACCGAGGGCGTGAAGGTGAGCACCGTCGACGTCGAGTTGAAGGTGACGTCGCCCGGCACGGGCGTGGTCCCCACCCGAACGCTGAACGCCGCGCGCGTGGTGACCCGGTCGATGGCGCTCGAGAAGGTGAGCGAGACGGTGGTGCGGTTGCGGAACACGGCGCAGCCAGTCAACACCGCGACGCCGGTGGCCGAGGCGGTTGGGCTCTGCGCGGTGAGGAGCGCCGCCGAGGTGTCGACGGTGGCGCTCGTGGTGAAGGCCGACGAGAACGACGGCAGCACGTTGCCGGCCACGTCCGTCGGCGCTGGCGTCGCGAAGCTCACCGTGTAGGCCGTCGAGTTTGCCCAGTTGGTAGTGGGCGTGAACTTCACGGTGGTGTTCCCGGGGGCCCAGGTGAAGGTGCCCGCGCGCGTCATGTTGTTGAACCGCAGGGCGCTCTGCACGCTGGTGGGGTTCATCGCCTCGCTGAAGGTGATGACGATGGAGGAGTTCGTCGGCACCAACGTCGCGTTGTCGTTCGGCGTGATGTTGACCAGCGCCGGCGGCGTGTTGTCGGGCGGGCTCGCGGTGGTGAAGGAGAAGTTGAACGGCATCGGCATCGCGTTGCCCGCCACGTCAGCTGCCTCGATGGACACGGTGTAGTTCGTCGAGGGCGCCCACGTCGCCACGCCGCCGTCGTCGGTCACCGGCATCGACCAGGTGGCCGTCTGGTTCATGTTCGAGAGGGTGGGCGCTCCCAGCGAGAAGGGCGCGTTGATGGTGGCCTCGACGGTGCTGGGCGACACCGGTTCGTTGAAGGTGACCGACACGGCCAGGCCCGCGGTCGCGACGCTCGTCGCGTTGTTCATCGGCACCGTGCTGGTCACCGTCGGAGGCGTGGTGTCCGGCGGCGCGGCGGTGGTGAACATGAAGCTCGTCGGCGCCGCCAGCGCGTTGCCCGCCGGGTCAGCCGCTGCGACTGCCGCCGTGTAGCTCGTGCTCGCCACGAGCGGCGTGGTGGTCGTCACCGACACGTTCGCGTTGCCGTTCGAGAAGACCGGCGCCTGGAACGTGCGGGCCGGGTTCAAGGTGAGCATGAAGCTCGTCGGCTCGATGGGCTCCGAGAACTCGAGGCTGATGGTCACGCCAGCGTCCGAGCCCGTCGACACGTTCATCGCGCCAGCCTGCGGCGCCGTGCTGAGGATGCTGGGCGGGGTCGTGTCGGCCATGCCACCCGCCGAACCGCCCGCCGAACCGCCGGCGGAACCACCCGCCGAGCCACCGGCGGAACCGCCCGCCGAGCCACCGGCAGAACCGCCCGCCGAACCGCCCGCCGAGCCACCGGCGGAACCACCGGCGTCACCACCCGCCGCGCCTCCGGCTGACCCACCGGCGTCACCACCACCCGTCGCGCCTCCGGCCGACCCGCCGGCGCTGCCGCCCGCCGAGCCGCCTCCGGTGGAGCCGCCGCCCGTGGAGCCTCCTCCTGCAGAACCGCCCGCTCGTCCACCTGCGCTCCCTCCGTCAGGGACGACACACTTCTGGTCCCGGCAGACCGCGGGGTTCCGGCAGTCCGCGTCCTGCATGCATTCGATGACCGTGGGGCTGCAACCGACGGCCAGCAAGGCCGCCCACCAGAGACGAGACGTGTGCATGGTTCCTCCCGAAAGAAGGTGCTGACGCTAGCACGCCCCCTGCGCACCCCAAGTGCGGATCCACTCAATGGGATGTTCGTTCAGTGGTGATGGATCACTGAACGGCGCCAGCGGCGATCCACGAGCGGAGGCCGATGAGCTCGTTCGCCGGCAGCATCGGGTTCGGGCTGAGTGGCATTCGGCTTCCACACGACGGCGTCAGCACGGTCGACGGGTCCACCTTGCGGATGAGGAGCGAGTTGTCGGGCTGGAGCGGCACCACCCGCGCGCTGGGAAAGCAGCCGGCCCGGCTGGTGTTCATCACCAGCGCCATGCGCGTGGCGCCCGGGTTGTTGGGCTGGAGGCGCAGCCCACCTGAAGGCGTCGTCGCCGAGCCGTGGCAGGCCGTCGAGGCACAGCTCCCCGGCGTGGTGCGCCCGAAGACGGCGCCGATGGCCAAAAGGTCGACGAGCTGCGGCGCGCGCACCGTCACGTCGGCCATCGCGTTCACCGGCGGATTGACGCCGTCCGAGACCGAGACGTTGACCGGGAAGGCCGGCAGGCCCTGGGCGACGAAGTTGACGTTCACCACCGGCGAGTACCAGGTCGGCTGCGCCACCTGCGCCTGGCTCAGCGTGCCGCCGTCCACGCTCCACGAGATGGTGAGCGGATCGCCTTCGGGGTCCAGGGCGTCGACGGAGAACTGAACGAGCTGCCCTGCCAGCACGGCACCCGTGAGCGGCATCGTGCTCCCCGGCCGGGTGAGGATGATGCCGTTCACGATGGGAGGCTGGTTCGGCGTGCCTCCGCCGGCGCCTGCGTCGGCTGCCCCTCCCGCGGCACCGCCTGCCATACCGCCGGCAGCACCGCCCGCGGAGCCTCCAGCCGACCCACCAGCGGCTCCACCGCCCGCGGAGCCTCCAGCCTCGCCGCCTGCGTCACCGCCGGCCGAGCCACCGCCTGCTGAGCCACCTGCTGAGCCACCCGCGCTGCCGCCGCCCGTCGAGCTCACACACGCGCCTCCGACACACTGCTGGGTCCCGGAGCAGATTTGACACGTGGCTCCAGCCTGGCCGCACTGCTGGCTCGAGACCGCCGCCGCGGTGACGCAGACTCCGAGCGCCGTGCAGCACCCGTCGCAGTTCGCCGGGCGGCACAGCTCGGCCGTGCCACCGCCACCGCCAGCCGTCCCGCCACCTGCGCCGGCGTCCATCGGCCCCATCGGCATGCCACACGAGACGAAGACGGCCGTCACTACCAGCACCACACGCACGCGCGTCATGCCTGCACCACACCACAAGAGCCGCTGGGCTCGTAGCGCCAGCGCGCGTTGACGCGTGAAGGCCGCTCGAGGTGGAACCCCCGGCGCCGCTGGGCGAGGCTCGGCCCGGGAGGAAGGCCATGGCCGAGATTTCTGGAATCGAGGGGCTCACGGTGGCGCAGGTGCGCGACGAGGTGAGCCGCGGCGGGCGCTTCGTCGTGTACGGCTACTGTGTCTCGCTCCTCGTCGTCACCCTGCGCCGCAGCAGCGCCATCACCTTCGTGCGCGCGGGGCAGAGCCCGGTGGTGGCCGGCCTGGGGTGGACGTTCTTGTCCCTCGCGCTCGGGTGGTGGGGCTTTCCGTGGGGCTTCATCTACACGCCGATGGTGGTGGTGCAGAACCTGGGTGGCGGCAAGGACGTAACCGCCGACGTGATGAACGCCATCGAGCAGTCCGGGTAGCTCCAGGCCCACCTTCGTGGCGCGGCTGGCGCCCAAGCTCAAAGGGCTCACCGAGAACGGCGTCTCGCTGCTCGACCGCACGGCCATCGTGCTGGTGATCGAAGGCGGCTGGGGGCGCGACCCCACCGGTGGCAGCTCGTCGCCGCACAGCACCGAGAACACGGTGGCGGTGGTCCTGGGCGGTCGGGCGCTGGGGCTACATGTGGCCGCGCCGAACCGTGAGCATCCAGGGCAGGTGATGTTGGCCGCCATGCGCGCGGCGGCCAACGACCGCTCCGTGGCCCTGGGGGAGCTGCGGTCGCACTTCGCGCCGCTCCTCTGAAGCGAGGCCACGCCGCCCGCACCTCACGACAGGGCTCGTCATCGAGGTGGGCTCGACCTCGTGAACTTCTCGCCTGGCTTGGCGCGCGTCATCAAAGACCGCGCGTACTGTCGCTTTCCGAGGCGCTCCCGCTCATCAAACAGCTCACCTCGGCGCTCACCGCGCTGCATGCGCAGGGCTCCATCCACCGCGACTTCAAGCCCGGCAAGGTCATCGTCTCGGGCCAGCCGCGGTCGAGCCGAACGCAGAGGAGGGCTCCGTCCCGTGACGCCTTGGGCCCTCAGGGCACGACGACGACCGCGCCCTGGCTCTCGGCCCCGCCGCGGCCCACCGCGCTCACCGCCCACGTCCCCGGGCTCGCGGTGAAGACGGCCTGGGGGCCGCCCGCGACGTCGACGAGCTGCCACGGCCCCTGCGGGCTGAGGCGGTACAGCCCATAGAAGCGCACCGTCATCGGCAGCGGGTGGCTCGCCGTCACCGTAGCGCCCGTGCGCGTCACCGTGGGCGGCAGCGGAGCCAGCGAAGCGCCCTGGCGAGGCAGCGGCGGCGGGAGCGCGGGGCTCGCGTAGAGGTCTCGCCGGAACAGGTCCGTCACGCCGAGCAGGTTCGTGCGCAGGTTGGCCTCGCGAAAGTGGATGCCTCCCAGCACGCCCTGGGCCGACAGCGTGCGCGTCGCGTTCACCTGCGCCCGAATCTCGTCGACCGAGGTCCACCCGGGCATGCCGAGGCGGTACAGGCCGTGGCCCGCGAAGACGTGGCGGCCCCCGCGCGTGCCGTTGGCCCACCACGACAGCAGCGGCACGAAGGGCTGTCCGGACGAGGTGGTGGGCCAGTAGAGCTGCGGCGCCACGTAGTCGACCCAGCCCTGGTTCATCCACGTCACCGCGTCGCAGGAAATCGTCTCGTAGGCGTCGAGGCCCACCACGCCGGGCGGGTTGTTGGGCCGCCAGATGCCGAAGGGCGAGATGCCGAAGCGCACCTGCGGGTGCTCGGCGGTGACGACGGCCATCACCTCGCGCACGAGCTGGTTCACGTTGTCGCGTCGCCACTCCGACTTCGTCCACGTGCCGCCGTCGGGCAGCAGGCCTGCGTCGGCGCGGAAGGCCTGGAAGGTGGCCTCATCGGGGAAGGGCGCGCCCGAGCCGTCGGGGTACGGGTAGAAGTAGTCGTCGAAGTGCAGCCCGTCGACGTCGTAGCGGTCGAGCAGGTCGCGCATCACCGACACCACGTGGGCCCGCACCGGGAGCGCGCCCGGGTTCATCGTCACCTTGCCGTCGTAGGTGATGGCGTGGGCCGAGAGGGTGCGGCTGACGTGGTTCGAGGCCGTCTGGGCCGAGGCGCTGACGAGCCCGCGGTACGGGTTGACCCACGCGTGCACCTCGAGCCCGCGCGGGTGGGCGAGGTCGAGCAGCGTCTCGAGCGGGTCCCACCCCGGGTCGCGGCCCTGCGCGCCGGTGACGAAGCGGCTCCAGGGCTCGAGCGACGACTGGTACCAGGCGTCGGACTCGGGCCGCACCTGGAAGAAGATGGCGTTGAGCCCGGCGTCGCGGGTGCGCTCGACGAGGGCCGTCATGGCGGCGAGGCCGGCGTCGCGGCTGGTGAGCTGCGGCAGGTCGAGGTTCGAGACGGTGGCGACCCACACGCCGCGCAGCTCTCGCGGGTGGGAGACGGTGACGAGCCTCGCGCCCCCGTCGCTCCGGCCGGCGTCCGCAGCGCCGCCGTCAGGGCCCGCGTCGGCTCGCCCGGCGTCGAGACTCCCCGAGTCGGGTCGGCCTGCGTCAGCCTCGACGCCACCATCGAGGAGCGCCCCGCCATCGCTCGGCTCGGGCATCGGGTCCGGCCCGCCACCGTCCAGGCTCGCGGGGCCCCCGCCACACGCCCCCAGGGCGACGAACGACAGCAGGCAGACGACGGCACGCACGGCGGCGGCGTGTAGCGTCGAACGGGCTCGGCGAGAATCCCCCCGCGCGGGGCAGTGGAACGCGCGGGTGACGCTGGTGGCTGACGCAGCTCAGAATGAGCACACCCCCTCGAGGAGGAACGGCGCTCGCTGCAATCGACGGACTCGGCCGTGCCGATTACGCTGACGCCATGCACGCCGAGGTTCGAATCCCGACGGACGACCAGCGGGTCACGCTTCGGTTGGGCTGGCAGGACTTCGAACGGTTCCTCTTGATGCGAGGGGAAGCTGTTCGCCCACGCATCGCCTATCTCGACGGGGTTCTCGAGCTCATGTCACCGTCCAAGTCGCACGAGGGCATCAAGAAGCGGCTCGCGCGTCTGGTCGAGTACTGGGCGATCACCGAGGGCATCACCCTCGGGGCCTTCGGCTCGACGACCTTGAAGAAGAAGCGGGGCAAGGCCGGCGCCGAGCCTGACGAGTGTTACGTGGTGAACCGCTCCGAGATGACCGACGTGCCGGACATCGCCATCGAGGTGAACTGGAGCGCGTCGGGCCTCGACAAACTCGAACTCTACCATCGGCTGGGTGTTCCCGAGGTGTGGGTCTGGGAGAATGACTCGCTTGGCATCTACCGGCGACGCGCTCGTGGGTACGTCAAACGAAGCAGGAGCGGATTCTTGCCGACGCTCGACGTGAAGTGGCTCGAGCCGTTCGTCCGGGAACCCGACCAGGGGCGCGCCATCTCGGCCTTCGTCGCTGAGCTGCGAAGGAACTGAGCGGCGAGCCGGCGTGCGGCGGACCACTCGGAACGCTTGAGCGCTGCGGAGGCTCAGGTCGCTCGAATCGCCCGGGTGCCTCGCCGGGCGCGCGGGCGGTTCTTCGTGAGCGAGTTGCTGACGTGCGCCTGGCCCGTCACCGCTCTGTGGGCTTCACGTTCCGGTTCACGAAGGCGAAGAAGGCGCGGCGAAGCCCCTCGGCGCCCAGGGCGGCCGGGAACACGAGGAAGCGCCCGTCGAGCCAGTCGACCGAGAACACGACGAGGAGCCCGACGAGGCCGAGCGCGGCGAGGCCGAGGCCCGTCACGATTCGGGTGGTCGTCTCTCCGGCGAAGGCATCGACCGGCCTCCCGAAGAGC
>JANRKQ010000071.1:0-1554 GCA_033763395.1 Myxococcaceae bacterium
TCCGCTGGCGGAAATGACGGGCCCTCGCCGCGCACCAGCACGAAGTCGGAGTGCGGCCCCTCCTTCTCGTTGTCGTAGCCGTTGGGCGCGAACTCCCAGGGCCATGGGCGCAGGTACGGCGCCTTGCCCTCGCGGTAGCGCACCACCGACTGCGGCAGGTCGACGAACGAGGGCTCGTTCGCGCCGCCGTTCCACGCGCGGTGATAGGCCACCAGATGCGGCGTCGCCGCGTCGAGCGTCACCGCCGAGTTCTCGTCGAACGACAGCTGCAGCACCCGGGCGCTCGACGGCAGTCCCCTGAGCAGCTCGGCGCCTTGAAGCTCGGGCTGGGCGGCGGCAACGCGCTCGTCGGCCAGCCACGTCACGCCTGCCGACACCCCAACGAGCAGGGCCAGCCCCACCACGCGCGCCGGACCCCGCCGGCTCGGCAGCGCGACGGCGAGCACCATGACGGCCACCGGCAGGAAGCGCGCGCTCAACCCCCACAGCCACCCGCGCTCGAACGGCAAGGCGAGGCACAACACCGACGTCGCGGCCGCGAGGGCGAGCGCCGGTCGACGGCCGGCAGACGACTCCTTCGGCCCCACCGGCAACGCCAGCACCACGACGGCGAGGAGCAGCGCCCACAGCCACCAGGTGTCCTGTTCTCCGTGCCAGCGGTCGAGCAGCCAGCCCGGGGCTTCCCGGAGCAGCTTCAGCGGCGACCACCACTGGCCGCGCATCGACACCGTGAAGCGTGACGCGTCGACGTTGGTGACGTCGCTGAAGAGCGCCCACCCGAGCAGTGGAATCGCGAGCACACCGACGCCCCACAGGCGGGTCAGAAGTCGCCTCGGGAGCGCGCGCCACGGGCCGGCCCCAACCTCCCGCGCCAGGCCGAGCGCCAGCGCGCCCAGCCCCAGCCACACCACCGACGCGAGGTTCAGGAAGAACGTGCCGAACCCCAGCACTGCGACCAGCCAGCCGCGCGTGCGCGAGGCGTGTGCCACCTCGGCCAGCGCGAGCAGCACCAGCGGCGTCGCGAGGAGGAACGGCACGAAGCCCAGCGTCATCGGCCGGGTCCACACCAGCGGCACGGCCACCAGCGCGAGCCGCTCGTCGAGCTCGAGCACGTGCAACAGCCGAATCAGCGCAAGCATCGTGCCGATGACCGAGCCGATGAGGAGGACCGTCAGCGCGGGCACGGGGCCTGTGACGAGCGGCGAGAGCAGCGCTCCCAGCACCGCCATCAGCCAGTACTGCGTGTGCACGAAGTCGAGCCGGTACCAGTCCGCGAGCGGGCCACCGAACAGCACGTCGTGCACCGTGGCGAGGGTGGCCGCGTGCTCGGGGAAGTCGGTGATGGCGGGGAACGGGTGACGCAGGGGCAGCGTGGCCGCCGCGGCCGCGAGGGTGAGGACGAGTCGGGTGGCCCAGCGGCCCTGCGACATGTCGGGCGCGCTAGCACGACCGCGCCCTCTCCGAAGGACTGGAAAGCTCCCGTTGCCTCGGTGGACGCCCCACGGTACGCCGCGAGGCCATGTTGCCCATCATCTACCGCCTCAAGTTCGACAC
>JANRKQ010000072.1:0-41889 GCA_033763395.1 Myxococcaceae bacterium
CCGGCCGTCGCGCCGCCGCCGGCCGTCGCGCCACCGCCGGCCGTCGCGCCACCGCCGCCCGTCGCGCCACCGCCGCCACCACCCGTGGCGTCGCCACCAGCGGTCGCGCCACCGCCACCGGAGGCGTCGCCACCGCCCGCCCCGCCTCCCCGCATCGACCCACCACCCGCCGTCGGCCCTGCGTCAACGGCACATCCCAGCGGCGGTGGCGCGCCCGGCTCGACGCACCGGCTGCAGAGGCACCGTTGGTCTGTGGGGCAGTTGTCGTCGGTGCTGCACCACACGCCCTGGTCGAAGTCGGGGACGCACGCCGACAGCAGCACCGCGAGCAGCCAGAACCGAAAGGCAGGTGCGACGGGCAGCGAGGTTCGATTCATCGCGAGGACTCCGAGGGCTGTGAGGCTGAAGACGAACGCCTCGCGGAACTGTCGCACACCCCAGCCTCCGCGCCTCGAAGGGACCGCTCGTCACCACATCGCCATGGTCGCCTGCATCGGACTGGAGCGCCCCAGCGCCGAGACCTTCCGCGCCATCGGCGCCAACCTGCCGCTACGGGGCCCCTAGGCCTGCTGCACGAAGTTGAGGCGGTACCCATCGGGGTCGGTCACCACGATGTCCTTCGTGTGCCACGGCTGCACCTCGGGCCCCTGGACGGGCGCCGACACCGCGCGCGCCTTCTCGGCCAGCACGTCGACGCTCGTGTCCGAGGTGAAGCCCAGCAAGACGCCCCAGCCCCGGCGGCCCTCGAACGACACGCCTGGCGGCAGCCCCACCAGCAGCACGTCTCCGGCCTGTTGCCAGCGCAGGTGCACGAAGGTGCCATCGGTGGCCACGCGGGTGAAGCCCAGCGCCTCGTAGAAGGCCGCGGACGCCGCGAGGTCGAGGACCAGGAGCTTGGTGAAGGCGCGCAGGGGCTCGCTCATGGGGGCGCGCCCTTAGCAGGCCCGCAGCGGCGCTCAATGCGCGGCCGACACGACGCGGTTCTTGCCGCTCCGCTTCGCCTCGAGCAGCGCCCGGTCGGCTGCCTCCACGAGCGCGGGGACGGCGTCTGGTGGCCGCCATTGCGCGACGCCCAGGCTGCAGGTGATGGGCTCGGCGCGGCCCGGGCTCAACGCGAACGGCTCGTCGGCCACCACCCGGCGCAGGCGCTCGGCGACGGCGTTCGCGGCCTCGAGCCCCGCGCCCGGCAGCACCACGCAGAACTCTTCGCCACCGAAGCGGTAGGCCGTCTCGGTGGGGCGCAGCGAGTGGCGCAGGCGCGCGCTCAAGCCCACGAGGAGCGCGTCTCCGGCCAGGTGCCCGAGGTGGTCGTTGACGCGCTTGAAGTTGTCGAGGTCGACCATCACGAGCGAGAGCGGTTCGCCCGTCGAGTCGGCGTCGGTGACGGCGTGGGCGAGGTGCTCCATGAGGGCGCCGTGGTGGCCGAGGCCGGTGAGGGCGTCGGTGCGCGCCGCGCGGGCCGTCTTCTCGAAGCGCCGGGCGTTCTCCACCGCGCGCGCGGCCTGGTCGCCGACGAGCGAGAGCACGTGCTGGGTGACGGCGTCCGTCGCCTGCCGGGTGAACGTGTTGTCGGCGTAGAGCACGCCCACCGGTCCATCCGCGCCGATGAGGGGCGTCGCGAGGCCCGTGGAGAGGTCGAACAGCCCGCTCGAGTCGTCGTCGTCTTCCCTCGCATGCACCAGCCGACGTTCACGCAGCGCACGGGCCACGATCGAGCCGCCACCGAGGGGCAGCCGCTGCCTTCGCACCAGCGCGTCGAGCGGCGAGCTCGCCTGCCGCGCGCGCAAGCCGGCGTCGTAGAGCGTCGAGAGGTCGTCGGCTCCAGCTTCGAGCGCCTTCCACACCCGGTCGGCCTCGTCGCGGTCGGCGGGCCCCACGCCCATGGCGCCCTCCAGCACCCCGCGCGGAGACTTGAGGAGAAAGAGCATCGCCCGGTTGAAGCCCAGGCCGACGCCCGCCGAGACGCCGGTGAGCACCGCGTAGCAGGTGGCCTCGAGCTCGAGCGCGCCGTGCACCAGGCGGGAGACGTCGTGCAGGAGCGTCACCGCGCGGCGCAGGGCGGCGTTCTCCTGCTCGAGGTCGTCGAGGGTGCGGGGGGGCGACATCGTCCTGGTCGTGGAGGCTACAACGGCCCGCGCCACCGGCGTCAGTCGTTGGGGGCGCCCAGCCGAATCCACGTGCCGATGGTGACGAGGGCGCTCAGCGGCGAGGGCGGCATCGCCGTGGTGCCGAGCGGCATCACCCCGCCACACGCCTGAGGCTGGGTGCCGGCCATCTTCCGGTAGAGGAGCGAGGCGTTCTTGTCGTTCGGCACCACCAGTGACGGGACGCCAGCGTTGCGGCAGGCCGCGCCGTGGTTGTGCGCGACGTTGACGATGCGGCTCCACGCGGCGTTCGCGGTGCTGCCGACCTGGTAGTTCCCCATGGTGCCGTGGCAGCCCACGCACTGCCCGCCCTGCAGCACCGGGACCCCCAGCGCGCTCGAGTACACCTCGGTGAAGCGGGGCGGGCGCACCGAGATGGACACCTCGCGCGACTCCGGCGGAGCGCGGTTGTCGGTGACGGTGACGCGCAGGACGTAGGTGGTGGGCGTGAGCGTCTCGGGAGACACCCAGCGCTGCGCGGTGGCGCTGCCGTTCTCGAAGAACGTTCCGGCCTCGGCGGTGGGAGACACCTGGCTCCAGGTGACGGTGAGCCGGTCGCCGTTCGCGTCACTGGCCGTGATGGAGAGCGGCACCTGCTGGCCGGCGAAGACGTTCGTCATGGGCGCGGCGATGGCGGCGCCGACGACAGGCGGCACGTTGGGCCCGGGCATGCCACCGGCGCTTCCGCCAGCGCTGCCACCCCCCGCGCCGCCTGCCATGCCAGCGTCCATCGCGCCCGCGTCGCGTCGCGTCGTCCCGGCGTCGGCTCGGCCCGCGTCGAAGCGAGGTTCGACGGGCGGGGGCCCACAGGCGATGACGAGGAGAAGAGCCGACGGCCAGAGACGCACGAAAGAAGTCTACGCCGTTCCCCGGCCTGCGCGAGGAGTGCCGGGGACCGGCCGCGGTCGCGGTCGGTTCATGGTCGAGAGGGACATCTGACCGAACCGATTCGGCTCCTTGTTCCACTCGGTGGCGAAGTGGCTCCGCTCCGCTTCGCGAAGCCGGCCCTGGGCCGCCGGGGGAGTGCTGAGCGTTTCCGCGCCCGGCCGGCCTCGGCTACACGCTGCTGTCGTGAGCGACGCCGCCGACTCGACGAAGCCGAAGCGCCGGGGCAGGCCTTCCCGCGCCGCGCGTGTACCGCGCTTCGCCGCCGCCGCCACCGACGTCACCATCGAGGCCTGCACCTCCCAGGCGCTGCGCGACGAGTTCGTGCGCTTCCCGCTCGCGCACTACGCCAGTGACGACGTCTTCGTGCAGCCCATCGTCGCCGAGCGCCGCGACTTCATCGACGAGCGCATCAACCCCTTCTTCGAGGCCGCGCGCGCCACCTTCTTCCTCGCGCGTCGTGGCGGCCGCGTGGTGGGCCGCATCGCGGCCTGCGTCGACACCCGCTTCAACCGCTTCCACGGCACCCGCGACGGCTTCCTCGGCCTCTTCGAGTCGCAGAACGACCCGGGCCTCGCGTCGGCGCTCTTCCAGCCGGCGTGCGAGTGGCTGCGCCAGGCCGGCATGACGCGCGTCATCGGCCCGGTGAACCTCGCCTTCCACCACGACGTCGGCGTGCTCATCGACGGCTTCGAGCAGCCGCACGCGATGATGAACGCGTACAACCACCGCTTTTACGCCGGGCTCTTCGAGGCCAACGGCTTCGAGAAGCTCAAAGACCTCATCAACTTCGAGGTCAGCTCGGCGGTCGGCATGCCCGAGAAGGTGGTGCGCCTCGCCAACCGCGTGCGCGCCTCGGGCCAGGTGCGCATTCGCCAGGTGGACACGTCAGACCCGGAAGGCGAGCTGCGCCGCATCAAGGCCATCAGCGAGTCGATGCTCAAGCCCGGCGCCTTCGGCCTGTCGCCGATGAGCGAGGCCGAGCTGTCGCACATCGTGAAGAAGCTCAAGCCGCTCATCCTCTTCCGGCCCGAGCTGTGTCTGGTGGCCGAGATCGGCGACGAGCCGGTCGCGTTCTGCTTGACGGTGCCCGACACGAACTCGGCGGTGAAGGAAGCGCGCGGCGCCCTGTTTCCACTCGGCCTCGCGCGCATGCTGTGGGCCGCCCGGCGCATTCAACGCCTCAAGGTGCTGCTGTTCGGCATCAAGGCCGGCTTCCGGCGCCGCGGCATCGACGCGCTGCTGGCCCACGAGACGTTCCTCGGCGCGACGCGGCTCGGGTACACCACCGCCGAGGTCGGGTGGATGCCCGAGGACGACAAGCTGCTGACCCGCATGGTGCAGACCGCCGGAGGCCGGCGCATCAAGACGTACCGCGTCTACGCCCGCCCGCTCTGAGCGACGTCCGTCACTCGACAGTTCCCGCGACGTCCGTGCGCGCTGGTAGGGAGCGACCGTCGTCCAATCCCCCCGGAGACTCCCATGATGAAGCGCATGACCGTGGCCGTCGGCGTGCTCACGCTGGCTGCCTGCACCGAAGACCTGGCCCCCATCACCAAGACGTGGACCGAGACCGTCGCCGCGCTCACCGCGCAGGTGACCGAGCTGGCGAAGGCCGTCGCCGAGCTCAAGACGAAGGCCAGCGGCGTCGCCATGCCCGCCGCCGACGACAAGGACGGGCTCGACCTCAAGGCGAAGCTCGATGCCTCCGTCGCGGGCCTGGAGGCCGGGGTGGCCGACACGCAGAAGCTCATCACCTCGGGCACCACCGCCGTCAACGAGGCGCTCACGAAGGGCAAGGTCGCGGGCGTGCAGTCGGCCATCGACAAGGTGAAGGCCGAGGTCGCGGAGTCGCTCGCGAAGGTGAAGCCACAGCTGGGCACCGTCGAGGGGCTGTTGGGTGAGCTCGAGAAGCACGCGGCCGAGCTCGCGGCGAAGGCGAAGGCGGCCGCCGCGGCTTCGGCGGTGGCGCCTCCCACGGTGGACGCCACGAAGGCCGGCGAGGCCGACTACTCGAACATCCGCTTCAAGGACGGGACTGACGAGCTCGACGTCGGCAACGAGGCCACGAAGGCGAACCTCGACGCGCTCGTCTCGCTCATGACGAGCTGCAAGGAGATCACCGTCGAGGTCGAAGGCCACACCTCGAAGGTGGGCGACGCGAAGAAGAACAAGGAGCTCTCGGCCAGGCGCGCGCAGTCGGTGACTCGGCACCTCATCAACGTCGGCAAGGTGAGCCCGTCGCAGATCAAGAAGACGTACGGCTATGGCAGCGAGAAGCCCGCGATGGACGAGCCGGCGCCCGGCAGCGAGGCCGAGAAGGCCATGGACCCCGAGACGCTCAAGCAGGTCCGCTCGCGCAACGAGCGCGTGCACCTGCGCATCCTGAAGCCGTGCCCCGCCGGGAAGTGAGCGGGCGCTTTTCGTGAAGGCGCGTCGGCCCTCGCGTGACATGAGGGCCGCGTGCTGAGCGTGCTGGTCGCCCTGTCGCTGGGTGGCGTCGAGGTGGCGCCGGGGACGCCGTGTGTCTCGGCCCCGACCTTCCAGGAGCGGCTCTCGGCCGCGGGCGTGGTGCTCAGGCCGACGGTGCTCGTGCGGCTCGAGCCCTCGCCGCCTGAAGGGGTGTTGGTGCGGTACCTCTCGAAGGACGCGACGCTCGAGCGTCGGGTCCCGGCGCCAGCGAATGACTGTGAAGCGGTGACGCGGGTGGTGGTGGCGCTCGTTCAGGCCTGGGCCTCGCCGGGGCTGGTGGAGCCCCCGCGCGCTGGCCGCGATGCTGGCCCTGGGAGCCTTCGCGCTGATGCCGGCCTGCTGCTGGTCGCCGCCGACGCAGGGCCGGCTGATGGAGACGCACGGCAGGCCGGCTCCGTCAGCCGTGTGGTCCCCTCGACGCCAGACGCGGGGCCTGGTCGAGATGGTTCCGGGTCGAGCGTCGGCCCGCTCGATGCGGGGCCAGGCGTCCGCCAGACCGACCTCCGCGCCACCGCGGACGCGGGGCCTGGTCGTGATGGTGGCGCAGCCGAGCGAGCCGTCCGGCCGGTAGAGTCGACAGTGCGATCGGTCGCCGACGCGGGAGCGAACGATCGAGGAGATCGCCCGGGCGACGTGGTCGGGCTCCCGCTCAGCACGATGTCGGACGCGGGGCTCGACGCGCGGCTGGGCGTCGACGGGGGGAACGACCGAGCGGCACGACCCGTGGAGCCGGTGGGGCTCCCGCTCCGCTCGATGGGCGAGGCAGGACCGGAGGCGACATCTCCCACCGACTCCAGCGCCTCGCGCAGTCCGACGAGCAACGCAGGCCCCGAAGCACTCGTCGGACCGAGCGCCGACGCGGGCGTGACGCCACCCGACGCTGGGTCGACACGCCTCGTCACCAGCCCCGACGCTGGCGCAACCGAAGGGCCGGCGTGGACCTTCGGCGTGGGGCTGTTGGGTGGTGTGGCCTCAGGTGCGACGAGCGACGTGCTCCCCGCGGGACAGCTCGTCGTCGACCTCACGCGCGGCTGGTTGGGCGTGGCCATCGACGTCGGGCTCAGCGGCGCGACCACCAGCACGCAAGACGGCGGCACGGCCCGCTCGTCGTGGCAGTGGGCGTCGGCCTCGGCCCGGTTGGCGATTCCAATTCGTGACCGGCTGCTCCTCGAAGCGCAGGTGGGCGTGCGCGGGTACCGGGTGCTCGCGAGCGCGACGGGCTTCGAGCAGGTCGACCCGGAGCAGGTCCTGCTCTCCGTCGGAGCGGCCGGCTCAGTGGGCGCGTCGTTCCGGGTGGTGGGGCCGCTGGGCATCACACTCCGGCTCACCGGCACCACCCGGCGCCCCGAGTCCTTCTTCATTTCGCAGCTCGGGTCGGTGCTCGAGACCGGCCCCCTCGAAGGCAGCGTGATGGCTGGCCTGGTCGCGCGGTTCTGAGGGCCAGCCGCTCACGAGCAGGCGTGAAGGCGCCCCGACCTCATCAGCGATGGGCGGATCGGCGCTCAGGCTGGAGTCGTCGTCGCCGGTCGCGGCCGCCTGGCTGCATTCACGAGCTGTGTTGCGTGCGCGCCGACGCGCGCTTCGGCGTCGTTCGACGGACCAGCCTCCCGCCTGCTCGCGCGCTCGTGGCCTTCACGCGCGAGCGGCGTTCAAGGGCTCACTTCGGCGCGGCGGCGCCCACGCCCGGTGCCTGCTCCGCGGCCCCGCCACCCTGGCCGAAGAGCCCGCCGAGGAATGACGAGAAGATCTTCTTCACGAAGTCGGTGAAGACCGAGAGGAGCTGCTCGAGCGGGTTCTTCGAGGCCCCCGCCTGACCCTGCGCGGCCTCCGGAGCCTGGGTCTGCCCGGCCGTCGACGTCATCGCGTTCGTGGCAGAGGCGGCGCCGACGGGGCTCCGGCTCTGAACTGCCGAGACGTCCTGGTCGAAGCCGTCGAGCACCTGGAGTCCGCCTCGCGGCGCCTGGGCTGGTGCGGCCGCGGGCTGCTGCGGCGCCGCCCGTGACAATTGGCTGAGCGAGCCGAGCGAGTTGAGCATCGGGCCGGCGACACTGCGAAGGACGTCGAGGGACATGGGCACTCCAGACGGGCCCGAGGAAGTTCGGGTGTCGGCTGGTGACAGCAACCGACATGCCTTCGTCTGGGCCGAACGATTCCACGCGCCTGAGGCAAGACGTGTAGTGGTGGGGGCTTCAGTGGACGCGCGCGGCTCCAGTCCATGCCCGGCTCGTTCGAGCGCCCGGGGAGATGCTCCGCCCAGCATGACGTCGAGGTTCAACCTGCGGTGGTGCCCCCCGCAGCCGAAGCGAGGCGTCGGCAGGTACGACGGGTTCGCGCGGCGTGCCGGGTGCGTCGGTGGTCAGGACGTCGAGGTTCATCGTGCGGCGAGCCCCTTCAGCCGAAGCGATGCGTGGGCGGGCACGACGGCTTCGCGCGGAGTGGCGGGTGTCGTGCGGCGGTGCCCCTGCGGCACGACGGCTTCGCGCGGCAGGTGCGTCGCTGGGCAGCGCGTCGAGGTGCAGCGTGCGGTGGTGCGCCCTGCAGCTGAAGCGACGCGTGGGGGTCGACAGCGAGGAACGTCGAGACCGCGCACCCGATTCCGGAAGAAAATCAACGACTCTCCGGGCCAGCACATTGCGTGAAGCTCGGGGCGCGGCGAGCGCACTTCTGCTCTCGCGTGATGTCGGTACAACCCTTCCCCATGGCGGCGGCGAGTGACGTGAGCCCAGCAGAGGCCGTGCGCCGGCTCTACGTCGAGCACGCGGCCGAGCTGCGGCTGGGCGTGGCGCGGCTGGCGGGCAAACATCTCGACGCCGACGACCTGCTCCAGGAGGTCTTCATGGTGGCGCTGCGGAAGCCGCAAGACGTGTTGACCGCCGACTCGCCGAAGGCGTGGCTCTACGGCGTGGCGGTGAAGGTGGCGGCGTCACGTCGGCGGACCGCGACGGTGCGGCGCTTCTTCGGCTTCGACGAGGTGGGCGAGCTGGCCGACCCCGAAGCGCCCTCGCGCACGATGGAGCAGCGCGACGCCTCGAAGCGCGTCGAGCAGGTGCTCGCGAAGCTGTCGGACAAGAAGCGCGAGGTGCTGGTGCTGCACGAGCTGCAGGGGCTGCCGGGCGAAGAGATCGCGGCGGCGCTCCAGATTCCGCTGAAGACGGTGTGGACGCGCCTCTTCCACGCGCGCAAGGACTTCGCGGCCGAGCTCGCGCGGCTCGACGTCATCGAGGCGCGCACCAGCGGGCTGCCACAGGAGCGTCGTCATGGATGAGCTGCGGGCCTGGACTGAAGCGACGGACGAGGCCGGGGCGCGGGCGGCGAAGCTCGTGGCCACGGCCGCGGCGATTCCACCGGCGCCGGTCGACCTGACGGCGTGGGACGTGGTGGTGGCTCGCAGCGCCGCGCCTCGTCACGACGGGCGCCTCGTCTTCGCGTTCGCGGCCTCTCTCGCCGCCGGCATCGCGCTGGTGGTGGCGCTGTCGCCAAAGCCCACGACGCCCACGGCGGTCGACCCACCCGTGCTGGTGGCCTCGTCGAGCGCCCGGTGGACGCAGGGCGCTGACGGGGTCGTCTCACTCGCGGCAGGCCGTCTGTCAGTCGAGCGGGCCAGCGCCGCGAAGCTCACGCTCGCCACACCGCACGCGACCATCGAGGCCACGCGGGCCCGCTTCCTCGCCGAGGTGACGGCCGGCGGTACCACGCTCGTCGTGGAAGAAGGCGAAGTCGTGCTGCGCGCGCAGGGACAGACGCGCACGGTCAAGGCGGGGCAGACGCTGGTGTGGCCCGAGGCGCCGAACATCCCAGCGCCGCTTGAGGCGCGCCCGACGGCGGTGGCGGCGGTGTGTGAAGGCGTGGGCGCGCGCCTCGACTGCCTCAAGCTCGAAGCGAAGGGCGACGGTCTCGCGGCCCAGGCGGCGCTCTACGAACTCGGCGTGGCGGAGCGCGAGTCAGGCCACGTCGCCGACGCGCTCGCCGCGTGGACGACGTCGCTCTCGCGGTTCCCCGACGGAGTGCTGCACCCCGAGGTGCGCCTGGCGTTGCTCGTCGAGCTGACGCGCCAGCGACGCTTCGCCGAGGCCCTCGCGGTGGCGCGGGGCTTCGAGACGGCGTGCGCGGCGGACCCACGGGTGGCTGACGTGCAGGCGCTCCGGCGTTCGCTCGAGGGCCGCTGAGTCGAAGCCGTCGAGCGGCGCACGCCGACCGATGTGGGCGGTTCGAGCGCGGGCTACTTCATCCCCACGAAGAGCGTCTGCACGTCATCATCCTCGTCGAGCTCTTCGAGGAAGGCGTCGACCTCGGCGCGGGCCTCGGGCGGCACGGAGACGGGGTTCTTCGCCCGCCACACCAGCGCCGCCGACTTCACGGTCCACTGCGCGGCCTCGAGCGCCTTGCGAACGGCATCGAGGTCGGCCGGAGCCGAATAGAAGTGCGTCACGCCGTCTTCGCCAGGCTCGAGGTCCTGCGCGCCGGCTTCGATGGCGGCCGTCTCGGCGTCCACGCCCGCGGGGCCAATGGCGTCGATGGCGCCGAGGCGGTCGAAGTCCCACGAGACGGCGCCGGTGGCGGCGAGCTGCCCGTGGCGGAAGCACTGGCGCACGTTGCTCGCGGTCCGGGTGCGGTTGTCGGTCAGGCACTCGACGATGACGGGCACGCGATGCGGGCCGAAACCCTCATAGGTGACGCTCTCATACGTCACCTGCTCGTCGAGCAGCCCCGCGCCCTTCTTGATGACCCGCTCGAGCGTGTCCTTCGTCATGTTGACGCTCTTGGCGTACTCGATGGCGAGCCGCAGGCGCGCGTTCGACGACGGGTCCGCGCCGGCCTTCGCCGCGATCAGGACTTCCTTGGCGGCCTTGCTCAAGAGCTTGGCCTTGGCCTTCGAGTTGGCCTCACGGCCCTTCTGTTTCCACTGAGCGCCCATGGGCGATTGCGCTTAGCGCGAAGTCAGGCTCGATGGGGGGACTCGCGCCGGAGCGGTCGCTCGTGGCACCTTCTCCCCATGGTGACGGGCGTCCTCGTTCTTGTCCTCGTCTCTCAACCAAAGGGCTGTCCGTACCCCTGCGACGTTTCGGTGAGCCCTCCCGCTACGTCCGACCGACACCCACCGCTGGCGCTCCTCGACCTCGGCGGCGGCAGGCGCGCCTGGGGCTGGCAGGTGGGCGAAGGCACCTGGGTCGACGTGACCCGAGCGAAGTTGCCGCGGCCGCGGCGCATCCTCTCCGATGTCAGCGCCGAGCCTGTGCGCGGTACTTTGGGTGAGGCGAGGTACCCGATTCTTCCAGACCACCGCGACCCGGCTCCGCTCGAGGGGCTGTCGTGGGGCATGACGTGTGCCGAAGTCGAAGCCGTCACGCGCACTCCGCCGCTGGGCCCCATCGTTCGCACGCTCTGGAAGCACCCAGCCCAGCTGACGGCGACCTTCACCGAGGACGGGCACCTGAGCCGTCTCGAGGTGGTGGTCGAGGGGCTCTCGGCGGAGTCGCTCGAAGCGAAGGTCACCTCGATGTTGCGAACCCAGCCGACGCGCGCTCGAGGCGTCGTCTCGTGGAGCGCGTCGTTGACGAACGGCTTTCTTCGCGACGGGCGCCTCCTCCTTACCTCCACCGCCTGGTGAGGCCCATCACACCCGCAAGCCCAGCGGCTGCCCCGTGCTGCGACACGCGCCGCTGCCGAAGCTCGTCACCGAGGACTGCCCGAGGAGCCCGAAGAGCTCGACGTGCAGGTCCGACAACGGGCGGCGCGCGGCCGGGACGAGCTCCTGGCCGAACTTCAGGTCGCTCCCGGCGCCGCAGACGAGCATCGGCAGGTTCTCGGGCAGGTGCACGTTGCCGTCCGACATGTCCGAGCCGTAGAGCACGAGCGTCTCGTTGAGCAGGTTCGCCGCCTTCAGCTTGTCGAGCAGGTCGGCCAGCAGCCCCACCTGCACCCGGTTCATCGCCTTCAGCCGCGTGATGGACGCCTGGGAACCGCCATGGTGCGCGCAGGCGTGGTGGCCGCTGCCCGAGCCGAGCACCTCGGGGAAGTGCAGGTGGTCCGACACGCCCGGGCCGTACATGAGCGTCGCCACGTTGGTGAGCCCGCACTGCATCGCCAGCACGACGAGCTGGTGCATCAGCTGGAACCGAAGCACGTAGTTCACGTCGGGGTTCGAGAAGTCCTGGGTCGGCTTCGCCAGCGTCGGCGTGCACGAGAAGCCGCCGCGGTTGAGGCCCAGCTCGACCTCGCGCACCGTGTCCAGGTAGCTCGACAGCGTAGGCCGGTACTCGGCGCCGAGCCGGTTCGACAGCCGCGTCGCGTCCTTGTGGAGCTGGTCGAGCACCGAGCGCTTGCGCGCGTGCAGCCAGGCGATCTGCTGCGCGCTGCCTTCCTGGCCCCCGAAGAGCTTCTCGAACAGCTGCGCCGGGTTTGGAATCGGCGAGCGGAACTTGTCGGGCGTCTGCCAGCTGATGCGGTTGAGGTAGTCGTTCGAGTACCCCGGGTGATCGTTCAGCTGGTGCACGTGGTAGTAGATGCCGCCAACCTCGAGCGAGCGGATCGGCATCGGCTGCGCGTCGGCGAGCACCTGGTCCATCGTCTTGCCGATGCGCGCCACCGACGAGTCGCCCAGCACCATCGGCTCGCACGAGAGGAAGCCCGCGCAGTTCTGCCAGTGCGGGTCGTGCCCCGGGAAGCCGTTGAACAGCTTGCGCACGATGAGGGTGTTGTTCCGGTGCCCGCGCTGCTCGAGCGGCTGGAGCGCGTCGGCCCACGTCCACGAGCCGTCGATGCCCCCGGGCATGTGCGCGCCGTTGGGAAAGTAGGCGCCGATGAAGCGCTTGCGGGCCTGGCCGCTCGCGTGCGCGACCGACGGCAGGAGCGGGAGCGCGAGCTGCACCCCCAGCCACGACAGCACCGTGCGACGAGACGTCGTCATGGCCGCACCTCGGTGAGCGGAAGCGCCTTCAGCAGCGCCTGGACGGTGAGCGTCTGGAGCCCCGGCGTCGAGCCATCGAGCGGCCGCGCGAGCCGCTCGGCCAGGCACTGCTCGTCGCTGCGCAGCCCGCGGTTGAGGGCGAAGGTGAGCACCCGCGAGGCCACGCACGCGCGGAAGTCGGCGGTGTTCTCGATGGCCTGGGAGAGCTCATGCGGGTCGCGCACGCGCACACCGTCGAGCTCGAGGTCCGACACGATGGGCGCGCCGCCGGGGTACGTGGTGCGCCACTGGGCCGCTTCGTCGTACTGCTCCAGCGACAGCCCGATGGGGTCGATGTGGGCGTGACACCCGCCGCAGCGGTTCGACGAGTCGCGGTGCAGCTTCATCTGCTCGGGCAGCGGGAGGCTCCGGTTGATGGTGTTGAACGAGTTGCCGATCTCTTCGAGCGTCGCCGGGTCGAGCGAGGGCAGGGGTCGGCACAGCAGCCGGCTCAGCACCCAGATGCCGCGGTGAATGGGCCGGCGGAACTCCGAGCCGCCCCCCGTCTTCACCAGGAAAGAGCCCTGCGACAGCACCCCGCCGCGCGTCGCAGACGTCACGCGCATCGGCGTCGAAGCGGTGTTCCCCAGCCCGTAGTGGGCGCCCAGCGCCGCGTCGACGATGGTGAAGCCCGGCCGCAGGAGCCGCTCGGCTGGCAGGTCTTCGGAGAGCACGGCCTCGAACACGGCCGCCGACTCGCGCTGCATCGACGCGCCGAGCGCCCCGGCGGGCGCCTCACGGAAGTCCAGCCACTGGCCCGCGAAGCCCTTCGTGAAGCGCGCCCGGTCCTGGGTCAGCAGGCGCTCCACCTCGCGGCGCAGCACCGCCTCGTCCTCGAGCGCGCCCGCCTGCGCCAGCGCCCAGAGCGTGTCGTCAGGCACCGAGCCGCGCACGAACAGGGCCAGGCGTGACGCCGTGCCGAAGCTGCGCTCGCCGGGCTCGAGGCCAGCAGGTACCAGCTCGGGCTTGAAGACGAAGTTGGGTGAGAGGAAGACGGCCTGCAGCACCGCGCGCAGCGCCTCGTCCACCGGCTCCGCGAAGCCCGCCGTCGCCGCGCCCTGCACCGAGGTGGTGAAGAGCGCCTGGTACTCGCTGGCCTCGTCCGCGCGGAGCGGCCGACGGAACGCGCGGCTCGCGAGCCTGGTGACGAGCGGCTCGACGCAGCCCGTCCACGCCCAGGCCTGCTTGCGCGCCGTGGGCGCGAGCGCGACCGACGCGGTGAAGGCCGTCGTGTCCCACGAGGCGTTCGTCTTGCGATTCACCACGAAGTCCACCACGTCGCCGCGCGCGACGGCGAAGGTGGCCGAGAAGGGCGAGCTGCCACCGTTGGGCAGGTCGCGCGAGAAGACAGTGGCTCCAGCGTGGCGAATGGTGACGAGCACCCCATCACCGCCACCGGTGTCGGCGTCGGCGAACGAGCCCGAGAGCGTCACCGTGCCGTCGACGGGCGCCGTCCACCGCCGCACGGCGTCGACGGTCGAGCCCGGGTGCGCGCCCGTACGCCACAGGTAGGCGCCCTGGTCGGGCTCCTTGCGCCACCTCGCGTTCATATTGTCGAAGGCCATGCGCGCGCCGCCCGAGTCGAGGTACGTCCAGCAGTCGCGGTCCTGCGCGTCGGAGAAGTCGTCGGTCGACGCGTAGCCGGCCTTGAGCGCGCACGCGGGCGTCTGGGCCGGGCGCGGCGCGGGGCAGTGGGCGGTGAGGGCCGGGGTGCTCAGCACGAGGGTGGCGAGCGCGTCGGCGGTGGCGAACTGCTCCTCGAAGCCCTGCGCGTCGATGCGCGCCGAGCTCATCGTGTCGAAGCCGTGCACCGCGGCGACGGGCGTCCACCGGGAGAACAGCGCAGGGTCGACGGCCACGCCCAGCACGTCGGCCACCATGGCCCGGTACTCGTGCGTCGACAGCCGCGTCAGCGTCGGCAGCGGCGAGGCCGAGGGGGCGCAGGCTGCGGGTCCGGTCGGCTCCGGGGTGGTGCCGGGTCCGGGGCCAGGGCTGGTGGGCGCGCCGTGGTCGATGATGCCGTCGACGAAGGCCGGGAGGATGGAGCCCTCACACCCGCTCACCGCGACGAGCAGCAGGGCTGGGGCGAGGGCGCGGCGCACGACGAGACCGTACGTGATTGTCGGCCCATCGAGGGGGCCGGCGCGCCTTTCTCAGCGGGTGAGAGTCGAAAGCAACCGCGAGGTGTCAGGCCTCCAGCGCCTGCCTTGGGGCGCTGGCGCTCCGCCCGGTCGGCTCGAGCGCGGTGCGAGCCCGGCGGTAGGCCCGATGGGCGCGGACCTTCAGCGTGCCGACGGGCGTCCCGAGGTGGGCCGACAGCTCGGCGAAGCTGTACCCTTCTCGGTGGTGGGCGAGCAGCAGCCCCGCGGCGTCTGGCGCGAGCCGCCGCAGCGCGGCCGACACCCTGCGCCGGGTGTCGATGGTGCGCTCGACGTCGGCCTCGGCCGGCATCGACTCGAGAACGTGCATGTCGACGTGCCTCGCCCCGAAGCGGGCCTGGTCGCTGGCGAGGTGCCGCGCGATGGACATCACCCAGGGCCACAGCCGGTCTCCCCGGCGGAACTGGTGGCGGAACAGCACCACCTGCACCAGCGTGCGTTGGCTCAGCTCGTCGGCGTCCAGCCCGCACCGCTGGAAGTACCGCCGCAGGCCACCGCGCAGCCGCCCGTCGAGCGCCGTGAAGGCCGCCTCGTCGTCGGCGAGGTACCGCGCCATCAACTGCTCGTCTGTCTCATTCCCCGAAGAACACATTCCTCGCACCATCAGACACGACCTCGCGCGCCCCGGGAGTGGTCAGCTGTTCTCATTTCCGGTGGCGGGGCTTGCGTTTTTCGTGTCGCGACCCCGAACTCCTACCGGGAAGGAAGCCAGCCATGAGCGAGGTGAAGCCATCGATGGAGCGGCACCGCCGCGTCTGGCAGGTGTGGAACTGGCTGCCGGCGTTCCGGGCGGCGGCCGAGTTCCAGAGCCTGCAGCGCGCGGCGCTCGCCGTGAACCTGTCGCCGTCGGCCCTGTCGCGGGCCATCAACCTGCTCGAGCGCAACCTCGGCGAGGCGCTGTTCCTGCGCAGCCCGAGCGGGCTCACGCTCACCGAGCGGGGGCACGCCCTGCTGGTGGCGACCCGCGACGCCGTTCGCCTCGTCCACGAGGCGCTGCCCAGCACCGCGTCGCCGCAGAAGCTGCGGGTGGCCGCGGCGGGCCCGGCGCTGCCGGTGGTGCTGGCCGACGGGCTGGCGCGCGCGCTCCCCGACTGGTCCATCGTCATGCACACGGCGGCCGACGACCGGCTGCTCGAGCGGCTGCGCTGCGGAGACCTGGACCTCGCCTTGAGCCACACGGCGCACGCCGACCACGGCATCACCAGCCGGCAGCTCCCGTCGATGGAGCTCGTCCTCGCCGGCCCGGCGTCGTCCGGTCGGCACCGGTTGGTGGTGATGGACACGGCGGGCTTCGACGACCCCGCGGCTGAGCTGCGCGCGTCGAGCTGGCCCGAGGCCGAGCGCATGGCGAAGGCGACGGGGCTGCCGGTGGTGGCGCCGTGGTGCCTCGTGGGAGACGGGCTCCCGGTGACGCCGTTGCCCCGGAGCGTGCCGGTCTTCGCTCACTGGCGCGCGGGCCTCTACGCCGGGCAGAGCGCGCCGTACGAGCGGGTGACGGCGGCCGTCAGCGCCTTGCTCGCGTTTCGCCCGGCGCCGCCCGCGCCTTCGGCACGCACCGGGGCGACGGAACGGCGAGCGCGCTCGGAAGCTCCGGTTCGCCAGCGTCGGGTCTCGCGGCGACGTCGCTGACCCAGGCTGCCAGCCTTGCTGACGCTCGCTGCGTGCGGGTTGCATCGGGCCGACGCTCGGCGCGCGGCGTCGCCCTCGCCCTTCCCGCGCGCGGACCGCCCATCGCGTCTGCGAAGGGCTCCGGCGGCTCATCGTGAGGCGACGTTGTGACTCAGCGGCCCGCGTCCGGGTCGAACTCGAACTGGTATGTCGCCACCTCGAACGTCTCGGCGCCGGATGGCACGAAGCCGAGCTCGTCGAAGACGTCTTCGATGCACGCCGACAGGTACGGGTTACCGGTCGACGGCACGCGCACCTCAGAGAAGCCGCCGTCGGGGAGGGGACGAAAGCGCACCTCGAGGCGCTGAATGTCGTGCACGTGCGCGCGCTGATCATCGAAGCAGCGCTGCACCTCGGGCGTGACGGCGCGCAGGGGCGCTTCGAGCGCTCGCGGCACGGGAGGCGGTGGGCCCGCGGGGACGGTGGGCCTGACGAGCGCGACGGTGCCGGCGTCGGCGAGGCCCGATGGCACGAACGACACGAGCGGTGCTGACGCTCGCAGGCCCGGCGCTGCGGCGTCTGGCGCTCCGGAGTCGGGTGAGGTGGGCTCACGCCGTGGCCACAGCGCGAACAACACCAGGGCGCAGAAGGGCCCGAGGACGCCGACGACGAGCAAGACCTCGCGGCGCCTCATCGCCAGCCTCCCGGACCGCAGCGTATCCGAGCCCACGGAGCGCCCCGACGCAGCGGGAGGACACAGGCCTTCCACTCCGGCAGCGCCCGCGTGCTCGTGGCGCCTGTCCGGTGACGCGCCGCCGGAAGGTCAGCGCCGTCGGCCAGCAGACACACCTCGCCCGGGACCGTCACTGGCGCGCGCGACCGGGGCCGGCGGTCGAGTCGCGGGCCGTGGGCCTCGCTTCTGGTGAGCTCCACTCCACGGCGCCTCATCGTCCCTCCACCAGCGCCTCGAGCTCCGCGTCGTGCACCACGGTGGGCTCGCGGCGCACGCGCGCGAGGGAGAACGTCTCGAGCAGCTCCTGCGGCGTCACCGGCTGGCCGTCACCGAGCCCGCTCCACGCCGCGAGCCGGCCCACGATGGCAGCGCCCGTCACGCCGCGCTCCCGAAGCCCCGCCGCGGTGGTGGCGCCGTCACGCTTCGCGAGCCGCTTCCCGTCGGCCTGCAGCAGGAGCGGCACGTGGGCGTAGCCCGGAGGGCCCAGCCCGAGCGCCTCGAGGAGCTGGAGCTGCCGGGGCGCCGACGTCAGCAGGTCGTCTCCACGGAGCACCTCGGTCACGCCGCTCGCCGCGTCGTCCACCACCACGGCGAGCTGGTAGCTGGCGACGCCGTCGTTGCGCTGCACCACGAAGTCACCCACGGCGCGCTCGACGTCCTGCTCGACCGGGCCGTGCAGGGCGTCGACGAAGCGCACCACGCCGGGGGCCACGCGGAAGCGCAGCGCGGCCGTCCGGCCCGGGCGCTCCACGGCGCCGTCGCGACAGGTGCCCGGGTACACCGGCCCGTCTTCACCGACGTGGGGCGCCGACGCCGCGCGGGCCACCTCGGCCCGGGAGCACGTGCACGCATAGACGCGGCCCTGCCGCTGAAGCTTCTCGAGCGCGTCGCGGTAGACGGGCGCGCGCTGGGACTGCGTCAGCACCGGTCCGTCCCAGTCGAGCCCGAGGAACTCGAGGTCGCGGAAGATGCCGTCGATGAACTGGGGCCGGCACCGCGCGGTGTCGAGGTCTTCGATGCGCAGCAGAAACCGCCCACCGCGTGCGCGCGCCGACAGCCAGCCGAGCAGGGCGGAGCGCAGGTTTCCCAGGTGCAGCCGGCCGGTGGGGCTCGGCGCGAAGCGGCCGACGACGGCCGTCGCCATCACTTCTTCTTGAGCGGAGCCCGCGGCCCCAGCGGCTTGCGCGGCCCGTCGTCCTTCGCAGGCTCCTTGCCACCCGTCTCGAGGCCCTCGAGCGCCTCGGCCGCGGCTGCCTTGCCGGGCACGACGCCGTACTTCACCTCGGCCACCTTCGCCGACTGGCCCGCGAGGTCGAACGAGACGCTCGACGGCACCTTCACCAGCTCGCCCGTCTCCTTGCCCTTCTTCGCCACCTCACCGGCCAGGTTGTAGAACTCCATGCCGGCGTTGAGCAGCTCGGCGTCGAAGGCCGCGCGGGGCAGCCGGCGCACCTCGTTCGACGACACCACGTAGACGAACGCGTCGAGGAGCAGGCCCTTGCCGGCCTTCGACGACAGCCCGCCGAAGACGAGCAGCTCTGCCTGGTTCTCCGAGGCGAACTCCTTCGCGGCCGACAGCGCGTCGGGGTCGACCTTGTTCTGCGCCACCGCGGCGAGCAGGCGCGACTCCGGGTCCTTCGCGGCCGACACCGCGCGCACGAGCGCCTGCTTGCCCGGCACGACTTCGATGGTGCCGCCCTGCAGCTCGCCGTTGGGCAGCGCGGCGCGCCAGTAGTGCAGACCCGGCGGCACGTCCTTCACGGTGAGGGGCGTCGAGCCCAGCGCGAGCCCGTCGACCAGCACCGCCGCGTTCGCGGGCGTCGACTCGATGACGAGCTGGCCCTTCGGCGCTTCCTTCACGGCCTTGCGGGTGTCGTTCACCACGCGCGCGAAGAGCGCCGACGTCTGGGCCAGCGGCAGCTCGCGGTCGGGCGCCAGCGACAGCGCTGTGGTGAGCGACTTGAGGCCCTCGTCGTCACGGCCGGTGCTGTACTGGACAGCCGAGAGCAGCGCGTACGCGTCGATGACCTCGGCGAGGTCGGTGAGGCCGGCGACGTTCTTCTGGTACAGCGCCATCGCCTTGCCGAGCGACTCGTCGGCGAGGCGGAACTTCTTCTTCGCGCGGAACTCCTGCGCCTCGGTGACGTGCTTGCGCGCCTGGGTGAGGCCCTCGGTGAAGGCGACCTCGGTCTCCTTCTTCTTCGCCTCGACGAGGTCGAACTTCTCGGCGCTCTTGAACTCCTGGCTGAGCATGCCGACGGCCTTGAGGCTGGCGCGCGGGTTCACGTCGGCCGACAGCAGCGCGAACGGCACCACGGTGAGCTTCGGCTTCGGGTCGGCGTCCTGGGCGAGGGCCGGTAGCGCGACGGCCAGCAGGAGGGCGGAGGTCAGGCGACGCATGGGCTGGGCTCCTACACGACTCGCCGGAGCCGTGCACGGGGATAGACCTCGCGCCTCGAGGGTGGGTGCTGGCGGGCGAAGACGCGTCACGAAGGAGCAGAACGCTCCCGGCCGCGCCGATGTTCAGCCACCTCGGCGAACGAGGAGGGTGTCAGAGCAGCCCGTCGCACTCGGCCGGCTTCGGAGCGCCGCACGCCTGCGCCAGCAGCGCCCGGGCGCACGCGGCCTTCTTCTGGGCCCGCGCCGAGTCCACCTCGATGCGCTTGCTCGTCTCCTGGCACTGCTTCGAGACGGCCGTACACCGCTCCTTGCCGTCCTTCTGACAGCTGGTGGCGTGGCACTGGGCGCCAGCCCACAGGTCGCACAGCCAGCGTTCGCTGTACGTGTTCGGGCGGGTGCCGGAGGACGTGGAGAGCGCCAGGGTGGCGGCGAGGGCGATCAGCATGGGGGCGAGTCTACCTCCATTCCGGGCGTGGCGAAGTTCTCGGCCTGCGCGCCCGGCATGGTACCGTCTGGTGTGTGCCGATGGACGACCTGACGATCGAGGAGCTGAAGCACCTCCGCGAGCTCTCCCGCACGGTGGACGACCTGCTCGAGGAGTCGCTCAAGCACCGGGAGAGCCTCGAGAAGACGTTCGCGCGGTTGTTCCCACCGGTGATGCACTTCGTGGGTGCGCGGGGCATGGCGGTGACGACGCTCGACGAAGAGCTCGTCTCGACCACCTTCTCCCACGGCGAGTTCGACGGCGTCTTCCCGGGCACGCTGTTGACCGGCAGCCGCTGGGGCGTGCGCAAGCTCGAGAGCGGCCACACCTTCGTGTCCCAGCAGCTCGACGTGGTGGGCGTGCCCGTCGGCAGCATCGGCGTGCTCTACGAAGGTGACCGGACCGGGGATGCGGCGAAGCTCGCGCGCTCGCTCGAGACCATCGCCGAAGAGCTCGACACCGTGCTCGCCTCTGTGCAGACGGCCGCCGAGAAGCACCAGCTCCTCGTCACCATCAACACCTACCTCGCCAACCGCGTCTTCGAGGTCGGCATGGACGGCGCGGTGCGGGCCCTGTGCGAGAAGGTGAAGCTGCCGGGCTTCCTGTTGCTCTACCGCGACGCCGTCGAGTCGGGCTCGCTGCACTACCGCATGTACAAGTACGGCCAGCTCGAGCACGCCTCGAACGGCCGCCGCTTCCAGACGCTCGACGACGCCATTCGGTCGTACGGGCCCAACCTGGTGACGCCGAACGACAAACACCTGGCGCAGGTGCTGGGTGAGCGGAAGGCCGTCGAGACGGTGCTGATCAGCGGCGTGGGTGACGCGCACGCGCTGGGGAAGATCATGGTGTGGAGCGGCGGTGACGGCTTCTCGTCGTACGCGGTCGAACTCTTGCGGCTGCTGGCCTCGACGCTGTCGCAGCGCCTCATCGACTACAACCGCGAGCGCATTCACCTGGCGCAGTTCTTCTCGTCGTCGGTCATCGACGAGCTGTTGCGCGACCCGGACTACACGCGACGGTACCTGGCTCCGCGCGCCGAAGAGGTGGGCATTCTGTTCGCCGACATCAACGGCTTCACCCGCATCTGCGAGCAGGTGCTCGAGCGGCCGGAGCGCATCGGCAAGTTCGTCGACGACTGGTCCGAAGAGGCGGTGCGCATCCTCCACCGGCACGACGGGGTGTTCGACAAGATGGTCGGCGACTGCGTCATCGGGCTGTTCGGCCCACCGTTCTTCAAGGAGCGGCCAGGTGAGCGCGCCTCGGCGGCCATCAAGGCAGCGGTCGAGATTCAGCGCTTCACCCGCGAGACGATGAGCGCGCACCCGGAGATCAGCCGCCTGTCCGAGGTGCTGAAGATGCCCGGCCTCGGCGTGGCCATCGGCGTGAACCTGGCGGTGAGCTTCTGCGGGCTGTTCGGCCCGAACCGCAACTACACGTCATTCTCCACCGGCATGAACCAGACCGCGCGGCTCCAGTCGCTGGGGAGCTTCCGTGAGACACTGGTGATGAAAGAGGCGTGGGAAGGCGCGCAGTCGCTGCACGATGACGGCCTGAAGGGCTTGTCGGTGGGCGCGCTCGAAGAGACGCCGGTGAAGAACGTGGCCCAGCCGCTGCGGTACTTCCGCCTGTCGGGTGGGTGACGAACCTATCGCTTGGGCGCCGCTCCAGCGGCCTCGGCCAGCCGCTCGAGGGTGCGGCCCGGCTCGTCGAAGACGACGATGGCGTCGTACCGGCCGCCGAGCTCTGCGCACCGCACCACCCGGCCCGACACGAGGACCTTCCGGGTCGACCAGCGAAAGGACACCTCGACGTCAGCCGGCTGGTTGAGCGCGACCGGCGTGGCCGATGAGAACGACAGCCCTCCCCGCTTCAGCTCGAGCGCCAACGCCGCTTCGTACTCCTGCGCGGTGGTGAAGAGGCGGGTGGCTGGCGCCTTCGCGCCGGGGCGAATGGGCAGACCCTTGACGATGGGGGCGTGCAGGCCCTCGCGCAGCAGCTCCCGAATCATCGTCCGGTCGCTCAAGAGGCGCACGCCAAAGGCTGACGCGAGGCTCGCTCCGGGCGCCGCGCTGGCGTGGCGAACGACGTGGCCGAGCAGCACGGGCCGTGACGACGCGGCCGTGTCGAACTGCAGCGTCACCAGCGCTCCGACCTTCGGAGGAGGGCCCTCGATGAGGGCGCCGGTCTCGCTCACGTCGTGGGCCCGGCCGAGCTGGCGCAGCTCGCGTTCTCCGTAGTGGGTCACCCAATGACATCGATACCGAACGGCGGTGCGTTGCTCGCTCTGCATGGCCCTTCCCCCCATGAAACCGTGGAGCCCGAATGGTGCTCCGGTGCGCGGGCGAGGTCGAGCCACTGCCGTGACGGTGAATCTTTCCACCTGTGCCTCTTGGCTCGCGCTCAGGGCACGCCGAAGGTGGCGCGCAGCAGCAGCCCACCAGTCGCGCTCGCGGCGTTCACCAGCAGGGCCCACTTGAGCGACGAGCCCACCCCGCTGAACGACAGCCACGCCGCCTCACCGGCCACCGCGAACGCCTCGGCGGCCGCCACCATGCCCCAGTAGCCCCACGACAGCGGACACACCGCGGGGAAGACGAACCAGACGATGGGGTGCGTCAACGTGCTGGCGAGCAGCGCCACCCGCCACCGGCCGTCGGTGATGCGCAGGTACAGCGGCACCTCGATGGCCTGGGTGAAGACGTACGCGACGAGCCACCCACCCAGCACCGCCGGCCACGTCACGCGGGCCGTCCCTTCACGAACCAGCGCGCGGCGATGGCGAGCTCGAGGTACCCGTGAAACGTCGCGAGGTGCAGGTAGCCGGTTCGCGCCGCGGGCAGCTCGACGATGCCCCAGGCCGCGAGCCCCACCGCGAGCCCGCCCACCGCGGCCAGCGCGGGCAGCCCGAAGTCCTGCGCCAGGGCCCGCCACGAGGCGCGGAAGGTGCGTGGGGCCCGGCGCTCCCGCGCGTCGTCGGGGATGAGGCGAAGCCACATCGCGTAGTGCACCGACTGCAGGAAACAGAACGACAGCACCACGTGCGCCGCCACCGTCGGGTCGAGCCCGCTCGTGTGCGTGACGACGAACTCGCCGAAGTCGCTCCCCGTGCCCGGCGCGCGCCAGCCGCCCATCGCCGTCACCAGCGGGTCGAGCCCGCCCACCAGAATGAAGGCCGAGCCGGCCAGCGCCAGCCCGGGAATCCACCCGTGGCTCGAGGGCCGGGGCCGCAGCGCGAACCACAAGCCGATGGCGACGAGGTTGTGGCCATGCACGAAGGCGAGCTGAAACCCGTCGGGGAAGCCCCACGCCACCGCGGCGAGCGCGGCGACCGCGAGGAAGGCCAGCCCCTGGCGCCAGCTCCTCGGTCCGGACAGCGCGGCGACCAGCACCGAGAGCACCCCGAACACCGGCGGAGCCCCCACCGTCACCGCCACCAGCGGCACCCCGAGGCCGAGCATGAGCGGCACGTCGCGATGCAGCCGCGGCTTCACCACCAGGTAGCGCACGTCGGCCAGCAGGTGCGGGACGCCCAGCACCACCGGCCCCAGCGCCAGGAGCCAGAGCGGCGCGAGCCCGGTGAGCACGAACGCCATCACCACCGAGCCGACTCCCAGCCACAGCACGCGCCGCTCGCGGTCCCCGAAGAAGGGCGTCAGCAACGGCGCCGACATGCGCAACACCGCGCTGCGGGCGGCGTCGAGTGGCGTGAGGACGTCGAGGGCGGCGCCGCGGTCCACGGGGGGGGGTCAGCTCGAGGGGCTCAACCGACGACCACGCCCGGCCAGCTTGAGGCCGAGCAGCAGCGCCATCACGGCCAGCACCGCGCCCGCGGCGAGGTACGGCGGCGCCACGGCCACCCGCGCCGACGCTGAGGCCACACAGATGAGCATGTCGACCTCGATGGACTTCGGCGGCACGCCCTCGGAGTAGTCGAGCCGCCCCACCTTCTGCGTGAGGCAGGTGCCAGCCTTGCCGTCGTCGGTGGTGCAGGCGGCGCCGGCCTGAGCGCCCTGGCACTGGGAGGCGTTGCTGGGCGGAACGTCGGCGAGCGCGGCGCTCGAGACGAGGGTGACGAGCAGCAGGCGTCGCATGACGTGGGGCCTCACTTCGACTTCGACTTCGGGGGAGACGTCTTCTTGAGCGGCGTGGGCGCGCCCGCGTCGGCACTGGAGGCGTCGCACTTGAGGCAGTCGACCACCTTCTGCTTTGGCGGCGGCCCTTCGCTGTAGTCGTTGCGCGTACACTTCGCGGGTGCGCACACGCCCTGGCCGAACTCGGCGCGGCAGGCGTCGCCGGCCTTCTTGCTCCGGCACTCGGCCTCGGCAGGCGCGATGATGTCGGCGAGGGTGGTGGCGGCGGCGAGGGTCAGCAGCAGCGCGGCGAGTCGGTGCATGAGGCCAAAGAGCCTACCCGACGTCAGGCCTCGAGCCGCTGCTCGGTGTACTTGCGCGAGAAGTGAATCCACTTGCGGGCGTCGATCTCGACGAACCACTCGGCGTTCGGCACGTACGCGAAGCGCTTCGAGACGAACTGCTCCAGCAGCTCGGCGGCCTGCATCGGTGACAGCCCCGGCCCCCGGAAGGACACGCGGATGAAGGTGTCGAGGGTGGGAGTGATGTCGAGCGACGCGCACACCTGAATCGAGCCCACCGTGCAGAGGTTCTCCTTGTTGACCCGCCGCGTCGGGAGCGCCCAGCCTTTCGGGTCCAGCGCCCGCTCGAGCAGCGCGCCTCCGGCTTCATCCATCGAGGTTGCCACGGTGGGGTTGATGCGCATCGGTCGGCCTCGATGACGGCGGCGTGGATGACGTGATGAGACGCCTCATGCGCGCACGAAACAAGGCGGGCGACGGCTTGACGGGTTCGTTTCCTCCGTCCTCACGCCTCGCCGCTCACCGCTGACGGCGACCACTCGGGAACGAAGACTGACGGCCCGGTCAAGGGTGCCCGCACGAAGCGGCCGCTGCGGCGTTCCATGGGGCATGACCTGGAGCCGCTGGAGAGCCCACTTCGACGCGAACGCCCACCGCCCGCTGCCGCCCGTCACGCCGCCGGTCCTCGACGACGTTCGCCGAGCGGCGCTGGCCCGGTCGCTCGCGCGCTTTCAGTTGGGAGAGTCGGGCGAGGGCCGCATCGCGCACGACATCGATCGCGCCACGTTCGGTGGCATCGACGACGACTACCGGGCGGCGCTCAAGCGCTTCGTCGCCGAAGAGGGCCGGCATGCGCGGCTGCTCGGCCAGATGGTGGTGGCGCTCAAAGGCCGACTCCACGCCCGCCACTGGAGCGAGCGCCTCTTCACCCACGCGAGAAGGCTGTTCGGCATTCGGTTCAAGCTGCTGGTGCTCCAGGCGGCCGAGGTGGTGGCGCTGGCGTTCTACGGCGCGCTCGCGGGGGCGCTCCCGGTGTCCGACTTGCGGCGGGCCCTCGAGGCCATCTGTGACGACGAGCGGCAGCACCTGGCGTTTCACCGGGACTTTTTTCGTGGGCAGTCCCCGGGCGTGCAGCGGGTGCTGGGGCTCGTGTGGTGGCCGCTGGTGACGGTGGCCGTGGGGCTGACGCTGGTGGACCACCGCGAGGTGCTCCGGGCCTTCTCGGTGTCGCCGAGAGCCGTGTGGGGACTCGCGTGGGCGCACCTCAAGCCTGCCCCGAAAGCAGAAGCACTCGAATCTTCTCGGATTCGTCCTTAAGGTTGATTGTGGTCAGAGACTTTATTTAGTTCTACGCCACAATGGAACTGCAAAACCCGTTTCGGCCCGGTGCGGGGCATCCGCCTCCGTTTCTCGCTGGTCGACATCGCGAGCAGGCTGAGTTTCTGAAGCTGCTCCAGCAAACCACCGTGATGCAGAACCTGGTGCTGACGGGCCTGAGGGGTCTGGGGAAGACGGTGTTGCTCGACACGTTCAAGCCGCTGGCGACCGAAGCAGGCTGGCTCTGGGTGGGGACTGACTTGTCCGAGGCCGCGAGCGTGTCGGAAGAAACGCTCGCCAATCGGCTCATGACCGACCTCGCCGCCGTCACGGCCGGTGTCTCGGTGCGGGAGTTCGAGATTCCGGGCCTGGGGTTCGGTGCCCCGTCTCGACGCCTCGTTCAGCGGCTCACCTACGACGTCTTGAAACACGTGTTCGACGCCCAACCGGGTCTCGTCTCGGACAAGGTGAAAGCCGTGCTCCAGCTCGTCCACACCGTCATCCGTGGGCGCGTCTTGTTCGCCTACGACGAGGCGCAGAACCTGGCGGACCACGCCCTGAAGGAGCAGTACCCCCTGTCGCTGCTCCTCGACGTGTTCCAGTCCGTCCAGCGGCAGGGCATGCCGTTCATGCTGGTGCTGACGGGGTTGCCGACGCTGTTCCCCAAGCTCGTCGAGGCGCGCACCTTCGCGGAGCGGATGTTCAGAGTCGTGTTCCTCGACCGCCTCAACGAGTCCGAGTCCCGTGACGCCATCGAGCGACCGCTTCAGGGGGGCGCGGTTCAGTTCAGCCCCAGCTCCATCGAGGCGATCGTCGAACTGTCTGCGGGCTATCCGTACTTCCTCCAGTTCATCTGTCGTGAGGTCTTCGATGCCTTCGTGGCGCAGCGGGCACGGGGGCAGCGCGAGCAGAGTCCGGTCGCGCTCGATGAAATCACCCGCAAGCTCGACTCGGACTTCTTCGCTGGGCGCTGGGCAAAACTGACGGACCGACAGCGAGAGCTGGTGGCGTGCATCGGCTCCCTGGACGGGGCTGGAGACGAGTTCACGGTGCAAGAGATCGTCGAGGCCTCGCGCTCGAAGCTCGAGAAGGGCTTCAGCGCGAGCCACACGAACCAGATGCTCGCGTCGCTGGCGAACGCGGGGCTCGTGTACAAGAACCGGCACGGGAAGTACTCGTTCGCGGTGCCGCTCTTTGGCCAGTTCGTTCGGCGTCAAGGACTCCTCGACTGAACGAGACGCGGGGTGAAGGGGCCTTCGTGACGACGCGGAAGACCGGGCGCGAGGCGCTCAAGCAGGCGAAGCGGGTGGTGGTGAAGCTGGGCACCAACGCGCTCACCCACGCGACGGGGAAGTTCCACCGGCCGCACTTCGAGAAGCTCGCGAAGGAGCTGCTGGCCCTTGGCGCTGAGCGCGAGCTCGTCATCGTCTCGTCGGGCGCCATCGCGCTGGGCGTCGAGCGGCTCGGGCTGCCGGCGAAACCCAGAGACATTCCCGGCAAGCAGGCGTGCGCAGCGGTGGGGCAGAGCCGACTGATGCGCGCCTGGGAAGAGGCGATGGCGCCGCGGGTGGTGGCGCAGGTGCTCCTCACGCACTCTGACGTGCAGGACCGGCGGCGGTACCTGAACGCGCGGCACACGCTGGAGCGGTTGCTCGCGCACGAGGTGGTGCCGGTCATCAACGAGAACGACACGGTGTCGGTCGATGAGATCAAGTTCGGCGACAACGACACGCTGGCCGGGCTGGTGACGGGGCTGGTGGGCGCCGACGTGCTCGTCATCTTGTCCGACGTCGATGGCCTGTATGACGCCGACCCGCGCGCCAACCCCGACGCGCGGCGGATTCCGCTCGTGGAGCAGGTGACGCCCGCGATGCTGAAGGCCGCCGGCGGCAGCGGGAGCGCGGTGGGGACGGGCGGCATGGCGACGAAGCTGCGCGCGGCGGTGCGGGTGACCGAGCTTGGCCACCGGTGCGTCATCGCCGAGGGCCACCGGGCGGGCGCGCTCACGGCCCTCTTCGAGGGAGCCGACCTGGGGACGGTGTTCGAGCCGACCGCCACGCCACGTGACGCCCGCGCCGCGTGGATTGCGCATGCGCTCAAGCCGAAGGGCGCGTTGGTCGTCGATGAAGGCGCGAAGGCCGCCGTGCTCGAGCGGAAGAAGAGCCTGCTGCCATCGGGTGTGCGCGAGGTGCGCGGTTCGTTCGCGCACGGCGACCCGGTGGACGTGTGCGGCGCCGATGAGAAGCCCTTCGCGCGCGGGTTGGTGGCCTACGCGGCCGACGACCTGCGGCGCATCGCTGGGCTCAGGACGTCACAGATTGAGGCAGTTCTCGGCTGGCGCGGCCTGGACGAGGCGGTTCACCGCGACGACCTGGTCGTGCTCGGCTGAACGACAGCCGTCGCCGAAAGAACAATCGTCGGACGCTCGGTCCTCCTCAGTCGTCGTCTGGCAGGAGCAGGTGCGCCCCTGCTCGTTTCCCGCGGAACGCCTCCTCGAGCGCGAGTCGTGGTCCTCGCAGGAGCACGACGTTTCCCACCGTTGAGGCTGCTTCAACGGGAGACTGCGGCCTGCAGAACCACTGTGCGAGGGCCTGTGCTTCGACTTCGGTCTCTGCGACCAGCGCACCCATGGCCGCTCCCCTCGTGAGGGGGCGCGGCGGTCGCACCTCGAGCGTGCCCTGCTCGACGTCGAAGCCCGCGCTCCTCAGGGCATCGGCGAGTGTCGCTGGACTCGCGTCATGAAGCCCAAGCGTAACGGGGTCATCGACGATGTGCGCGTCGACGCTCGCCTCGATGTCGAGTGCTGCGGCGACCTCCATGACGAGCCGATGAAGTGGCGCGCGCTCGGCGAGCACTCGCACGAGGCCCGGGCGTGACACCAAGACAGTCAGCCGCCAATTCGTCGAGGCCTGAGGTGACAGAGCGGTTGGCGGTGTCTCGTTTCGGCAGCTGATGGCGCCGTCCCCCTGCGAGTGCTCGTCCACAAAGGAGACGAGGCGGCGCCATGAGGCCTGGTATTCCGGCAACGTCGTGACCATGACGACCTCGTCCGAGGCTCCGAGGCGCGTCCAGCCCGGCCTGGCGATGGTGCATGCCGAGCCAATGAACGAAGCAACAAGCGGCGCGCGGAGGGGGATGAGCTGCGTCGGACGACCGCGCTGATGGACCCGCGCGCTCGCGCTGGGTCGGAACACGGTTCTCCCGTCCGCCCTGACGGTCGAGACGTACTGGCTGCCGAGCGCCCGCACCACGGCTTCGGCGTCGGCGTTCACCCGCCTCACCGAGACGGGAATGAGGGCTACCTGGTCGCTCACCGCGATGTCCCGTTCAAGGACGCTCGACAGCTGAATCGCAACCGCAGACAGCGGCACCGCATCGGCATGGAGTGTCACTCCGGCATCGGTTCGGTCGACCTGGATCCGGCCTTGCTGTGCCGCAGGGGCTGGCAGGAGCACATCCTCGCGCGTGTCGAGCGCGCAGACTTGCGAGACGTTCGACCTGGTGTCCTTCGGTACATCGGAATGAGCGCACCCGAGGACGACGACGAGACCTGCGATGGCGCGCATGGCCCGACGACAGCCGAACCATGCGCGCCTGTCGAGTGTGAGAGGTCGGCTGTGCAGTCTCACTGCTTCGACGCGGGCCTCTCTTGAGCCTCGCGCGAGGCGACTTCATCGTCACGCGTCGCCGAACAAGAGCTTCACCGTGAGGCTGAACGGCGAGCCTTCGAACACGTGTCGCAGCCACGGGGTCAGCAACAACACCTCGATGCCGGCGAGCCCAATCCACGGGCCGTAGGGCATCATCGTTGTGCCAGGAGTCCACTCGGGCGTCTCCAACTCTCCTTCAGCGTTCTCGGTCGGCGGCGGGTCGTCGGGAATTGACTGGAGAAGAAGGACGTAAGGGACCGATAGGACTCGTTGGCGAAGTGTCAACCCAGGCTTCTTCCACTCGGGCGTAAAAACCAGGGGAGTCTCCTCGGGCTCTGTCCCTGAAACACCATCGTCGGTTGGCAGCGGCGCATCGCTGGAAGCTCGTCCCCTCAGGCCCAAACTGATGAGGCCGTAGATGGAACCCTGGAGCGATGAGAGGAACAGAATTCCGAAAAGGGGCCGCCACCCGAGGAAGGCGCCGAGGAGCGCCAGGAGGAACTTGTCTCCCGAGCCGAGGGCATCCTTGCGGAAGAGGAGCCACCCGAGGAACTCCATCACCCGGAACGCAAGGAACGCCGCCGCCGCGCCGATGGCCGAGGCGATGAGCGCATCGACGCCGAGCGGCGCCGCCAGCGCCAGGCCCAGCCCGATGCCCGGCAACGTCAGCTCGAAGGGCAGAATCCAGTGCGCGGCGTCGATGAACACCAGCGGCACCACCAGCACCATCATCACGCACGCCGGCACCAGCGCGTACGTCCACCCGAAGCGCACGAAGCACGCGACGAAGAGCACACCCGTCAACAGCTCGACCAGCACGTACCGCGGCGAGATGGGCGCCTTGCACGCCGAACACTTCCCCCGCAGCGCGAGCCACGAGACGACCGGCACATTCTCGTACCAGGCGATGGCGTGCCCACACTTCGGGCACTGCGAGCGGCTCGGCGAGACGAGGCTGCTGTAACCGACCCACCACGTGCTCGTCTCACTCTCGGCCAGCGGCAACCGGTGGATGACGACGTTCAAGAAGCTGCCGAACAGCAGCCCGAGCACGAGCAGGAAAGCGACCTGGAGTGACTCCACCACGCAGAGGCCGACCCTATGCCGACTGCGCCCAAAGGCCGACAAAAGGACGCTGCCCGGCGGTGGGGGCCTTCAGCGAACGCACGCTCCACCCCCGCTGGTGGGCTGCACGCTTGCTCGAGTTCGGGCAGGGCGCGCAGACTTCACGGCATGTGGCTCCTCGACGAGACGAACCGCCTGGCCCACGACCTCCGAGGGGTGCTCGAGCGCGAGGTGCTGCCGCTCTCGTCGTTGCAGGACGTGGTGCGCTGGGCCTTCGCGCAGACGCCACCCCGCGACGTCGCCGCCGTCGTCGTGCAGGACGAGTACTGCCACGACGTCGTCGTGCCCTGGCGTGACGGGCTCGTGCTCGTCTTCGACACGACGTGACTGGGGGCGATGAACGGGGTCTCCGTGTGGGGCCTGACACCTTCGGCTGACGCGCTCCTCGACGCCCGCTTGCGCCGCGGGTGGACGCCCACGCCCACCAGCACCGTCGACGGTGACGTCGTGCTCGGCCACGCCGCCTGCCGGGTGAAGGCGCTGGCGAGCCGGTGACTCGTGTTCGCCTCAGCCGGTGAGGAGCGCCCTCAGCACCGCGCGGAGCGCAGCCTCATTCAGCGGCTTGGCAAGGCACTCGTCGAAGCCCAGCCGGAGCAGCGCCTGCCGCTCGTGCGCGTCGACGGTTGCCGAGAACGCCACCAGCGACGTGCGCGCCGCCGGGCCCGGGAGCGCCCGAATCGCCCGCAGCGCCGCTTCGCCATCGAGCCTCGGCATCTGCAGGTCGAGCAGCGCCACCGACACGCCGCCCGCCCGCACCCGCTCGACCGCTGCTTCGCCGTCGCTCACCACCTCGTGCGCCACGCCCAACCGCTCGAGCGTTCTTCGGACCAGCAACGCGTTGACCGGGTTGTCTTCGGCGACCAGCACGCGCCCCTGCCCTGGCGTGGCAGGTGATTCGCGCTGCGGTGAGGTGCTCGCGGCGTCGGCGTACGGCAGCTCGAAGCGGAACTCGGTGCCAACCCCTTGCTCGCTGTCGACCTCGAGGCGCCCGCCGTGCAGCTCCACGAGCTGGCGGCAGATGGCCAGCCCGAGCCCCGTGCCTCCGAAGCGGCGCGCGGTGTCGGCGCTGGCCTGCGTGATGGCCTCGAAGAGGAGCGGCAGCTGCTCCTTCGAGAGGCCGATTCCGGTGTCTCGCACCACGAAGCCCACGCCTCCGTTCGGGCCCCGGAACACCCGCACCGTCACGCCGCCGCGCTCGGTGAACTTGAGCCCGTTGCCGACGAGGTTCATCAGCAGCTGCCGCAGCTTCACCACGTCGCCCACGACCGTCGTCGGCACGTCCAGGGCGAGGTCGCACGACACGGTGAGCCCGCGCCTGGCCGCCTTGGGTCGCAGCAGCGCCAGCACCCCCTGCACCTCGGCGGGCAGGTCGAAGGGCGTGCGCTCGAGCACGAGCTTCCCTGCGTCCGCCTTGCCGAAGTCGAGCAGGTCGTTCACCAGCGACAAGAGGTTCTCCGCCGAGCGGCGCACCACTTCGAGGTGAAGTTCCCGCTCCTTTGCATTGGCCGCGCCATCGACGAGCTCGGTGAGGCCCAACAACCCCTGCAGCGGCGTGCGCACCTCGTGGCTCAGGTACGAGATGAAGTCCGCCCGCGCCTTCGACGCCGCTTCCGCCTCCTTGCGCGCAGCGATGAGCTCGCGCTCGAACCCCCGTCGCTCACGCGCGTCGAGCAGCGTGTACGAGCGCGTCAGCACCTGCCCCAGCGCGTCGCGCTGGACGGTCGCGTTGAAGAGCACCGGAAGGAGCACTCCGTCGGGCCGGCGCACGTCGAGGGCAATCTCGCGCAGGAAGCCCTGGAGCCGCAGCAGCGGGTCGAGGTGCGTCTCGAAGTACATCTGGCCCGCGAGGCTGAAGAGCGTCGTTACCCGCCGCCCCAGCAGCTCGTCCTGTGTCAGGCCCGTCAGCTCGACGAGCGCACGGTTTACGAGGGTCAGCCGACCCTGTGCATCCGCCATCGCGAGGCCGCACGGCGCCTCGTCGAAGAGGAGCTCGAGGCTCACGCAAAGAGGACCTGTTTCATCGCGCCGATGACTTCGGCTGGCGCGCTCAGGTTGGGGCAGTGCCCGGTCGCATCGAGGAGCACGAAGCGGCTGCCTGGAATCCGCTGGTGTACGTACTGGCCGACCTGCAACGGCGCGATGACGTCTTCCTTGCACTGCAGCACCAGCGTCCGCGCCCGCGTACGCGGCAGGTCGTCGCGGTTGTCCGAGAGGAAGGTGACCTTCGCGAAGTGCGAGGCGATGGCGGGGTGGGTGCGGCAGAAGCTCGCCGTCAGCTCCTGGCCGAGCTCCGGGTGCGCGGGGTTCCCCATGATGACGGGCGCCATCGACCGCGACCAGCCGAGGTAGTTCTCGTCGAGCGAGGCGAGCAGCCCGTCGATGTCGGCCCGCGAGAAGCCGCCCACGTAGCCGTCATCGTCGAGGTACCGCGGCGAAGGGCACACCAACACCAATTCCGCGATGCGCTCGGGCGCGAGGTTCGACGCGAGCAGGCCAATCATCGCGCTCACCGAGTGGCCGACGAAGACGGTGTCGCGCACGTCGAGCGCCTCGAGCACGTCGAGCACGTCGCGCGCATACCCACGCAGGTCGCCGAGCCGCTTCGGGTCGAAGGCCGAGACGTCAGAACCTCCGTAACCAACGTGGTCGAACGAAATGACCCGGTGGGTGTCCTCGAACCCGGGGGCGACGTGACGCCACATGTTCTGGTCGCACCCGTAACCGTGCGAGAACACCAGCGTTCGAGGCCCGCTACCGCGCACCTTCACATTGTTTCGTCGGAGGATGTCCATGGAGACCCGCTCGTTTTGCATGATGCGTTCCCGAGGGGCGCTGGCGCCACGAGATGGTGTGGGGCCGTCTGGCTCGGCGCTGCGACGGGCGCCGCGCGCGCGGCCGCCGCCCCGCCCGCCCGACGCTCTCGACTCGCGCGTGCGCGACGCCCCGGCCAAGAGGGAGGTCGCCAGTCACCAGGCCATCGGGCCGCTCGAGGTGCACCCGGCGCCGCCGACGGCGCCCTGAAGCCTTGCTGCGCCGTCAGCCTGCGCGGGGTACGACGTCGCTCCCGGTCCCGCGATGAACGAACCCTCTGGCAACACCCTGGGCCTCAAGGCCAGTGAGCTGAAGCACCTGCGCAACACCTTTCGACGTCGCGTCGGCGCGCACGACATCGTCAGCCCCGAGCTCGCCCGGCACCTCGTCGAGTTCAGCCACGAGACGAACCGGCAGGTGGGCGTACTGCTCTCGCGCAAGGGCGAGGTCGAGTTCGTCATCGTCGGCAACGCGCACAAGCTCGAGCTGCCCGACATCGGCCGCGCCCGCGCCGGCCAGGTGCGTCTCCGCGGCCTTCGCCTGGTGCACACGCACCTCAAGTCCGAGCCGCTCACCCGCGACGACCTGACCGACCTCGCGCTGTTGCGCCTCGACCTCGTCGCCGCCATCGGCGTGAAGGACGACGGCCAGCCCGGCGTGCTGCACTACGCGCACCTCTTGCCCGAGAACCACGATGGCGCGCTCTGGCGCACCGAGTCGCTGCGCTCGGTGTTCGACGACCAGCCCGACTTCATCGCTACGGTCGACGCGCTCGAAGACGAGCTCGCCTCGACGGCCACCGCCCGCAAGGTGGGCGACCGGGAGCGCGCCGTGCTGGTCGCCGTCTGTCTCGACGGCCGCCGCGGCGACACCGAGGCCTCGCTGGCCGAGCTGAAGGAGCTCGCGCGCACCGCCGGTGTCGAGGTCGTCGACGAGCTGCTCCAGGTGCGGCGGCAGGCCGACCCGAAGTACCTCATCGGGAAGGGCAAGCTCGACGAGCTCAACCTCCGCGCGATGCAGCTGCACGGCGACGTGCTGGTGCTCGACAAGGAGCTGTCGCCCAGCCAGGCGCGAGGCATCAGCGACGCCACCAGCATGAAGGTGCTCGACCGCACGCAGCTCATCCTCGACATCTTCGCCCAGCGGGCCCAGAGCGCCGAAGGCAAGCTGCAGGTTGAGCTCGCGCAGCTCAAGTACCTCATGCCGCGGCTGGTAGGCGCCAACGAGTCGATGTCTCGCCTGATGGGTGGTGGCGTCGGTGGGCGCGGGCCGGGTGAGACGAAGCTCGAGATCGACCGACGCCGCGTGCGCGACCGCATCACCATGCTGGAGCGCAAGCTCGAGGCCCTCTCGGGAGACCGCCGCACCCGCCGCCGCCAGCGCACCCGGCGCGACCTGCCCATCATCTCCATCGTCGGGTACACGAACGCAGGCAAGTCGACGCTGCTCAACTCGTTGACGAAGTCCGAGGTGCTCGCCGAGGACAAATTGTTCGCCACGCTCGACCCGACCAGCCGGCGCCTGCGGTTCCCCCGGGAGCACGAGGTCATCATCACCGACACGGTGGGCTTCATTCGCGACCTCCCGAAGGACCTGGTGGCCGCGTTCCGCGCGACGCTCGAGGAGCTCGAAGACGCCTCGTTGCTCCTGCACGTCATCGACGCCTCGGACCCGGCGCGCGACGCGCAGGTGGACGCGGTGGAGAAGATTCTCGGGTCGCTCGACCTGCTCGACCGGCCGCGCCTCAAGGTGTGGAACAAGGTCGACCGGCTGTCGGAGCTCGAGGTGGCTGCGCTCCTGCGCGCCCGCGGTGGCGTGGCGGTGAGCGCGCTCTCGCGGCGGGGCTTCGACGAGCTGCTCGAGAAGGCCGAGACGACGCTCTTCGCCGAGGGCAACGCCGGGCACGCCGAGGCGCTCCGTGAAGTGACGGGCGCGGGTGATGAGCCGACTCCCGAGTGACGGTGTTCGCCCGGGTTGACGACGGGCCTTGCGCCGACGAGGCGGGTCGAGCCTTCACGAGGCAAGGCACACCGGTTCCACGCGGTGGTCGAGGCTCGGCTCCGCGACACCAGGGGCCTCCCACGTCGCCCGGACCCCAACGGCCTTCGTCCCTCTCCGCATTGACCGAGGCAGGAGCAAGAGGCGCGCTTGCGAGACGTCACGGCGTCTCGGTGCGGGCTCTTTCGCGAGCGTGACCGCTCCGTTCTGCCCGGCCGGGCAGCCGCTCCATGAGGGCGGGGAGCGCGACGAGGACGAAGCCATCGAGGCGTACCCTGGAGCGCGACGGGAACTGCACGATGCCGGGTGGGTGGTTGTTCTCGAGCACCACTGCGCGATGCCGCATCATCAGGGCCGGTCGCACTTCGCCATTTCGGCGTCGTTCGAGCGCTGCACGTGACACAGCCTCGGGCGCGACGCGGGGCGCCGAACACGGAGCGCGGAGGCGCAGGTGCGCCCATCACGGCACGCGAGTGGGGCCCCGCGAAGCGCGTCGCGATGCGAGCATCAGAACGGCCGCGACGAGGAGTTCGCCGAGGTTGGCCGTCGAGGCGCCGCAGCCACACCCGACGGTGAGGTCGCGCGGCTCGCCGGGCCCCGCGTCACTTGCGACACCCCCGGCCGTCGCTTCGCCACCGGCCGTTGCTCCTCCAGTTCCTCCGGAAGCACCACCGCCCGCTGCACCACCGCCCGCTGCACCACCGCCCGCTGCACCACCGCCCGCGGCACCACCGCCCGCTGCACCTCCGCCCGCTGCACCTCCGCCCGCTGCACCTCCGCCCGCTGCACCTCCGCCCGCTGCACCTCCGCCCGCGGCACCACCGCCCGCTGCACCACCGCCCGCTGCACCACCGCCCGCTGCACCACCGCCCGCGGCACCACCTGCGCTCCCACCATCCGGCGGGACCACCGTGATGGCGACAGGCGTCGTCGGGAGCAGCGTCGGAGCATCGATGGAGAACGAGCGGGTCCCGAGAGTCGTCGTCCGCGCGTACAGCGTCCGCATTGGCAGCGTTCCCTCGATCGTCGGGTTGGAAGCCGACCCGCAGTCACTCGCCGTGTGCAGCGTGAACTCGGGGGGCGCACTCAGGCTCAACGGGAAGTAGCTCGGCGAAGGGCCGCCGTCGAAGCTGTCTCGTAGCGTCACCACCACGGGCTCACACCGCCCGGCTTCCCATACCTGAGGAGCGGACACCGTCAGGCGCGAGGCCATCGGCGTCAGCGCCACCGCGAGGTCGTCCTGCACGACGGTCACGTCGAGCCCGCTCGCGCCCGAGAACACGCTGCCCCAGATGACGGCCGTCGGGCGAAAGGCAGTACCGCTGCGGTCGAACTCGAGCGTGTTCACCACCACGCCATCGAGGGCCGTGCGAAGCCCGGCGTCCTGCGTTCCGAGCCCGGTGACTTCGGCTTCGAGGAGCCGCCAGCCGCCGTCGAGGGCCGTGAAGACTTCGAGGTCATCGCCGACGAGCGCATAGTTGAAGCGCACCCGGAGCCGGTTCGTACCCACGATGTCGTACGCGGCCAGGGCGAGGCCGCCCGCGTTCAGCTCGAAGAAGCGGAAGAACGAGGCCGGCGTACTCGCGCTCCGCACCGTCGGTCGCACCCACGTGCGCGCGTAGAGCGTGCGTACGGAGTCGGCCTGCTGGATCGACCGCACGTTCTGGTAGTGCGTCAGCGGGCCACCGGGGTCCGCCGTCTCGAGTGCAGCCGAGGCGCCGCGCCCGCTCCCGGGCACGCGGCGAGGCCGGGTTCCAGCGTCGACACACGCGACCCCGAAACACTGTTGGAACACCCCGGGGCCGATGACGAGCTGCTCGGTGACGTTCCCGATTGGCTCTTCGACGTCGAAGAGCGTCCCCTCGAAGTCTTCGACGACGAGGGTCGGCCGCGCCGCGCGCCGCACCGCGGAGGGGGTGAAACCCTGGCCGGTGACGAGGAGCGAGAACGGCCCCGGCGTCACCACACGGTAGAAGCCACCATCGACCCCTGACGCGCCGGTCGCGATGCGCACCGTGCGCTGCTGCTCGAAGCCCCCGTCGGGCAGGTCGAAGCGCCCACCGTCGAGGCTCACCACGAGATCCACCGCCGGGCCGGTCGCTGGCGCCATCGTCGCGTCGAGCCGGGTGAGCCCGAAGCGCTCGCGGGTGAAGACGTCGACCGTCACTCGGCCGCCGACCCGAACGTTCGGCTGCGCCCCTGCGGTACCCGCGAGGACGACGAGGACGAGGGCGAGCCACGCACGCACGGACGTCGTCAGCCTATTCCCGACTCGGGTAGTGTCGAACGCAGGCTGCGCTGGCGAACGTCACCAGACGGTGCCCGCTCCACCCACCTCGGCCGCGCGAGGCCTACGTGCGCTCGCGCGCCTTCTCGACCTTCAGCGCCTTCTCGCCGTTGTGCAGCTTGCCCACCAGCGCCTCGAACGAGGCCACGTCGCCGTCCGCCACGTGGATGTACGAGTAGCTGCCGCGCAGCTCGGTCTTCTTCACCTTGCCGCCCGGGGCGCCCAGGGCCTCGAGCGCCGCGGGAAGGCCGGCCTCGTCGACGCCGTCGAGCTTGCCGAGGTTGAGCCACAGCCGCGAGTGGCCGGGCTCTGGAGGTGTCTCCTGGCGCGGCTCACGTGGGCGGCGCTCCCGACGCTCGCCACGCTCACGGCGCTGACGCTCGGAGCGCTCCTCGGCGGGCCCATCACCACTCGTCGTCGGGTCGTCGATGGGCGGCAGCGCTTCGCCGCGCTGGAGCCGCTCGAAGATCTCCCGGTCGGACAGCTTCGGGCGCGCGGGCCCCGCCGTCTCGGGTGTGTTCCACGCGGCGTCGGAGCGGCGGGGCGGGCGCTCGCGTCTCGGCTCCCGCGCCACGGCCGGCTTGGCGGCGTCGGTGGCCGCGTCGGGAATCGTCGTCGACGGGCCGCCCTCGGAGCGGTCGACGGCGGGCGTGCCCATCGGCACGGTGGGGCTCGCGTCTCGTGGTGGGCGCTCCCGGTCTCGGCCACCTCGTCGCTCGTCCCGGCCGCCGCGCCGCTCGTCTCGGGCGCCGCGCTCTCCGCGGCCCTTCCGCTCGCGCGACTCACGCATCGGCGGTGGCGCCTCGACGGGCGCGTCACCCGCGTGGGCCTGCGCCTTCTCCATGCGCCGGTGGGTGAAGAAGAACTTGAGCAGGAACGCCACCAGGTCGTCGGCGTCGGGCCGCTGCTTCATCGTCGACGCCAGCTGCAGGTAGCCCTCGTAGATGCTGCCCGACGCGGCTTCCTTCACCTCGCGCACGTGCCGCTCGGTGAAGAGCCGGTTGGCCTCTTCGGCCTTCGGCATCAGCCGCGTCTCGAAGGTGACGTTGTACTTCTTCTCGAGCGTGGTGAGCGTCGCCAGCTCGCGGCCCGAGGTGAGGTTGAGCGCGACGCCCTTCTTGCCGATGCGGCCAGTGCGGCCGACGCGGTGCAGGTACACCGCGGCGTCCTCGGGCAACGAGTAGTTGATGACGTGGCCGAGGTCCGAGATGTCGATGCCGCGCGCCGCGATGTCGGTGGCCACCATGAAGGCGACCTCGCCGCGCTTGATGCGGCCCATCACGCGCTCGCGCTCCTTCTGCGGCAGGTCGCCGTTGAGCAGCTCGGCGTCGAAGCCGTTGCGGTTCAGCACCGCGGTGACGAGCTCGGTGTCGTCACGCGTGTTGCAGAAGATGATGGCGTTGTCGGGGTCTTCCAGCTCCAGCATGTAGAGCAGGTTGCGCGGCTTGGGGTACGCGTCGGACAGCTCGTAGCGCACGTGCTGAATGTGCTCGACCGTGTAGACGTCGCCCGAGAGTAGCAGCGTCTCGGGCTCGTTCGTGTAGCGCGCGATGAGGCGCTGAATGTCCTCGGGCACCGTGGCCGAGAAGAGCAGCACCTGCCGCTCCTTCGGGAGGTGGTCGAGAATGCGCGTCACCTCTTCGTAGAAGCCCTGGTTGAGCATCTCGTCGGCTTCGTCGAGCACCGCGTGCTTGCAGGTGCCCAGCTTCAGGTTGCCGCGGCGAATGTGGTCGAACACCCGGCCGGGCGTGCCCACGACGATCGATGCGCCGGCCTTGAGCGCGTCTTCCTGCTCCTTCATCGAGGCGCCGCCGTAGATGCTCATTACCTGCACGTCGCGGTACTTCGCCAGCGCCGTCAGCTCGTGCGTCACCTGGAGCGCCAGTTCGCGCGTCGGGCACATGATGAGCGCCCGCACCTCGCGCGTGCCCATGGGAATCTGGTCGATGAGCGGCAGGCCGAAGGCGGCCGTCTTGCCGGTGCCAGTCTTCGAGCGGACGATGAGGTCTTTCCCCTGGCGCGCGGGGCCATAGGCCTTGGCCTGCACGGGGGTGGGGTGGGTGTAGCCGCGCTCGGCGATGGCGCGGCGGAGCTCGGGCGAGAGGCCCAGCTCGTCGAAGCTGACGTCCGCGACGTACTCCTGCGGGCGCTCGGACGAGCCGGTGGGCATCACTTCTGCGGTGGTGTCACTCATTGGTGCGCGGACGTGTAGCACCGCGCGCAGGGGGAGCAATGACGACCGTGAACCACCCGGCGCCCCGCCCGAACGCGGAGACCGGCCCAACGCCGTGGCGAAAAGCGCTCGATGCGGTATTCCTTGGAGCCATGGCGGCGCGACGAAAGAAGGGGCAGCCCGAGGCAGCGTCGGCTCCCGTCGAGCCCGAAGTCGTCGACGCCGAGATCGTCGAAGACGCGCCGAAGGCCCCGAAGCCGCGCAAGGCGCGCTCCACCGAGGTGGTGGTCGACGCGAAGCCGGTCGCGAAGGGGGCCGACGACGAAGACACCGACGAGCACGCCGAGGCGGCCGAGCCCGAGGTGGGAGAGCCCGAAGCGGCGGAGCTCGAGGCCGAGCCCGTCGAAGAGACCGCCCTGGCGCCCACGGTCTCGCGCACGCGGCTGGCGAAGGGCGACCCGCTCGCCGCGTACATGGCCGAGGTGACGCGGCACCCCTTGCTGACGCGCGAGCAGGAGATCGAGCTCAGCAAGCGCTATCGCGAGACCGGCGACGTGCGCGCGGCGTACACCCTGGTGGCGTCGAACCTGCGCCTCGTCGTCAAGCTGGCGCACGAGTACCACCGCAACCCGCTGTCGCTGCTCGACCTCGTGCAGGAAGGCAACATCGGCCTGATGCAGGCCGTGAAGAAGTTCGATCCGGAGCGCGGGGTGAAGCTCGCGAGCTACGCCGCCTGGTGGATTCGCGCGTACATCCTCCGGTACATCATGGACAACTGGAAGATGGTGAAGCTGGGCACGACCGAGGCTCAGCGGAAGCTCTTCTTCAAGTTGCGCCAGGAGCAGGAGCGCCTCGCCCGCCAGGGCATCGAGGTGACGCCCAAGCTGCTCGCCGAGCGCCTCAACGTCACCGAGCAGGACGTCGTCGAGATGGACCAGCGCCTGGGCAACGACGAGGTGAGCATCGACGCGCCGATGAACGTCGACGACGACCGCGAGTCGCGCGCCGACCGGTTGTTGCCCGCGAGCGTGCCGGCGGCCGACGACACGCTCGCCAACGCCGAGCTCCGAGGCCTGTTCAAGGAGAAGCTGGGCGACTTCGCGAAGAACCTGAACGAGAAGGAGCGCTACATCTTCGAGAAGCGTCTCATCTCGGACGAGCCGATGACGCTGCAGGACATCGGGGCCCACTACGGCGTGTCGCGCGAGCGCGCGCGGCAGATCGAAGCAGCGCTCCTGGTGCGCATGCGCAAGTACATGCAGGAGCACATCCCCGACTTCCAGCTGCTCCAGGGCGAGGACTGACGGGCTTCAGCCGTTGCGGAAGCGGAACATGCGCTGCCGGTGCGTCGAGCCGTCGAGGGCTTCGAAGAGGAAGCCGCGGAACACCATCGCGACGTGCAGGAGGACTCCGGCGACCAGGCCCACGCCCACGCCGCCCAGCACGCCCGCGACCGAGCTCGCGAGCACGAACGCGGCGGCGACCGCCCCCAGGAGCAGCCCGTTGGGAATGAACCACTCGATCCAGCTCTCCTGGAGGAAGCCGAAGCTGCGGGTGATGGTCTCGAGGCCGCCGCGCGTGCCCTTCTGGTAGATGACCTCGGGCACGGCGTTGAGCGCGATGAGCTTGACGAGCGTGAAGGGCAACAGCAGGTCGGGGTTGGTCTTGAAGAGCGGCGTCAACACCAGGTCGACGACCCAGAGGACGAAGAAGATGCTGATCCAGGACCAGAAGTAGGCGCCGAGGCTCGTCTTGAGTTGGTCGAGCCCGACCTTCTGGTTGGCCACGAGCCCGCCCAGGAAGAAGCAGTAGATGCTCAGCGCCGCGGAGCGCGCCAGCCCGATGAGGAAGCCGCCAGAGTAGGGGTCGAGCAGCGAGCCGACGAGGGTGCCGAGCAGCACCCACGCCACCGCGATGCCCATCGGCAACAACAACGTCCATGGGTTCTTCGCGATAGCGGCGAGCGCGTCGGTGAAGGCCTTCGCGTAGATCCGCGCGTAGACGGCGACGATGTTCATCGTGCGGGCCTCCTAATCGCGAACGCCGCGCGGGCCAACGCTCGCGGGGACGAATGGGGACCGGCCATTGGGCTGGGGCGACGCCCGGCTCGCGACGACACGATGGAGATGCCGCTCGCCGTCCACGGTGAGGTCGCATCAGCGCGCCGGAGACTCGCCATCGAGATGGCGGAGAAGAGCATCGCCAGGGCCGAGGCGGCGAACGACGAGCGCCTCGCACGAACGCTGGCGGTGCTGAAGAAGCAGGGGGAGGTTCTGGCGACCGGGCCGGCAGGGAGCGGCGCCTCTCCGAACGTGTCCACCT
>JANRKQ010000073.1:0-33774 GCA_033763395.1 Myxococcaceae bacterium
GGTTGGCCAAGACGCTCACCGTGCGCACCTTCGCCGACTCGATCTCGGCGGTCTTCCAGCGCATTCAGTTCACGCCCGACCTGCTGCCGGCCGATCTCGTCGGCACCGTCATCTACAACCAGCAGACGGCCAGCTTCGCGGTGCGCAAGGGGCCCATCTTCGCGAACGTGATCCTCGCCGACGAGATCAACCGCGCGCCGGCGAAGGTGCAGTCGGCGCTGCTCGAGGCGATGCAGGAGCGGCAGGTCACCATCGGCAACAACACCTTCCCCCTGCCGTCGCCGTTCATCGTGCTCGCCACGCAGAACCCCGTCGAGCAGGAGGGCACCTACCCGCTGCCCGAGGCGCAGGTCGACCGCTTCATGCTCAAGGTGAAGGTCGGCTACCCGACGCGCGAGGACGAGAAGGAGATCTTGAACCGCATGTCGGGCGAGGGGTCTCCGAAGGCGTCGAAGGTCGTGACGCCCGAGCAGATCGCCCAGGCACGCGGCGTGATGCACCAGATCTACGTCGACGAGAAGGTGAAGGACTACATCCTCAACATCGTCTTCGCGACGCGCGAGCCCGAGAAGTTCGGCCTCAAGGACATCAAGGACTACATCCAGTACGGCGCGTCGCCGCGCGCCACCATCTCGCTCACGCAGGCGGCCCGCGCGCACGCGTTCCTGCGGCACCGGGGCTTCGTGACGCCAGAGGACGTGAAGGCCATCGGGCTCGACGTGCTCCGTCACCGGCTCTCGCTCACCTACGAGGCCGAGGCGGAAGAACTCACCCCCGAGCGCATCATTCAGCGCGTGTTCGAGCGGGTCGAAGTGCCGTGAAGCCGGCGCTCGTGAAGGCGAAGGCGGCCGTGAGGCCGTCGCACGTCGCCACCGAGACGAAGAAGGAGCTCATCAAGCGCATCCGCAAGCTGGAGATCTCGACCCGAAAGGTCGTCACCAGCGTGCTCGGCGGCCAGTACCACTCGGTCTTCAAGGGCCGGGGCATGGCGTTCTCCGAGGTGCGGCAGTACCAGCCCGGCGACGAGGTGCGCACCATCGACTGGAACGTCACCGCGCGCATGAATGACGCGTACGTGAAGGTCTTCACCGAGGAGCGCGAGCTCACCGTGATGCTCGTCGTCGACGTCTCGGCCAGCGAGGTGTTCGGCTCGAAGGAGCGCAGCAAGGCCGAGATCGCCGCCGAGGTCGCCGCGCAGATCGCGTTCTCGGCCATCGCCAACAACGATCGGGTCGGGCTGATTCTCTTCTCGGACCGCGTCGAGAAGGTGGTGCCGCCGCGCAAGGGGCGCTCCCACGTCTTGCGCCTCATCAGCGACATCCTCTCGTTCCAGCCGGACGGGAGGGGCACCGACGTCGGCGCTGCGCTCACGTACCTCTCGCACGTCGCCCAGCGGAAGACGGTGACGTTCCTGGTGTCGGACTTCCTCACCGACGAGCTCGAGAAGCCGCTGCGCATCGTCGCGCGCAAGCACGATCTCGTGCCCTGCGTGATCGTCGACCCGCTCGAGCAGCTGTTCCCGAACCTGGGCCTGGTCGACCTCGAAGATCCCGAGACGGGCGAGCGCTTCCTCGTCGACACGAGCGACCCCCGGGTGCGCGGCAAGTTCAAGCGCCTGATGGCCGAGCGCAAGGGCAAGCGCGAGACGTTGTTCAAGCGGCTCCAGCTCGACGCGGTGGAGCTGTCGGGCGGCGCGGACTACTCGCAGGCGCTCCAGAAGTTCTTCCGCCTGCGGGCGCGGCGGGCCGCGGGCTGAGCCGTCACGGGTCGCTGGCCAGCCGGGCCGTCCACGGGCAGACTGTTTCGTTCATGGTGGCCGGAGCCTCGAGATGAGCAGCGGCAAGAAGCCGGGTGACGAGACGCTGCGGGTGCCTCCGGGCCTGACGCCGAAGAAGCCGTCGCCATCGGCCCCCTCGGCGCCATCGCTGCGGCCCATCGATGCGCCCCCGACGGACTCGTTCGTGGGGCGCTCCGGCTCGGGGCTCCACGCGCTGGGCAACTCGCCCTCGGGCCCGCAGAAGGCCCTCACGGGAGAGGCTGCGCCCGAGGTGTCCCAGGGCGCCTGGCGGGAGCGCGTCTTCACGCCGCGCGCCGTGATGTCGAAGGACGAGATCGTCTCGACGCTGGAGTCTTCGCTGCGCGTCGTGCTGGGGACCGCGAACCACGTGCGGGTCGCCTTCGAGGAGCTGCGCCGGGGCTGGCTGCCCACCTTGCGGCAGGCGCTCGAGCAGGGCGGGGGCGACGGGCTCGACGCGTGGCTGTCGCTGCTGCTGAAGCCGCCGGGCCGCACCGGCCTCGACCCGCTGGTGCCCACGCTGGTCGCCGACTTCGCCCGGCTGCGCGCCGCGAAAGATCTCGCCGCCTTCGAGGAAGAGGCGCTCAAGGTCGTCGAGACGGTGCGCCGCGTGCTCGCGTTCGAGAAGCCCCGAAAGCTGTCGTTCAAGGTGCTCGAGCGGGAACTCGAAGGAAAGCTCGAGATCGACGAGCTCTTTCTGGTGGCGGTGAGCGACGACGGCGAGCTGTCGCGGCGCCTCAAGGAGATCGCCGCCACCATGGAGTCTTTGCGCGACCAGCTCAAGAAGCGCCCCGGCAAGCAGCCCGACGGCATGTACTCGAACTTCGTGCGCCTCAAGGCCGAGGTGCGGGTGCTGGACGCCGAGCTGAAGAGGCGGAGCCCGAAGGGCGGCTGAGCCGACGGTCGCGGGCGGCACGTTCGGCGCGACCTCCGCCAGCCTGATGAAGCTGGCGCCCACGTCGATGGCGAGAGACCGCCTCCGCGACGGCGCTCCGCGATGTGGACCCTTCTGACGCGAGGGAGGGGGTCGATGCCGACCCGGAGCTCCGCGCGGACCCGGGAGCGCCGCCGCGATCTTCAGCGCTTTGACCCGGCATGGGGCCTGCTGACGACGTAAACCCGGTGAGACACGTCGTCGTCGTCAGCGCTGATACGCAGGTGCTCGAGGGCATGCGCCGCAGCCTGCGCGTCTTTCAGAACGCGTGGGCGACGCACTTCGTCGAGTCGACCACCGAGGCGCTCGCGGCGTTGACGCTCCACCCTGTCGAGGCGCTCATCTGCGACTCGAAGGTGACGGGGCTCGAGCTCGAGGCCTTCCTCGATCAGGTGCGGGAGCGCTGGCCGACCGCCGTGCGCGCGGTGCTCTGCGGCGCCGACGTCAAGCCCGAGCAGGCCCAGCGCCTGGGCCGAATCGCCCACCAGGTGCTCAAGAAGCCGCTCATTCCGGGGCAGATGTTCGACCTCGTGGAGCGGGCCTCGCTCGTGCTCTCCACCGTGCGCAGCGAGCGGGTGAAGCTGGTGCTGTCGAAGCTGGGCTCGCTCCCCGCGCTCCCGGCGACGTACGGCCGCCTCACCGAGCTGACGGCCAACCCCGACGTGTCCCTCGACGACGTGGCCGCGGTGGTGGAGCGCGACCCCGCGATCACCGCCAACGTGCTCAAGATCATCAACTCGGCGTACTTCGGTCTGCCGCGCCGGGTGTCCAGCGTGCGCGAGACGGTGAAGTACCTCGGCATTCAGCCGCTCAAGAACATCGTGCTCACCGTCGAGGTGTTCGAGGGCATGGCGTCGGGGAAGACGGCCAAGGCGCTCCAGATGGACGCGCTGGCCCGCGCGTGCGCGATGCGGGAGCTGCTGGGACGCACGCCCATGGCCGAAGCGGCGTTCGCGGCGGGCATTCTGGCCGACCTCGGTCAGCTCCTCATCGCCACCAGGCTGCCGGTCGATCTGCAGGCCATCGTCAAGGCGCAGGGCGGGCGCACCCAGGAGGAGGCCGAGCGTGAACGCCTGGGCTCGTCGCACGCCGAGCTCGGTGGCGCGCTCCTGTCGCTGTGGAACATGCCGACGGCGCTGGTCGAGGCGGTGACGCTGCACCACACGCCCCCCGAGGCCGCCGCGACCGCCAACGTGCCCACTGCCCTCGCGCTCGTCTGCGCGATGGAGGAAGAGGTGCACACGGTGGGCGCAGGCCGGAAGGCCGAGCTCAAGGCGACCATCGACAAGCTGGCGCAGATCTTCCCCATGGTGAACCTGCAGGCCGTGCGGCGGCAGCTCGCGCCGAAGGAAGAGGCCGTCGCCTGACACCAGGCCGCTGACACATCGAGTGGCGCGACGTTTCTGTTTTTCGACCGGTTGACCGGTTGGCCGAAGGCGTAGTGTACGAGCGTTCTCGTCAACGCGTCGTCCTGCGAGGCCACGGCTCCATGTCCTTCACCCATCTGCACCTCCACACGCTCTATTCGCTCCTGGACGGGGCGATTCGCATGAAGGACCTCATCAAGACGGTGAAGGCCAAGGGCATGTCGTCGGTCGCGGTGACGGATCACGGCAACATGTTCGGCGCCATCGACTTCTACAAGAAGGCGAAGGAGGCGGGCATCAAGCCCATCGTCGGCATGGAGGCCTACGTCGCGGGGCCCAAGGGCCGTGAGGATCGGTCGGAGAAGATCGCCAACCACCTCATCCTCCTCGCGAAGAACAAGGAGGGGTACCAGAACCTCAGGTACCTCGCGTCGACCGGCTACATGCACGGGTTCTACTACCACCCGCGCATCGACAAGAAGGTGCTCAAGGAGCACTCGAAGGGCCTCGTCGCGCTGACCGCGTGCCTCGGCGGCGAGGTGACGAGCGCCTGCTTCCGCGGCGACATGGATCACGCCCGCCGCGCGGCGCAGGAGTACAAGGACATCTTCGAGCCGGGCCACTTCTTCCTCGAGATCCAGTGGAACGGCATGGAGGAGCAGGACAAGGCGAACGCGAACTTGAAGCAGCTCTCGCGCGACCTCGACCTGCCGCTCGCCGCCACCGCCGACGCGCACTACATCAAGCAGGAAGACGCGCGCGCCCACGAGCTGCTCATGTGCATCGCGTCGGGCAAGACGCTCGCCGACAACAAGCGCCTCAAGCACTCGACCGACCGCCTGTACGTGTCGAGCCCCGACGAGATGCGCGCCTACTTCTCGGACGTGCCCGAGGCCGTCGACAACACGATGCGCATCTCGGATCTCTGCGAAGATCTCGATCTCATCAAGAAGCCGATGCTGCCGAGCTTCAAGGTGCCCGACGGGCACTCGGCCGAGTCGTACCTGGCCGAGCTCGCCGCGCAGGGGCTCGAGGCCCGCTTCAAGGAGCTCGCCGCGCAGAAGGTCTCGTACAAGTGGGATCCCGATCAGTACCGCGCCCGCCTCGCGCTCGAGGTCGGCGTCATTCAGAAGATGGGGTTCTCGGGCTACTTCCTCATCGTCCAGGACTTCATCAACTGGGCGAAGCAGCACGGCATCCCCGTGGGGCCGGGCCGTGGCTCGGGCGCCGGGTCGATCGTCGCCTGGTCGCTGCGCATCACCGACCTCGACCCGATTCCGTACAACCTCCTCTTCGAGCGCTTCTTGAACCCCGAGCGCGTGTCGATGCCCGACTTCGACATCGACTTCTGCCAGGACCGGCGCGACGAGGTGATCCGCTACGTCGAGCGCAAGTACGGCGAGTCGAACGTCGGGCAGATCATCACCTTCGGCGCGCTGAAGGCGAAGAGCGTCTTGCGCGACGTCTGCCGCGTGTACGGCCTGCCGTTCTCTGAGGGTGATCGCCTCGCGAAGCTCGTGCCCGAGATCCTCGGCATCACGCTCAAGCAGGCCATCTTCGGCGAGCCCGAGAAGGAGATCGCCGGCGAGCCGAGGCTCAAGGAGATGTACGAGAACCCCCAGCCCATGGCCGAGGTCGAGGGGCGCTCCATCACCTCGAAAGACGTGCTTGACGTCGCCATGGCGCTCGAGGGGCTCAACCGCCAGGCCGGCATGCACGCCGCCGGCGTCGTCATCGCCGACAAGCCGCTGTGGGAGTTCGTGCCGGTGTACCAGCCGCCGGGCGAGAAGTTCCTCGTCACCCAGTTCGCGAAGGACGAGGTCGAGGCCGCGGGCCTGGTGAAGTTCGACTTCCTCGGCCTCAAGACGCTCACCGTCATCGAGAACGCGATCAAGCTCATCAACCGCAAGCTGCCGGCCGACCAGCAGCTCTCGCGCGACACCATTCCGCTCGACGACGCCGGCACCTTCCAGCTCATCAGCGCGGGTGACACCGCCGGCGTCTTCCAGATGGAGTCGAGCGGCTTCACCGAGATGGTGATGAAGATGAAGCCGTCGTGCTTCGAAGACGTCATCGCCGCTGGCGCGCTCTATCGGCCCGGCCCGCTCGATCAGAAGCTCGAAGACGGCCGCACGATGGTCGACGTGTACATCGATCGAAAGCACGGGCGTGACAGCATCACCTACCCGCACCCGACGCTCGAGCCGGTGCTCAAGGACACCTACGGCGTCATCGTCTACCAGGAGCAGGTGATGCAGATCGCCCAGGTGCTGGGCGGCTACACCCTGGGCGGCGCCGATCTGCTGCGCCGGGCGATGGGCAAGAAGAAGGCCGAAGAGATGGCCAAGCAGCGCGCCCTCTTCCTCGACGGCGCGAAGAAGAAGGCCGTCGACGAGAAGATCGCCTCGGGCGTCTTCGACTTGATGGAGAAGTTCGCCCAGTACGGCTTCAACAAGTCGCACTCGGCGGCCTACGGCCTCATCACCATTCACACCGCGTGGCTCAAGGCGCACCACCGCGTCGAGTTCATGGCGGCCATCCTCACCAGCGACAAGGACAACACCGACAAGGTGGTGGCCTACATCGCCGAGGCGCGCGAGCAGGGCATCGAGGTGCTGCCGCCCGACGTCAACGTGTCCGAGATGGCCTTCGGCGCCGTCGAGGGCAAGATCCGCTTCGGGCTGGGCGCCATCAAGGGCGTGGGCGAGGGCGCGGTCGAGGCCATTCTCGAGGCGCGCAAGGCAGGGCCCTTCAAGTCGCTGTTCGACTTCTGCGAGCGCGTCGACTCCAAGCGCGTGAACAAGAAGACGCTCGAGGCGCTGGTGAAGGCGGGCGCGTTCGACTTCGAGAAGCGGCCGCGCCGGCAGCTCTTCGAGACGCTCGATCGCGCGGTCGACGGCGGGGCGGCCACGCAGCGCGACAAGCTCTCGGGCCAGGAGTCGCTCTTCGGGCTCCTCGGCGGCGGCCCCACCGCCACCCCCATCGCCAGCGACTACGTGAAGGTCGAGGAGTGGAACGAGAAGGAGCGGCTGTCGTTCGAGAAGGAGGCCATCGGCTTCTACGTCTCGGGCCACCCGCTCGATCAGTACCAGAAGGAGCTGCGCCGCTACGCCCGGCCCGTCGCCTCGATTCAGCGCGCGCGGAAGGACGAGAAGGTCGTCGTCGCCGGCATCGTCGCCGCCATGCGCGAGCGGCCCACCAAGACGGGCAAGCGCATGGCCTGGGTGACGCTCGAGGATCTGTCGGGCTCCGTCGAGCTCGTCTGCTTCCCCGGCAAGGACGGCACCCGCTCGGTGATGGGCAAGGACGGCAAGTGGACGAAGGCCGGCCCCAAGCCCGGGTTCGATCAGTGGGAGACGCTGCTCAAGAGCGACGACCCGATCCTCGTGACGGCCACCGTGCAGATCAACAACCGCGACGAAGAGAACCCCATCGCCGAGCTGATCGTCGACGACATTCAGTCGCTGCGCGAGGTGCGCGAGAAGCGGGTCAAGCGGCTCGAGCTGCGCCTGCACGTCGACATGGCCAGCGAAGAGCGGCTGCTCAAGCTCGCCGAGCTCGCGAAGAAGTACGCCGGCGCCACCCCCATCGCCGTCTCGGTGTTGATGCCGGGCGAGGCCGAGACGCTCATCGGCAACACGGCGCTCAAGGTGCAGGTCTCGGACGAGCTGCTCGAGGCCGTGAACCGGCTCTTCGGCGCCCGGGTGGCCGAGTTCGGCTGACCTGTGCATGCGGGCAGAACCCGCTACAGTCTCGCGGGTGAACGCAGGCGCGACACGGGGGCACGAAGTCACACACCCTCCCGTGCGGGGGACGAGACCGATGATGCGGTGGCTTCTGGCCGTGACGATGGTGGTGGGGACGACGGTGCGGGCCGAGGACGAGGCCCAGCGGCGCGCGCGCGAAGAGCTCGAACGGCAGCTCAACCAGATGGTCGAGAAGGCCCCGTCGCGCGTACGCGTCGAGTTCCAGCCCCTCGAGGACCCCAACCTGCAGGTCGAAGAGCTGACGATCCTTCTCGACAACAAGCCCCTCAAGGTGCCGACGGCCGCGCAGGTGCAGGGCTGGGTGCAAGACGGGCCGATGCCGGTCGCCGTGCTCGACGTCAGCCCCGAGCGGCACCTCGTCACCGCCCGCATCACCGTGCACAACGGCGCCAGTCCCCTGGTGGTCGACGATGGAGACGTTCGTTGGCGGGTGTCGGGTGACGTGCGCTTCGACGTGGCGCCGGGCCTCGAGGTGCGCGTCATCGTCACGCCCGTCCGCGACGGGAAGCAGCCCGACCCGACGAAGCGCCTCAAGCTGACGTTCCCCAGCAGCCCGACGATGATCTCGAAGCTCGAAGACGGCGTCATGCCCGAGGCGCCGAAGCCGAGGCCCGTCGTGGTGGCCGTGGTCGACGCGGGGCCTTCGAAGGAGCAGCTGCTCGCCGACGCCGCGGCGGTGAAGAAGCAGGCCGAGGAGGCTCAGCGGCAGGCTGCGCTCGAGGCGAAGCGTCTCGCCGAGGAGGAGAAGAAGCGCAAAGCGGCCGAGGCGCTCGAGGCGAAGCGTCTCGCAGCCGAGGAGAAGAAGCGCAAGGCGGACGAAGCGCTCGAGGCGGGGCGCGCTTCGGCCGAGGAGAAGAAGCGCAAAGCCGAAGAGGCGCTCGAAGCGAAGCGGCTTGCCGCGGAAGAGAAGAAACGAGGAGCAGAAGAAGCGAAGGTCGCCACCCGGGTCCCGGCGGAAGAGAAGCCCCGGCGCGCGGACGAGGCGGCCCGGCTCGCCGAGGAGGAACGTACGCGCAAGGTGGACGAGGCGCTGGCCGCGAAGACGCCGGTCGAGGCTCCCGCCGACGTTCAACCGCCGCCCCCCGTGGCCGACGTCGAACCCGTCAAGCCCGCGGCCGAGGTGCTGGACGCCTCGGTGGTGGTGGCGCAGGCGCCTTCACCCACGCCGAGCCCCACCGCCGCTGCGCCTGCCGCGACGGGCGGTGATGGACCGCCATGGCTCCTCATCGGTGGTGGCGTCGGCGTCGCCCTGCTCGCCGTCGTCATCGTCCTCGCGCGTCGCGCCGGTCGCGTGCCCCAGCTGAAGGAGTAGGCCGGGCTCACCGGCGAATGCGCTTGCTGGTGAGAAAGTCCACCACGCGCAAACGCCTGGCCGTGCGCGGAACCGGTATCGACTCGCCGGGGCCGACCAACTGGGATCGTGTGTAGCGACCGCCGACCGGCTTCGTTCGCACTTCGACCTGACGATCATTCAGGTCGACGATCCAGTACTCGGGGATTCCGGCGTCCGCGTAGAGGCCGGCCTTCACGGTCCTGTCGAACGCGAGGCTCGAATCGGCCACTTCGACGACGAGAAACGCTTCGGTCGGGTCTTCGGCGTCGTAGTCGCCCGTCGGCACGACGGCGACGTCCGGCTCGGGACGTGACCGGGGGTTGGCTGCGAACGCCATCTGCGCTCTCACCATCGCTCGCCGGCCGAAACACCGGCGGAGCGCCTCGTCGAGCTTCCACACCGTGCTGTGATGAAATGCGCCAGCGGGTGACATGCGAATGATGACCCCGTTCACGAGTTGAACGTGATGTCCCCGAAAGGTTCCGAGGTCGACGAGACGGAGGAACTCCGTCCTGTCAAAGACGAAGGGCTCTGGTGCGACTTCCGCGAGATGCATGCGTGGTGGACTGTATCAGCAGTCAGGTGGTCTTTCGCCTCAGGGGACACGGGACCCCAGCACGGGCGGTCCTCACGGTCGAAACCACGCCCGCCGCCGCGCGCTGGCCGGCCTGGGCGCGTACGTCTCGACCTCGACGTCCCGGCCATCACTGCGAAACGTCACCGCGCCGTCGCGATCGGTGCGATAGCAGCGCGCCCCGGCCTGCTCCCAGCGCTCGACCACCTCGTCTCGCGGGAACTTGAAGCGGTTGTTGCGCCCCACGCAGAACACGACGTACTTCGCCCGCGTCGCGGCCACGAAGCCGGGCGTCGACGAGGTGTCCGACCCGTGGTGCGGCGCCTTCACCACCGTCACCTCGCCCGGAGCGCCCAGCGCCTCTTCGCCTGCCACCTCGATGTCTCCCGTGAGGAGGAACGACACGTCGCCGTGGGTCAGCTTCAGCACGATCGACCGGTCGTTCTCCGCTTCGATGCTGGTGCGGTCGGCCGGTGGTCCGAGGATGTCGATCTGCAGGGCGCCGAGCGTGAGCCCGTCGTGTCCCCGCTCGACCACCTCGATCTCCGCGCCCTCGGCCGCGGCGATCAGATCGGTCGTGAGCGGCCCGGCAGGCGAGGGTGACACCCAGAGCCGCTTCGTCGGCACCTTCTCGAGCGTCGAGATGAGCCCCAGGGCGTGATCGGGGTGCGCGTGACTCAAGACGGCGAGGTCGAGCGCGGCGATGCGACGTTGGCGAAGAAACGGCAGCACGAAGCGCGCCCCGGTGTCGGCGCCGTTCGGAACACCGCCACCATCGATCAGCAGGTGGTGGCCGCGGTGGCTCACCACGGTGGCGTCTCCATGGCCGACGGCGAGGAACGTCACCTCGACCGCGTCGACCGGAAGCGCCGGCCCGGCGAGGTGCACGAGCGCGGCGAGCGGCGTCGCCAGGGTGAGCCAGCGCCACCGGCCTTTGAGCAGCACGAAGGCGAGCAGCCCGGCCCACCAGCCGAGCGCGAGCCACGCCGGCGGCGCCGCCACGTCCCACGTCGCGAAGGGGAGGGCGGCGAACCACTGCGCCAGCCCGAGGAGCACCTCGGACAAGCGCGTGCCCAGCCACAACAGCGGGGTCGCCAGCCCCGGCGCCACGGTGAAGGCCGCGGCGGACGACGCGGCCAGCAAGGTCAGCGCGCCCGACACCGGCATCGCCACCACGTTCGACACGAGCCCCGCCACGCCCAGCCGCTGGAACGTCGACGCGACGAGCGGCGCCGAGACCGCCGTCACCGCCACGCTCGCCAGCGCCGTCGTCAGCGCGGCCTCGTTCCACTTCCAGAGCTTGAGCCTGAGCCCGCTGGCCACCGCTGGAGAGGGCACGGGCACCGGCACCAGCGCCCGCAGGCCCGGCGTCACCAGGAGCAGCGCCAGCACCGCCGAGAACGACAGCTGCAGCGACAGATCGAACAGCGCAGAAGGATCCAGCACGAGCATCACCACGCCCGCGATGGCGAGCGCGTTGAGGCCGTCGGAGCGCCTCCGCAGCGTGTGCCCGAGCAGCAACACCGAGCACATCACCGCCGAGCGCACCGCCGGGGCCTGCAGGCCCGTGAAGACGACGTAGCCCCACGTCAGCGGCAACGACAGCGGCGCGGCGACGCGGCCCGGCTCCACCCGGCGGAACAGGCGCCCCGGCCAGAAGAGCGCCAGGCGTCGCACCAGCGCGAAGAGCGCGAACGCCAGCACCGCGACGTGGAGCCCGCTCACCGACAACACGTGCGCCAGGCCGCTGCGCGCGAAGTCGTCCTCCACCTGCTCGTCGAGCGTCGCCCGCAGGCCCGCCGACAGCGTGAGGAAGAGTGACGCCGCCGCCTCCGAGGGCGCCACGGCCCGCGTCGCGGCTTCGAGCCTCGCGTGCGTCGAGGTGAGCCAGCGCCGCCACCGGGGCGCGGCCTCGAGCACCACGAGCCGGTTTCCTTCGAAGCTCCCGGCGAAGGCCTGGCCCCGGCCGAGCGCGCGACGCCAGCCGTTCCACTCACCCGGGTTCGAGGTGGGCACCAGTGGGCGCAGCCGGGCCTCGACCCGAACGCGCGCCCCGGGCTCGAGGCGCTCGACGGCCAGCCCGAAGGCCTGCACCCGCAGCCGCGCCGGCGCGTCCGACAGCCGCGAGACGGCCAGCCCCACCAGCGCGCCCCCCTCGACCGCGCGGAAGGACTCGACCTCACCCTCGAGCAGCACCCGGCGCCCGGCCTCGATGGGCGCTCCCTCGGTGCTGGCGTGCAGCGAGGCCAGCGTCGCTCCGAGCCCCGCCCAGGCGAAGAGCATCGTCAGGCGCGCGAAGGACCGGCCCTGGCGCCAGACCGCCACGCCGCCGGCCAGCACCGCGCTGAGCAGGAACCACCCCGCCGGGACCTCGAACGTCGCAGCCACCGCCGCCCCGCCCAGGATCGCCACCGCCGGAAACACCGCCGGGCGATTGCCCAGCGACCACCACGTCCACCCCACCATATCCCACCTCCGCCCACCAACACGCCCACGCGGAACGGTAGGGATGTGCGAGTTTGTAGTCAAGGCCCGGGTGTGCTATGAGTGGGCTTCTCCGGGCCGGAATGGCCTGGATTTCCGAAGTAAATACAAGGAGTTGTCGAGTGTTCAAGCCAGGTGACAAGGCGGTCTACCCCGGCCACGGTGTCGGGGAAGTGGTGGGCATCGAGCACACCGAGGTGGCCGGCCAGCGACAGAGCTTCTACGTGCTCAAGATGCTGGAGAAGAACGGCGGCCGGTTCCTCATCCCCATCAACAAGATCGGTCTGGTCGGCCTGCGCGAGATCATCTCCGAGGACGACGTGAAGCAGGTGTACGCGATCCTCAAGGAGAAGGACATCTCGGTCGACTCGACGACCTGGAACCGGCGCTACCGGGAGTACATGGAGAAGATCAAGACGGGCTCGGTCTTCGAGATCGCCGAGGTGCTGCGCGATCTGTACCTCCTCAAGGGCGACAAGGACCTCTCGTTCGGCGAGCGAAAGATGCTCGACACGGCGCGGTCGCTCCTCATCAAGGAGCTCGCGTTCGCCAAGGGCGTCACCGAGCAGGACATCGAGAACGATCTGAAGAAGATCTTCAACATGGCCTGAAGCGGTCGGCTCGTGAGCGCAGGTGACGGGAAGACCGAGGACTCCGGAGCGGCCAACGCCCCGGAGTCTTCGTCCATTCAGGAGCCGACGGCCCTCGAGGAGCGCCGCCAGGACGTCGAGCAGCGCATCGCCGAGCTCGAAGCGAAGCTGTCGCGTCCATCGAACGTGGGCGTGACGCCGCTGGTGGCCGCGGTGGCCCTGGCGTTCTCGGCGTACCTCGTCTGGGGGCAGCGCGCCGATCTCGAGTACCAGTTCCTCGCCCCGAAAGAGGCCATCGACCTCGGGGCCGAAGGGGCCTACCGGTTCGATCTCGCGCAGTCGAACCGGTACGTGCAGATCCACGGCGCGCCGTCTCCGCGCGGCTGGTACTTCGTCGAGCGCAACACCACCGTCGTGGCCCTGGGCATCGTCGACACGCCCATCATCCTGCGGCGGCCCACGCTGCCGAGTGAGAAGTGGACGCCGGGCCAGCAGCCCGCGCCGAGCCCGGATCCACGGCCGTTCACGGTGAAGGGGCGGCTGTTGTCGAGGGACGAGGCGCCGCCGAAGTACGCCGATGCGTTCACCGAATACGAGAAGTGGTCGGGCGCTGCTGCGAGGTGGATTCTGCTGCAGGAGGACAGGCCCGGCGGCGATCTCGGCGGTCAGGCGTGGGTCGCGGTGCTGGTCCTGTTCGCGGCGCTCAACGCCTGGCTGTTGGTGCGCGGGACGCTGCGGTTGGTCGCGAGCGCGCGCTGACCCAGGCGAAAGGGCCAGGGCCTTCCGGGCTGAGCTCTTCACAACCCCAGCATCTCCGAGCGGCACTCTCGCGCAGCCGAGGTGGCATTCACTTTGCCGACCCGCGCCGACGTGCCCGGGACCGGTGCTCGCATGACGCTCCACCTCGTTCGCCTTGGCGTCGCGTTCTGAAGGGTGGGGGAGTTGGCGCGATGACGACGAAGGGCCCGGAAGCCGTGTGCGGTTTCCGAGCCCTCGCGGTGGAACAGGCCTCGACCGGCGGCTCAGTCGCCGAACGCGTCGTCGATGCTCGTCTTGCTGGGCGCCTTCTTCGGCGCGGGCTTCGGCGCCGGCGCTTCCTCGTCGCCGCCGCCGCTGGCCGCCGCCCCGAGCGCGTTCTTGGCCTTCGAGTTCGAGGGGTCGTGCTTGAGGGCCGCCGCATAGGCCGACTTCGCCTTGTCATCGTCGCCGTTGGCCTCGTACTGCTTGCCGACCAGGAAGTAGAGGTTGCCCAGGTGCTTGCGGATCTCTCCGCTGTACTTGCCCCAGCCGCTCGAGAGCTTCTCGTCGACGGCGAGCGCCTTGGTGAACTCCTTGATGGCCACGGTGCCGTTGTTGCTCAACAGCGCCTCCTGACCGTTGTCGTACGCGGTGATGAAGCTGGTGAGCTGCCCGGCGAGCTCCTTGTCGCCCGCGGAGCGGGCGAGCTCGAGCGACCCCTCGGCGTTGCCCCGCTCGTACGGCGCGAGGATCTGCGTGCGCTTGGCGCCGCCCTTGGGGGCCTCGTCTTCTCCTTCGTCGGCCTTCGACGGCACCGCGACGCGACGGGTGGCCGCGGCGAGCCGGTTGACGGCGGGAGCGATCTTCGCAGGCGCCACCGTGGGCGCCGCGCCCGCGGAGCGGGTGACGGTGGTCGAGCCCTCGTCGATGGTCGGCTCATCGGAGGCGGCCTCGGGCGCGGGCGCCGGCGCCGCACGCACGGGCGCGACCACCGCGACGGCCTGCTTCTTCTTGAGCGCCTCGGCGATGGCGTCGTTCGGCTCGGCCGAAGCAGCCCTGGTGTCCTTCGCCGTCGTGCTGGCGACCGGCGTCGTGCCCGTCGCCATGCGAATGAGGGCGAAGGCGAGCACCGCGGCGAGCCCGAAACCCACGGCGCCGGCGAAGACGGCGATCTTCACCATGCGGCTCGAGTTGACGGCCTTGAGCTGACCGGTCGAGTACTGGGGCCGCGCCACGACGGCGGTGGGCACGCGGGCCTTGCCGCTCTGCGACGCGGGTGGCTTCTCGCCCTTCTGCATCGGCCCGCGCAGCCGCAGCAGCGCGTTCCCGAGCGCGAGCGTGTCGCCGATCTTCACCTCGACCTCGCTGGCGATGCGGGTCTTGTTCACGAACGAGCCGTTTTGCGAGCCGAGGTCCTTCACGAAGAATTGCTCACCGACGCGGCGCACCTGGGCGTGGCGGCGGGAGATCGACGGGTGCTGCAGGCGCAAGTCCGAGACCGACGCGCGGCCGATCACCACGGTGCCCTGCTTCACCTCGAGGAGCTGGCCCGCGCCGGGGCCGCGCTCGACGTACAGAAACGCTGGCTTGAAGTTCGCGTCGCTCATGCCGTACTGCGCCTGCAGCTCCTGGTCAGCCTTCTCGGTATCGTAGATGGCGGTGGGAATCGCTTCTTCAGCCTTCTTCAAGGGCCGCCTCGCTCCAGTCGTGCTGCTGGGGTATTGGGGAACCCGCTGCGGGCGGGGATCATCGGCCCGAAGAATGTTCTCTTCGGAGATCGGAAAGTCGGCGTCAGAACGTTTCGGCTGCTGCGGCATGAGAACTCCAGAAGACAGGCTTCAAGCTGACGAGGTATCGCACATCTGACACCATGAGTTTCCTCGACCTCAAGTCCCCACCTCCATGAGCGCTCCTGAGATCCGCGTTTTCAACACGATGCAGCAGGCGAAGGTTCCACTCGTCCCGCTAACCCCCGGGAAATTGGGCATCTACGTCTGTGGGCCGACCGTCTACTCCTTTGTCCACATCGGCAACGCCCGCACCTTCACCTCGTTCGACACCATCGTCCGCTACCTGCGCTTCCGCGGCTTCGAGGTCCGGTACGTGCGCAACTACACCGACGTCGACGACAAGATCATCAAGGCGGCGCACGAGGCGAAGGAAGATCCGATCGAGCTGGCAGCGCGCTTCATTCGCGAGTTCGAGGCCGACGCGAAGGCGCTGCACCTGCTCGCGCCGGACGTGTCGCCGAAGGTGTCCGAGACGATTCCAGAGATCGTCGCCATCATCGAGAAGCTGATCGCGCGCGGCTTCGCGTACGCCTCGGGCGGAGACGTCTACTTCGAGGTCCGCAAGTACCCCGCGTACCTGAAGCTCTCGAAGAAGAAGCTCGACGACTTCGTGTCGGGCGCCGGCGAGCGCGAGCTGCTCCTCGAGAACAAGAGAGATCCGCTCGACTTTGCGCTGTGGAAGGCCGCGAAGCCCGGCGAGCCCTCGTGGAGCTCTCCGTGGGGCGAGGGCCGCCCCGGCTGGCACATCGAGTGCTCGGCGATGAGCGAGAAGTACCTCGGCGAGACGTTCGATCTGCACGGGGGCGGGCTCGATCTGATCTTCCCGCACCACGACAACGAGATCGCCCAGAGTGAAGCGGCGAGCGGCAAGACGCTCTGCAACTGCTGGATGCACGGCGGCTTCCTCGATCTCGAGGGCGCGAAGATGTCGAAGTCGCTGGGCAACGTCGTGCGCTTGCGCGACGCGCTCGGGCAGGTCGACGCGGAAGCCCTGCGGTACTTCTTCCTCACGACGCACTACCGGCAGGCGCTCTCGTTCTCCGACAAGCAGCTCGCCGACGCCGAGACGCGCATGGAGTACTTCTACGAGACGCTCAAGAAGGTCGACGAGCGCATCGCGGGCAAGGACTTCGGCCAGGGGCCGCTGCACGGCGAGCCCATGAAGTTCCTGCGGGAGCTCGACGAGGCGATGGCCGACGACTTCAACTTCCCGGGCGCGCTGGGGGCCCTGGCCGGCCTCTTCAACGAGATGAACCAGCTCACCGACAAGCCGCCGGTGAAGGACAAGGCCGTGGTGGGCCGCACGCTGGTCGCGCTCCGCGAGGTGGCGCGAAGGGCCTCGCTCGCGCTCGGGCTGTTCGAAGACGTGCCCGCCGAGTGGCTCGCGCGTCGACGCGATCGCCAGGTGGCCCGGCTGGGCATCGACGTGGCGAAGGTCGACGAGGCCATCGCCGCGCGTCAGGCCGCCCGTGTCGCGAAGGACTTTGCCCGGGCCGATCAGCTGCGCGCCGACCTCAAGACGATGCGCGTCGAGATCATGGACACGCCAGCGGGAACCACGTGGAAGGTGATCGCCGACCCGAGCTGAGCGTCCCAGCGCGTCGCGTGTTCTCCCGGCGTCAGCGTCGTCGGCGCAGCCCGAGCAGCACCAGCGACAGGCTCATGAGCGACAGCCCGCTCGCCGACGAACAATTGAACACGCCCGTCTGTGCGACCGGCCCGCTGATCGTCGCGCGCCCGATGAGCACCGGCGGCTTCGGCGGCTCCTGGCAGTAGCGGAACCCGTTCCACCCCGTCGCGCACTGCCACATGTCGGGGCAGTCACCCTGATTGCGGCACGTCTGCTGACAGGTCGAGTCGGCTTCGTTCGCGCCAGTGCAGGCGAGGTCGGTTCCGCAGAAGTTCGAGCCGATTCGGCAGGCCTGTCCGCTCCCCAGCACGGGCAGCTGCTTCTTGATGCAGAAGCCGCCGGTGCACTCGAACGCCGAGCCGCAGTCCGTCGGCGCCGTGCACGCGCGGGTGCAGTACGGCTCGAGGTTCTGGGGATCGTTGCGGCACTGCCGGTTCACGCACTGATCGGGGCGGTTGCACAGCATGCCCTCGCCCACGCAGTCCGGGTCGGGCTCGCCGCAGGTGATGGTGGCGCACACGCCGTTGGGCCCGCAGTCCGGGCAGTCGGGGTCGGTGCCGCCCTGGAGCATGAGGCACACCGAGCTGCAGATGTTGTCTTTCGCGCAGACGCAGTCGAAGTCGGGCGTCGCGCAGTTGGTCGCGCAGCGACCGTCGCGATCACACGACGGCGCCTCGTACATCGACAGGTACTGCTGCACGAACGACGCGAACGCGTCGGTGCGGGTGTCGGCGCCATAGGTGCAGCCCTGCGAGACGGTGAAGCTGTGCACGCCCACCACGCGCTCGACGCCGTCGGGGAACGTGTGGAACGTGGGGCCGCCCGAGTCGCCCTGGCAGATGCCCTTCGAGCGCTGGTCGCCCATGAAGAGGAGCTGCGGGTAGAGGTCGGCCACCACGAGGTCGACCTGGCGCCGCGTGCCGCTCCCAGAGCCAGGGCTCGTGTTGCCATAGCCGATTGCGCGAATGGGCCGGCCGCGGAAGCTCGAGGTGAGCGTCTGGTTGTTCCACGGCTTGGGCATGACGTTGGTCGGCGCGCGCTCGAGCAAGATGATGGCGATGTCGTTGCGCAGGTCCTGGCCGTTGGGGTTCCAGCCGGGGTGCACGTTCCATCGCGAGGCGCGGTAGGCGTTGACGCCAAACTGGATCTGGTTGTCCGAGGGCGCGTTGTGCGCGAACACCGAGCGCGCCGAGTCCACGCAGTGCGCTGCGGTGAGCAGCGTGCGCGTGCCGATGAGCGTCGCGGTGCAGATGCCCATCTGGCCGGACTGCTCCGTCATGATCAGCTGGAAGACGTTGGTGTCGTTCGGCGCGAGCGTGCCGCCGACGATGGCGCCTCGCTGGTACGCGACGGGCGGCAGCTCGGGCGGGTCGAGCTCGGTGGGCCCGCACGCCACGAGGGCCAGCAGGACGAACGACGAAAAGGTGGAGCGCATGTCAGGACACCCGGCGGCGACGCAAGGTGGCGAGCATCAACACGCCCAGCGCCCACAGTCCACCGGGGACCGACGAGCAGGCGAACGGGAGCTGAAGACCCGTCGAGGCGGTCTGCCCCAGCGTCGAAGGCACCTGCGGCACTACCTTCGGGGTGAAGTCGAGCGAGGGCGGGCGACAGAAGCGGCCGCCCATCGAGCCGCCCTCGCACACGTCGCCGCGGGTGCAGTCCGAGTTCGCCAGGCACGGCAGCACGCACCGGGTGATGCCCTGCTGCGGGCCGTTGCAGGTGCTGGTGACGCAGAAGTCGAGCATTGGGGAGCACGACTCGAACAGTTGGCGCTCCGGGCGCAGCGGAATGCGGCAGGCTCCGCTGGAGCACTCCATGCCGCTCTGGCAGTCGCCGTTCGTAGTGCAGCCGCGGCTGCAGTACGTCTCGGTGTTCTGCCGGTCGTTGACGCACTGCCGCCCCTGGCACTGGGTAACGACGGTACAGAGGCCGCCCTCGTTCACGCAGTCGCCGTCGGCGCGCGGGCAGCTCTCGACGGCGCAGATGCCGTTCGACGCACAGTCGGCCGGGCAGTCGGGGTCGCGCCCAAAGTCGTTGCAGGCCGCGGTGCACTGCCCATCGCGGGCGCAGGCGCAGTCCTGGTCGATGACGGCGCAGCCCTCTTTGCAGAGGCCGTCGAGCTCGCACGTCGGCTCTTCCCACGCACCGGCGGTCATCCGAATCCACGGCACGACGCGGTCGACCCGCCCATCGGCGCCGAACTGCATGCAGCCCTGGTCGCCGAAGCTGACGACGCCCACCTGCCGGGGGCCCGGCGTGCCGGGGAACGTCATGAACGACGGCCCCCCCGAGTCGCCCTGGCAGGTCTGCTTGCCGGTGACGCCCGAGACGATGAGGGTGGGCTGCACCTGGCGCAGCACGGTGGTCACCTCGCGCTTGGTGCCGCCGCCCACCTGGGTGTTGCCGTCGGTGACGCCGAAGCCGACGTGACGAATCGGCTGGCTCACCAGGCCCTGCGTCATCGCCGTCTCGTTGAGCACCACCAGCGGCACGTTGGTGACCGCCCGCTCGAGCTGCACGAGGCCGAAGTCGTTGCTCTGGCCGTTGTACATCGGGTGCCGCACCTGGTTGACGATGCGCACCGTCTGGGTCGGGCTCGAGGCATAGGTGCCGAACGCCGCGAAGTAGGGCGCGCTGCGGCCCTGCGCGTAGATGCAGTGCGCGGCCGTCAGCACCGTCTTGGGGCCGATGAGCGTGCCGGTGCAGAAGCTCGAGAACCGGCCTCCGTAGCCGACGGTGAGCGCCACCACCGCGGGATCGCCCATGGTGATGGTGCCACCGATGATCTCCTGCTTCGTCTGCGAGACGCGCTCGAGCGCCTCGGGAGTCCGCTCGACCTGGCCGCATGCACTCCCGAAGACGGCGCCGGCCAACACCGTGAGGAGAACCTGAGACTTCATGTCGAACTGCTCCCTTTCCGCTGCTGCTCGTGACGTCCTACTTCAGTCGGGCCTCCGCTCCTGCCCCCGACATCGGCTGCGGTGGTGCGCGCCGGTGAGCAAGGTGTGTGCCCAGGTGGTTTCGGGTAGAAAATCCAATGCCTTACGTCAGCGCTCTGGGGCGTCCTCCGACACGAGAGCCCTGATCTGACTCGATTCGGGACAGTGCGCACACCAGCCCCATGTCAGGAGACCTGACGCGCGCCAGGCGGCCGTTTTTCGGAAGCCGGGTGGCCACGAGGAGCGATAGCCTGCGCCCCCTCGTGACGACCTTGCTCAAGGGCGCGACGCTGGTCGAGCTGGAGCCCCCGGTGGTGGAGCGCGGCGATCTGCGCATCGACAAGGGGCGCATCGTGGCGCGCGGAACGGCGCTCGAGCCGCTGCCGAACGAAGAGACGACAGACTTGAGCGGGCGCGTGGTGATGCCGGGGCTGGTGAGCGCGCACCACCACCTGCACGCGGGCCTGCTGCGGGGCCTTTCGCGGCCACCGGGCGGCTTCGGCGCTGAGCAGTCGGTGCTGGAGCGGCTGGAAGACGCGCTCTCGCTCGACGACATCCAGGCGGCGGCGGCGGTCGGCGGCCTCGAGGGGCTGTGCGCGGGGACGACGACCGTCTTCAACCTGCACGTCTCGCCGCGCGTGGTGCCGGGCTCGCTCGCGAAGGTGGCGCACGGCCTCAACGACACCGGGATTCGCGGCGTGCTCGCGTATGAGATCTCGGAGCGCGCTGGCGCCGTGAGCCGCGAAGAGGCGCTCGAAGAGGTGACGGGCTTCATCAGCCGGGCGCGCGGCCGCTTCCGGGGCGCGGTAGGGCTCGCCCACCTCGGCGCAACCAGCAACGACACCCTCACGGCGGTGAAGGCGGTCTCACAGGGCGCAAGCGCGATGCTGCTCGCCAACGTGGCCGAGGATCCACGGGAAGAGACGAACAGCGCCGAGCGCTTCGGGGCCTCGCCGCTGGCGCGCCTGCTCGAGCTGGGGCTCATCACCGAGCGCACCGTGGTGAGCCAGGGCGTGCACTTCTCGTGGCCAGACCTCTCGGAGCTGCTCGCCCGCGGCGCGTGGATGGCGCACGCCGCCCGCAGCAACATGAACACCCAGACCGGGCTGGCGACGCCCTCGAAGTTCGGGGTGCGCGCGACGTTCGGGACCGACGTGATGAGCCTCGACGTGTTGGCAGAGGGGCAGGCCGCGTCCCTGCGCGCGCGGGACTCCGGAGCGCCCATCGACGTGCTCCACTTCCTCGCGAACGGGCACCGGCTGGCCTCGGCGGCCTTTGGCATGACGATGGGGCCGCTCCGCGAAGACGCGGTCGCCGATCTCGTCGTGCTCGACTACCAGCCTCCGACGCCGCTGTCGGCCGAGACGCTGGCCGCGCACGTGCTCCACGGCATGGCCTCGCAGCACGTCGAGTCGGTGATGGTCGACGGCATGTGGCGCCTGTGGAAGCGCAAGCCCTTGTCGGTCGACGCCGTCGAGCTCGCCCGCCACAGCCGTGAGGCCGCGTCGGCCGTCTGGTCCCGCCTCGCCTCGTGAGGGCTGGCGGCTGGCACACGGCCCCGCTAAAGAGGTGTCATGTTCGCGTCTCTGTTCGTGCTCGCTGCGACTCCGGTGGTCGGTGACGTCGCGCCCGACTTCACGGTGAAAGACGTGGACGGGCGCGAGCTGGCCCTGTCGAAGCTCGTCGAGCGGGGCCCGGTGGTGGTGGCCTTCTATCCAAAAGCCTTCACCCCCGGTTGAACCCGGGAACTCACGGCGTACCGGGACCGGTATGCGGACATCGAGAAGAACCAGGGCACGGTCATCGCGGTCTCGGGTGACGACGCGGAGACCGCGAAGAAGTTCCGCGACAGCCTCAAGGCGCCGTACAGCTTCGTGAGCGACGACAAGGCCACGCTCATGAAGGCGTTCGACGTGAAGTACCCCATCGTCTCGGTGGCCAAACGCATCACCTTCGTCATCGGGCAGGGCCGCAAGGTGCTGGCGATTCAAGAAGGGAACGACGCCATCGATCCGTCGGGCGCCGTCGGGGCGTGCAGCCTCGAGAAGCCGAAGGCGCTCCAGTACCTGGTGCCGAAGGACGGCGGCTGACGCTCCCCGGGTGAATCGGAGGCCGTGGCCCCACGTCTGCCGTCGTCAGCTTGACGGGGGCGCCGGTGTAGGATTGGGTGCGCGCCCGCTTTCACCCCAAGCACCGGGCCGTGGCCGGTGCCTCACCGGAGTTTCTTCTCATGCAATTCAGGGCGCTCAGCTTCGGAGCCGTGCTCGGCTTCGCCATGTTCGTCGTGTCGTCGTGCCAGTGCGGAGGCCAGATGAGCCGCTGCGGCGCGAACAACTGTGAGGGCTGCTGCACGGCGGCCGGCGAGTGTGTGCCGGCGGCGATGACGTCGGACACGGCGTGCGGCAACCAGGGCAACCTGTGCAGCAACTGCTCGATGAACGCGCAGACTTGCAACAAGGCGACGAACTCGTGCATCGGGAGCATCGCCGGTGGCGGCTCGGCGGGTGGCGGGACGGCAGGTGGTGGGTCGGCCGGTGGCGGCTCCGCGGGCGGTGGGTCGGCGGGTGGCGGCATGGCGGGCGGTGGCTCGGCGGGCGGATCGGGAGGCGGAATGAGCGGCAACATGCCGTGCAACTTCGCGGCGCCCAACTGCCCTGCGGGCACGCAGTGCCTCATCGTCAACATCAACAACCCCCAGCAGGGCGAGTGCGTGCCCGGCCAGTGCGACGTGCTCGCTCAGAACTGCCTGGACCCGAACGCGAAGTGCATCGTGGGCCCCACGCCCGACGGCGGCACCGGCCGCATCTGCACGCCCTTCGCGCTGGGTGACGGTGGCCTCGCCGACAACGCGAGCTGCACGCAGGCGATCCCCGACCCCTGTCAGCGTGGCTCGCAGTGCATCGGCTTCAGCGGCACCGCGCCGGTCTGCCGTCGCTACTGCGGCCCCTTCAACGGCTGCGGGCCCAGCTCGGCGTGCGAGTCGGCCGTGCAGTTCCAGGGCAGCGGCGGCGCGGTGGGTGAGACGCACCTCATCTGCCAGGCGCAGATCGCCTGCAACCCGTTCGACCAGACGCCCTGCGGCGCCGCCGAGGCGTGCCAGCTGGGCACCGTGGGAGCGCGCTGCGTGATGGCGGGCACCTCGGCCGCGGGTCAGCCGTGCGGCAACACGACGGGCTGTGTGCGCGGCACCCAGTGCATCGTGTCAATGGCCGGTGCCAACATGGGCACCTGCCGCACGTTCTGCAACCTCGACGGCGGCATGCCCACCTGCGCCGCCGGCATGTGCCAGGGCATCATGGGCGCCGCGGGGCTCGGCACCTGCTCGATGTGAGCTGACGTCGAATTCCACCGCGAGACGGGTCGCGCGCCCGCGCTCGGGGCTCCACAGGGAGCTTCCGGCGCGGGCGTTGCGCCTGGTCCAGCTCCGCGCCTCACGCACGACGAGCGACGGCCGTTGGGTCTGCCCGTCGGTCGCGGGGGGTGTCAACGACCCCCGGCCCTTCGCCTCGCGCCGAACCCGACAGGGGAGTTCACGCACGCGGCCACGACGTCGCCGCTACCGGTCGAGGAGCGGCTGGGGTGCAAGTCGCCCGAGCGCGGGCATGGCCTCGGGGCTCGGCTTCGGCGCGGGCGTCTGCGGCGGCTTGCGCCAGGCGTTGAAGCGCGTCTCGGCCTCGAGCTGCGTCTTCTGCGCCTCGGAGTAGCTCCGGTACGCGTACTTCGTCTGCTCGCTCACCACGCGCAGGTCCGACACCACGCCGACCCACGAGAGCGCCTTGAGGATGGCGAACGTCGCGTCGACCTCCCACCAGAACCAGCCCTGGTTGGCCGTGTTCTGGTGGAAGTGGTGGTTGTTGTGCCAGCCCTCGCCCATGGTGAGCAGCGCGAAGAAGAAGTTGTTCCGGCTGGTGTCGGTGGTGACGTAGCGCCGCTGCCCGAAGATGTGGCTGAGCGAGTTGATGGTGAAGGTGCCGTGCCAGAGCAGCACGGTCGACACCACGCCGCCGTAGAACATCCACGGGACGCCGCCGAGCAGGTACATGACGACGAGCCCGAGCATCGCGGGGACGAGGTGGTGCGTGTTGAGCCATACCAGCTCGGGGAACCGCGCGAAGTCGCGGATCGACTCGAAGCGCGTGTCCTCGTACTTCGTCGAGAGGATCCAGCCGACGTGGCTCCACCAGAAGCCCTTGCGCGACGGGGAATGGAGATCGTCTTCCTGATCGCTGTGCCGGTGGTGGTGCCGATGATGCGCGGCCCACCAGAGCACGCCCTTCTGCGCGCTCGTCTGCGCGAGGAACGCGAGCAGGAACTGGAACAGGCGGTTCGCCTTGAACGCGCGGTGCGAGAAGTAGCGGTGGTAGCCGGCCGTCACGCCGAACATGCGCAGGAAGTAGGTGACGGCGACGAGCGCGAGGTACTCCCACTTGAAGTCGATGAAGAGGAAGCCCGGAATCAGCAGCAGGTGCCAGCCGATGAAGGGCAGGAGGGCGACGAGGCTGAACTTCGAACTCGTCGAGGCCGCGGTGGTGGGGTCGGTTGGTTTCGTCATGGCGTGTTCGAATCGCTGAACACGCCGGGGCGTCATCGATGCGTCAGCCGCTCCGACATTCTGACTCGAAGGGAACGGTCAGGCGCCGCGCTCTGTCATCGGCGCGTCATCACGTTGGGGCGGGCGCAGGGCATCGAGCCACGCGGCGAACTCAGGCGTGTCGCGGAGCGACGCGAGATCGGGATCTGCGCGCGCGGCCTCGGCGTCGGCGTAGCCGTTCTGCGAGGCGAGGGTGAGGCAGCGCATTGCGGCGGCGGCGTCCTTCGCGCGGGCCCAATCACACGCTGCGGTGTAGGCAAACTCGGCTTTGGGTTCGGCGCGGAAGGCGCTCTCGGCGGCGTGCGCGGCGTTGGCGTACTCCCCGCGGACGTAGTGCACGCGCTCGGCCGCGAGGAAGGCCGGGGCGAGGCGAACGCCGGGGAGCTGTCGGGCCTCGGTCTCGCGACCCAGCCGCAGCAGGGCGCCGGCGTATTCGGTGCGCAGGGTGGCGTCTTCGCTGGCGCGCGCGGCCTCGGCCCAGAGCGGGAGCGCGGTGGTGTCGTCACCGGCGAGTGAATGCGCGGCGGCGAGGGCAGCAGGTGGCACCGGCTGGTGCTTCACCTGGCGGAAGTGCCGCAGCGCCTCGGAGGCGTTCGACTGCTTCACCGCGATCCACCCGAGCAGCAGATGCGCCCGAGCGGTGAGGGTGGGCGGCACGTCGACGCTGCGGAGCACGGTGTCTCCCGCGCGCGCGGCCTCGTCGAGCGCGCCTTCCCGAATCATCTGCTCGGCCGTCTCGAGCACCCGGGCGAGGGGATGCGCGCCCGCGCCCAGGGGCAGCTCTCCGCGCTGATAGGCCTGCACGACGGACACCGCGCGGAAGCCCCAGAGACCGAACAGCAGCCCCAGCAACGGCGCGCGCAGGAACACCGAGAGGCCGAGCCCCACGCCCGCGAACACGAGCGTGATGATCTGCGCGTAGAGGAAGCCCTTGCGGCCGAAGAGGTGCATCAGCACGGCGCGCGCGATGTGGCCTCCGTCGAGGGGCGTCACGGGCACGAGGTTGACGAGCGCCCAGAAGAGGTTCGCGGCAAAGACGGCCTTGAGCGTGTACTCGACCATCGGCGCCACCGGGACGCCGAGCGGCTCGAGCGTGAAGAGCACGAGGCCCGCGACGAGCCCGAGCACGAGGCCGGCGGTGGGCCCGGCGAGCGTCATCAGCACCTCCTGGTGCCAGGGCAGCTCTTCCTTGGCGTTGGGCAAGGTGCGACCGCCCAGCCCGATGAGGTGGATCTCGGGCGAGAGGCCGAAGCGCCGCGCGCTCAACGCATGGCCGAGCTCGTGGACCAGCACCGATACGCTGATGATGACGAACCAGATGATGATGACGGCGGCGAGGGTGCGGGCGCGGTCGGGGTGGCTCTCGCTCACCAGCACCTGGCCGGGCCAGCCGGTGGGAGCGCGTTCGCTCTGCGCGAAGCTCCAGCCGAGGAGCAGCGCGATCAGCACGTGGCTGAAGTGCACCTGCACTGGAATGCCGCGCAGCTTGAACTGGAACACGAGGTGAGTCGTAACACGCAGGCGTCGAGCGGGCAGGGCCGCCCGGACCGGTCGAATGGAGGCAGAATCGAGGCCCATGAAAACTCGACACGCCGTGATGAATTTTCATGGTACGAACCGAGCATGGTGATTCCTCGCGTCGCGCGGCGAGACCGGATCCTTCGTGAGCTTCGGCGCTCGCCAGTGGTCGCGCTGCTGGGGCCGCGGCAGGTCGGCAAGACGACCCTGGCTCGTGAGGTGGCCGATCGATGGAGCGGCGACACGCACCACTTCGATCTCGAGCTGCCGAGCGCAGTCGCGCGCCTGGCAGAGCCCGAGCTGGCGTTGGCTCCGTTGCGGGGGCTGGTGGTGCTCGACGAGGTGCAGCGCCGCCCCGCTCTCTTCCCGGTGCTCCGGGTCCTGGCCGATCGCCCGAAGAAGCCTGCGCGCTTCCTCGTGCTGGGGAGCGCCAGCGCGGAGCTCTTGCGGCAGGAGTCCGAGACGCTGGCCGGCCGGGTGTCGTTCATCGAGATCGATGGGTTCTCGCTCGACGAGGTCGGAGCGGCGCGGCTCGATCGACTCTGGTTGCGAGGTGGTTTTCCGCGCTCGTATGCGGCGGGGTCTGACGCTGACAGCGCGCAGTGGCGGTCGGACTTCGTTCGAACCTTCCTGGAGCGCGATCTGGCGCAGCTCGGGGTCAAGGTGCCGGCGCCGACGCTCCGGCGGTTCTGGACGATGCTCGCCCACGTCCACGGGCAGGTGCTCAACTGGTCCGCGCTCGGTCGCTCGATGGGCGTGTCCGACGCGACGGTGCGGCGCTACGCCGACGCGTTGGAGGCGGCGCTGGTGGTGACGCAACTCAAGCCGTGGCACGAGAACATCTCGAAGCGGCAGGTGAAGGCCCCGAAGCTGTATCTGCGTGATTGCGGGCTGCTCCACACCCTGTTGGGCATCGACACGGCCGGGCAGCTCGACGTGAGCCCCCAGTCAGGGGCGTCGTGGGAAGGGTTCCTCATCGGCCAGGTGCTGCGGGTCCTCGGCGTGGACGCCCACGATGCCTTCTTCTGGGCGACGCACCAGGGGGCCGAGCTCGACCTGCTCGTGCACCAGCGGGGGCGGCGCCTGGGGTTCGAGTTCAAACGAACGGCGGCGCCGAGCATCACCTCGAGCATGCGCAGCGCGCTCGAGTCGCTCTCGCTGGATTCGCTCACGGTCGTGCATGCTGGGCCGCAGACCTTCTCGCTTGGAACGAAGGTTCGAGCGGTCGCGGCCTCGCGGTTGGTGAGTGACCTGTCCTGAGTGTTCGAGCGGACGGCTCGACTTGGCTGGCGCTGGTCGGATAGGGGCCGTGGGACCATGTTGCCCATCGGCCCGTACACCCTGAAGAACCGCTTCATCCTCGCGCCCATGGCGGGCGTGTCGGAGATGCCGTTTCGCACCATCGCCTTCGAGCAGGGCGCCGCGCTGTGCCCGACGGAGCTCGTCAGCGCGCAGGGGCTCTTCCGCATCAACACGCGCACGCTGCGGTACCTGCGGTTCAACGCCGAGGTCGAGCGGCCGTACTCGCTGCAGATCTTCGGAGGCGAGCCCGAGGTGATGGCCGAGGCGGCGGTGATCGGGAAGAAGCACGGCGCGCAGATCATCGACATCAACATGGGCTGCCCGGTGAAGAAGGTGACGAAGACGGGCGCGGGCTCGGGGCTCTTGTGCGATCCGCCGCGGGCGGGGTTGTTGGTGAAGTTGATCCGCGAGGCGACGGGGCTGCCGGTGACGGCGAAGATCCGCTCCGGGTGGGACTCGTCGCAGCGCAACTATCTCGAGATGGCCGACGTGCTGGGCGCGGCGGGCGTGGCGGCGTTGGCAGTGCATCCGCGCACGCGGGCGCAGGGGTACTCGGGCAAGGCCGACTGGAGCGTCATCGCGGATCTCAAGCGCCACGTGGGAAATCGGTTTCCGATCATCGGGAACGGTGACGTGAAGTCGGTCGACGACGCGACGCGCATGACGGAGCAGACGGGCTGCGACTACGTGATGATCGGCCGTGGGGCGCTGGGGAACCCGTGGTTGTTCCGCGAGCTGAACGGTGGGCCCAAGCCGACGCGCGAGGAGCGGGCGACGCTGGTGATGCGGCACTTCAAGGAGCACCTGCACTTCGTGGCGCACGAGCGGGTGAGCCGGGAGAAGTTGTCTCCCGAGGAAGAGGCCGCGCGGGCCGAGAAGGCGGGCGTGCACAACTTCCGCAAGCACCTGGCGTGGTACGCGCATGGGCTGTCGGGGGCGTCGGTGTTCCGGAATCTGATCAACCGGCTCGACACGCGGGCCGAGGTCGAGGCGGCGGTGGAACAGTTCTTCCTCGGGGCCGAGGACGACGCGCACGGGGCGGAGGAGGAGTACGACGTCGACTACCGCACCGCCCTGGGGTGACGCGCGGTCTTCACGCTGGGATGCGCGCTAGCATTCGTTGGGCCGGTTCGAAACTCGGGTGCTGGTTCAAGACGCGCTCCAGGAGTTCGCGTGCTCGCCTGCGCCCTCCTTGCTCGAGATAGACCTCGGCGAGAAGCAGCGTGAAGTCGAGCTCAAATGAAGGGAAGGATTGGGCTCCCTTTTTGGCAAGCACCAACGCTTCCATGTGCCGGCTCTCGTTGAGATAGCTCCGACCGAGACGTAGGAGTTGAACCGGTCCCACTTCGCTGACACCACCCCTTCTCGGTGACGCGCGTCGAGCGTAGCGTCATTTGCAGGAGTTGAAACTGTCGGCGCTGACGACTTCGGACCTCATTCGATCAGGGGGCGTGGTGAAGTGAGAGCACCATGACGGGGCCCAGAGGAACACGCCTTGCGCTCACGTATGAGGACTACGCGCTGCTCCCGCAGGATGGACGCCGTTGGGAACTCGTCGAAGGAGACTTCGTCGTATCGCCGGTGCCGTTCACGACGCATCAGGCCGTTGTCTTCGAGCTCAGCGGCCAATTCAGGGAGCAGCTGCGGAACCGGAAGCTCGCGCGTGTGCTGCCCAGCCCGCTCGACGTCATTCTCGACCGGACGAACACGGTTCAGCTGGACCTCGTCGTGGTGAAACTCGCCCGCAAGGGCATCATCACCCGCCGCGGTGTTGATGGAGTGCCAGACCTGGTTGTCGAAGTGGTGTCTCCGCACAACCCGGCGCAGGACCTCGTGCTGAAGCGACACCTCTACGAGCGTTTCGCCGTGCCAGAGTACTGGCTCGTCGACCCCGATGAACGCTCGGTGCAGGTCCTCTCGCTCGAGGAGGAGTCGTACGTCGAAGCGGTCAGTCTCCGTGTGAAGGGCGTGGTCCGGTCCCCGCTCTTCTGCTCCCTGAGGGTTTCGCTCGAAGAACTCTTCGCCGAGCTTTCGTGAACGCGCAGCCGCCGCTCCCCCGACTCTTCAACAGCCTGTTAGAGTCGCCGGTGTTTCAGCGCCGGCAGGTTCGCCCGCACCTTCGCCAGCAACGCCCCATCGAACTCCGCCACCGCTACGCCTTCCCCCTCGCTCGCCCGCGCAACGACGAGCCCCCACGGGTCCACCACCATCGCGTGGCCCCACGTCATTCGGTCCTTCGGGTGCTTCCCCTGCTGCGCTGGCGCGGCCACGTACGCCTGGTTCTCGATCGCCCGCGCGCGCAGGAGCACCTCCCAGTGGTCCTTCCCCGTCGCCAGCGTGAACGCCGACGGCACCGTCAGCACCACCGCTCCCGCTTCGCTGTGCCGCCGGTACAACTCGGGGAACCGCAGGTCGTAACAGACCGACAACCCCACCTTGCCCACCGGCGCCTCGGCCACCACCACCTCCGTCCCGGGCGCCACCACCGCTGACTCCCGGTACGTCTGCCCGTCACCCACCTCGACGTCGAACAGGTGCATCTTCCGGTACACCCCCAGCCGCGCGCCGTCCGGGCCGAACAGCACCGAGGTGTTGAACAACCGCCCGCCGGGGGCTCCGGTCTCGAGCACCGACCCCGCCAGGAGCGTCACCGACAGCTCCTTCGCCAACACCCCCATCGCCTTCAGCGTCGGCCCGTCGAGCGGCTCGGCGTTCTGGTCCCGCTCCGGCTCCGGCCCCATCCACGCGAAGTTCTCGGGCAACCCCACGAAGGTCGCCCCGCGCGCCACCGCCTTCCGCACCAGCCGCGTCGCCGCCTCGAGGTTCGCCCGTTTGTCGGCTCCGCTCGTCATCTGCACTGCCGCAAGCACTGTCATGTCGCACCTTTCCGCGTCCCGGCTGGAGCGGCTGTTTACATCGTCCCACCTCCTGGCGTATTGGAGCGCGCGTCACTTTCCGTGCAGTTCCTGAAAGTGGGCCGGTCGGCCCACTTTGCGTTTTCAAGGAGTCGAGTTCCGCCGTGGCCGAGAAGAACCGCCAGAGCACCGAAGAGAAGGCCCGCGAAATCTGCGAGCCCCTCATCGCCGCCGAAGGGCTCGAGCTGCTCGACGTCGAGTACGTGCGCGAGAACGGCGAGTGGATTCTGCGCCTCTTCATCGACAACCCCGGCGGCAAGGTGGGCGTCGACGAGTGCCAGACCGCCAGCAAGGCCGTCGACCTCGCCCTCGACGTCGAAGACTTCATCAAAGAGGCCTATTCCCTCGAGGTCTCGAGCCCCGGCCTCAACCGCCCGCTCAAGAAGCCCGAGCACTACCAGCGCGTCGTCGGCCAGAAGGTGCGCATCAAGACCTTCGGGCCGCTGGGCGAGCCTCCGCGCAAGAACTTCCTCGGTCAGCTCAAGGCCGTCGAGTCCGACCTCGTGAAGGTCGACGTCGATGGCGCCGGCACCTTTTCCATCGCCTTCAAGGACATCGCGAAGGCCAACCTCGAGTTCGACTTCGAGCAGTCGTCGTAACACCCGCAGCGCACATACAGGCCGCCTGATGACGGCCGTGGACCCAAGGAAGACACCATGATCGCCCAGCCCTCCGTTCGCCTCGATGACGTCCTCACGCAGGTCGCCAAGGACAAAGGCATCGACAAGTCGATTCTCGTCGCGACGCTCGAAGACGCGATGAAGACGGCCGCCAAGAAGCACTTCGGCCAGGACCGGAACCTCGAGGCCAAGTTCGAGGCCGACAAGGGCGTCGTCGAGATCTTCCAGGCCATTCAGGTCGTCGAGAAGGTCGAAGATCCGATTCAGGCGGTGAACCAGATCACCACCGACCAGGCCCAGTCCCGCGGCATGGAGGTGCAGCCCGGCGACGAGCTCGTCTTCCAGATCTTCTACCGTGACGAAGACGCCGCCGAGGCCAAAGCCCAGGACGAGCAGTACGGCGACATTCTCGGCCTCAAGACCTTCCGCCGCGGCTTCGGCCGCATCGCCGCGCAGACCGCCAAGCAGGTGCTGCTGCAGCGCACCCGCGATGTCGAGCGCGAGAACGTCTACAACGAGTACAAGGACCGCAAGGGCGAGATCGTCACCGGCATCGCCCGCCGGCTCGAGCGCGGCAACCTCATCGTCGACCTCGGTCGCGCCGAAGCCGTCCTGCCCGTGCGTGAGCAGGTGCCCCGCGAGGTCTACCGCCCCGGCGACCGCGTGCAGGCCTTCGTGCTCGACGTGCTCCGCGAGGCCAAGGGCCCGCAGATCATCCTCTCGCGCGGCTCGGTCAACCTGCTCACCAAGCTCTTCGAGATGGAGGTGCCCGAGATCGCCGAAGGCATCGTCGTCATCGAGGCCGCCGCCCGCGAGCCCGGCCGCCGCTCGAAGATCGCCGTGTCGTCGCGCGATGGTGACGTCGACCCGGTCGGCGCCTGCGTCGGCATCAAGGGCAGCCGCGTGCAGGCCGTCGTGCAGGAGCTCCGCGGCGAGAAGATCGACATCGTCGAGTTCGACGAGGATCCGGCCCGGTTCGTCTGCGCCGCGCTCGCGCCCGCCGAGGTGAGCCGCGTCATCATCGACGAGGCCAACCACGCAATGGAGATCATCGTCCCCGACGACCAGCTCTCGCTCGCCATCGGCCGCTCGGGCCAGAACGTGCGCCTGGCCTGGCAGCTCACCGGCTGGAAGCTCGACATCAACTCCGAGAGCCGCGTGAAGGAGATGCGCGAGTTCGCCAGCCGCTCGCTGGGCTCGCTGCCCGGCGTGTCCGAGATGCTGGTCGAGACGCTCTACGCCCACGGCTTCCGCATGGCGAAGGACGTCGCCGACGCCAACCCCGAGGTGCTTTCGCAGATCCCCGGCCTCGACGCCTCGCGCATTCCGGCGATGCAGGAGACCGCCCGCGCCCGCATGGCCGACGACGCCGTCGAGCTCGCCCAGCTCGAGAAGGAGCGTGAGGCCCGCCGCCTCGAGGAGCAGCGCAAGCACCCCGACGAACTCACCCAGGACGAGCGCCTCATTCGTGTCACCGGCATCGGCAGCTCGAACCTCGCGGCCTTCAAGCTGTCGGGCTACGGCACGGTCGAAGACGTGGTGAAGGAGGTCGACTTGACCCGCCTGGGCAACGTCGCAGGCATCGGCATCAAGAAGGCCCGCCAGGTGAAGAGCGCCGCCGAGCGCTACCTGCAGGAAGAGGCCAAGAAGCGCGCCGAGCTCGACGCGCTCAAGGGCAAGCCGCTCGAGACGGCCTCGCCGCTGTAAGCCCCCTCCGTTCGGCCGGCGGGCCTCTCCGCCCGTCCGGTTGAAGGCGAGGGCGATGTCATGAAAGTCGTGGTGGAGGCGTTGAACGAAGACGAAAGGCCGGGGCCGACTCGAACGTGCCTCGGGTGTGGGAAGAAGCAGCCCAAACGGCTGCTCCATCGGTTGGTGCTCAACGAGCAGCACCAGCCCGTGCATGACGCGGCCCAGACCGCCCCTGGCAGGGGGGCATACCTCTGTGGACCGGGTTGCCTCGCGGCAGCCATGAAACGGAAGGCCTTCCAGCGGGCCTTCAAGCAGTCGGTGGAGCTGGTGGTGAACGACCTGGAGGAAGCCCTGCAGAAGAAGAACCTGTGACGAGCCGTACCGACAGCACGCATCATCGCGCCGCCTGACGACGCGCCCCGACTGGAGTGGGGCCGACGGGTGGCAGACCACAGGCTTCTGCAGTGAGCGCCACGCGGCCTCGAGAGAGGCCCCGTGTCGAAGAGGTCACAATCTTTCCGGGGAGAACCCATCTGGCAGTCGTCCGCGCCGCGGGCACCGGTTCCTCCCTTTCATCCCTTGAGCAACTGAAGTACGGGGGCCGCCGCATGTCGAAGAAGCGCGTTCATGAAATCGCGAAGGACCTGAAGGACAACCACGGCATCGAGCTGGACAACAAGGCCATGGTTCAACAGCTGGCGTCGCTCGGGTACGACGTGAAGTCGCACTCGTCGTCGCTCGAAGACGATCAGGCCGTCGAGGCCGTGAAGCGGATCGTCGACAAGCTCAAGCCGAAGGCGCCGCCGCCGGCCGTCGCGCCCAAGGGCGTGGTGGTGCGTCGTCGCGTGGGAGAGTCCGTGCAGACGACCACCATGCATGCGTCGGACGTGAAGGCGCCCGCCGCTCCCCCCGCCGCCGTCGTGGGCGCACCGGTTGCGGCTGTCGCCGCGCCCGCGCCCAGCGCCCCGGCCGTCGTGGCCGCCACGCCAGCGCCCGCGCCCGAGCCCGTCATCAGCGTGCCGGCCGACTCGCAGACGCCCGTCGCCACCGCGATCCCGTCTGCTCCGCTCGCGGCGCCCCCGCCGTCAGCGCCCGTGGCCGTCGCCGCCGCGGCTCCCGCGCCCGTGGCCCCGGCGCCCGTCGCCGCCGCCGTCGTCGCTCCGCCCGCGGCCCGTCCCTCGGCGCCGGTCGCGCG